>JBBSJP010000002.1:0-234037 GCA_038257155.1 Lysobacterales bacterium | reverse complement strand
GGCCTGGCTAAAGGACCCGCATCGCTACCTAACCTGCAACCGACTCACGCTCAGACAAATCATCCTCACCGAGGTGGACCAAATCCGAAAGCTGGCCGCGTGATCTTTGTGGGGAGACCTCAGGCCAAGGCCCACCCTACATGCGGAAAACGCCGAAGCGGCCCTTCTCGATCGGGGCGTTCAGGCTGGCGGAAACCGCCAGGCCCAGCACGCGACGCGTATCGGCCGGATCGATGATGCCGTCGTCCCAGAGCCGTGCGCTGGCGTAGTAGGGATGACCCTGCTGCTCGTACTGCTCGCGGATCGGCGACTTGAAAGCCTCCTCTTCCTCCACCGTCCACTGCTTGCCGGATGCCTCGATGCCGTCGCGTTTCACCGTGGCCAGCACGCTGGCCGCCTGTTCGCCGCCCATCACGCTGATGCGGGAGTTCGGCCACATCCACAGGAAGCGCGCCCCGTAGGCACGCCCGCACATGGCGTAGTTGCCGGCGCCGAAGCTGCCGCCGATCACCACGGTGAATTTGGGCACATGCGAGCAGGCCACCGCGGTGACCATCTTGGCGCCGTCCTTGGCGATGCCGGCGTTCTCGTACTTCTTGCCGACCATGAAGCCCGTGATGTTTTGCAGGAACACCAGCGGGATATCGCGCTGGTTGCACAGCTCGATGAAATGCGCGCCCTTCAGCGCGCTTTCCGAAAACAGGATGCCGTTGTTGGCGACGATGCCAACCGGCATGCCATAGATATGGGCGAAACCGCAGACCAGGGTCTTGCCGTAGCGCGCCTTGAATTCCTGGAACTCACTGGAATCGACGAGGCGTGCGATCACTTCGCGGATGTCGAAGGGGCGGCGGGTATCGCGCGGAATCACGCCGTAGAGCTCCTCCGCCGGATAACGCGGCTCGCGGGACGCTTCCAGCGCCACCGGCAAGCGCTTGCGCCGGTTCAGGTGCTGCACGATGTCGCGCGCGATCTGCAACGCATGGCGGTCGTTCTCGGCGAAGTGGTCGGCAACCCCTGACACCGAGGTATGCACCTCGGCGCCTCCGAGCGACTCGGCGTCCACGACTTCGCCCGTGGCGGCTTTCACCAGCGGTGGACCACCCAGGAAGATGGTGCCCTGTTCCTTGACGATGATGGACTCGTCGCACATTGCCGGCACATAGGCGCCACCGGCGGTGCAGGAACCCATCACCACGGCGATCTGTGGAATGTTCTCGGCGGACAGACGGGCCTGGTTGTAAAAGATCCGCCCGAAATGCTCGCGGTCGGGAAATACCTCATCCTGCAGCGGCAGGAAGGCGCCGCCGGAGTCGACCAGATAGACGCAGGGCAGATGGTTCTCACGCGCGATTTCCTGCGCGCGTAGATGCTTCTTCACCGTCATCGGGAAGTAGGTGCCGCCCTTGACCGTGGCGTCATTGGCGATCACCAGCACTTCCATGCCGTGCACCCGGCCGATACCGGCAATCATGCCGGCCGCTGGCGCCTGATCGTCGTACATGCCTTCGGCCGCCAGCGGTGCGATCTCCAGGAACGGAGAGCCGGGATCAAGCAGTCCGGCGATGCGGTCGCGCGGCAGCAATTTGCCGCGCGCCGCATGTTTGTCGCGGGCCTTTTCACCGCCGCCCAGGGCGGCACGTGCCAGTCGCCGATCGAGCTCCTCGACCAGCGCCTTGAGGTGCTCCCGATTGTCGAGAAACTCGGGCGAGCGCGGATCGATGTGGCTCTGGATGACTGGCATGGTGTCCCTGGGCTTGGTGGTCAGGCAGATGGAGCGTCAGTCGTCCTTGTCTGGCGTGGCTTCATCAACCGCTTCCTTGACCTTGTCGGCGGCTTCGTCCATCGCCTCACCGGCTTCGTTCAGCGCTTCGCTCGCTTTGTCACCGGCCTCGTCCATCTTCGCCTTGGCGGCGTCGCTGGCTTCCTGAGCCTTCGCCTGGGCAGCGTCAGCAGCATGCTTGGCGGCATCGGCTGCCTGCTTGCCGGCTTCCTTCATCGAATCGGCGGCAGCCTGGGCAGATTCCTTGGCCTTCTCGGCCGGGGTTTTTTCCGGCTGGCAGGCGGCAAGACCGAATGCGAGGGTGGCGATCATCAGTGGCAGAAACTTGTTCACGGTGCGCTCCTTTGGTTGGGTGGTAAATCAGAGAACTTCCAGCGCGATGGCGGTGGCTTCGCCACCGCCGATACACAGTGCGGCGATGCCACGTTTGCCGCCGCGCGCTTTCAGGGCATGCAGCAGGGTTACCACGAGGCGCGCGCCGGTGGCGCCGATGGGATGGCCCAGAGCACAGGCACCGCCGTTGACGTTGAGCTTGTCGTGCGGAATGCCGAGCTCCTTCACTGGCGCCATCGCGACGCAGGCAAAGGCCTCATTGATTTCGAACAGGTCGACATCGTCCACCTTCCAGCCAAGCTGCTTGAGCAGGGCATCGATGGCGCCGACCGGCGCCGTGGTGAACCATTCTGGTGCCTGCGAATGCGTGGTGTATCCGAGGATGCGCGCCAGCGGGGTGAGGCCGCGCGCCTTGGCATCGTCCTCGCTGATCAGCACGGTGGCGGCTGCGCCATCAGAGATGCTGGACGAACTGGCGGCGGTGATGGTGCCGTCCTTCTTGAAGGCCGCGCGCAAGGTGGGAATCTTCTCGATGCTGCAGCGACCGGGCTGTTCGTCGCTGTCGATAATGGTGTCGCCCTTGCGGCCGGCAACGGTCACCGGAGTGATTTCTGCGGCGAAGGCGCCCGAGGCCTGCGCGGCCAGTGCGCGGCGCACGCTCTCAGCTGCAAAGGCGTCCTGGCCTTCGCGGGTGAAGCCAAGTTTCTCGACGCACATCTCGCCGAACACGCCCATGGCTTCGCCCTTGTACGGGTCGGTCAGGCCGTCCCAGGCCATGTGATCGAGCAGTTCGGCGCTGCCGTAGCGCACGCCACTGCGTGAGCCGTTCAACAGATGCGGGGCATTGGTCATGCTCTCCATGCCGCCGGCGATCACGATCTTGGCCGAACCCGCCTTGATCAGATCAGCACCCAGCATGATTGCCTTCATACCCGAACCGCACACCTTGTTGATCGTGGTGCAGCCCGCAGCTACCGGCAATCCGGCCCCCAGTGAGGCCTGACGCGCTGGCGCCTGGCCGAGACCTGCAGGCAACACACAGCCCATGATCACTTCACACACGTCATCGCCGCTGATACCCGATTGTTCAAGCGCTGCGGCGATAGCGGTGCTGCCGAGTTTGGTTGTAGGCACGCCGGTGAACTGGCCGAGGAATGAACCGATGGCGGTGCGCTTGGCACCGGCAATTACGACGTTCGACATGGCAGCTCCGAATGCAGAGGGGAAGGGCTGTAACCGCCCGATTATCGCAGCGCAGCATAAAGCCTGCCATGCCTGGCCGCGATATGGGGTGCGGTCGGCTTTCGGCAGTAGTAGCCTTGGGGGCATGGGGGCATCACGCCAATGCATCGTCCTAGCCAAGGTGTTGCTGCTGGCTGCCTTGGGCATGGACGCTTTCGCCAGTGACAGCAGCGTGGCACTGGAGCGGGTGCGCTTTCATGCACTGGGCATCGAGCAGGGTTTGCCGCAGCCAACCGCGCGAGCCTTGGTTCAGGATGCCGCCGGCTTTGTCTGGATCGGTACCCAGGACGGACTGGTGCGATATGACGGTCACGACTTCGAGATCTTCAGGCACCGCGTCGGTACGGACGATGGAATCGGTGACAACCACATCACCGCGTTGGCGGCACATGCAGATGGGTCGGTGTGGATCGGCACACAGGCCGGTGGCCTGGCGCGTCGCGATGCGGCCAATGGTTCGATCGAGCGCTTTCAACACGGCAGCGAGAGTGCCAGAGGACTGTTGAGCAACCAGATCGGCAGCCTGCTGCACGACCCGCAATTGGGATTGTGGGTGGGAACGGCCAACGGACACGTGCAGCGCTGGGATGGTCAATGGTCCCGTCCAGACCTCGGCCTGCCTTCAAACATCGGCCAGGTACGATCGCTGCGCGCCGGTGCTGATGGAAGCCTGCTGATCGCCGCGCGCCACGGCGCGTGGCGCTGTCCGCGCGCGCAAGCGTGTGGGGAAGTGCTGCGTGACGAGCGTGGCCAGCCGCACGATGCCTACGATCTGCTGCAGAACGCCGATATGACGCTCTGGGTTGGGTCAAATGAGCGTGGCCTATTCCAGCATGCGGCGGACGGCAGCCTGATTGACCGCCTGCATCGTCGCGGCGCGCAACAGCACCGCATTGCCGATGACGCGGTACGCAATCTGCTGCGTGATCGTCGAGGACGCCTCTGGGTTGCCACCAACAACGGACTCAACCGTTTTGATGCCGATGGCGGCGGCCTGCGAACCTGGCGGCAGCGTCCTGGATCACCTGGCGCGCTGCCGGCCAGTCGGGTTCACAGCCTGATGGAAGGCAGGGATGGCTTGCTATGGGTTGGCACCTGGACTCGTGGCGTTGGACTGTTCGATCCCGACACCGAGGCGTTCGGGTCGATCGCGAGCGACCCTGAGTCACCTGTGGGGGTGCCGTCGGATGTGGTGGCCAGCGTCTGGGCCGACGCAGACGGCAGTCTCTGGCTTGGCATGCCGCCGAATGAGGGTCTGGCGCATTTCGACGTGCAACGTGGCCTGCTCAAGCACTACCGGCATGACCCTGATGATCCTTCCAGTCTTTCGCACAATTTCGTGCAGTACGTCATGCGTGACCGTAGCGGTCGGCTGTGGGCCGCGACCCAGGGCGGAGGACTGAATCGCCTTCGCGAAGATGGCCTGGGCTTTGACCGGTTTCTGCACGATCCCGCCAATCCATCGAGTCTGGCCAGCAATCATCTGCTGTACGCCTACGCCGACGGCAAGAACAATCTCTGGGTGGGAACCCAGGACGCCGGACTGAGCCGCCTTTGCGACGGCTGCACCCAGTTCGAGAACATGGGCCACGACCCCGAGGATCCAGGGTCCCTCGGTGGCTCCACCGTCAACAGCCTGTTCGAAGACAGCCGGGGTCGGCTTTGGGTGGCCTTGCGTCCTGGCGGTCTGAATCGCTGGCTGGAGGACGATCGATTCGAACGTATCGAAGCCCGCCCGGATGATCCGCACGCACTCAGCAGCAACACCATCACCGTCATCTTTGAGGATCTTCGTGGCCAGCTCTGGCTGGGCACCCAGGGAGCAGGTCTGAACCGCATGGTCGATGACACGCCAGGCGCCTATCGTTTCGAGCGCGTGTCACGCGCCGACGGCCTGGGTGCAGATGCGATTGGCGGCATGTTCGAGGATGCGGCCGGGCGGTTCTGGATCAGCACCACGGTGGGGATCAGCCGGCTCGACCCACTCAGCGGATCGATCGAGAACTACGGTGGACGCGAGGGCGCGCAGCCCAGCGGTTACTTCATCAGCAGCAACGCGCGTTTGCCGGACGGCAGCATTGCATTTGGCGGACTGCGGGGACTGACCCTTTTTGATCCCATGCGCATCGCCGACAAACGCCAGCCGGGGGCAGTTGCCATCGTCCGGGCAACCAGTATTGGCGCGACCGGCCTGGATGTTGATCCGCTCTCGCTGGCCGACGTTTTGCGCGGCACCGGCAGCCTGCATCTGCGCCATCCGGCGCGCGATATCAGCCTGGATTTTTCCGCGCTTGCTTTCGCCGCATCCGACAGCCTGCGCTACCGCTTTCGCCTGGACGGGTTCGATCACGATTGGCGCGCGGCAGATCCCCGCCGCCGGATCGCGGCCTATACCAATCTGGAGCCTGGCAGCTACCAGTTTCGCGTCCAGGCGCTGCGCGATGACCAGCCTGGTCCCGAAACGGTGATCGCGCTGCTGGTTGATCCCGCGCCATGGCAGTCGCCCTGGGCAATTGCACTCTATGCGCTGGCGTCACTGGGGCTGTTCGCGCTTTTCATCGGTATGGTGATGGCACGCCGCCGGGAGAGGCGCAGTGCCCAGCGCAGTCTGCGACAGAGTGAAGAGCGCCTGAAACTTGCTCTGTGGGGCACGGGTGATGAACTCTGGGACATCGATCTGCGATCTGGTGCCTTGCGGCGCGAGAATCCATTGCCGTTTATCGCAGCCACTCCCGAAGGGGGCGCAACCGCGACCAGCCTGCGCAGGCTGATGCACCCGGATGATGTTCAAGGCTTCGATTCTGCATTCGCCGCGCACCTCATGGGCAGCAACGAAAGTTTCGAGATGACCTATCGGATACGGGATCTGACCGACAACTGGCATTGGGTCAGGGCGCGCGGCAGGGTTGCCGAGCGGGACGCCACCGGGCGTGCATTGCGTATTGCAGGAACCATCGGCGATGCCGATGCGCTGCAGCGCAGTCAGGTTGAGTTGCAGCGCCTCAACCAGGACCTGGAGACTCGCGTCGAATCGCGCACCAGCGAACTGAGCCAGGCGAACCAGCGGCTGCAGCAGACCATCGCCGACCTCAAACTGGCCCAGATCCACTTGGTCGAATCGGAAAAACTCGCCGCATTGGGCGGACTGGTTGCAGGCGTTGCGCACGAAATAAACACCCCGCTCGGTGTTGGCGTGACCGCGGCCTCACATCTGCAGGTCGAAACCCGGCGCTTGCAGAACCTGCTGGAAGGCAACGAGCTCAAGCGATCAGATCTGGAAAACTACCAGCGCACCGCGCTCGAGAGCAGCGAGATCATCCTGCGCAACCTCGGACGCGCCGACAAGCTGGTCAAGAGCTTCAAGCAGGTTGCCGTGGACCAGGGAAGCGAGGCGCCGCGCGAGATAGAGCTGGCGGAATACCTGGACGAGATCCTGACTTCGCTGCGCCCGACCCTGAGGCGGGCAGGTCACCGGATAGAGGTCGTTTGCCCAACCGGGCTGAGCTTTGTCACCCAGCCCGGCGCGCTTTACCAGGTCGTGGTCAATCTGGTGATGAATTCAGTGATCCACGCCTTCGAGGAAGGCCAGATCGGCGAGATCCGCATCGAGGGAACGCGTCGCGGGGACGCGGTTGTACTGAGCTATTCCGACAACGGACGCGGCATGGACGAAGACGCCAGGCGGCGAATTTTCGAGCCGTTCTTTACCACGCGTCGCGGCCAGGGAGGATCTGGACTCGGCATGCACATCGTCTTCAACCTGGTCACCCAGGTGCTGCGTGGCAGCATCGAGTTCGACAGTGCGCCGGGGCAGGGCGTCTACTTCAGCATCAGCATTCCCCTGGGAATCGGCCCAGCGACTCCGACCTGATTCCGGAGCGTGCGCTACCGGTCAGGAAGCCCGGCGCGGATTGCCTGCGCTTCGTCCCAGTTCTCAAACAGCAGGTCGACCAGGCGCGGATCGAATTTCATGCCCCGCTGCTCTTCAAGGAACTGGCGAATCTGTTGTTCGGGCCACGGCTCCTTGTAACAGCGACGGCTGCCCAGCGCGTCGAACACGTCAGCCAGCATCACGATCCGCCCGCACAGCGGAATATGCTCCCCAGCCAGTCCGTTGGGATAGCCTGAGCCATCCCAGTTCTCGTGATGGCTAAGGGCGATGTCGGCGGCGAGGCGCAGCAGAGGGCGCTTGGCATCACTCAGCATGCGGTGGCCGATCTCGGCATGCCTACGCATCACCACGGTTTCCTCCGCTGTGTGGAGGCCCGGCTTGTTGAGCACGGCATCCGGCACGCCGATCTTGCCGATGTCGTGCAAGGGCGCGGCAAAGCGATAGCTTTCGGCCTCGATCTCGGAAAGCCCAGCCAGACGAGCCAGGAAGTCGGCCAGTTGACCAACCCGCTTGACGTGGTTGGCAGTCTCCTGGGAGCGCGATTCGGCCGCGCCTGCCAGCAGGCAGATGGTTTCCATTTGCGCATCGGCCAGCTCCTGGTTCAGGTGCAGGTTCTCGAACGCAATCGATACGTTGGTGCAAAACACCTCCACAAGCTGGTAATCCAGGTCGGACAGATCCCAGGCTTCGCCAACGTAGAGCAGACTTTCCGAGCGATGGCTATCGATGAAATGCAGGACGTAGTGGTCATGGCGAAATAGGTGCTTCTTTGACTCGAAGGCGTGACGCAGGGAATCGGCAACGTGCTTGGGCAGGTCTTCCTCGGCATGGTGCTCGACAAAGCGCTCATAGGGCCCGGTGGCGGCATTCACCCGAAAATGTTCGGGCAGCCTTTCGCCGGGGTTATCGATCTTGCAGTACAGCGCGCCACCGCGCATGTCCAGCAGGATGGCCAGCTGCGCGAGCACGGCCGAGGCGAATTCATGCGAGCGTTGCTGCGAGAACACATGGGTCGAGGCCGCCACGACGCGCTCCAGTCCGCGCTTGTTGGCTTCGATGATCTGGATGTCGCGCCAGCCTCGCAAGGCCGCGAACATCGTGGTGGAGAGCTTCTGCGAGGTGAGTTCGGTCTTTTCCTTGTAATCATTGATGTCGTACTCGGCGATCACCTCGTGCTCGGGCGCTTGCCCCGGCTGGCCGGTACGCAGAACGATGCGCAGGTTGTGGTTCTTCATCACGTCGCGCACTTCGCGGACCAGATCCAGTCCTGCCTGGTCATGCTCCATGACCACGTCGAGCAGCATCACTGCGATGTCGGAATTCTCCAGCAGCATGGCGCGAGCCTGCGCAGCATTGTAGGCCGAGAGAATCTGCAGGGGTTTCTTCTCGAAACGGAAGCCGCCCAGTACCAGCCGGGTGACCTGATGGATCTCGGGCTCGTCATCGACAACGAGCACCTTCCAGGCAGACCCGCGGACGTCCAACTCCGGTGCAAACTGCATTGCGATCGCCTCCCCGTGGCGTTGCTCACGCCCCATGGAGTTTACACACGTGACAGGTATCGTGAAGCAAGTCGTGACCGAACAGCGTGCTGGCTGGATGCGGAGCAGGTTGAAGTCTGTGGTGCCAACGTCCGGACGAGGTGAAATGCGGCCAGGCGCCCGTTTCAGGCGGTAGCTTTGACGCACGCCAACTGAGGCGCTACGGCGACTTCACTGCTTGTCGGCGAACAGCTCGCGACCGATCAGCATGCGGCGGATCTCGTTGGTTCCGGCGCCAATGGCGTAGAGCTTGGCATCGCGCAGCAGTCGCCCGGTCGGGTATTCATTGATGTAGCCATTTCCGCCCAGCGACTGGATTGCTTCCAGCGCGACCTGCACGGCCGATTCGCTGGCATGCAGCAGGCAGCTGGCGGCGTCCATGCGCGAATCCCGGCCGGCATCGTAATTGCGCGCTACCTGGTAGGCGAAGGCGCGGCTCGACTGCAGCGCCGTGTACATGTCGGCGATCTTGCCCTGCATCAGGCCAAAGGTGCCGATCGGAGCATCGAACTGCTTGCGCTCGCGCACATAGGGCAGGGTGATGTCGAGAGCGGCCTGCATCAGCCCCAGCGGGCCGCCAGTCAGCACCAGGCGTTCGGTGTTCAGGCCGCGCATCAGTACACGCACCCCCTGATTGACCTCGCCCAGGACGTTTTCTCCAGGAATCTCGCAATCCTCGAACACCAGTTCGCAGGTGTTCGAACCCCGCATGCCAAGCTTGTCGAGCTTCTGGGCGGTGGAAAACCCGGGCATGCCGCGTTCGATCAGAAAGGCGGTCATGCAGCGGCTGCCGGCTTCCTTGCCCGCGGTGCGCATGTAGACGATCAGAACGTCCGCTTCTGGTCCATTGGTGATCCACAGCTTGTTGCCGTTCGCCACCCAGCGGTCGCTGCGCTTCTCGGCGCGACAGGCCATCGAGCCCACCACATCCGAGCCGGCACCAGGCTCGCTCATTGCCAGGGCGCCCTTGTGCTCGCCGCTGCACAACTTGGGCAAATACTTCTGCCGTTGCGCGTCGTTGCCGTTGGCGTACAGATTGGAAACACAGAGGTTGGAGTGCGCGCCGTAACTCAGTCCCACAGAACCGGAAGCGCGTGAGATCTCTTCCATTGCCACCAGATGCGCCAGGTAGCCCATTTCCGAGCCGCCGAACTCGCCGGGCACGGTGATACCCAGCAAACCCATGTCGCCCAGCTTGGGCCAGAGATCCTGCGGAAACGCATTGTCATGGTCGATCTGCGCTGCCCGCGGCGCGATTTCGCTCTCGGCAAATCGCGCAACCGTCTCGCGCAGTGCGTCGATGTCTTCGCCGAGGGAAAAAGCATGCATGAGCTTGGACGCCGTTGGATTCGTATTACAGGAGCCGGTCGGTAATCGACCGGCGGTGAATCAACTTTCCGAAGCCTGACACTTTCGTGGTGAAGCCTCGGTGCCGAGCGCGGGGCGGCGGTGAGGCCAGCCCCGCGCCGGTTTTCTCACCTGTTGCCTCAGCCCTTGCTGCGCCCGGTAAAGCGCGGCGTCGAGTTGCCCATGTGCGGCAGCTTGATTTTGCCGATCTGGGCGATGCGCTCCTCAGCCATGCGGTCGGCGGCCTTGTAAGTGGGAATGCCGTCGCGCTTGGCGATCTGGAAGATCTTGCCGAGGTTGTAGTAGATGCCGCGCATCATGCGCATGGCGCGCTCGCGGTTGTAGCCGTCGAACTCGATCGAGACATTCATCAGGCCGCCGGCGTTGACCGCGTAGTCCGGCGCGTAAAGCATGCCGCGCTTCTCCAGTTCATCACCGATCTCGTCGGTGGCGAGCTGGTTGTTGGCAGCGCCGCAGATCACCTTGCACTTGAGCCGCGGCAGGGTCTTCTCGTTCACCGTGCCGCCTAGCGCGGTGGGCGAGTAGACGTCGGCGTCGACGTCGTAGATCTCGTCCAGGCCGACGGCCTCGCAGCCGTATTCATCGACCGCGCGGCGCACGGATTCCTCATTGATGTCGGTCACAAATACCTTGGCGCCCTGCTCGCGCAGCAGCTTGACGAACTCGATCCCGACGTGGCCAACGCCCTGTACCGCATAGCTGTATTTGCCGACGTCCTCATTGCCGAACTTCACGTTCAGCGCGGCCATCAGGCCCTGCAGGGTGCCGAAGGCGGTGAAGGGCGAGGGATCGCCGGAGCCGCCATGCACCTGGTGCACGCCGGTGACGAACTCGGTTTCCTTCAGCACGTATTCCATGTCATTGACGTCGATGCCAACGTCTTCAGCAGTGATGTAGCGGCCATTGAGCGAATTGACGAATCGGCCGAAGGCGCGGAACAGCGCTTCGGATTTGTCGGTCGCCGGGTTGCCGATGATCACCGCCTTGCCGCCGCCCAGATTCAGGCCCGAGACCGCCGCCTTGTAGGTCATGCCACGCGACAGGCGCAGCACGTCCTTGATCGCTTCCGCCTCTGTGGCGTAAGGCCACATGCGGGTACCGCCCAGCGCTGGTCCCAGCACCGTATTGTGGATCGCGATGATGGCTTTGAGGCCGGCGTCCTTGTTGTGACAGAAGACGACTTGTTCGTGCGCGGTTTGGGACAGGGTTTCGAACAGCATGGAACGGACTCCGTAAGGACGAAAGCGGACGCCCGCGCAGCGCCAAGCGGCGCCGCGAGCAGGCGCGGTCGACGGAAATACTTGATTTCCCTCCCGTTTCGCGCGACAGGCATGAGGCCCGGCGGCGAGAACGCGAGGCATAGTGTAGCCACCTCTCCGCCTTGATGCGCGTGCCGTGCCAGCGTAGGCGGCGGAAATGTCGCGTTGCGGTAACCTGTGACGTACCTGCGGAGTGAAGCATCTACCCGCCAACCACCCGAGGAGGAAGACCACTGTGAAGCTGAATTCACTGCTTGCCGTACTGCTGTTGCCGCTCTCGACCACGGCGCTTGCCGATGCCCGCCAGGACGTTGAGGCTGCGTTCCGCCAGGTGCTGAGCGACAAGAGCTACAACGCCACGATCACCACGCAAGAGAAACGTGGCAACGTCACCATGCACATGAAAGTGCAGCTACCCGACCGCTTTCACATGAAGACCGACGACGTCGAGATCATCGTGCTGCCCGAGGGTACCTGGATGAACGCCTCCGGCCAGTGGATGCGCTCGCCCGTCAACATGTCGCAGATGATCGCGGGCTACACCGGCGAAGCGATGGAAAAGGGCATCGACTCCATCGGCCAGGTCGAGTACGTAGGCGATGAGCAGGTCGAGGGCTGCGATTCGAAGAACTACCGCTACTCGCAAAGTGGCGAGTTCATGGGCATGCGCAGCAGCGGCGAGGCACTGGTGTCGATCTGCCAGAGCAATGGCAAGCCGGTTCGGATTGTCTCCAGCGAGAAGGGCAAAACCGACTCGGTCACCATCGTCTATGACTGGGAGACGCCGGTCAGCATTCGTCCGCCGAACTGATCACAGCTTGCAGCATGAAAACGGCCCGGAATTCCGGGCCGTTCTTGTTGCAGGTGCCTATGCCCAGCACGGATCGCGCGGGCGGCGATCGGGTGTTCAGCGCAGCCCGTGGCTGCCGGCCAGCAGCGGGCCAGCGGCTTCAACGTCTGCCTGCCCGGACGCGGACGTGGCAACCACCACATTGTTGCGGATTCGGTTCGGACCGACCGGACCGCGCGGGCGCTGCTGGCCGAAAGCGAACGGGCGCGGATGGCCAGACAAGAGGTTGTCCTCGATGCGGTTGGCCGTGACCAGGGCTGGGCCGCGCGATACGCAACCTGGGCCGGCCTGCGGCACCAGCGAGATGCCGACCCGGCCGTCCTGCAGCTGGTTGTCGAGCAGCGAGTTTCCGCTGCTGCCGCGCAAAGCTATTCCAGCCACGGTGCTGCGCTCAATGCGGTTGTCGACAATGCGGTTGTCGTCGGCGCCATCCTCTATCAGCAGGGCGATCTGGCTGATGTCGCTCATCCGGTTGCCCTGCAGCAGTGAGCCGCCGCTGTCATAGCCGCACAGGTGCAGGCCGAAGCCCGCATTGCCAATGTGGTTGTCGACGATGCGATGTCCGCCTTCGATAGTGAACTCGGCAAACTCGAGGGCCTTTGAGCTCACCGCGTGGCCGACGATGTTCTCGAAACGGTTGCTGCGCACTTCGGCCGCAAAGCTGTTGTGCAGCAGCAGGCCCGAATCAAGATCGCGGAACTCGATTCCGTCGACTATCAGACGCGGGGCGCGAATGGCTTCGACGCCATCAGCAAAGCCTTCAATGCTGCCGTTGCCCCTCAACGTCACCGCGGCGGCATCCTCTACCAGGATGCCGGTGCCCCGGCCATCGCCGCGCAGGCTGAAGCCATTCAGGTCTATCTGGATACCTGCGCGCCTCACCGTCAGGGCAGGGCCATCGCCATGGCAGAGCAGGTCAGCGCTCAAGCGAAGATCGCGTTCCAGCACCGTTCCGCATTCCACAGCCTGAGCCAGGGGCGCAAACAGCAGCAGGGAGCCAAGGGCGAGATGGCGCATGAAACGTCTCCGTACCAGCGCGGGGTGCGCTGTCATAGGAGGTAACGCGGCCGAGACCCGATTTCCGACACCCGAACAGAACCTGTTGCCTTCGGTTAAGGCCCGGTTTCGCCGCAGCGCACAACGCGCCCGTCACTGAGGCGTCCTATAGTGCGCGGGGTTCAAGACGGGCGTTCAATGAGCAGCAAGCTGACCACGCTGAGCGGACTTGATGCGGTATTCCTCTATCTGGAGGCTGCCGGGACGCCGATGCATGTCGGTAGCCTGATGCGGCTGACGCCGCCCAAACGGCGCGGCTTCAACCTCCACCGCGCGCTTACCGCGCACGTTGCGGCTCGGCTCGACCAGGCTGCGCCGCTGAGGCGCCTGCTGCAGGATGCGCCACTGGATCTGGGTCATCCGATGTGGACCGAACTGGCTGAGCTGGATCTTTCACGGCACATCGTGGCGCAGCGCCTGCGCAGCCCGGGTGGCGAGAAACAACTCACGGATCTGGTGGCCAAGCTGCACGCCGAACCCTTGCCGCGCGACCGTCCGCTCTGGCAATTCGTGGTGATCGACGGATTGGCGGATGGCAGCCTGGCCCTGTACGCCAAGGTGCATCACGCCCTGCTGGATGGGCAGGGCGGCGTGGCGCTGGCCCGGGTGTTGCTGGATATCGAACCGGGTCCGGTTGGCTCAGGACATCGCCCGCGTCGCAACGGACAGACTGAGGACGAGCCCGCGACAGGTACCCGGGAACGGGCCGATGCTGCCCTGCGCGGCAATCTTCGCCAATTTTCTCGCCTGCTGCGCGCGGTTCCGGAAACCGTGCGTGTCGTGGTGGATCAAGCCCGCAAGCCCATGAAGCTGCTGGAGCGGCTGCGGCGCGGGATCTCGCTGGCACCCAGAACCGTGCTCAATCAGCAGGTCGGGGACGCACGCAGCTACGCCACCCTGCGTTTCGATCTGCCGCGCATCAAGGCCCTGGCAAAGCGCCATGGCGTTTCGCTCAACGATGTCTTGCTCGGCATCTGCGCTGAAGCGCTGTGCGATTACCTCACTCGGCGCGACGCCCTGCCCGAAGCTGGCCTGATCGCGGCCATGCCGGTATCGCTGCGCGCCGCTGGCGACACCGAGGTCAACAACCAGGTGTCGATGCTGCCCTGTGCCCTGCACACCGACATCGAAGATCCCATCGCCCGATTGAAGGCGATTGCTGCCAGCACCAGCGAAGTCAAACAGCAGGTTGGATCGCTGCGCGGACTGTTTCCCACCGACTTTCCTGGTTTGGCCGCGCCAATCTGGGCATCGGGCCTGTCGCGACTCTGGGCCAAAGGGCGCGTCGCCGAGCGACTGCCACTGCTCGCCAACCTGGTCATTTCCAATGTTCCCGGGCCGCCTTTGCCGCTCTACGTCGCCGGTACGCGGCTGGATGCCTACTACCCGCTATCCATCGTTACCCATGGTCTGGGCCTGAACATCACCGCACAAAGCTACGCCGGACATCTGGATATCGGCCTGACCTGCTGTCGCAACGCCGTTCCCGATCCGGGACGCCTGTCACAGGCAATGCAGCGCGCGCTGGAGACACTGGAGAAATGACCGAACCAATGTCCGAGCACGATCCAGCCACGCGCCAGCGCCCACCATCCCGCCTTTGGCTGGCCCTGGAGGGCAGGGCGGTGTTTGAGTGGGCGGCCTTCGGCCTGAGCTGGCCGCTGCTGAAGCGCGCGCCGCGTGGCGATGGGCATCCCGTGATGGTCTTGCCAGGGCTGGTTGCTGGCGATGCCAGCACCTGGCCCATGCGGCGCTTCCTGAATCAACTGGGCTACGAATCCTACGCTTGGGATCAGGGCCTCAATATCGGACCGCGTCCGGACGTGGTGCGTCGCCTGGTCGATCGATTGCACCAGATCGAGGACCGCCATGGTGATTCGGTCTCCCTCATCGGATGGTCGCTGGGCGGCGCCATGGCGCGCGCCCTGGCGGCGCAGCACGTGACCAAGGTTCGCAGCGTCATCACCCTGGGCTCGCCACTGCAAGGCGATCCGCGCGCCAGCCATGCCTGGCGGCTGTTCGAAATGGTCAGCGGCCTGAGCGTGGACGATCCCGAGTTGCACGCACAGCGCGCCCAGCGTCCGGATATCCCGACAACCGCCATCCTCAGCAAGTCCGACGGTGTGGTGGCCTGGCAGACCAGCATGGCGGAGACGCATCCGCTCTACGAAAGCATCGCTGTGCCAGCCAGTCATCTGGGCATGGGTGCCAATCCGCTGGTCCTTTGGGCCATTGCCGATCGGCTGGCCCAGCCCAAGGGCGCCTGGCAACGATTCGAGCATGGACAATCGTGGCTGCCTCCCTTCTTCAAGGATCCGTCAACCGCGCGTGCTGCCTGAGCCCGATTGTCCGCTGGGTTCGGTCGTCTTCACGCAGGTTTGCGTCGCTTCACGGCCCAATGTCGGCACGGACGGTTGCTACAGTGCCGGAGTCGAGATGGGGAGCGGAAACATGCGTCACACGAACAACGCAGGCTTGGCACTTGCCTGTTTCATACTCGCTTGCATCAGCTTTGGTGCTGCGGCGCAGGGGTTCGGAGGCAAGCTGCTTCTCACAGGTGGCGTGAGCCAGATCGAGGGATCGGCGGGTGGCGGCCTTACCCCATGGGCGGTGATCGGCGGCTACGGCACCGAGGACCAGATCGGAGGCAGCGCCTTCTACACCCGCATTGAGGTGGACGACTACGGCGTGAATGCCGGGGGTGTACTGGTCGGTTTCAAGGATCGCTTCGAGCTGAGCCTGGCGCGGCAGCGCTTCGACACCGATGCTGTAGGTGCTGCCTTGGGGCTGGGGCGAGGTTTTGCATTCGAACAGGACATCATCGGCGCCAAATTGCGTATTGCTGGCGATGCGGTTCTGGAGCAGGACAGCTGGCTGCCGCAGATCTCGATTGGGTTGCAGCACAAGCGCAACAAGCAGGGCGATATCGTGCGCTTGATCGGCGCGCGCAGCGATTCGGGGACCGATTTCTACATCAGTGCCACGAAGATCTATCTCTCGCAAAGCCTGTTGCTCAACGCCACCCTGCGCCACACCAAGGCCAACCAGATCGGCATCCTGGGCTTCGGCGGTGATCGCCGCGGCAGTGCCAGCCTGCAGCTGGAAGGCTCGGCTGCCTTCCTGGTGAGCCGCAATCTGGCTATCGGTGCCGAGTACCGCAGCAAGCCAGACAACCTCGGCATCGCCAAAGAGGATGACTGGTGGGACGCCTTCATCGCCTGGGCGCCGAACAAGCACCTCTCGCTGACCCTGGCCTATGTGGACCTGGGCAATATCGTCATTGCCGACCAGCAGCGCGGGTTCTACCTGTCGCTGCAGGCTGGATTTTAAAGGAGACCGGGATGATTCGTTCGACCCTTCTTGCACTCGGCTTGGGCCTCGGCGTCTCTACAGTCGCCTTGGCCGAATCCATCCCTGATCCAGCCCCCGCGCATCCGGAGCTGCGTCCAGTCTTTGAGCAGTTCGGCGGCCAGGAGGGTATAAGGCTGCTGATGGAGGAATTCATGCAGATCCTGCTGGACGACCCGCGCATGCTGCCGTTCTTCGAGCAGGTCGACCACGAGCGCACAAAGAAACATCTGGCCGAGCAGTTCTGCGTGATTCTTGGGGGCGGCTGCTCGTATACCGGGATGGACATGATCCTCGCGCACGAGGGCTTCGGGATACGCCGCGCCGATTTCAATGCCCTGGTTGAGGATCTGCAGGTCGCCATGGACCGTCGCGGCATTCCGTTCAGAGCGCAGAACAAGCTGCTGGAGAAACTGGCTCCGATGCATCGGCAGATCATTACCGAAACGGTCGAGTAGACCTCTCACTCCAGATCCAACTGATGCTGGCCGGGGCCTCGGAACAGTCGCAGGCGGCTTGCGCCGCCGTCAGGCACGCTACAATCCGGGGATTTCCTCACTAGAGTCCCGGAGCGCGCATGAGCAGCCCCGCCAGTCAGATCCCCGCCGTCGAGTCCGAGACCGAGCGCAGCCCTCTTCGCTTCGTGACCGCGGCCAGCCTGTTTGACGGCCACGACGCCGCGATCAACATCATGCGTCGCCTGATCCAGGCGCAGGGCACCGAAGTGATCCACCTGGGCCACAACCGCTCGGTGGAAGACGTGGTACGCGCAGCCCTGCAGGAGGACGCCGACGCCATTGCGCTGTCGTCCTATCAGGGTGGCCATGTCGAGTACTTCAAGTACATGGTCGACATGCTCAAGGAACGCGGCGCCGGCCACATCAAGGTGTTCGGCGGCGGCGGCGGTACGATCACCCCGGAGGAGATCCGCGAGTTGCAGGCCTATGGCGTGGAGCGCATCTACCACCCCAATGACGGGATGCATATGGGGTTGGTGGCGATGATCGAGGATGTTGTTCGGCGTGCTGGCGCGGCGCGGGAACGGGGGGCGGAGCAGGAGCGGGAACAGGGAACGGGGAACGGGGAACGGAGGGCGGAGCAGGAGCGGGAACAGGGAACGGGGAACGGGGAACGGGTAGAGCGGTTTCCTGCAATCGACGATGAGATTGCAATCGGTCGTGCCCTGAGTGCAATTGAAGATGGTGTTTACTCCGAAGAAGAACTGACGAAGCTGCGCAAGACCTGGGCCGCGGGCACTTCCCGTTCCCCGTTCCCCGTTCCCCGTTCCCGCTCCACCCCAGTAATCGGTATCACCGGTACCGGTGGCGCCGGGAAGTCGAGCGTCACGGACGAACTGCTCAACCGCTTCCTGCAGCATTTCCCCGAGATGCGCATTGCGGTGATCGCGGTCGATCCAACCCGCCGCCGCACGGGTGGTGCGCTGCTAGGTGACCGCATCCGGATGAACTCGCTGCGCAGCAATCGGGTGTTCATGCGCTCGATGGCCACGCGGCGTCAGCACGTCGCCACCAGCGCCATGCTGAAGGACAGCGTGGCGTTTCTGAAGGGCCTGGGTTTCGATCTGGTGATAGTCGAAACTGCTGGCATCGGCCAGAGCGATTCGGAAATCGTCGACCTGGTCGATTTCCCGGTCTACATCATGACCTCGGACTTTGGCGCGCCCAGCCAGTTGGAGAAGATCGACATGCTCGACTTCGCCGAACTGGTGGTGCTGAACAAGTTCGACCGGCGTGGCGCGGAAGACGCACTGCGCGACGTGCGCAAGCAGTGGAAGCGCAATCGGCAGGCCTTTCAGATGCCGGACGAACAGGTGCCGGTGTATCCCACCATCGCCAGCCAGTTCAACGATCCTGGCATCAGCTGGATGTTTGCCAATCTTTGCCGCCTGCTCAGCGCGAAGATGGGAAATGTTTTCGCTCCCGAGATCGACACCAGCCTCAAGGAACCACGCGCTACGGTGCTGATACCCGGCGCGCGGGTGCGGTATCTGGCAGAGATCGCCGAGCAGGGCAGGGCGATCAATTCAGCGATTGGCAGGCAGGCCGAAACCGCCAACCGCGCCCAGAGCTTCTGGCAGGCCCTGCAGGAACTGGGCGATGACAAATTGCCGCGTGCGCTGGACTTGTATGAGACCGAAGACCTTCGACCTGATCCCGTCTTTGCGCAGATCGCGGCTGGCGGCGTTCCGACCCCGCCTCCCAGCAATCCTGAGCGCCGCAATGGTCCGATCGACCGTCGCCGCGCGCTGTTTCAGTGGGAACTGGCGCGTCAGGGCCATCCCGAACCCGTGCACCTGCCGGTCGACCTCAGTCTTGCCACCCTGCGCCAGCGCTACAACGACGCGGTGCAGTCGCTCACCGCCGAGAACCTCAAGCTGCTGCGCGAGTGGCCGGCGCGGCTCAAGTCCATTACCGATGAAGTCACCGAATACCAGGTCCGCGACAAGACCATTCGGGTCGAGAACTACCGCGAGTCACTCAGCCATCAGTTGATCCCCAAGATCGCCGCGCCCACCTACCAGAGCTGGGGCGAATTGCTGACCTTCCTTGGCAAGGAAAACCTGCCGGGCTCGTATCCCTACACCGGCGGCGTGTATCCCTACCGCCGTACGGGTGAGGATCCGATCCGCATGTTTGCCGGTGAAGGCACGCCCGAGCGCACCAATCGCCGCTTCCATTACCTCAGCGTCGGCCAGCCGGCGGTGCGCCTGTCCACTGCCTTCGACAGCGTCACCCTGTACGGCGAGGATCCGGCACCACGCCCGGACATCTACGGCAAGATCGGCAATTCCGGCGTCAATGTGCCAACCCTGGATGACATGAAGAAGCTCTATTCGGGCTTCGACCTGTGCGCGCCGACCACCTCGGTGTCGATGACCATCAACGGGCCGGCGCCGATCATCCTCGCGATGTTCATGAACACCGCCATTGACCAGCAGGTGGAGAAATACCTGCGCGCCGACCAGGCCCGCTGGGATGCCGCACATGACTTCATGGAGGCATTCTTCAAGGATCGTCCGCGCCCGCAGTACGCCGGCATGCTGCCCGAGGGCAATGACGGCCTGGGCCTTGGCCTGCTCGGCATCAGTGGCGACCAGCTGGTGCCGCCGGATGTCTACGCGAAGATCAAGGCCGAGACCCTGGCCAGCGTGCGCGGCACGGTGCAGGCCGATATCCTCAAGGAGGATCAGGCGCAGAACACCTGCATCTTCAGCACCGAGTTCGCCCTGCGCATGATGGGTGACATCCAGCAGTACTTCGTCGACCAGAAGGTGCGCAATTTCTACTCGGTGTCGATTTCCGGCTACCACATAGCAGAAGCCGGCGCGAACCCGATCAGCCAGCTTGCCTTCACCTTGAGCAACGGCTTCACCATCGTCGAGTACTACCTGGCACGCGGCATGAAGATCGACGACTTCGCGCCCAACCTGAGCTTCTTCTTCAGCAACGGCATGGACCCGGAGTACACCGTGATCGGCCGCGTTGCGCGACGTATCTGGGCGCGTGCCATGCGCGAGCGCTACGGCGCCGATCCTCGCAGCCAGATGATGAAGTACCACATCCAGACCTCAGGCCGCTCGCTGCACGCGCAGGAGATTCAGTTCAACGACATCCGCACCACGCTGCAAGCCCTGTATGCGCTGTTTGACAACTGCAACAGCCTGCACACCAACGCCTACGATGAGGCCATCACTACGCCGACCGAAGAAAGCGTGCGCCGCGCGGTGGCGATCCAGATGATCATCAACAAGGAATTGGGCCTCAACTTCTGCGAGAACCCCTGGCAGGGCAGTTTCATCGTCGACAAGCTCACCGACATCGTCGAGGAAGCCGTCTACAAGGAGTTCGAAGCAATCAGCGAGCGCGGCGGCGTGCTCGGCGCGATGGACACCATGTACCAGCGCGGCAAGATCCAGGACGAGTCGATGTACTACGAGCACAAGAAGCACGACGGCTCGCTGCCCCTGGTCGGCGTAAACACCTTCCTGCCGAAGGAACATGCCGGCGATATCGTCACCGAGATCGAACTGATCCGCAGCACCGAGGCCGAGAAAGGCCAGCAGATCGACAACGTGGCGCGCTTCCAGGCCAATCGGAATGCAATTGGCGTTGCTGGGGATGCCTCAACAGCCGAGGCGGCGCCGCGAAGCACGAGCCACGGCCTGGCCTACCTCCAGAGCGCCGCCCGGGCTCGCCACAACGTGTTCACGGCCCTGATGCAAGCCGTCAAGACCCATAGTCTCGGGCAGATCAGTCACGCGCTTTACGAGGTGGGTGGAGAGTACCGGCGCAACATGTGAAGCATGTCCCGGCTGGTCGTTTCAGGACTGGCTGGACCTGATGGAACTGGTCGGCGCTCTGTCCGGTGTGGCCAGAACGAAGGCTCCGGAAAGGCGGCGATCTTCGGCTGTGGGCGGTTGAGGGACCTGGGCGGACTGTAAAGGTCCTTGCTGTTCGACGGTGAGAATCGTTGTGCAAACCAAGGCGCTCCCAAGTTGGGTTCCGCGAATCGTGGCAACCGACTGCCCGACCCGGTTCCCTTTTGCTATGGTTTGACGCTCGACGCGGGGGTCGGTGCAGGCGGATCCATGATTTCCACTTTGTTCGCTCGGTTCAGGTACTGGTTGGGCGGCGTGCTTGGGCGTGCCGGTGGCGACTCGGTGGCTGAAGACATCGACGCAGACGTGCGCGAGGTGTTTTTCGGTGAACTCGCCGAGGTAGCCGAAACACTGGCCGAGCTTCACCCACGCTGGTGCACCAACCGCGGCGATCCGGAGACACTGCAGTGCATTCGCCGTGGCTTTCACACCCTGAAGGGCTCGGGTCATATGGTGGGCGCGCACGCCCTGGGCGAGTTCTGCGGTCGTATCGAAGAGGTCGCTCTGTGCCTGATCGAACGGCGCTCGAAGGCTGCTCCCGAGATGATTCCAATCATCGACGATGCCATCGGGGTGCTGCCCGCCTGCAGTCGGTCGATTCGCGACAACCGACCCATGCCGAGCGAAGTTCGAGAACTCACCTACCGCGCGCAGCAATGCCTGGGGCGTGCCTGAGTCTGGGGGCGACACGATGGAACGCTAGGCTCGGGGATTCGGTGCTTGATTTCGACGTGCGAAGAGCTCCTGCGGCAGACCTGGATGCGGGCCACAAATTCGTCTTGGTCGTGCGTCGGATCCGCGCCGACACGCTTTATCGCTTGACCTGGGCGGTTCTGCGGCGCTTGATCCGACCTACGAGGATGCTGACGTAGGTCGGCTCAAGCCGCGCAGCGGTGGAGCCGACACCGCGATGCAAGGAAAATTGCAGTAGGAGTTTCGCAAGAACCATCGGGTAACCCCCGCACTGCGCTGGGCGTGCGCTTCGGACATAATCCCGGGTCAGCAACGACTGCGACGGGAAACATGTCAGAACGACGCTATTTTGGAACCGATGGCATTCGCGGTCGGGTTGGACAAGGGCCGATCTCGGCTGATTTCGTGCTCAAGCTGGGCTGGGCCCTGGGCCGGGTGCTGCGTCAGGGTGGTCGTCACCCAGTGGTGGTGATCGGCAAAGACACGCGCATTTCCGGCTACATGTTTGAGTCGGCATTGGAAGCCGGCCTGGTGGCTGCGGGTGCCGATGTACGCATGCTGGGACCGATGCCAACACCCGGTGTGGCCTATCTGACCCGTTCCCTGCGCGCCGATGCGGGCATCGTGATCAGTGCCTCGCACAACCCGCATTACGACAACGGTATCAAGTTTTTCTCGGCGCATGGCGAAAAGCTGCCGGATGCGGTTGAACTGGCGATCGAGGCCGAACTGGAAAAACCCTTCGAGACGGTGGATTCGGAGCTGCTTGGCAAGGCGCTGCGCATCGAGGCTGCCGCGGCGCGCTACGCCGAGTTCTGCAAGTCCACCGTGGACGAGGACTTCGATCTGCGCGGCATGAAGCTGGCGCTGGACTGCGCGCACGGCGCGACCTATCACATCGCGCCTCGCCTGTTCGCTGAACTGGGTGCCGAGGTCAGTGCCATCGGCGTCGAGCCGGATGGCTTGAATATCAATCTGGGCGTTGGGTCGACTCATATTGAAGCCTTGCAGGCCAAGGTGCTCGCCAGCGGGGCGCAGTTCGGTTTCGCCTTCGACGGCGACGGCGACCGCCTGCAACTGGTAGACGGTCAGGGCGAGGCGCTGGATGGCGACGACCTGCTCTATCTGCTGGCCTGCGACTGGCAGCGTAGCGGACGACTGAAGGGTCCGGTGGTGGGTACCCTGATGAGCAATTACGGATTGGAAAAGGCCTTTGCCGAGTGCGGCGTCGCCTTCATGCGCGCCAAGGTCGGTGACCGCTTCGTGCATCAGATGCTGACCCAGCACGGCGGCATTCTGGGTGGGGAAACCTCCGGCCACATCCTGTGCCTGGACCAGGCCAGTACGGGCGATGGCATCGTCAGCGCCTTGCAAGTACTGGAGGTGCTGCGTCGCCACGACGGCAATATCGCCAGCCTGCGCGAGGGTATGAGCAAGGTGCCGCAGCACACCGCCAACCTGCGCATTGCGCCGGGTGCGCGGCCGACCGAGTCCGGCGCGGTGCAGGATCTGTTGGGCGAAGCTCAGCGTGCCCTGGCCGGGCGCGGGCGTGCCTTCATGCGCCCCTCTGGCACGGAGCCGGTGGTGAGGGTGACGGTGGAGGCGGCTGACGCAACGGAAGTCCGGCACTGGGTGGAGCGCTTGTCCGAAGCGGTGCGCGCCGCCTGTTGATCCTGGTCAGGAAAACTTCTCACCGGCTGCCTTACACTGCTCAGCATGTCGTCGGCCCCGCCCGAAGTGGGCCGAGCCACGTCCGCGAACGTGGCATTTGTTCGGCATCGAATCGAACCGATGTGCATCCTGCCTCTCCATCTTTGACGCCCGATCCCAAGCCATGACCGCGACTATTCCAACCCTCGATATCCGCCGCTTCAATACAGACCGCAAGGCCTTTGTTGCCGAACTGGGAGCCGCCTACCGCGAGTGGGGCTTCTGCGGCATTCGCGGCCACGAGATTCCGCAGTCGCAGATCGATGGCGCCTACTCGGTGTTCCAGCAGTTCTTCGCGCTGCCGACCGAGACCAAGATGCAGTACCACGTGCCCGGCACGGGCGGCGCGCGCGGCTATACGCCTTTCGGCATCGAGACCGCCAAGGACTCGAAGTACCCGGACCTCAAGGAGTTCTTCCACATCGGCCGCGAAGTGCCGCTCGATTCGCGCTACGCCGACAGCATGCCGGCCAACCAGTGGCCAGTGGAAGTTCCGGGCTTCCGCGAGACTGGCTACGGCCTCTTTCAGACCCTGGACGACCTGGGATCGCGCGTGCTTTCAGCCTTGGCCCTGCATATCGATCTGCCGGAGAGCTTCTTTGCCGACAAGACCAACTTCGGCAATTCCATCCTGCGCCCGATCCACTATCCGCCGATCACCGCGCCCGACGTGCCCAACGTGCGCGCCGGTGCGCACGAGGACATCAACCTGATCACCCTGCTGGTTGGTGCCAGTGCGGCTGGTCTTGAAGTGCTGTCGCGCAAGCGCGAGTGGGTTCCGTTCACCGCCGAGGCCGATACCATCGTGGTCAATATCGGCGACATGCTGCAGCGCCTGACCAATCATGTTTATCCGTCGACCACCCACCGGGTGGTGAACCCGCCGGGCGAGCAGGCGCGCAAGCCGCGCTACTCGACGCCGTTCTTCCTGCATCCGAACAACGACTACCTGATTGAAACCCTGCCGGGCTGCATCAGCGCAGACAACCCGAACCGCTATCCGCAGCCGATCACCGCGCAGGAGTACCTCGACGAGCGGCTGCGCGAGATCAAGCTGAAGTAGGGTAGGGAGCAGGGCTCAGGGTATAGAGCTCAGGAGGAGCTCGACGCTGTTGGAGGGCGGATCTTGATCCGCCACTGCGACGGCGCTCGGCACGAAGCCGACCCACTCGGCATCCCGCAGCAACGCATCAAGATGCACCTTCCAACAGCTGAGCGCTCGGGTCCAATATGCGTTACGGCTGTGAGCGACTGTGCGCTCCGGTCGCCAACAGGGTTGGCATCAGCAGCGGCCTCGCACTACTCCTGATTCCGAAAATCCTTCGAGCGCCGATTGACCATGGCCAGCGCCAGGCTGTCAGGCAGCAGCTTGGTAAGCCGCCGGATCATCCGGTATCGCCATCCTGGGATGCACATCAAGGTGCCTGCCTCCAGCGCGTCGAGACCCTGGCGCGCCACATCATCGGCTTGAAGCCACATCGCCTTGCTCATGCCGGCCATCTGGGCACGCGTGCCAGTGACGTCGTGGAACTCGCTGTAGGTAAATCCCGGGCACAGCGCGGTGACCTTCACGCCGCGCGGACCGGATTCCAGCGCCAGCGATTCGCTGAACTTGATCATGAAGGATTTCGATGCAGCGTACAGCGTATGGCCGGCTGAACTTGGTACCAGCCCAGCCATCGAGGCGATGTTCAGCACGCCGCCGCGTCCCGCCGATTCCATGCCCGGCAGAAACCGGTGAGTCAGTTCGCACACCGCGGTGACCATTACCTGCAGAAAGTCCGCGTGCGACTTCCAATCGGAAGACAGATACCGGCCCGGCACCCCGTATCCGGCGTTGTTGACCAGCAGGTCCACGCGCAGGCTCTGGTCCTGGCAGGCCAGCCATAGCTGCTCGGGTGCTGCAGGATCGGCCAGATCTGCTGCGATGCAGACGCAGGCCACCTTGGGCTTCAGTTCATCGGCGAGGCTCTGCAACCGGTCCAGACGGCGCGCGGTAAGAATCAGCGGTCGGCCACGTGCTGCCAGTTCGCGGGCGAGGGCTGCGCCGATACCACTCGAGGCGCCTGTGACCAGGGCGTATGCGCATTCAGACATGCAGGAGTGCTCGCTGTGGAATCCTGGCAGTCTAATCGGCGCTGCCTGCGAGGCGCACGGTTCGCCACCGCATTGCCCCGCTCGACGCGCCAAGGCTATGCTTCCCGGCCTCACACAGAGGAAGGACTGATGCGCACACCGCTGGTGGCAGGCAACTGGAAACTGCAGGGTGACCGCGCGTTTGCGCGTGCGCTTTGCAGCGAGCTGATCGACAAGGGCTGGGCTAATGGGGTCGGGCTGGCAGTGATGCCGCCGTTTCCTTACCTTGCAGAGCTGGCAGTGCAGCTTGGATCAACCCGCCTGGCGCTCGGTGCACAGGACATCAGCGAGCATGCGAAAGGCGCCTATACCGGTGAAGTCGCCGGATCCATGCTGAAGGAATGCGGCGCCAGCTACGTGCTGGTCGGGCATTCGGAAAGGCGCCAGTACCACGCCGAGTCCAGTGCCATGGTGGCACGCAAGCTGCTGGCGGCGAAGGCTGCCGGACTGATTCCGATCCTGTGCGTTGGAGAAAGTGAATCCGAGCGAGAGCAGGGCAGCACCGATCAGGTCATCCGCGAACAGCTCGCGGCCGTGTTTGAACTAGGCGGTGCGTCGGTCCTGCAGGGCTGCGTGGTCGCCTATGAACCGGTCTGGGCCATTGGCACCGGCAAAACCGCCAGTCCCGAGCAGGCCCAGGCAGTGCACGCCTTGATCCGTAGCGAAGCGGCCCGACACGATGCTAGAATGTCCAGCTCGCTCCCCATCCTGTATGGCGGTAGCGTAAAGCCCTCCAACGCTGCCGAGCTGTTTTCCCAGCCCGACATCGATGGCGGCCTTATCGGCGGAGCCTCGCTGGTTGCTGACGATTTCCTTGCCATCGCACGCGCCGCGGCGCAGCGAATCCAGACATCATGATCCTGACTCTTCTTAGCGTCGTATATGTACTTGTAGCGGTCTCCATGATCGCCCTGATCCTGTTGCAGCGCGGTGCTGGCGCATCTGCCGGTTCCGGCTTTGGCGGTGGCGCCTCCGCGACCGTATTCGGGGCGCGCGGTTCGGCCAACTTCCTGTCGAAGTCCACCGCCGTGCTGGCCGTGGCTTTCTTCGCGATCAGCATCTCGATGGCGATGATTGCCACACGCGGTGCGCAGGTCGCTCCGGCCGAAGATCTCGGCGTGATGGGTGAAATCCCGGCCGCGAGCAGCGATGCCCCTGCAACCCAGCCGTCGGAACTGCCGGTTTCCACGCCGGCTCCGGGTTCGCAGGTGAATGAGCTGCCGACTCAGTCCGCCCCGGAAGAGACGGAAGAGACGGAAAAATCCGACGAGACAGTGCCGGATCCCGAGCCACCGGTCGAATAGTTGTTGATATAATTCACGGCTGCGCGGCTATCCAGCGCAGCCAGATCAGATTGCCCAGGTGGCGGAATTGGTAGACGCACTACCTTGAGGTGGTAGCGGCTTAGGTCGTGGGGGTTCGAGTCCCCCCTTGGGCACCACAAGAGCGTCCCGGCGAGTCCCAGACAAGCCCGGACACCCCCTGAAACCCGCGAGAGATCGCGGGTTTTTTGTTGCCCATTCCCTGCCTTCGATTGCGGCAAACGGGCAGGATCGATCAAAGCTCCACCATTTCAGACAGTACGCGCAGGAAGTACTCGAACCATTTGTCGTGGTTGGGAAACTCGATCATTACCGACTTGTGCCCCCAGACTTCCTTGGTGCTGATCAGGTCGGGTGCGCGACCGGCAAACGTGCTTGCCTCGAAGCGAAGTGTGCCATTGGCGATATGCAGGGTGATGCCATACGGTGCCTCTTCCGGGCCGATCAATCCGCCCAGGAACACACTCACGCGATCCGGCTTTCGGCTGAAGTCGTCGGGCCAAACCTGTTTCATCATGCGGATGCTGGCGTATTCGTTCTCGATCGCGCGAAACGCAGCTATCAGGGGTGCAGCCAGTTCCGCCTTGGTCGCCATGGTCTTGCGGCGGCGCTGGGCTTCGTCCTGCTCCAGCTCGAAACGCTGTTGCTGGATGTCGCGGAGCTTGTCGAGGATCTGCTTGGATGATTCGCTCATGGTATGGATCGAAGCTCGCGGGAATCTGCTTGCTTGGCAGGCAGCGTCGGTTCAAATGAAGGAAGTGAATGCGGATCCGAGCAGCGCAGTTGACTTCAATTAGTCCAATTCCGGGGATGAGCTTGGCAAGCTTCGGGATTCCAGGGTTTCGGCAAGATCCTCGCGCACCCCAAGCAACCACTCCTGGGCGCGCTGACCATCCAGCCAGTCGCGAAAGAAGCTGATATCAGCCGGGCTCCAGTCGCTGTCCTCGGCGTCGAACTGCGCGGCGGTGATGCCGGCGGGGTAGGGCTCGCCCGGTTCGCCCTTGATTGCGGTGGGCGCATCGTCGGCGTGGTAATAGGTCAGGTCGATAAGGTTGAGCAGATGCACGGGATCGCTGATTGCCTCCAGCATCTGCTCGAGTTCGTCCAGATCGGCCTCGTCCTCGGCCCAGGCAAACAGGCGATCATTGGAGAGCCCGACGTGGCGGCCGCTGGGTAGCTGTGGCATGGGAGGCTCCTTGGGCCGTGGGGATACGGAAGCCTCGCACGGCTGGGGTGCTTGCCGCCAGCCTTGGCGGCCGGCAACCATCGACTGAGCGCGGCGTCGCAGGAGCTGAGACTGGCCGGGCGTAGAAGCCATGGCGACTACTCCTGGAAAACCCCATGAATCCGCTGATCAGAGCCGCTTCGGAAATGCCGTCGGTACCACGCGAACTGGATGGAGGCAGCCTTGCGCTGCGCCTGCAGCGCAAGCACGCCGATCGGATCACTGGGGTCATCCGCCAACCAGCGCGCGAGGCTGATTACGCGCCCTTGCCGGCCGATCTGCCAGCGGCACTGGCCGCAGCGCTGAAGTCGCGCGGCATGGCGAGACTTTACCGCCATCAGGTGGAAGCCTGGGACGCGGTGCAGGACGGGCGCCATCTGGTGGTGGCCACGCCGACTGCGTCGGGCAAGAGCCTTTGCTACAACCTGCCGGTGCTGGCCGCTGCCATGACCAGCCGCGCCAAGGCGCTCTATCTGTTCCCGACCAAAGCCCTGGCACAGGATCAGGTGGCAGAACTGACCGAGTTGAACCGCGCCGGCAGCCTGGGCGTGAAGGCCTTCACCTTTGACGGTGATACGCCAGGCGATGCGCGCCTCGCGGTGCGTCTGCACGGCGATATCGTGGTCAGCAATCCCGACATGCTGCACCAGGGCATCCTGCCGCATCACACCAAGTGGGCACAGTTTTTCGAGAACCTGCGCTTCGTGGTAATTGACGAAGTGCACGGCTATCGCGGCGTGTTCGGCTCGCATGTGGCCAACGTGATCCGACGCTTGAAGCGGGTCTGCGCGTTCTACGGCGTGAGCCCGCAGTTCATCCTCTGCTCGGCTACCATCGGCAATCCGCAGCAGCATGCCGAGGCCCTGATCGAGGACGAGGTGCAGGCAATTACCGAAAGCGGTGCGCCCTGCGGCGAGCGTCATCTGCTGCTGTGGAATCCGCCGGTGGTGAATCCTGATCTGGGCCTGCGCGCCTCGGCGCGTTCGCAAAGTAACCGCATTGCGCGGCACGCGATCAAGGCTGGTCTGAAAACACTCATTTTTGCGCAGTCGCGCCTGATGGTGGAGGTGCTGACCAAGTACCTCAAGGATGTATTCGATGCCGACCCGCGCAAGCCGGCGCGCATCCGCGCCTACCGCGGTGGTTACCTGCCGACCGAACGGCGCGAAGTGGAAAAGGCGATGCGTGCCGGCAAGGTCGATGGCATCGTCAGCACCTCGGCGCTGGAGCTGGGCGTGGATATCGGCTCGCTCGACGTCGTCGTGCTGAATGGCTATCCCGGCTCGGTGGCCGCCACCTGGCAACGCATCGGTCGGGCAGGGCGGCGCCAGCAGGGCTCGCTGGGGGTGCTGGTGGCAAGCAGCCAGCCGCTCGACCAGTACATCGTGCGCCACCCGCAGTTCTTTGCCGAGGCCAGTCCCGAGCACGCCCGCATCCATGCCGACCAGGCCTTGATCCTGCTCGATCACGTTCGTTGTGCGGCCTTCGAACTGCCCTTCCTGGCCGGTGAGCGCTTCGGCCCGGTCGAAACCGAGCCGTATCTGGAAGTGTTGGCCGAAAGCGGCGTTCTGCATCGCGAGGGCGAGCGCTGGGAGTGGATCGCCGACAGCTATCCGGCCAATGCGGTATCGCTGCGCTCGGTGGCGGACGGCAACTTTGTGGTGGTGGACGCCACCGACGGCGCGCGCCGCATCATCGCCGAAGTCGACTACAGCGCCGCCGCGCTCACCCTGTACGAGGGCGCGATCCATATGGTGCAGTCCGAGCCTTACCAAGTTGAACGCCTCGACTGGACCGGGCGCAAGGCCTACGTCACGCGCACCCGGGTCGACTACTACACCGATGCCATCGACTACACCCGCTTGAAGATCCTTGATCGCTTCGACGGCATGCGCGCCGGTGCCGGCAGTGCCTGCCACGGCGAGGTACATGTGGTGCGCCGTGTCGCCGGCTACAAGAAGATCCGCTACTACACCCACGAGAACATCGGCTATGGCCCTGTCGAATTGCCGGACCAGGAACTGCATACCACGGCAGTCTGGTGGCAGTTGCCGCAGGATGTTCTGGAACAGGCCTTCGCCTCCCGCCAGGATGCGCTTGACGGATTTCTCGGTGCCTCCTATGCCTTGCAAGTGGTTTCGACCGTGGCGGTGATGGCCGAAGCCCGTGAATTGCAGAAGGCGGTAGGCAGCGGCGATGGTGCCTGGTTCGCCGGCAGTGATGGCAAGGGGCGTGGGCAGCTGCGTGGGCTCGAAGGTGGACATATACAGAAAGTTGCGAGCACTAGAGCCCCTCTCCCATTGGGGCGAGCGGGGCTTTCGAGTTGCGAAGCAACGAGCCCGGGAGCGCCGGCGCGCATGCAGGCGCGCGGGCCGGGGTGTGGGTTGGGGAGAGGGTCCGACCCCGCCGGCCCTTCGCAAGAGCCGAGCCCCAGCACCGACCACTTCACCCCAACCGTCTACCTCTACGACAACTTCCCCGGCGGCGTCGGCCTCAGCGAACCGCTGTTCCGCCGCCAGGCCGAGTTGCTGCAACGTGCCCGAGAACTGGTGCTGGGCTGCGACTGCAAGGCGGGCTGCCCCGGCTGCGTCGGCCCCGCACTGGAAGCAGACGAACACGCTGGGCGCAGTCCGAAAATCCTGGCCGCCGAAGTTCTGGGATTGCTGCTAAGCACAGCGAGCGACCCGGGACCGATGCCTGAAGCGGCGCCGAACCGTCGAGCCTGCGAGCATGAGTGAGCTGACCAACAAGCTGCGCCTGCTACGCCAACAGGCGGGTGTCGTTGCCGGAGTGGCTCCGCGTGCATCGCGAAGCGCCAGCCACAGCTTCGAAGACCTGCGCCGCCTGCTTGGCATCCGTCATCGCCTTGCACTATCCGCAGCCCCGAGCCAGGATCGGGAGCTGCCTGGCGTTGAGCTGTCAGCGGGCCTGAACCTGGTCGAAGAGCTTCTTCCATTGGCGCAGCCAGCACCGATACTGGACGCGGAGTTTGCCAGCATGGGACCGATCGAAGCCGAGCGCCTGTTGCACTTTGATACGGAAACCACCGGTTTGGCAGGTGGCTCTGGCACTCGTGCCTTCATGATTGGCGCCGCTGATTGGCATCAGGGATTCCTTCGTGTTCGCCAACTTCTGCTCACCGAGCTGCGCGGCGAAGGCCCCATGCTGGAAGCGTTCGCCAAGTGGCTGCGGCCGGATACCGTATTGGTAAGTTACAACGGGCGCTGTTTCGATTCTCCGCTGCTGGTCACGCGCTACCGACTGTCGCGTCGTGCCAATGCATTAAAGGAGATCGCGCACCTGGATCTACTGTTTCCGGTGCGGCGTCGTTTCCGCGGCGTGTGGGAAAACTGTCGATTGGCCACGGTCGAAAAACGCCTGCTCAAGGTGCTGCGCGAGGACGATCTGCCCGGCTCCGAAGCACCGGCAGCCTGGCTGACTTGGCTACGTGGTGGCAGCGCGCGTGATCTTCGCCGCGTGCTGCAGCACAATCGACAGGACGTGATCAGCCTGGCCGATCTGGCCTTCAGATTGGCAGCGCTGGCAGGGGAGTCGCATGACGATGGGTGTGAGCGATCTGTTCTGGTTGCTGCTGCTGGTGCTGTTGGTAGTGCTTTTGCTGCTGCCAATGTTGCGTCAGCGAATGCTGGAGAACGCACGACGACGCCTGCGGGAGCAGATCGAGGCTGAGCGCGGCACACGGGTGATTCTGCTGGTGCACCGGCAGGAAACCATGAGCCTGATGGGCTTCCCGCTGGTGCGTTACATCGATATCCAGGACGCCGAGGAAGTGATTCGCGCGATCCGCGAAACCGATCCCGCGACGCCGGTCGACCTGGTGTTGCATACGCCCGGTGGCCTGGCCCTGGCATCTCTGCAGATCGCGCTGGCCATCTCACGGCATCCCGGCAAGGTAACCGCCTTCGTGCCGCATTACGCCATGTCAGGCGGTACCCTGATCGCACTGGCGGCGGACGAAATCGTGATGTCGCAACATGCGGTGCTGGGCCCTGTTGATCCACAGATCGACGGCACACCCGCCGCGTCCATCCTGCGCGCCGTCTCGCGCAAGGACATCAAGGACATGGAGGACGACACCCTGATCCTGGCCGACCAGGCCGAGATGGCGATCAACCAGCTGCGCCGCAGTGTGGTTTCAATCCTGCCCGAGGCGATCCGCGAGGACATGGCCGAGCACATCGCTTCAACCTTGTCGGAAGGGCAGTGGACGCACGACTACCCAATTACCCCGGACGAAGCCCTGGCGCTGGGCTTGCCGGTGACTACCGGCATGCCGGAATCGATTCTGATGATGATGAGCCTTTACCCGCAACCGATACGTCGCACGCCCAGCGTGGAGTACGGCGAGCGGCGCCGGCGCAAGGTGGTGGTGCCTTCGCAGGGCAAGGAAGAGTGACGCGCGGGCTCCGCTGAGCGTCGTTTCAAACAGCAAAGGACAACATGTCGACCGTGGTAATTCGGAGCACGCAGATGAGAGCCCCTCTCCCTCGGGGAGAGGGGTTGGGGTGAGGGCCGGGTGTCGACGGAGTTCAATTCGGACGAAAGGGGGCGGGCCATCTGACGCCGTGAGTTTTGGCGGGACCTTTAGGGTTTTGCGCCATTTGCCCCTCACCCCAACCCCTCTCCCGCAGGGAGAGGGGCTTGAGCATTAAACCTTTTTGCGTCCCGCTCCGCGCGGGGCCACCAATCAATTCGCCTTGTGAATCGCCCGCTTGTCGACCGCCAGGGCGGCTTCGTGCACGGCTTCCGACAGGGTCGGGTGGGCGTGGCAGATGCGTGCCAGGTCTTCGGCCGAGCCCTTGAACTCCATCGCCACCACGCCTTCGTGGACCAGTTCGGAGACGTTGGGTCCAACCAGGTGCATGCCGAGGATGCGGTCGGTTTCGGCATGAGCGATAACCTTCACCTGGCCGGCGGTTTCGTTCATCGCAACGGCGCGGCCGATGGCGGCGAAGGGGAAGGTACCGACCTTGAAGGGAATGCCGGCGTCCTTGAGTTCCTTCTCGTTCTGGCCGACCCAGGCGATTTCCGGCTCGGTGTAGATCACCCAGGGCACGGTGTTGAAATCGATATGGCCAGGCAAGCCAGCGATCATCTCGGCCACCGCGATGCCCTCCTCAGACGCCTTGTGCGCCAGCATCGGGCCGCGCACGCAGTCGCCGATGGCCCAGACGCCGTCGACACCGGTGTGGCAGTGCTCATCAACCTGCACCATGCCGCGATCGGTGAGTTTCACGCCGCAATCGTCCGACAGCAGGCCGGCGGTCGCCGCCTTGCGGCCGACGCTGACCAGCAGCTTGTCGACGGTGAGGGTCTGCTCGGCCTTGCCATCGTTGTAGGTCAGTTCGATCTCGGTAGCCTTGCCCTTCTTCTTCAACTCGACCTTGCCGACTTTGCAGCCCAGCTTGATATCGAGCTTCTGCTTCTTGAACTCGCGCAGGGCAAGCTTGGCGATATCGGTATCGGCGGCGGCAAGGAAGTCGGGTAGGGCCTCGAGAATCGTGACTTCGGCGCCCAGGCGATTCCACACGCTGCCCATTTCCAGGCCGATCACGCCGGCGCCGATCACGCCGAGGCGCTTGGGAGTTTCGGAGAAATCCAGGACGCCGACATTGTCGACGATGTGCTCTCCGTCAAATTTGGCGAAGGGCAGTTCGATCGACGTCGAGCCAGCGGCGAGGATCACGTTGGTGGCCTTGAGCTCGACATCCTTGCCATCGTGCCCTTTCACCTTTACCAGGTTGCCCTTGTGCAGGCTGCCGAAGCCGTGGAAGGCAGTGACCTTGTTGGCCTTGAACAGGGCCGACACGCCGCCGTTGAACTGTTTGACGATCTTGTCCTTGCGCCCAACCATGGTCGGCACGTCGATCTTCGCGTTGTCCGCGCTGATGCCGTGATCGCTGAACATGTGGGTCAGGTTGTGGAACTGGCGCGAAGAATCGAGCATCGCCTTGGACGGGATGCAACCGACATTGAGGCAGGTGCCGCCCAGCGCCAGCTTGCCGTCGGCCTTGCCCTTGAAGGCGTCAATGCAGGCCACTTTCATGCCCAATTGCGCGGCGCGGATCGCGGCCACGTAACCGCCGGGGCCGCCGCCGATTACTACGATGTCGAAGTTTTGCGGGTCGCTCATTTCTTTCGCTCTTCTGAAGTCGGGAACGGGGAACGGGTAACGGGGAACGGGCAGAGAACAGCGAATATCAGGCGGGTCGAGGCTCTGCCTTTCCCGTTTCCCGTTCCCTGTTCCCCGTTCCCGGCCTCGTCAGAGGCCAAGCAACATCCGATGCGGATTCTCGAGCTGATTCTTGATGTCGACCAGGAACAGCACGGCGTCCTTGCCGTCGATGATGCGGTGGTCGTAGGACAGGGCGATGTACATCATCGGGGCAGCGATGACCTGGCCGTTCTCGACGATGGCGCGTTCCTTGATGGCGTGCATGCCGAGGATGGCCGACTGCGGCGGGTTCACGATCGGCGTGGAGAACAGAGAACCGAAGGTGCCGCCGTTGGTAATGGTGAAGGTGCCGCCCTGCAGGTCTTCCAGACTCAGCTTGCCGGTGCGCGCCTTGGTGGCGAAGTCGCCGATCGCGCGCTCGATGTCGGCAAAGGTCATCGACTCGGCGTTGCGCAGCACCGGTGTGACCAGGCCCTTCTCGGTGGCCACGGCGATCGAGATGTCGGAGTAGCCGTGATAGATCACGTCGGTGCCGTCGACCGAGGCATTCACGATCGGATGGCGCTGCAGCGCGTTCGCGGCGGCCTTCACGAAGAAGCTCATGAAGCCGAGCTTCACGCCGTTGCTCTTCTCGAAGGCCTCGCCCATCGCCTTGCGCATCGCCATCACCTCGCGCAGGTTGACCTCGTTCGACGAGGTCAGCATGGCGATGGATTCCTTCGACTGCATCAGGCGCTCGGCGATGCGCTGGCGGATGCGCGTCATCGGCACGCGCTCTTCCGGGCGCCTGCCCGTTGCGGTACCGGCGCCGCCAGTGCGCATATAGCCAAGCAGGTCTTCCTTGGTGACGCGGCCGCCGCGGCCGGTGCCGTCGACGTCCTTTGGATCGATACCTTCCTGGGTTGCGACACGGCGACCGGCGGGCGAGAGGTCCGCCACGTCGGCCTTCGCGGCGACCTTGGGCTCTGCCTTGGGGGCTTCAGCCTTGGCGGCCGGCTTGGCCTCTTCCTTGGCGGGCTTGGCTGCAGCCTTGGGTGCTTCGGCAGCTACACCTTCCTCGATCACTGCAATGAGCTGCTGGCTGGTGACGGTGTCGCCCTGCGCGACCTTCAGCTCCTTCAGCACGCCGTCAACCGGCGAGGGAACTTCCAGCACCACCTTGTCGGTTTCGAGGTCGACGAGATTCTCGTCGCGCTTGACCGCGTCGCCGGCTTTCTTGTGCCAGGAAGCGATGATGGCGTCGGATACGGATTCCGGCAGGACCGGGACTTTGACCTCGATTGACATGGTGGTTACCTGGTGGATTTGATGTTTGAAAGGTTATTGCGCTCAGCTGCCTCAGTAGTCCGTTCGCCCTGAGGATGCGATCGAGACGCGTAGCGTTGAGGAGGCGTCGCGAAGGCTGTGGTGCGAGACGCGCGTCCTCTCCATGAGTTCATGCCCCAACCTATTTGCATTTCGAATAGGCCATGCACCTCGATGTCGGCTCCACCGCTTCGCGGCTTGAGCCGACCTACGCCGGCTTGCTCGTAGGTCGGATCAAGCGCCGCCGAATCGCAAGGCCAAGCGATGAGCCATGTCGGCGTGGATCCGACGCATAACCTAAACGGGTTAGTGGTCCGTAGGCAGCTCTGTCGAAGGACCGACAGGAGGCTCACCAAGAACGGTTCAGGCGTCAGCACTGGATTGGCGAGAGTGGACATCATTCCGACCTGGGGCCATCACTCCGCCGGATGCTCGCCGTTCAGCGCGTTCACCAGCGCATCCTCGACCAGCCTGGCCTGCTCGATGACGTGGGTCTTGAAATGCCCCACCGCCGGCGCCGGCGAGCGTCCGCGGCCCGCATAGTGCAGGCTCTGCTTGGCACCCAGGCATGCGCGCAGGTGATGCTGGATCTGATACCAGGCGCCCTGGTTCATCGGCTCTTCCTGGCACCAGACAACATCGCTGGCCGATGACAGGCGCTTGAGTTCGGCTACCAGTTCTTCGCGCGGGAAAGGGTAAAGCTGCTCCACGCGCACCAGGGCGACATCTTTCAGCTCGCGCTTTTCGTGTTCTTCCAGCAGGTCGTAATAGACCTTGCCTGAGCAGATCACCACCCGTGTGGCCTTCCTGCCCTTGGCGACCTGGCTGTCCGGAATCATGTTCTGGAAGCCGCCGCCGGCCAGGTCTTCCAGGGTGGAGACCGACTGCTTGTGGCGCAGCATCGACTTTGGCGTCATCACCACCAGCGGCTTGCGCACCGGCCGCTTCATCTGGCGGCGCAGCATGTGGAACATCTGCGCTGGTGTGGTGGGCGTACAGACCTGCATGTTGTCCAGTGCGCACAGTTGCAAGAAGCGCTCCAGGCGCGCCGAGCTGTGCTCCGGGCCCTGGCCTTCATAGCCGTGCGGCAGGAACAGCACGGTGCTGGCCAGGCGGCCCCATTTGGCCTCGCCCGAGCTGATGAACTGGTCGATGACCACTTGTGCGCCGTTGGCGAAGTCACCGAACTGGCCTTCCCAGATGCACAGGGTGTTCGGGTCGGTCGTGGCATAACCGTACTCGAAGGCCATCACGGCTTCCTCGCTGAGCAGCGAGTCGATGATGGTGACGTGTTCGGGGTTCTGCACCAGTTCGCGCAGCGGCCAGTGGGTTTCACCAGTCTTCTGGTCGTGCAGCACCGCATGGCGGTGGAAGAAGGTGCCGCGGCCGGAATCCTGTCCGACCAGGCGCAGCCTGTGGCCTTCGACCAGCAGGCTGGCATAGGCCAGATTCTCGGCGAAACCCCAATCCATGTGCAGGTCGCCGGCCGCCATCTTGCGGCGGTCCTCGTAGATCTTGGCGACGCGTGCGTGCAGGCCGAGGCCGTCAGGCAGCGTGTTGATCCTCACCGCCAACGCGGTGAGCTCGTCGAGCTTGGCCCCGGTGCTGGTGGGCGTGCCGAGGCGACCCTTCAGGTAGGGCGTCCAGTCAACGGTCGGCGTGTCTGGCGAGGGCGGCGCCAGTTCAACATTGACGCGGTCGGCATCGAGCGCGTCGCGGCAGGTATCCATCAACACCTTGGCATCGTCGGCGCCAATCACGCCTGCCTTGGTCAAAGACTCGGCGTACAGGTCGCGCGTGGTCTTGCGCGCACGGATGATCTGGTACATCACGGGCTGGGTCGCGGCTGGCTCGTCGGCCTCGTTGTGGCCGTGGCGGCGGTAGCAGACCAGGTCGATCACCACGTCCTTGCGGAACTGCTGACGGAAATCCAGGGCAAGCTGGGCGCAGAACACCACCGCTTCCGGGTCGTCGCCGTTCACGTGCAGGATCGGCGCGCCGACCATCTTCGCCACATCGGTGCAGTAAAGCGTGGAGCGAGCGTCGTCAACGCGATGCGTGGTGAAGCCCACCTGGTTGTTGATCACGATGTGCACGGTGCCACCGACCGCGAAGCCGCGTGCCTGCGACATCTGTAGCAGCTCCATGCCCACGCCCTGGCCAGCGAAAGCGGCATCGCCGTGCACCAACACCGGAAGCACGCGGCGACGCTCGGTATCGCCATGGCGCAGTTGTCGGGCACGCACTGACCCGGCAACCACCGGGTTGACGATTTCCAGATGCGACGGATTGAAGGCCAGTGCCAGGTGCACCGCGCCGCCGGGAGAGGCGACGTTGGATGAAAAGCCCATGTGGTACTTCACATCACCGGTGTGGGCCGGATCATCAGGATGCTCGAAGTTGCCTTCGAACTCCGCAAACAGCCGATGCGGCGGCTTGCCAAGCGTATTGACCAGCACATTGAGGCGGCCGCGATGCGCCATGCCGATGGCGATTTCCTTTACCCCACCGTTGCCCGCGCGCTGCACCAGTTCGTGCATGAGTGGGATCAGGCTGTCGCCGCCTTCCAGCGAGAAGCGCTTCTGGCCGACGTACTTGGTGTGCAGGTAGCGTTCCAGGCCCTCGGCTGCCGTGAGCCGTTCGAGAATGCGCTTGCGCTGTTCGGCGCCGAAGCCGAAGCGCCCGGCTGCGTTCTCAAGGCGCTCGTAAACCCAGCGACGCTGCTCGGCGTCGGCGATATGCATGAACTCGGCGCCGATGCTGTCACAGTATGTAGCCTGCAGGCGCTCGACCAGATCCTTCAGGCGCATCCGCGCCGGGCCACCGAAGTGAGGACCGGTGCCGAACTCGGTGCCCAGATCGGCATTCGAGAGGCCATGAAAGCCCAGCTCCAGATCCGGCGCCGGCGGCTTCTGCGCCAGGCCAAGCGGGTCGAGCTGCGCCGACAGATGCCCGCGCGAGCGGAACGCCGTGATCAGTTTCAGCACCGCGCCCTGCAGGCGCGAGGACTCATCGTCAGCGGGTGCCGCGCAACCGGCCTGCAGGCCCGCAATACGGATCGCCTCGCGTACCGCCGAGTGCGGAACATCGCCAGCTTCGCGGCCTTTCAAGCCATCGAAATAGCTTCGCCATTTAGGCTCGACGCTGCCTGGATCGACCAGAAACTGCTCATAAAGATCCTCGACGAAGGCGGCGTTGCCGCCAGCGATATGCGAGGAACGGCGGAATTGCTGGATGAGGCTGTCGACGGATCGATTCACGGCAGATTTGCCCGGGCCGGGGTTAGCCGGCGTCAAGTCCTTGAGTTGGCGGGGGTTTGCACACTGCGCTGCAGTGCAGCACAGGACTTGAAAGTATAGCGCGGGGTGAGCCGGTTTAGGTGTAGAAAAAACCTACTCTCCCGTCGACGTTCAATCCCGGGTCACCTGACCTTATCCGCCTTGCAACAGGAGGCGCAGCGGTTCCGGGCACTGACTGTCGAAAGCGGTTTCCAGAGCGCTGCGATCTCGTGAGCCCTTAAGACCGGGGTCGGCGCCTCGCTCCAGCAGCAGGGCAGCCATCTTGAGCAGGGTTTCACTATCGACCAGCGTGGTGACATGGCAGTAATCCACGACCGCCTGCAGGGGCGTGATCTGGAATTCCACGATCGGAGCGATTTTCTGCGCGGTGTTGATCGGCAGACCGGCATCGAGCTGCGCACGAAACGCGGCCAGGTTGCCGGCGCGAATGGTTTCGTAGAAATCCGGAAAACTGGCACGGCCGCGCGATTTGGGCGTTGGCCGACTGTCCTGTTCCACCTGCATCGGTGCGGGCTTTGGCGTCGGTGCACTGGCCTGCTGCAGCGCTGCCAGGGGGCGGCTGGCGCGCGTCTCGCGTGCCCGCCAGGCAGGGTCAATGGAATCGAGACTGCTGACCGCAGCCGTGCGGACAGCCTCCTCCGGGCTGTCGACGAAGGGCCGCAGCCGCTCCAGGTTGGGGCGTGCCTGATCGCCGATCTGTCCGAGCATCACCAGCAACTCGACCTGATGCCTGGATTGAGTGACCCCGAGCAGGACATCGGTCAGCCAGGTGGCCCTGCGGGTTTCGTCGGGTTCGAGGTTGCGCATCGCGTAGCGCGCTGCGTCAACTGCGTCGTCCGGTGCGGTTGCGTCGGTCAGCACGACTGCCGCCACGCGCAGGCCGTGCTCGCGGGCCGCAGCACGGGAAGCCGCATCCGCGTGTGTCTGGTTCTCATTGGTTGCCACTTCTATCGCCTCGATGGCCCGGCGCCGTTCTGCTTCTGGCCGCGAGGTGTCGAGCGCGTGCGTCGCCAACGCCGGGAACGCGTCCGGACTGGCACCTGCCTGATCGCGCAAGGAGTTGAGCATCACCATGGCGAAGGGCGATGTCGGCAGACGCGCAGCGGCCATCGCGACCCAGCGCGCTGCCTGCACGGGGTCATCCAGCTCACCGAGCAATTCCCAGGCGCGTTCCTGGGTCTGTGGGTTGGGCGAGTCGACCTGTCGCACCAGGTGATCGACCCAGTCCGGAATTGCGGCGCGTTGCGTATCCAGCAGAACCAGCAGGGATGGCACCGCGGGATCGGCGCGGACCAGTTCGGGCAACAGTGCCTCGATGGCACCGGCTGCGTCGCTCTCCAGCAGCCGCTCGATGGCGCTGTGCGCGAGTTTCAGATTGTCGGTAGCCCCTACCGAACTGGTCAGCCCGATGTTCTGCGCTGGTGCCGACGCGCGCAGGAAGTCGACCAGTGGCGGCGCCAGGCTCGCTCCTGGCTCGAAGCCGATCAGCCCGCGCGCAGCCAGAAAGCGCGGTAGCACTGATGCATCGGAATGCAGTACTCGCCGGCGCGCGTCGACCATGGTGTCCGGCGCGCGCCCGACCAACTGCAAACTGCCGGCTGCGCTCATGGCCACCATCGCATCAGGATCCGACAAAGCACCTTGCAGGGCAGCGCCGGCTTCACTTTCGATGCGTTGGTGATAGGACTCGGTTTCAGCCAGGGTCCACAGCGCCGAGGCCGCGGCACGACGCATTTGCGGATCGCGCTGTGAAAGCGCCCGACCCAGCGGTTCGATGGCCTGCAGCGGATGGCCGCGCTCCAGCCTGCTAACGGCATCAACATCACCCCTTTCCAGGGCGCGCAGCAATCGTGTCAGCTCCTGGGATTGCCCGAAGGCAGTGCTGCAGAACAACAAGGTCAACAGTGCGAGCAGCAGACGGGTCATCGAAACACTCCCCAAGAACCTCAATACTTGCATTGAACCGGCCGCCCTGAGCCAACCCGTCTGCAGGGTTCGAGATGGCGGCTTGGGATGCCGCCCTACGCACGTCCCAGAGTAGGTCGGCACCCCTGTGCCGACATCGATCCAGCCGCGCGCGGCATGGTCCCGAATCAGGCGACCTGGTTCCGGGGCAAGAGGCGGCGGCGCAGCCAGTGACATGGATCACTCCGGCGAGTTGGTGAAAATCCTGCTCAAATGTTGAGGGCGCGCAGTTCGGTACATGGCAGGGCGCGCTCCCATACCTGGTTGAAGTAGTCGAGCAACTGCCGGTGCGGGCCTGGGCCGTGCCGATTGGCGATGCCTTCCCAGCGGCTGCCGATCGGCCGGTTGATGAAGCCGCCCCGGTCATTCAGCAGAAAAGCCGAGGGGTTTTGACGGTCAATCTCGTCGCCCGGCGAGCGGATCTGGAAGGTGCTGGCGAGGCGTTGCGCCAGCGGGATGAGGGCATGGGGCTGTTTGATCATGGAGGCAGGCTCGATCAGCAGGATGCGAATCTCGGCACTGCGGCCCTGGGTTCCGACTCGTTTGAGCTGCTCCAGAACGACCGGATCGCCATACAGGGCGGCTTCCAGATCGCGGGTGTAGATCCACACCTGGCGCTGCGCATCTGTAAGCAGGTCGATCGTGGCGACACGCGCTTCGGCGAGCGTGGCGATTTCGATATCGCGATTCTCCGGCACGGGTCGCGGACCGGCGCGCGGCACGCTCGCCGCTGGCTCAAGCTGCCTGCGCATGACCCGATGTCGAATGCCGGCTTCCATGAAATCTTCGCCGATGGATTCGAAACCGAAGCGCTGATAAAACCCAACCGCGTCGACCTGCGAGTTGAGCGTAATCTCCTGGTAGCCCAGACTGCGGGCCAGATCCAGCAGGGATTGCAGCATTGCAGCGCCTACGCCGCGGCCGCGCCAGTCGCGCAGTACGGCCATGCGGCCGATCTTGTGTTTCGGAGTCAAGCGAGCGGTACCGATCGGCTGGCCCTGCAGATCGCGCGCGATCACGTGCCTCGACACAGGATCCAGCTCGTCCCACTCCTCTTCAATGGGAACCTGCTGTTCCTGCACGAAGACCGGCTCGCGAACCTGTCGCAGCGCCGCCAGGTCGGTCTGGTAGTCGGCAATTTCAACAAAAAAATCGGTCGGGATCATGACTTTCTCCGTCGGCCACGCTGCGCCACCAGACTACCGCTGGCGTAAAGCCGATGCACTACTTCGCGTGCCGGATGTTCCAGTGATTGCCAGACGGAGTGATCAATGACAGGCGTTGCGCACAATACCGCTGCATCGCGTGCAGGGCAGGGCAGCACGTCGCCCGATGCGAACAGCCGGGCACCCTTGCCGCTGCCTGACCATGCCAGTCGTGCGTATGGATGACGCAGCAGGGTGTCGCCTTTGAGCAGAGCCTGCTCAAGTTTCTCGAATGTCAGGGGTTTGGCTGGCGGCAGCGGCTCCGCGGCGCTTCGATAACGCGTGATGAAACCGCCGAACCAGTCGCGCAGCGCTTTGTCGTCGGCATCGAGCAGGCTGGCGACGCTGGCACGAACGCGCGCCAGGGCTGCGTCGTCGATGCGGTTTGGATCGCGAGAAGGGGCAAGGTCGGGATCGGCGTAACGCCGCTCATCGGGCAATTCGGAGGCAATCTGCTCGGCCAGATCCAGCAGCAGCTCGGCCTGGGACGGCGCGCGCATGCCGATCGAGATCGTCAGGCACGCATCAACCGCAACCCCATGATGCGGCACGCCGGGTGGCAGATACAGCATGTCGCCAGGCTGCAGAACCCAGTCGTGGCTGGGATCGAAGCGCTGCAGCAGCTTGAGTTCGGCATCGGGGCGGAATTCGAGCGTCGCGTTCGGCCGCGCATCGATTTGCCAGCGGCGCTGGCCCTTGGCCTGCAGCAGGAAGACGTCGTACTGGTCGACGTGCGCGCCCACCGAGCCGCCCGGCGCGGCGAAACTGATCATGATGTCGTCGATGCGCCAACGCGGCAGAAAATCGAAGTGTGGCAACAGGGAAGCAACATCGGCATCCCATTTGTCGACGTCCTGCACCAGCAGGGTCCAGTCCTGCTGCGGCATTCCCGGAAACTCGTCCTCGCGAAACGGGCCCGTGCGCAGCGTGTAGCTGTCCTGTTTGCGATCATGACTGACAATGCGCGACAGCGCGGCTTCCTCGCAGGCCAACCCGGCCAGATCTTCGGGTTCGATCGGCGTGATGAACCGGGGGAACGCGTTGCGGATCAGTAGTGGCCGCTTCTGCCAGTAGTCACGCAGGAACTGGGTCGGTGACATGCCCAGCGGCGGCATGCCGCTGGCGTCGATTTCGATGGGCGGTTTGGCCATGAGCTCTGGCTGCCTTGGGAGGACGCATCTTGATGCGCCGTTGTGGGGTGATGGAAGAGGGTGGCGCCAACAACGGGGTTGGCTTCCATCAAACGTAAGCCGATCCGTTGAGGTTGCGTTGCTGACGTGAGGCTGAAACTCAAGGCAGACGTCGGATCCGCGCCGAAAAGCATCCACCACTTCCCGATTCCGGCGGCGGCGCTTGATCCGACCTACGACAACCGCGTCCCGTAGGTCGGCTCAAGCCGCGCAGCGGTGGAGCCGACGCGAAAGCTTGCCTCAGCATTGAAACTACCTCGTCACGGTCGCGTGAGTTCAGATGGACCGGGCCAGATGCTCGGCCAAGCCAGTGTAGTTTCCCGGCGTCAGCGCCAACAGTCCTGCCTTGGCGTCTGCCGGCAGGTCGAGGCCCTCGATGAAGCTGCGCATTGAGGCTGCATCAATGCCATGGCCGCGGGTCAAAGACTTCAACTGCTCATAGGGATTGGGCAGGCCGTGGCGACGCATCACGGTCTGCACCGGCTCGGCCAGCACCTCCCAGGCGGCGTCGAGGTCGGCATTGAGCTTGTCCGGCGCGACCTCAAGCTTGCCCAGGCCCTTGCCAAGCGAATCCATCGCCACCAGCAAATGGCCGAACCCTGTTCCCAGGGCGCGCAGCACGGTGGAGTCGGTCAGGTCGCGCTGCCAGCGGCTGATCGGCAGCTTGGCGGCGAAGTGCTCGAAGAGGGCATTGGCGAGGCCAAAATTGCCTTCGGCATTCTCGAAATCGATCGGATTGACCTTGTGCGGCATGGTGCTGGAGCCGACCTCGCCGTCCTTGAGCTTCTGCTTGAAATAACCCAGCGAGATGTAGCCCCAGATGTCGCGGCACAAGTCGATGCCGATACTGCCAACACGCCGCCAGGCATCCGAGATCTCGGCGACCGCATCGTGTGGCTCGATCTGGGTGGTGTAGGGATTGAAATCGAGCTTCAGGCCCTCGACGAAGCGCTGCGCGAACGCCGGCCAGTCGACTTCCGGGTAGGCCACCACATGCGCGTTGTAATTGCCTACCGCCCCGTTGATCTTGGCGGAAAACTGCACCGCAAGAATCTGCGCGCGTTGGCGCTGCAGTCGCGCCACGACATTGGCAATCTCCTTGCCTAGCGTGGTCGGGGATGCGGTCTGGCCGTGGGTGCGCGACAGCATCGGCTGCGCGGCCTGGGCATGCGCCAGTTGGCGCAGCTGCGCGATGATGCCGTCCAGCACGCGCAGCAATTCGGCGCGCCCGGCCTCCAGCATGAGGGCGTAGCTAAGGTTGTTGATGTCCTCACTGGTGCAGGCGAAGTGCACGAACTCCAGCGCAGGCTTGAGTTCCGCGTCGTGATCAAGCAGGCGCTTGATGTAGTACTCGACTGCTTTCACATCGTGATTGGTGGTGCGCTCGATCGACTTCACCGCCGCGGCATCAGTCGGGCTGAAATCCCGTGCGATGGCGCGCAGGCGCTGCTGGGCGGTAGCCGAGAAGGCTGGCAATTCAGCGATGCCGGGTTCCGCCGCCAGGGCAATCAACCATTCGATCTCGACCCGCATGCGCGCCTTGATCAGTCCGAACTCGGAAAAGATCGGGCGCAGCGCGTCGACCTTGCCGGCATAGCGTCCGTCGACGGGTGAGAGGGCGAGCAGGGCGGCGTCGGACATGGTCGATGCGTGGCGAGCAGGACGGGTGCGCATTGTAACCGGGGCATGCGCGAGCAATGGACTTGGAAAGCACCCGCCAGCATCCGACGTATGCTGACGCATCGATCACGTCAGTCGCAGGAGCATTCCATGGCCCGCAGAACCCGCACCGAACACGACAGCATGGGCAGCCTGCAGGTGCCGGCCGACGCGCTGTGGGGCGCGCAGACGCAGCGTGCGGTAGACAATTTCGGGGTCTCTGGCTGGCGCATGCCGCGTGCGTTCCTGCATGCGCTGGGCCTGATCAAGGCCGCATGTGCCGAGGCCAATGCCGGGTTCGAGCTGCTGCCAACCGCCATGGCGGACGCGATTGCGCAGGCGGCGCTCGAAGTGGCCGAAGGCCGGCACGATGTCCAGTTCCCGATCGACGTGTTCCAGACCGGCTCGGGCACCAGCAGCAACATGAATGCCAACGAGGTAATCGCACGCATTGCAGGGCAGGGCGTGCACCCCAATGATCATGTCAATCTGGGGCAGAGTTCCAATGATGTGATTCCCAGCGCGATCCAGGTCGGTGCCAGCCTGGCCCTGCACGCGGACCTGCTGCCGGCCTTGAAGGGCCTGCGTCGTGTGATTGACCGGCGTGCGCGCGGGCTTGGCAGGGTCATCAAGACGGGCCGTACGCACTTGATGGATGCCATGCCGCTCAGCCTCGGCCAGGAGCTGTCGGCCTGGTCGGCGCAGCTGGCTTCTGCGGTTGAGCGCATCAGTGACAGTGACAAGCGCCTGCGCCGCCTGCCCTTGGGCGGCACCGCGATCGGCACCGGCATCAATGCACATGCCAAGCTGGGCGAGCGGGCTACCAAGGCCTTGTCCAAGCGCAGCGGGGTGAAGTTCTCGGCTGCGGCCAATCGCTTCGAAGGCATAGCCGCGCAGGACGCGGCGGTCGAAATGTCCGGGCAGCTCAACACGTTGGCCTGCGCCCTGATGAAGATCGCCAACGATCTGCGCTGGATGAACTCCGGCCCGCTTGCGGGTCTGGGCGAGATTGAATTGCCAGCCCTGCAGCCGGGCAGCTCGATCATGCCAGGCAAGGTCAATCCGGTGATTCCCGAATCAGTCGCCATGGTCTGCGCCCAGGTCATGGGTATGCATCACACGATCACCGTGGCCGGCGCCAGCGGCAACTTCCAGCTCAATGTGATGCTGCCGGTGATCGCCTGGAACCTGCTCGAATCCATCCGCCTGCTGGCCAGCGCCGCACGCCTGCTTGGCGAAAAGGCCATCGCCGGTTTCCGCGTGCGGCATGAGCGACTGAAACAGGCACTGGGGAGAAATCCGATCCTGGTCACTGCGCTCAATCCGTTGATCGGCTACCAAGCCGCTGCCGCAATCGCCAAGCAGGCATACGCGCAGCACAGGCCAGTGTTGGAAGTGGCGATCGAGCATACCGGCATGCCCGAGGATGAGCTGCGTCGCCTGCTTGACCCGGCGAGGTTGACGCGCAGCGGCTGATCTGCCGACATCGCCGCGGTGGGCAGTTCCGGACGCACAGATCGGTTCGGCTGCGATCAACCAGGCCTCGAGCGAATCCTCGATCCAGCTGACTAACCTGACGACCGGACAGGCAGCAGCAAGCGCATGTTAAGCAGCGACCTAACGCTGCGTTAACCCCGTTCCGACGCCGATCCGACTGCGGCGCTCGGCATCATCGCTGGCATGACTACCAAGCACTCGACTTCTCGCAGGCTGCCCTTCGAGTCGGTCAAAACCCTGTATTCAGCGTTCTTCCCGGAAGGCCGCTGGGTGTTCCTGCACATTCTGCTGCCGGCAGGAATCTTCGCCGCATTCTGGTACTTGCTGCTTGGCAGCTGCAGTACAGAGGAAATCGTCAACGCCTACGACAACGCTGTGCTCTACACCGACCACCTCCTGGCGCAACTGATCGGGCAACTTCGCGCCAACCACACCCACGATGTGGCGATGATCTATCTTTCCGATCATGGCGAATCGTTGGGCGAACACGGGCTGTACCTGCATGGCGTGCCCTACGCGATCGCGCCGGCGCAGCAGACCCGCGTGCCGATGCTGGTATGGTTGTCGTCAGGACTTCAGGCTTCGACCGGGATCGCTCAGGCCTGCCTCGCAGGACAGTCCACCCGCGCTCTCAGCCACGACCATCTGTTTCACTCGGTACTGGGACTTTTAGGGGTGGAGACGTCAGTCTATGACGCGTCGCTTGATCTCTTCGCGACCTGCCACCAGAGCGCGGCGCGAATCGCTCCAGACGCCAATGCTGCGCCTCTGAAGCGGCAGGAGGCTGCCGGGCCATGAGCCCAGAGCACAACGACGGGGGCAACCTTGATCACCGCCAGAGCCGGACCTTGCCGCCCCTCAGATCGGAAGTAACTGGTCCGGCTTGGCCGCAGGAAGCAATCTCGTCAACGCGAGGATTCGACAATGGCAAGAACAATCGCAAGTGACCAAACGCCGCCAGGCCGGCTTGCCGCGTCGCGCTATTCCGGGGCGATCATCGCCTTGCACTGGCTGACCTTGCTGTTGGTGATCGCAGCCTATGCCAGCATGGAACTGGAGGATCTGTTCTCACGGGGTAGTGCAGGGCGCGATCTGCTGAAGACACTGCACTACAGCTTTGGGCTTTCGGTACTGCTGCTGGTTGCCGGGCGTTTGATGCTGCGCGCAGTCTCGAAGGCGCCTCCAATAATCCCCGCGCCCGGTCGCCTGCAGGCTCTGGCGGCACACGCGATGCACGCCGCACTGTACCTGTGGATGTTGGGAATGCCCTTGCTGGGATGGGCCCTGCAGGGCGCCGAAGGGCACGATGTCGCCCTCTTTGGTCTGCCCGTACCCGCCCTGATGACGCCTTCCGAACTGTGGGAAGACCGGCTTGAGGATGCCCACGAGACGCTGGCGATCGTGGGCTATTGGTTGATCGGTCTGCACGCGGCCGCCGCCCTGTTTCATCACGTCTTCCTTCGTGACAACACCCTGAGGCGAATGCTGCCGGGGCGCTGAAACATACGCCCTTCATCGAATTCTGCTGTCGGAGGGCGGATCTTGATCCGCCGTGGCGCGGACCATGTACCCCGCGGCGGCGGATCAAGATCCGCCCTACAAAAGCGGCGCGTATCGCTTGGGCCTTTGGAGGGACGCGCTCCTGCGCGGCCGCTCTGGATTGCGCCGGTGAAGCTGCGCCGCAGGACCAGCGCCCTCCAAATGCAGAGCCGCGCGCCCGCTTCGGCTGTCGTAGGGCGGATCTTGATCCGCCGTTGCGCGGTGTAAGGGTGCTCTACGCTGCGACATCATGCGAGGGAGGATGTTGCGCGTTCTGGTCTTTGCGCGGCGGCGCATCAGGATGCGCCCTCCATCCAATTTTTCCTTCAATCACGTACTTCGCGCTGCTCGAACGTTTCATCAGTACCGGGCTGGCAGTCCGGGCGCAGAGCGGTGGCTGGAACCAGCACCCACTCGCGACGGTTGGCGATGCCAACCTCGACCACGCCTGGTGGATCGACGCAGCGACTGATTCCCTGGCGTATCAGGAACAGCCAGCGCCGCTCGGGCCGCTCGCGTAGCCATACCGCTGCATCGGGCCACTGCTCGCTCCAGGCGCGTTCGAAACCGAAGTCCACAGCGGGCCGATCGGCCTGCAACAGTTGCTGTTCGCGCCAGCCCAGCATGGCGAGTTCGGCCTCCGGCCCGATGATTTCACCGGCGCGCTGCATGACTGCGCGCGACGAACTGCTGTCGTTCAACAGCGGCATCAGGCCCACGCCATAGCCAAGCCAGAGCAGTCCGGTGAAACCCAGCACAGCGAGCCCGGCGCGCCGACCGCGCAATGCGGCAGCCAGCAGCAATCCGCCTGTGCCGATCGCCAGCAACCACGCGAAGAAGGCGGTCGGCGTGGATTCCAGCCCGCGTGCAGCCAGCAGTTTGCGTTCCCATTCGGCTTCCCCGAACAGACCCGAGCCGAGAGCAAGCGCGGCAGCGGAAAACACAATCACATAAGCGAGCAATGCACGCTGCAGCCAGAGGCGACGCAGCAGTCCGGGCAGCAGGGGCGCCGCGGCGACGCACAGTGCGGGCAGGGCAGGGAGAATGTAGACCTCGCGTTTACCGGGGCTGGCGCTGAAGAACAGCAGCACCAGCAGGCTCCAGCCAAGCAGCACCAGATAGCGTGCGTCGTGGCGCCGCAGACGACGCCACCAGGCTGGCAGCAGGCCGGGCAGGGCAAGGGCAAGGGGCAGCCAAAGCGTGGCAATCACCTGCAGGAAGTACCAGGGCGGCTGGATGTGATGCCAGGCTTTGGCATAGCGCTCGCCGGTCTGTTTCAGCAGGATCTCGCGTGCATAGGCTTGCAGGCCGGGATCGTCGCTGGCGGCAACGGCCAGCAACATCGGCAGCAGCCACAGTCCGGCCGCCAGCAGGAATGCCATGGGCGCCAACTGCGTCAGCAGTGGCCTGCCTTGGACGGGCTTCGCCAGGTGGCGCCAGCCAAGGTGCCTGCCGACCAAGGCAGGCAGATACATGAGCAGGGGCAGAAAGCCCACACCCTTGGTGATCGTGCCGGCACCGGCCGCAAACCAGCCCAGCCAGGACCAGCGCGCCTCTCGCGCGAGCAGCAGATGTCGAGCCAGCGCGTACAGCGACAAGGTGGTGAGGAACACCAGCAGCATATCGATCTGGCCACGCTTGGCCTGCAGACCGAACTGCAGGGTCACCAGCAGGCTCAAGGAGGCGTAGGGCGCGAAGCCTCTTCCCCAAAGCCGTCCGGCCAGGTCATGCACCAGCCAAAGTGTGCCAAGTGCGGCCAGCAGCGACGGAAGCAGAAAAGCGATACGCCAGTTTCCGGCCACGCTGTATGCCGCTGCCTGCATCCACATGAAGGGCGGCGGCTTGTGCGAATAGAGTTCACTGCCGCGATGTGGGAACAGCCAGTCGCCTGATTCCACCATGTGCTGGGCTGCCAGCACGAAGCGCGGCTCATCCGGCGGCGATGGGTCGCGCAGCCCGATGCCCGCGGCCAGAATCAGCGCGGCGTACAGCAGGACCCAGCGCAGGACGCTGGAACGACGAAGGCTCGGAGAAACGATCAAGGGCGGCGGCTACCTGGCATTCAGCGCGGGAGTATGGTCGGGGCGGCGTTGGAAAGATGTCGCGCAGGGAGCCTGGGCGGCACGGCAATGCTCAGACTCCGACGCCAATACGACACTGCGCGGGGCAGGCTACCATCCACCTATGGCGACAAAACGGGTAGCAATGCTTTTCACGCCGGCGCCGGACGCGACGCAATGCGACTACTGATCATCGAAGACAATCGCAGCCTGGTTGCCAATATTTTTGAGTACTTCGAAGCGCGCGGCCACGCGCTCGACGCAGCGCCGGACGGCGTCACAGGCTTGCACCTGGCCACCAGCGAGCGGTACGACGCCATCGTGCTGGACTGGATGCTGCCGCGCATGGACGGCGCCGAACTGTTGCGCCGCTTGCGCTCGGAGTCGGGTAGCGACGTGCCGGTCATCATGCTGACCGCGCGTGACGAACTGCCCGACAAGATCGCCGGCTTCCGCGCCGGGGCCGACGACTACCTGACCAAGCCATTTGCCTTGCCGGAGCTCGAGGTGCGTTTGGAGGCGCTGGTCGCGCGAGCCAGCGGAGCCGGACGCAAACGGGTGCTTGAAGTGGGTGACTTGCGCTTTGACCTTGCAAGCCTTGAGGCCAGCCGGGCCGGGCGTCCTCTGCATCTGTATCCGGCCTGCCGCAAGCTGCTGCAGATGCTGATGCAGGCCAGCCCGGCGGTGGTCGAGCGCGAGCGCCTTGAAGCCGCCCTGTGGGGCGATGAACCGCCGGATGCCGACCTGCTGCGTTCGCACATGTACGAGCTGCGCCGAAGCGTCGACAGCGGTTTCGAGCAGAAGATGATCCAGACCGTGCCGCGGGTGGGCTATCGCCTTGCCGCCGGCAGCGCCGAGCAGCAGCCTGAGTAATGCAGAAGCGTTCCAGCCTGCGTCGCAGCATCGCCATGGGTCTGCTGGGCTTCGCCCTGTTGATGACCGCGGCCACCATGGGCTTTGGGTATCTGGTGCATGAGGGGGCGGAGCGGCTGGTTTGGAGCACACAGCTGCAGGCCGAACTGGATTACATCGCCCAGCGTCGACGGGCCGACCCCTCCTGGTCCCTGCCAGCTGACGACTTCATGCGGTTTTACGCCGAAGCCGGGCCGGTCGCCCTGCCACCCGCGCTGGCCGAGCTGGACGTCGGACTGCACGACGAAATCGACATCGATGGTCGTCAGTTTGCCGTGATGGTATCGGGCGACGGGAAAGAGCGGCTTGCCCTGGCACTGGACATCACCGAGCTGGAATTGAGTGAGCGGCAGATAGCCGCCACGTTGGCGGCCATGAGTTTCGGCATGCTGCTGTTGCTGACGCCAGTCTTGCTGTGGGGGATAGGTCGACTGATGCGGCCCCTGTCGGATCTGTCACGATCGATTGCCGCGCTGGAAGCAGGCGCCGGACCGAAAGACGTTGCCGTGCCGCATGGCGCCAGCACCGAACTTGCCCTTGTTGCCGAATCCCTGCGCGGCTATCTCCGGCGCCAGGCGCAGCATGCTGAACGCGAGCGCGTATTCATTGACAGCGCCAGTCACGAACTGCGCACCCCGATCGCGGTGATCTCAGGTGCCGCGGAACTGCTTGCTTCCCGCGTCGACTTGCCGCCTGGCGCCCGCACTGTCGCCGAGCGGATCCTCGCCACGGCGCACTCCTCCGAGCAGCTGATATCTCTGCTGCTGGTACTGGCCAAGTCACCGGAGCAGCTGGCTGGCAATAGCCAGAGCATTGATCTCGGGCACCTGCTGCCCGACATCGTCGAGGATCATCGTCACCTGCTGCGCGACCAGCAGCTGGAGGTAGCGATCGGCGAACTTCCAAGCTGTCGGGTGGTGGCGCCCGAACCAGTAGTAAGGGCAGCAATCGGCAATTTGCTGCGCAACGGCATAGAGAACAGCGATCACGGCACCGTCCACGTTTCCCTGAGTCCAGAGGGGCTGGTGCGGATCGAGGACCCGGGGCGTGGCATGAGCCCTGAACAGATCAGTGCGATCTACTCGCGCATGGCGCGCGATGGCCAGCGTGAGGGGCAGGGTATCGGCCTTGACCTCATCGGCCGACTGTGCGAACACCTCGGCTGGCGGCTTGCGTTGGAGCCCAATCCCGCTGGCGGTACCTGCGCAACGCTGGATCTGGCTGCTTCGGTTCGGCGCTGAAGCCGCTGCAAGGGAGCCTCGGGCTCGGTCGATCCCGGCCCATTCCAACGATTCTCCGACATGTTTCCCGCCAGGCTGTGGCATATGGAAACGACCGTCAGCATTGATCGGGCACTGGACGACGCGCACGCCACTCAGGTTGCGATGCCGAGGCAGGACTTGGCCCCGAGAGTGCTGCAGCCAGAAATATCCGTGGTGATTCCCGCGCACAACGAAGCGCAGAACCTGCCAGCTTTGCTGCGTGAGGTGGTTTCGGCACTGTGGGGCTGGATGCGCTTCGAAATCGTGGTGGTCGATGATGCCAGCGGAGACGACAGTCTCAAGCGCCTGCGGGCGCTGCGCGAAGAAATTCCCGAGCTCCGGGTGATCGAGCATCGCGTTCGGGCAGGACAAAGCACCGCGCTTCGCAATGGCGTGAAAGCGGCACGTGCCCCCTGGGTGCTCACCCTGGATGGTGATGGTCAGAATGATCCGGCCGATATTCCGCGGCTGCTTGAAGCCCGCGACGCCGCCTCGCCAATGGTGCGCCTGATAGGAGGCTGGCGAGTTCGGCGTCGGGACAGTTGGGCGAAGCGCGCTGCCTCACGCATTGCCAATGCCATTCGTCGGCGGCTGCTGCGGGACGACACGCCGGACACCGGGTGTGGCATCAAATTGATCGAGCGCGCGATGTTCCTGGATCTGCCCTACTTCGACCACATGCATCGTTACCTGCCCGCCCTGGTCCAACGCGCCGGCTATGCAGCGCAGAGCGTGCCAGTGAACCATCGCGCCCGCACCGCAGGGCGCTCGAACTACACCAATCTCGGGAGGCTGTGGGTAGCCCTGTCAGATCTGGCCGGTGTTGCCTGGTTGATGCGTCGAGCGCAGCAGGCACATCCCGCAGAACTCGCGACGCAAGGCATGGCTGCGGTCCCTCCCGGAGCAGAGCTGACGCTACGTCGCATCGCCGGCTTCTCACCCGGCACGGGGAGCACAGAATGAGCGAAGCAATGATCTGGGTGGCGGTGGGATTCCTGGGACAGGCACTGTTCTCGACCCGCTTCCTGCTGCAATGGCTGGCTTCCGAGCGTGCCCGCCGCAGCATCGTGCCGCGGGCCTTCTGGTACTTCAGCCTGACCGGCAGTTCGGTGCTGTTGGCCTATGCCATTCATCGGGCCGACCCGGTCTTCATCGTTGGCCAGGCCAGCGGCTTGTTGATCTACCTGCGCAATCTGCAGTTGATCCGGGGCGATGCGGGCAAGCCAGCCGGCCAGTCGAGCCAGGCCTGAGCCTTGATGCGAACGCGGAATGATCCGCCAGTACTGCTGTTCGGACCGTTTTTTGTGAGCCAAGCCCAAGCTGAACCGAGATCCGCGTCGCGGTTCTTGCGTTAAGTTTGGATTCATGCTTTGATGCGCGCCAATACGGCTGCGTACGGACGCGCCCCGACACTGGCACCGTATTAGGGCAACCCCCAGGAAGCAGGCAGACCAGTCAAACACCACATCTGCCGATTTCGGCCGTTCCTCGGGAGGGAATGCTGTGAAACTTGCGTCTTTGACTGGCTCCATTCTGGTTGCACTGTTGACCGCTACGCCAAGCGCGTACGCGAAGGAAAACACCATCGTCTTCAAGCAGCTTGCCGGTCCGGCGAGCGAGATGGAACAAATGCGCGCGCCCGACCCGGCCGCCGGTGCTATCCACTCGAAGGCAGCCCTGATTCCCGTCGAGTTCAGCCCCACCGCGGGCGGCAAGTTCGCCTGGCAAGGACCGCTCTCCGTCGAGCGCGGCGACCTGCGCATGATGGTGTTCTCCGATCCGGGTTCGAACTGGCAGGTCGATCTGCAGTCGCCAGCCGGCAACCAGCTCAAGGCTTCCAGCCTGGCGCGCGAGACGCGACGCAGCGAATTCGGCATGCAAGGAGCCAGCATTCCCGGTGACCTTTACGGGTTCGACGGCATCGAGCCGGGTCACTGGGGCCTCAAGATCCAGGGCGATTCGAACAGCCGCGGTTTCGTGCTGATCGAAGGTGACCCTGCGATCGAACTGAGTTCCTACCAGACCCACAAGCGGCAGCTGGTCGGTGAGCAGATAGGCGTCGCCGCGTTGCTGACCAGCGAAGGCAGCAAGCACCAGGTCAACCTGGGCAAGGAGGCTGGTCGCATCGATAGTGCTGTTCTGCGCGTGACCTACCCGGACGGCGCGATCGCCAAGATCGCGATGTTCGATGACGGCCGCAACGGCGACGGCGCGGCGGGTGATGGCGTCTATGGCGGCAGCTTTGCGGCCAAGGCTGCGGGTGACTACGTAGCGCAGGTAATCGTCAGCGGCACCAACCTCGCAGGCGCGCCCTTGTTGCGTACCGCCGAGCACCTGATCCCGGTGATCGAATCAAGCCTGGCCATTGGCAATGCGGCGGGGTCGGTGAAGGCTGCTCGCAGCGATGAAGCCCGGCTGTTGCTCAATATTCCGGTAACGGCGGCCATGAGCGACCAGCATTACCGCGCGATTGGCGAGGTCTGGGGCCACGACGCGGCAGGCAAGGCCATGCCGGTCGCCTGGATCGGTGGCATGGTGAAGCCTGAGAACGGCGTGGTCGGTCTGGCGCTTGACGAGCACTGGATCGCACTGGCCAAGGCCAATGGTCCGTTCGAACTGCGCGACCTGCGTATCGAGGATCCGGACAACTTCATCACGGTGGCCTCGGCCAAGCGCATCGCGCTTGACCTGCCGGCACTGTCAGTACGGAAATCAGCTTCTGAAATTAGCGTCGACGAGCGCATGCTGATGGGCCCGCGGCCGGCGGAAACCGCCCAGGCCAAGGGTGTTGGCAAGCGTCTGATCCTGGTGCACGGTTACTGCTCTGGTGGCGTCTGGCCCGCGGCGCAGTTCAGCACGGCTTCGACCTTCCTCGATGCCAACCAGAACCGCACGCACGACGACTTCGCGCGTCGCATCCGTGACTACGGTGCGACCTGGAATTCGTTCGGCACCGTCGCCCACAGCCAGGGCGGTGCGGCATCGCTGCACCTCTACACCTACTACTGGAGTGGCCTGGACAACGCCACCGGCAGCCGCCTGATCCAGTCGGTTGGCACGCCGTATCAGGGCACCAATCTGGCCGGCATCCTCGCCACGCTGGGTTCGTGGTTTGGCGTTGGTTGCGGCAACAACGCCAACCTCAACTACAGCGGTGCATCGAGCTGGCTGGCTGGTATCCCGACCTGGGCACGTGGCAAGGTCAACTACTACACCACGTCGTTCAAGCTGACCAACTGGTACACCAACGACTACTGCAACTTCGCCACCGACCTGGTGCTGAGCGATCCGGAAGACGGCACCACTGAGAAGGCCTATGGCCAGCTCTCCAGCGGCCTCAACCGTGGCCATGTCACCGGCCAGTGCCACACCGCCGGCATGCGCGATCCGGCGCAGTACCTCAATGCCAGCCGCAATTCGACCATGAACACCAACGCAGCACGCTGATTTATTCGCGGCAAGCCCGCGATCGCAGGTTGCAAACGAAGCCCCCGGATTCCGGGGGCTTCGTTCTTCTGCTGCGGAAGTGGTGGATGCGGTGGATGTGGCGGAAGCGTCGGATCTGCGCCGGTGGGCGTACTCGTGTATATACGCACTTCGGCGGCGCTTGATCCGACCTACTACAGCGCGGACCGCCCCGTATTTCGTAGGTCGGCTCAAGCCGCGCAGCGGTGGAGCCGACGCTGCCGGGCGCATATCCACATCACGGGTGGCGACCAGATTCCGACGCGTCGCGATGGGTCGCCTTGAAAGCCTTCCTCCGGGAGCCGGCCGGCTATTGATCGGCAAGGTTTCTACGGTTCGCGCTTCACCAATGCCGGCCGCAATGCATCAATGCTGCCGTCATTAGCCGCGGGCTCAAGCCCCAGCAAGCGCGCCAGCAACGAATACACATCCACATTGTCGAAAGGCTGGATCTGCACGCCGCTGCGAAACGCGGGGCCGTTCGCAATGAAGGTTGCGCGCATCGAAGGCAGCTCCGGTGCATAGCCATGCGAGCCAGGCTTCACCGTGTTACCCCAGCGCGAGAATGACGGTCGGCTGTACACCTTCCAGCCTTCATCCGCCTGGCACACGATGGCCGGAATCCGAGAATGTGTGCCGTAGTGCCACTCGGGAGGCAGGTCCTCGCGACGCCAGCATTGCAGCGCGCCGTGACGACCGAGCAATGCCGCGTCGACTTGTGCTTCGTGACCGGCGACCGGCTGGATCGCCACCACTTCGCCGGCGGTGATCACCCGGATTGCGTTGCTGTCGACCAGGTCCTCCAGATAAATGACGCGTTCGTTCGAGGCCGCGGCCATGCCGTGATCGGAGACCACGATCAGGTTGATCCGATCACCGAGGCCACGCGCCTGAAGCCCGGCGAACAGATCGCCGAGCGCGGTGTCCACTTCACTCGCCGCAGCCAACTGCTCGACGGAACCCGGACCAAAGCTGTGCCCGGTCACATCCACATGTTCGAAGTACAGCGTCGCGATCCTTGGCCACTGTTCGGCGGGCGGGTCGAACCAGCCCAGCACGGTCTGCAGTCTTTGGCCGATACTGAAGTCCTTGGAAAACCGATGCCACTCATCGGGCTGACGGCCACCAATCGACGCCTCGCTACCGACCCAGAACATGGCGGCGGTTCGCAGTCCGGCCTTGCCCGCCAGGCTCCAGATTGGCTCGCCACCCCACCAGCCGGATGCCTCCACCGCTTTCCTGTCACTGGACACGAAGCGCCCCAGCTTGTCGTCCCACATCGTGTTGTCGACGATGCCGTGGTGGTCTGGCCGCAGGCCGGTGACCAGGGTGTAGTGATTCGGAAAAGTGAGTGTCGGATACGACGGATTCATCCAGCGCGCGCGAACGCCGCGTTCACCCAAACCATGCAGCACTGGCATGGTGTGTGGCGTGACCTGATCGGGATGCAGTCCGTCGATCGAAATCAACAGGACAGGGTCGGGTAGGGCAGGAGTATCCAGCAGCGACGGTGTTGCCGCGCAAGCACTCAGCAGCAGTACAGCAATCAGGAAGGCCCCAGCGCGGCGTTGGACATTGAAGTGCATGCGGCGCAGGATGCCACAAGGCACTGCAGCAGGTGTGCGTGTTTAGACGGGTTGCGTTGCGCGCGACCCACTCCGCCGCCTCGAAGTGCGACGCAAGGAACACGCTATGACTCCTGTGAATGATTGGACTGCGATGCGCTGGGCGTTGACTGGTCTGTTGGCGTTTTCCGCTCCGGTTGCAGCCGTGGAAATCAGTCCCAGTGGCGAGGGCGGTGCGCTGGTCTTCCCGATCTGGGCGACGACCAACGGGCACTTGAGTGTGCTTAGTGTGGTGGATAGTCAGTACCACTCCAGTTTCGCGGGCCTCCCGTCTCAAGCCGTAAAGATGCTGCTGCGCGATGCCCAAGGGGGGGTGCTGTTCAGCGCCAACCTGTATCTGCGCAACAGAGAGGACACCTGGACCGCGTCCATCACACCGCTGCCAGACGGACGATCCCGACTGGCCAGCAGCGATGGCAGTTGCGTGCTGGTGGGTGAGTCTGGTGACGCGGTAGAGCCCTGGTCCGGCAGTGTCGATCTGGACGCCGACCACGGCTTCATAGAGTTCATCGTGATGGCCTCGTTTCGCCTGGCGTGGACGGACGGCAGCTGCGTAGGCCTGGCGAGCCGCTGGAACGGCGGTGTCTGGTCTCAGGATCCAGGCATCGACCTGAATGAACAGCACCATACCGCAGCGCTTCGCGGCACCCTGAATCTGGTCAATGTTCAGAAGGGCACGTCCTACACCATTCCGGCCACCGCACTGCGCGAGTTTTCCGATATTCCTCAACACACGGCGCCGAATTCGGTGCTGCCGGACCTGGCCTCGGCACACGACAGCGGCACGTCGGCCAACGCCACACGCAGCCGGGTCTGTGATGCGCGGAGTTGTGTGGAAAGCACCTGGGCGCTGCCGCGTGATGCAGTTGCGGCGGCGCTGTTGGCATCGGAGCTGCGGGGTGATTACTCGAACTCTCCGACATTGGCCGGGAAGACCGATCTCGTGTTCAGCTATCCGTTGCGTCATCACTTGGCGGAGGGGAGCTCGGCCTTGGGGTATGCGTGGGTGGAACTAGCCACATTCGATCGATCCGGCGCGAGAACGGGATGGGAATACGGCATTTGTTCACCTGCGCCCCCGAATGGGTGCGTTTTCGAACACCCCTGGAGCATGAGTTCGATGAGCAACATGGTGGTGGGGTCGTTCCTGTTCGGTGGGGACGCCAGCGAATTGCAGCCCAGTGAGGTTTTGGGTATTGAGCAGACGTCCTTGCCGTCGTTCTCTCAACCACCGCCTGCTGAAGGTGCGGTTGTCGGCAGTTCCTATTGGCGGGTTACCAGTAGGGAAGGCCATGTCTACCAAGGTTTGCCGGTAATTGGCGTGGTTTTGCAACAGTTTGAGAACGGCAACTTGATTGGGCCAGATGACGTACCGCAACGCGCCAACTACGGTGTTGCAGTGCCGATGACGCGTCGGATGGTGTGGCCATGAGCAGGCATTCCCGTAGGGTAGGCCTTGGCCCACCGCCATGGCATGCGGCACACGATGACGTGATACCGCGCAGCACGTTTACGCCGATTCAGCGGTTTGGGCTCTGTGAGTCCAGGTCCGCCACCCCGATGTGCTTCACAAGGAGCCGACCATGAGGGCCAGGGCCACTACGATGTACTGGTTGTTGGTCGGCATGCTGGCATTCACCAAGCCGCTCGCCGCCGTTGAACTCAGCCCCAGCGGCGAGGGCGGCGCACTGATCTTTCCGATCTGGGCCACGACCAATGGGCACCTGAGCGTGCTCAGCGTAGTGGACGCGCAATCCCAAACCCGCGCCTCAGGACTACCAACCCAGGCCATCAAGCTGCTGCTGCGCGATGCGCAGGGGGATCTGCTGTTCAGCGCCAACATCTATACGCGCACCAGGGAGGACACCTGGGCGGCATCGATCACACGGTTATCGGACGGTCGCTCGCGCCTTGCCAGCAGCGACGACAGCTGCGTCCTGGTCGGCGAGCCGGGTGCTGTGGCGCCGTGGTCTGGCAGTGTCGATCTGGAGGCCGACCATGGATTCATCGAAGTCATCGCCATGGCGACCTTTGGTTCCCAGGGCGGCGACGGAAGCTGCGAGGGGCTGGCGGCACTCTGGAACGGCGGCGTCTGGTCGCAAGACCCCGCCGTTGATCTTGCCGCAACCAACGCCGATGCCGGGCTGCGCGGCACACTGAATCTGGTCAATGTGCAGAAGGGTACGTCCTACACCATTCCCGCCACCGCACTGCGCGAGTTTTCGGACATCAGCCAGCACACCGCGCCCAGCTCGGGTGTGCCCGATCTTTCGTCGGCGCACGATAGCGGCACGGTGGACAACGCCACGCGCAGCCGGGTTTGCGAAGCAAGGCAGTGTCTGGAAGACACCTGGGCTTCGCCACGCGATGCGGTGGCAGCCACGCTGATGGCAAGAAAGCTGCTCGGTGAGTACTCCAATTCACCGTCGCTGGCAGGCAAATCCGATCTTGTGTTCAGCTATCCGATGCGGCATCACTACAGTGGCGGTGGCCCGCCTCACTTGGGCTCTGCACGACTCGCCCTGCATACCTTTGATCGAGAGGGGCATTGGATTGGCGGCAGGCGCCCCGGCTGCCCCCCCACTCCCCCACCGCAAGGTTGCGAACACTTTTGGGAGCGGCTTCACACTGCCAGCCTGGAGGCACTCTCGTTCCCGGAGGTCTCGCAGCCAGACGCATTCCCCAGCGCCGTGCTGGGGCTCGAGATCCAGGCCTTGGGGTTCGAGGTGCCTGCCCCGGCGGAGGGTCAGTTTCAGAGCTATTTCGGCCAACATCTCACCAGCAACGGTGGCCGCAACTACGTCGGCATGCCGGTAATCGGCGTGGTGCTGCAGCAGTTCGAGAACGGCAACCTGATCAGTGAGGATGGCGTGCCACAACGCGCCAACTACGGCGTGGCCGTGCCGATGACGCGGCAGACCACGCTGTGATGGGAAAGGGCAGCCACGTTTGCTTCGCGTGTGGCCACCGCTCGCCACCAATGTTGCGATACGCAAGGGATACACAGCAATGAAGACGATCACCAGTCGGACGGTGATGCGCTGGATAGTAGCCGGCTTGCTGGCGTGCGCTTCGCCGCTGTCTGCCGTGGAACTCAGCCCCAGTGGCGAAGGTGATGCGCTGGTCTATCCCATCTGGGCGACGACCAATGGGCACTTGAGCGTGCTCAGCGTGGTGGATAGCCACCCCCGACGAGTCTTCGGTTCACTCCCTGCTCAGGCGGTGAAATTGCTGGTGCGCGATGCGCGGGGCGAGCTGCTGTTCGGCGCCAACCTTTACCTGCTCAATGGCGAGGACACCTGGGCAGCTTCGATCGTGTCACAGCCGAACGGACGCTCCCGTCTGGCCAGCAGTGACGACAGCTGCGTGCTGATCGGAGAGCCTGGCGCAGTGGTGCCGTGGTCAGGCAGCGTTGAACTCGATGCCGACCACGGATTCATTGAAATGATCGTCATGGGAACGATCGGAAGCGGGGCGGGTGATGGCAGCTGCACAGGACTCGCGACAAGTTGGAACAGCGGCGTCTGGTCGCAAGACCCAGCCTCCGCCTTCGACGAGTCAAGCCTGGATGCGGCAGTGCGTGGCACGCTCAACCTGGTCAATGTACAGAAGGGCACTTCCTACACCATTCCAGCCACCGCGCTGCGCGAGTTTTCAGACATCAGTCAGCACACCGCGCCGTCCTCCGCCTTGCCGGATCTGGCCTCGGCGCACGACAGCGGCACAGCCGACAATGCCACGCGCAGTCGGAGCTGTGACGGCACGGGTTGCATGGAGAGCACGTGGACCTTGCCGCGCAATGCGGTGGCGGCCGCGCTCCTGGTTGAAGCCGTGAACGGCGAATACACCCGATCATCAAGCCTGGCCGGAAAATCCGATCTCGTGTTCAGCTATCCGCTGCGGCATCACTTTGAGAAAGGCACTGGAGACGACATGGATTCGCCGCGGGTGGATCTGGCCACATTCGACCGGTCCGGAATGTTCAGGGGTGGATACATCTGCTGCGTGTGTCCATCGGCCGCGCCGCCGCACGGATGCTCCTATACCGAGCCGTGGATGCTTGACTTTGAAGAAAGCGTTATAGCGCTGTCCTTCTTGCTCAGTGATGACAGTTCCAGCTTGCTTCCCAGCGAGGTGCTGGGAGTCTACCGCGTGCATTTGCCATCATTCTCATTGCTTCCGTCTGCCGAAGGTACGTTCATCAGCCGTCAGTTCGGAGCGCTTACCAGCAACGAGGGTCATGTTCACACCGGCTTGCCAGTGATCGGCGTGGTTCTGCAGCAGTTCGAGAACGGTAATCTGATCGGGGCCGACGGCGTTCCTCAGCGCGCCAACTATGGGGTTGCACTACCGATGACGGGTGGAACTCCGTGAGCGGCGAAATGGGATCTGGGCGGTGTCCACCTGCGTCGAGGCATTACACCCTTTCGGAGAAGTTTGAAGCCGGCACGGCTATCGCGTCGACGGTCTGCGGGGAAGAACGATGAAAGCCGAATTGATCCGGAAAGCGACGTATTCGCTGATGGCTGCAGCGATGGCTTTCGCAAGTCCGCTGGGCGCAGTGCAACTCAGTACGCGTGGAGAGGGAGACGCCTTGGTGTTTCCCATCTGGACTACGACCAATGGTCACCTCAGTGTGCTGAGCGTGGTGGACAGCCAATCACAGCGGCGAATTTTTGGTCCGCCTACTCAGGCGGTAAAAGTGCTGCTGCGCGATTCCCAGGGGCAGCTTCTGTTCGGGGCCAATCTTTACATGCGCACGCGGGAGGATAGCTGGACGGCCTCAATCGTGTCCCTGCCCGATGGGCGCTCACGCTTGGCCAGCAGCGACGACAGCTGCGTGCTGGTTGATGACCAGGGCACCGCAGCGCCATGGTCTGGCAGCATCGATCTGGACGCCGACCACGGCTTCATCGAGTTCATCGTCATGGCGACAATTCCCAACGTAGCGTTCGGCAACAGCTGCGGAGAACTGGCAGAGCGCTGGAACACCGGTGTCTGGTCGCAGGATCCAAGCGCAGACCTGCATGAGTCGAATACCGGAGCGGCGCTGCGCGGCAGCCTGAATCTGGTGAATGTGCAGAAGGGCACCGCCTACACCATTCCCGCAACTGCGCTGCGCGAGTTCTCGAACATCGCCCAACACACCGCGCCATCCTCGGCCTCGCCGGATCTGGCCTCGGCCCATGACAGCGGCACGGCTGAAGGCGCAACGCGCAGTCGCACCTGTGATGTTGAGCAATGCCTTGAAGATACCTGGGCCTCGCCCCGCGATGCAGTGGCTGCGGCCCTGATGGCTGCGAGTCTGCGCGGTGAGTACTCCAACTCGCCAACGCTGAACGGGAAATCCGATCTTGTGTTTACCTACCCGTTGCGGCATCACTTCGTCGAAGACCAAGTCACACAACTGGACTCGGCGCGCTTGTATCTCTCCACCTTCGACAGAAGTGCTCAGCGTGTTGGCGGCATTCCACACGTTTGCCCCGGTGAACCGGCTCAGGGATGTCATCCGTATTGGAGCCTGCATCACCTTGGCAGTGTGGCTGTCTTGTCTTTTCCCGATGTTTATGGCCCGGACTCTCTTCAGTCCAGTGCGGTGCTGGGCATCGAAGTCCTTCATATGATCTGGGTCCTACCACCTGCCGCGGAAGGTGCGTTTCGCGGTTTTTATGGCGGAGCACTGGTCAGCAACAGCGGCCGCCGGCATTTCGGAGTGCCTGTCATCGGAGTGGTGCTGCAGCAGTTCGAGAACGGCAACCTGGTTGGTGACGATGGCGTGCAGCAACGGGCTAATTACGGCGTGGCGGTGCCGATGGCGCGGCAGGTCACGCAGTAGCACGAATGGATTACTTCAGGAGCACACAATGAACGTGAGGACCCGCCAGTATGCGATGCCCTGGCTGATGTCCGGCATGTTGGCGTGCGTCTCGCCGCTGGCAGCGGTTGAACTGAGTCCCAGCGGCGAAGGTGATGCGCTGATCTTTCCGATTTGGGCAACGACCAACGGTCACTTGAGTGTGCTCAACGTGGTCGATAGCCAGTCGCGGGAGATCACCTATCCGGTGCCGTCCCAGGCCGTGAAGCTCCTGGTGCGCGATGCGCATGGACAAGTTCAGTTCAGTGCCAATATCTACCTGCGCAATGCCGAAGATACCTGGGCAGCCTCGATCGTATCCTTGTCCAATGGCCGCTCGCGGCTGGCCAGCAGCGACGACAACTGCGTGCTTGTCGGTGGGCCTGGCGCTGTGGCTCCTTGGGCGGGGAGCGTTGATCTGGACGCTGACCACGGTTTCATTGAATTGATCGTCATGGCAACAGTGGAATCTGCGATCGGTAGCTGCACTGGACTGGCAACACGCTGGAACACGGGCACCTGGTCGCAGGATCCCGCTGCCGGCTTGCACGAGTCCAACCGTGAGGCGGTGCTGCGCGGTACCTTGAATCTGGTCAATGTGCCCAAGGGCACGTCCTACACCATTCCTGCGACCGCGTTGCGCGAGTTTTCAGATATTCCTCAGCACACCAGGCCAGGTGCAGTGCGGCCCGACCTGGCCTCGACGTATGACAGTGGCACGCCGAACAACCGGACACGCAGCCGGGTCTGCGATTCGCGGGGTTGCGTGACCAGCTCCTGGGCGCAGCCGCGCCATGCGGTTGCGGCGGCGCTGTTGGTCGAAGAGCTGAACGGCGAGTACACACGGTCCTTGAGTCTGGCTGGCAAGTCGGATCTCGTGTTCAGCTATCCGATGCGCCACCACTTTCTTGATGGGTCGGACCAGTCCCTCGAGAAGCCTCGGATGTCGCTGGTGACGTTTGATCGAACCGGGATGCTGATTGGAGGCGAGTCGTGCAGCACCTGCGTTTGCCCGCCAGCAGTGCCACTCGGTGCTTGCTTCACATTCCTGCCATGGAATCTTAGTTTCCAGGAAAGCGTTGTCGCAGTGTCCTTCCTACCCGCTTCAGATAGCTCCGCGGTGCTGCCAAGCGAAGTGCTGGGGATAGACCGAATGCACTTGCCTCCTTCCCAGCTTCCGCCCGACGAAGGCACGTTTGTCAGTGCCCAGTCTGGAACCCTTGTCAGCAACGAGGGCCATGTTCATACCGGATCGCCGGTCATTGGTGTGGTCCTCCAGCAGTTCCTTAACGGCAATCTGATCGGGGCAGATGGCGTGCCCCAGCGTGCCAACTACGGCGTGGCGGTTCCGATGACCGCCAGGACGCACGTAGCCCCCTAATCCACACTTCGTGAGGTTTGCCAGAAGCGTGCCCTTGTCGTGAATCGGCGATCGTGTTGCTGGATGCTTGCGAGACTCGCCCTGTCGCGTTGGAGTGAAGTGAAATGAAGCGCAGTTCGAAACGTGAATTGTCGATCTGGCTGATGGCCGCAGCGATGGTCTTCGCGGTTCCGGTGGGTGCAGTGCAGCTTGGCCCGCATGGGGAAGGCGACGCATTGGTGATTCCGATATGGGCAACCACCAATGGTCACACCAGTGTGGTGCGGGTGGTGGACAGCGGGTCTCAGTACCGTTTCACCGGTACACCGACCCAGGCGGTGAAAGTGCTGATTCGCGGTGCCGAGGGACAAGTATTGTTCGCCGCCAACCTCTACCTGCGCACGCGGGAGGACAGCTGGGCTGCCTCCATCGTGGGACTGCCGGGCGGGCGCTCGCGCCTGGCCAGCAGCGACAGCAGTTGCGTGCTGGTCGGCGAGCCTGGCGCCGTGTCTCCCTGGTCGGGCAGCGTAGATCTGGACGCTGACCACGGATTCATCGAGTTCATCGTGATGGCGACGATTCCCAATGTATCGTTTGACGGAAGTTGCCAGGGTTTGGCGGCGCGCTGGAATACCGGTGCCTGGTCGCAGGACCCGCGCGCCGATGTGAATGCGTCAAACGTCGACGCGGCGCTGCGCGGCACGCTGAATCTGGTCCACGTGCAGAAGGGCACGGCTTATACGATTCCTGCCACTGCGTTGCGTGAGTTTTCGGACGTCAGCCAGCACAGCGCGCCATCCTCGCTCGTGCCCGATCTGGCGTCGGCGCATGACAGCGGCACGACGCACGATGCGACACGCAGCCGCACCTGTGACGCGCGGGAGTGTCTCGAAGATAGCTGGGAATCGCCTCGCAATGCGGTGGCAGCGGCCCTGATGGCAGGGAGTGTGCGTGGAGAGTTCTCCGAATCGCCGACGTTGGCGGGGAGGTCGGATCTGGTTTTTGCCTATCCAATGCGGCATCACTTCGTCGAAGACCAGGTCGGAAACCTGCACTCTGCGTACTTGTTTCTCTCCACCTTCGACAGGAGCGCTCAGTATGTTGGCGGCGTTGGGCAGGTTTGTCCCGGGGAACCGCCTCAGGGATGTCATCCCTATTGGGACCTGCATCACCTTGCCAGTGTGGCTGTCTTGTCTTTTCCCGATGTTTATGGCCCGCAATCTCTCCAGTCCAGTGCAGTGCTTGGCATCGAAGTCCTTCCAATGAGCTGGGTCATACCACCTGCCGCGGAAGGTACGTTTCGCGGTTTTTATGGCGGAGCACTGGTCAGCAACAGCGGCCGCCGTTATTTCGGAGTGCCTGTCATCGGCGTGGTGCTGCAGCAGTTCGAGAACGGCAACCTGATCGGTGACGATGGCGTGGTCCAGCGCGCCAATTATGGCGTGGCGGTGCCGATGACGCGGCAGATCTCGCAGTGACCCATGCATGGGGAGGGTGCGCCTCGGCTCACCGCTGCGCCGGGCTGTTGTTTGCGAACAATGGTGAGAACGCTGAAAGTGTTCGCCGAGGTGCACCCGCTTCGGTGCTTGGTCACGCTGCGCGTGGTCGCCGCTGCCGCATGAAGTAGCGATACAGCGTCGGAATCACGAACAAGGTCAACACGGCCGAAAAGGCCAGGCCCCAGACGATGCTGGAGGCCACAGGGCCCCACAGCAAGGATTTGCCACCCAGTCCGACCGCAAGCGAGAACAACCCGGCGATGGTGGTGCCGGTGGTCATCAGGATGGCGATCACGCGGCGGCGCGCAGCGTAGAGTGTGGCGTGCAGGGTGCGCATGCCGGCGGCGCGGCGGTCGTTGGCGGCGCTGATCAGCACGATGGCCGCATTCACCGCGATGCCGGTCAGGGCGATCACGCCGTAGAGGGTGTAGAGCGACATGGGATTGCCCGACACCAGCAGGCCCAGGGTGACACCGGTGAAGGCCAGGGGCACGGTCACCAGGATCAGCAGTGGCTGCCAATAGCTGCGGAACTGCGCAGCGAGAATCAGGTAGATCAGGCCCAGGCCGAGCAGGAACAGGCCGCCCATCGCATCGAGCGATTCCTGGATGTCGTCGAGTTCGCCGGAAAAGTCGAGGTCGGTATTGGGGAATTGCGGACGCAGGCGCTCCCAGGCTTCGAGCAGCAACGCGTTGGCAGCGACGGTATCGATCTGTTCGGGATCAAGATCTGCCTCGACCGTGATCGCGCGACGCAGGTCCCAGTGGCGGATCATGCCCGGGCTCTTGCGCTGTTCGGCCTTCAGCAGTGCGCCCAGCGTCGTGCTGCCGCCGCCGGGCAGGGCGATGGGATCATCCAGCACGGCTTCGATCTGCTGCACGGTGCGCGGTGTGGCACGCACGCGCAGCTCGACCTTCTCTCCGCGATCACGCATGTCGGCGACAACTTCACCGTCAACATGCAGGCGCATCAGACGCGCCACTGTGCCTGGATCGATACCGGCGCGGCGCACCGCTTCCATGTCGACCTGCAAATTCAGCTCATCGCGACCTGGAACATCATTGTCGACCACGTCGCGGGCGCCGGGAATCTTCGCCACTTCGGCTTTCAAGGCGGCTGCGGCGGCACGCAGCTCGACGAAGTCATTGGCGCGCACCTTCACGCTGATCGGCTTGCCGGCCGGCGGGCCACCGGAAATCTTGAGGAAACTGATCGTGGCACGCCCCGGCGTGGACACCACGGCCTCGCGCATGTCGGCAATCAGGGTGTCGAGATCGCGCGAATCGGGCGTCGACGGATTCAGCGATACGGCAATCTGGCCGTACTGATCGCCGAACACCGGTTCAACTTCGGTGAACTTGATGCCGGTCATCGATGCCACCGAGCGCGCTTCGCCCTCGCGCAGATGGGCGCGCACGACTTCCTCGACCTTCATGGTCTGGCGCAGGGTTTCGTCGATCGGCGAATCGGGCGGCATGTCGACGTTGACGTAGTAGAGCCGGATCGGATCGAAGGCGAAGAACTGGAACTTGACCAGTCCGCCTGCCACCGCGATGGCGGCGCCAACAAACATCACAAACGCCAGGCTGAGATAGCGGCCCGGCGTGCGCATCACGTGGATCAGGGCGCGGGTGTACTTGATGCGCAGCCAGTGAGTGTATTTTTCGCGCAGCGCCTGGGTGCGCGAGCGACTGATCGAGTGTCTTCCGAGTGCCCCGATGTGCGCGGGCAACATCCAGAATGCCTCCACCAGGCTGACGACCAGGCCCACCGTCACCACGAAGGGAATGATGAACATGAACTTGCCGACGATGCCCGGCAGCAGCATCAAGGGCAGGAATGCGGCAATGGTGGTGGAGACAGCGGCCACCACCGGCAAGCCGACTTCACGCAGACTTTCCAGAGCTGCCTCCAGCGCCGCCATGCCGCGCTGCATGCGGTAGTAGATCGCCTCCACCACCACCACCGCATCGTCGACCAGCATGCCCAGCACGATGACGATGCCAAGCAGCACCGACACGTTCAGCGAGGACCCGTAGATATCGAGGAACCAGAAGGTGCCGGCAATCGAGAACACCACGCCCAAGGCCACCAGGGTGGCGATGCGGGAACCCAGGAACACCCAGCACACCGCCAGCACCAGCAGCAGGCCGATGATGGCATTGTTCTGCATGATGCCCAGCGCTTCGCGCGTCGGAACCGTCTGATCGTCGGTCATGACCAGGGACAGGCCGCTGCCGGCCAGTACTTCGTTCTTTCGATCGACGTAGTCGCGGATCCGCTCGACCAGTTCCAGGGTATTGGTGTAGCCGACCTTGGTGACCGACATCAGCACCACCGGCTGCCCATCGATCGCGGCCAGCATGCGGGGAATCTGGCGGTCGCGACGCACGGTCGCCACCGCATCCAGCGGCACCTGGGTTCCCGCCGCCGGTTGCAGAATGAATCCAGCAACGGCTTCCGGATCGGCACTGGTTCCACTGACCCGCACCAGCCATTCGCCGCTGTCAGTCTTGACCTTGCCGGCGAACACATCGCGGAACCACAGGCGCAGGCCATCAGCCAGGTCGGTGGCGCGCAGACCGCGCGCCGCCAGTGCCGAAGGATCGAACTCGACCTGCAGTTCCGGTTCCTGGAAGCCGACGGCGGTCACCTTGTCGACACCGCGCAGGCGTTCCAGATCGTCCTTGACCTGACGCGCCGCGAAGCGCAGGTGCTCGTCGCCAGCCTGGCCGCGAATCGCCAGCGTGGCGGTAGGAAATCCGTTCGACGTGGTGATCTCCAGGATCACCGGATCGATGGCTTCGGAGGGAAGCTCGGAATTGAATTTGTTCTGGATCTCGCGCCGCACATCGGCGATGCGCTTGTCGAACACGCGCTCGGGCATTTCATTGAAGCGCACCAGGATGTTGGACATGCTCTCGCGCGAGGTGCTCAGCACGAAGCGGATGTCCTGCACGCCGCGCAGTGAATCCTCCAGCGGGTTGGTGATGCGGTCTTCCACATCTGCTGCGCTGGCGCCGGGCAGGGCGGTGGAGATGTTGACCCAGTTGAAGTTGATCTCCGGGTCCTGCTCGCGCGGCATCTTCAGATAGGCCATCACGCCCATCATGATGATCACCACGAAGGCGATATTGGCCAGCGGGTGATTGGTGATCAGGGTGCGGGCGAATCGCATTGGGCAGTCGCTGGTTGCTGGTCAGGTTCAGGTGAAACTGCTCGTGGTGACGAGGGCGCAGCGAGACCGAAGGGTCGAGGGCGCTCGTCTCGAACCACATTCAGTCGGAGGATGTCGCAAGGGCCTGGCCATCCACGAGACCCTGTTGTCCCTGCACAACAATCACTGCGGTGCCGGGCAGGCTAAGGGCGAAGCTGCGGCCTTCCTGCGCATCGGGCGAGGCAACAAAGCGGGCGCGACCGTCTTCAAGCACGAAGGCGCCGAGCGTGTCGCTGCGTCGCACCATCAGTTCCGGAGCCAGCAGGCGCTGTGGGCCGCGCCAGCGCAGCACACCCGCAATGCCGGCAGGTGCCGGCTCGCCGGTGAAGCTGAAACGAGCGATCTGGGTTCGCGACGCCGAATCGGCCACGCTGGAAAGCCGCTGCAGCGCAACCGGCCATTGCTGGCCCTGGCTCTCGAATGCCAGCTCCTGCGCTTGAGCAATGCCTTTGGCATCGCTGACCTGCAATGCGGCTTGTACTTCTGGCACTGCGGTATCAATCAGGCGCAGCAGGGGCGTGCCCGGCGCGGCCAGGGCACCGACCTGCGCGTGCCGTTCCACGACCACGCCATCGAAGGGCGCAACCAGTCGCGCCTTTTCAACCGTGCGTGCCGCGATACGGCGGGCAGCCTGGCGCAGCGCGAGTTCCGAAGCGGCGCCCTGTTGCTCGGTGGTGCGTGCCAGCAGGTCGTCATCTGATGCGTACTTGCGCTGGTGCAGATCCTTGGCACGCTCCAGGCGTTGTTCGGCCATGCCCAGGTTGGCACGCGCCGCAGCAACCTGCGCATCGGCCTGCGCCAGTGCCAGCCGCGCATCCGTCGCGTCCAGTTCGATCAATACCTGGCCCTTGCTGACCGTGCTGCCGACATCGGCGTGAACCACGGCGACCGTGGCGCTCAGTTCGGCTGCCAGCACGCTGTCGTTGGGGCTGAGCACTTGGGCCGATGCCTGGCCTTCGGACAGTTCGGCCAGATCCTGCAGGGCGCGGGTCTGTACCTGGACTGGATCCTGCGCGAAGGCATGGGAGCCAGCGAGCAGGGCGAACAGTGCCAACGCGAAGCGGGAGCGCACGGGGTTCATGGAGTGGATTCGCTGCAGGTATCGGTATGCATCATGAAGTTCGGCATGATGCACCTTGTTGGAGGGTAGATCGTGATCCGAAATTGCGGCGGCGGGTGCAAGACCCGCCCTCCAAGAACGCTGATCGGGGGCGTGCTCGATTGCGGCCGTCCGTCTTGGGTGGAGGTTCCCTTGCATGCGATCGCTGGCGCAGTTGCTCTTGGAGGGCGGATCTTGATCCGCCATTGCGGTGGCGGCGGGAACAGGAGCCTCCCTCCAAAACGCTGATCGCGAACGTGCCTGAAAGATGGCGTACGACATGACCCGGGATTCCCTTCCCGGCGGCGGCCGGTGCGCAATTATTGGAACATTCGGTTCAGTATTTGTGAACCCCGACCAACGGCAGGGCTGAGTTGCAGGATTGTGACGCATGCGCTCTGCTTGTTCGAAGGAGCCATCGGGGCGAATGGCATAATTGTGGTTTGCATCCTCAGCCCGGAGCCCCCATGAGCCACTGCCCGCCGAACACGCCCAGCCGCCGCGACGCCTCGCGCACCATCCGCGCGCCGCGCGGCAGCACGCTGAGCTGCAAGTCCTGGCTGAGCGAGGCGGCGTTCCGCATGCTCCAGAACAATCTCGATCCCGACGTGGCCGAGAATCCTGCCGAACTCGTGGTCTACGGTGGCATTGGTCGGGCGGCACGCGACTGGGCCAGCTATGACGCGATCCTCGCGGCACTCAAGGAACTGGAAGACGACCAGACCCTGCTGATCCAGTCGGGCAAGCCGGTCGGTGTGTTTCCCACCCATGTCGACGCACCGCGCGTGCTGATCGCCAATTCCAACCTGGTGCCGCACTGGGCGACCTGGGAGCACTTCAACGAACTCGATGCCAAGGGTCTGATGATGTACGGCCAGATGACGGCCGGCTCGTGGATCTACATCGGCTCGCAGGGCATCGTGCAGGGCACGTACGAGACGTTTGTCGAGATGGGCCGTCAGCACTACCACGGCGACCTGACCGGCAAATGGATTCTCACAGCCGGCCTGGGTGGCATGGGCGGCGCTCAACCGCTGGCCGCGACCATGGCCGGTGCCTGCATGCTGGCCATCGAGTGCCGCCAGAGCAGCATCGACATGCGCCTGCGCACTCGCTACATCGACGAGCAGGCGACTGACCTGGACGATGCCCTGGCGCGAATCGAGAAGTACTGCGGCGAAGGTCGCGCGGTTTCCGTGGCGTTGCTCGGCAATGCTGCGGAGATCCTGCCCGAACTGGTGCGGCGCGATGTGCGCCCGGATGCGGTGACTGACCAGACCTCGGCGCACGATCCGCTGCACGGCTACCTGCCGGCCGGCTGGAGCATCGAGCAGTGGCTCGATCGACAGGTCTCTGATCCGGCTGGCACGGTCGAAGCGGCCAAGCATTCGATGCGCGTCCACGTCGAAGCCATGCTGCATTTCGAGGACATGGGCATCCCCACCTTCGACTACGGCAACAACATTCGCCAGATGGCCTTCGATGTCGGCTGCAAGAACGCATTCGATTTTCCCGGTTTCGTGCCCGCCTATGTGCGGCCGCTGTTCTGTCGTGGCGTCGGCCCGTTCCGCTGGGTGGCGCTGTCGGGCGATCCGGAAGACATTGCCAGGACCGACGCCAAGGTGCGCGAGCTGATCCCCAACGATCCGCACCTGCACCGCTGGCTCGACATGGCCGCGCAGCGCATCAGCTTCCAGGGTCTGCCGGCGCGCATCTGCTGGGTCGGTCTGGGAGATCGCCATCGCCTTGGTCTGGCCTTCAACGAGATGGTGCGCAACGGCGAGCTGAAGGCGCCAATCGTGATTGGCCGCGATCATCTGGATTCGGGTTCGGTGGCGTCACCAAATCGCGAAACCGAAGCGATGCAGGATGGGTCTGATGCAGTTTCCGACTGGCCGCTGCTCAATGCCATGCTCAATGTTGCCGGCGGAGCGACCTGGGTTTCGCTGCACCACGGCGGCGGCGTCGGCATGGGCTACTCGCAGCATTCCGGCGTGGTCATCGTCTGCGATGGCTCGGAAGCCGCCGACAAGCGCCTCGCGCGCGTGCTGTGGAATGATCCAGGAACCGGCGTGATGCGGCATGCCGATGCGGGTTATGAGATCGCCAAGGCCTGTGCCAAGGAACAGGGTTTGAAGCTGCCGATGGGTTGATCCGCCGCGACCATTTCGTTTGGAGCAGCCCCAAGACATGCAGGCAGGCCTACCTGCGCAACAGGGGAGCAAAACATGTCTGCGGGGCTTGCTGACCTCGAGTTGCATTGGATCGCCGCGGGGCGTATATTTTACTCTAGTAAAACATTGCTGGAGTGGTACATGCCCCTTGCCGCAACCCTGCGCCGCACCGGCGGTTCGATCACGCTTTCGATTCCCAAGGCTGTGGCCAAGGCCCTGGCTATAGATGCCGGTTCAGTCGTGGAGTTGGAAGTACAGGGTCGCACCCTGTCAATTACTCCAGCGCGCAAGAGCCTGGCTGAGCGATTGGCTGCTAGTCCTGCGTCCCCAGCCGAGTGGGAACGCCACGACTTGCTGGCCGATGGGCCCGTGGGACGTGAGCTGTTGTGAGTCGAATGCCTGTTCGTGGCGATATTCTTGCCCTCAGCCTGGATCCGACCAAAGGACATGAAATCCGAGGCACTCGCCCTGTTCTGGTCCTCTCCGCCGACGACTTCAATCGGGCGTCAGGGCTGTTGTTGGTGGCACCAATTACCCAAGGTGGTGGCACATCTCGGGAGCACGGCTTCAGTGTGAGCCTGATGGGGACAGGAACGCGAACCCAGGGCGTCGTCCTGTGTGACCAGACTCGTACCGTGGATGCGCGAGCGCGCAGCTACAAACGCATCGAAAAGGCACCGAGCATCGTGGTGAACGAGGCGCTGGACGCGGTGCGCGCAATCCTGGAGTGATCGCAGCTCCGGATTCTCTGTGATTCACCGACGTGCTCAATCCCCGCAACGCCATCTGAAAGACAACGAAATGCTGCCTCGACTTGGCAAGGCGCCTAAGGACGGCAGCCGCTGTTCAACCTCCCGTAGGAATCACGAACTGCGCCCCGCTACGAATACTCGTCGGCCAGCGCGTGGTGATGGCCTTCTGGCGGGTGTAGAAGCGCACGCCGTCCATGCCATAGACATGCAGGTCGCCGAACAGCGAGGCCTTCCAGCCGCCGAAGCTGTGGAAGGCGGCCGGCACCGGGATTGGCACGTTGACGCCGACCATGCCGACTTGCACGCGGCTGACATAGTCGCGTGCTGCATCGCCGTCGCGGGTGAAGATCGCGGTGCCGTTGCCGAACTCGTGGGTGTTGACCATATCGAGCGCGGCTTCATAGTTCTCGGCACGCACGATGCACAGCACCGGCCCGAAGATCTCTTCGCGGTAGATGCGCATCGAGGGCTGCACGCGATCGAACAGGCTGCCGCCGAGGAAGAAACCCTCGCCGCCGTTCTCGACCTTCACGCCGCGCCCGTCGACACACAGATCGGCGCCTTCGGCGACGCCGGCCTCGATGTAGCCGATGACCCGCGTGCGGTGTTCAGCCGTGATCAGCGGTCCCATGTCCATGTCGGGCAGATGACCGGGGCCGATCTTGAGCTCACGTACGCGTGGGGCGAGCTTGGCTACCAGGGCGTCTGCGACCTCGTCGCCCACCGCAACGGCCACCGAGATTGCCATGCAGCGCTCGCCAGCCGAACCGTAGCCGGCGCCGATCAGGGCATCGGCGACCTGTTCGAGGTCGGCGTCGGGCATCACGACCATGTGGTTCTTGGCACCACCCAGCGCCTGTACGCGCTTGCCGTGATGCGCGCCGGTCTCGTAGATGTATCGTGCGATCGGCGTCGAGCCGACGAAACTGACTGCGGCCACATCGGGATGCGCCAGCAATGCATCAACGGCGCGCTTGTCGCCGTGTACCACGTTGAACACGCCGGGCGGCAGACCGGATTCTTTCAGCCAGTCGGCAATCATCAGCGAGGCGGAGGGGTCGCGTTCGGAAGGCTTCAGCACGAAGCAGTTGCCGCAGGCAATCGCGATGGGGAACATCCACATCGGCACCATGGCGGGGAAGTTGAACGGGGTGATGCCGGCCACCACACCCAGCGCCTGGCGCATCGACCAGGCGTCGATCTTGCCGCCGACGTTCTCGGTCGTCTCGCCCTTCATCAGATGCGGGATGCCGCAGGCGAACTCCACCACTTCCAGTCCCCGCGAGACTTCGCCACGTGCGTCCTCGAAGGTCTTGCCGTGCTCGGCGGTCAGCTGGGCCGCGAGCTGGTCGAGGCGGGATTCAAGAATGTCGCGGAAACGGAACATCACCCGCGCACGACGTAGCGGTGGAGTGTGCGACCACGCGTCGAACGCCGCCTTTGCGCTGGCTACGGCGCGGTCCACCAGGGCTGCATCTGCCAGGCCCAGGGTTCCTGTCTGCTGACCGGTGGCAGGATTGTAGACCGGGCTGGTGCCGGCTCCGGCAGCCAGCAGGCGCTCGCCGCCGATGAAGTGGGCAATGGGCTCGGGTGAGCTGACCAGGGAAACGGTGGGTGCGGTGCTGCTCATGCGGACGTCTGCCTCGAAAGTTTTCAGGGCTACAGTTTCCTCGCAAAGCCGGCGCTGGGCAAAGTTTGGCGTTAATGCGGTGATGCCGAGTTGCTATCCTGCGCCCCATGGATTGGTTCAGCGGACTCTGGCTCCTGGCATTGGTGGTGGCCCTGCTCACCGGCCGCGCCTACTTTCGTGGCGTGGTGCATCGCGAGCTGCAACCCGGCCAGTACTGGAGCATCTGCTGCTGTTACGCGGTACTGGCCGCGCTGATGCCGGTACTGCGCATCCTGAAGGGCTGAAATCCGTGGCGTTGCTGGTGGCGAGAGATGCAGCCGGTCTCAGCCGCCCCATGCGTGCAGGTTGAGGAACTCGCGCCGCGTCTTTGGCCCATAGGTTGCAAAGTGCGGGTCCGGGCGGTTGCGGTAGTTGTCGCGCAGCGCAGCAACGCGATCGCCCGACAGATGCTGGTCGAGTACCTCCTTCGGCACCGGATAGATGCGCAGCGCATTCAAGCCGAAGATCTTGGCGCGGATTGCGGGGGTGATTTCCGGGTATCCGTACTTGTCACGCAGCTCAGGCGAAATCTGGAAGCTGCGAAAGGCCTGGATCTGGTCCTGCGGACTGCCGTACCAGATCGAGTCGGTGCCCCACAGGATGTTGTCCTCTCCGAGATGCAGCAGCAGTTTTCCCAATGCATGCGCGGCCGAATCGGGATCGCGCATCAGGAAGCGCCAGGTCGAGCCAAGCTCGGCAAACAGGTTGCTCCGCTGCCCCAGTTCGGCTTCTCGTGCCGCCGTGATCAGGGCATCGATGCCATCGTTGCGCGTGGGATCGTAAGCAGCTTCGGCTTTGTCGGTAATAAAGCCCGAGTGATAGAGCAGGAAGTTGACGTCGGGAAAGCGCTTGGCGACGCGGCCCATCTCGGCACAGGTGCTGTGCTCGTAGCTGCGTGGTCCGAAAGGCAATCCTTTGTGAATCGCGATGTTCGGCACGCCCAGGGAGCGCGCCTTCTCGATCATCGCAATGCCCGGTTCGTCATCCATGAAGAAACCAGTGCCCCCAGGGCCGTACTGGGTGTAGGTCTTCCAGGCACGGATCGGAAAATTCTTCGCCAGCGAATCCATCGCATGAAGGTCGCCAGGCTGGTTCGGATTTACCCGCCCATGCAGGAAGAGGCGGTGTGTGCCGTCGAGTTTCTCCACGATGCCGGCGGTGGCTGCGGCTTCTTCGATGGTCAGCGGTTCGCTCTCGCGCGTGGAGGGCACGAAGGACAGCACCACCAGATCGGTGTCTGAATCGAGGAAAACGTCCTTGATGAAGGCATCGGGCCCGAGACACTGGATATGGTCGAACTGGCCACCCAGGGCGGCGGCGGCACAGCGATCGGCGGCGAATCCGCGGAAAGGCCTGGAGCCTTCCGGAACGGTCTTTAGCCAAGCGCCTGTTGGATTGACGAAGTGGCCCTGCACGTCAAAGATGAACTCATTGCCGGATACGCCGACGGCAGCGGCATCCGCGTCGAGACCAGCCTCCGTCGCAAGCTGAAAGTAGCCGCCTGTCATTCCGGCAGCCGCATAGGCCTGGTTCATTGCCAGCAACGTGGTCGCAGCGCCACAGGCAGACACCAGAAAGTCGCGCCGTGGCAGGCCTACGCGTCTTGCATTGCCCAGGGCGGTCTGCAACGCCAGGCGGTTGGCTTCGTGATGCACCGGTTCAAGCGGAACCGGAACGAATTCACCATTGCTGGTCGAATCCAGCTTGATCGGCAAGCGCGTCGCATCGGGGTCGCGTGTCCTGGGCATGGCAAGGGCTTCCGGACGGAGGCCCCATGCTAACGCGAATGCGGAAGGTCGCTAAGGCCCAGCGCGGCGCACGCAGTTGCGACCTTCTTCTTTGGCGCTGTAGAGCGCTTCGTCGGCGCGGCGCAGGGCGTCTTCAGGATTCTCCAGTCGGTACGCGTCGAGACTGTAGACGCCGACACTGACGGTGAGCTTCACGCGCTGTCCTTCAACTTCGATCTCCTGCGTTGAAATACGCAGGCGGACCGCCTCGGCAGCTTCCAGGGCGCGCTGCTCGTTGCAGCCAGGCAGGGCAGCGACGAACTCCTCGCCACCAAAGCGCGCGACGATGCCACCGAAGGGTTCGAGGGTGGCGCGCATGCAGCTCGCCACGGCGCGGATGCATTCGTCGCCGGCCAGATGGCCAAGACTGTCGTTGATCCGCTTGAAGTGGTCGATATCCACCATCAGCACGCCAAGGTTGCGATGCCCGGTGCGGCTGTCGCAGAGCAGGGATTCAAGCTGCTCGCGGAAATGGTGCCGGTTGAACACGCCGGTCAGCCCGTCGCGCCGGTTGACTTCGGCCAGTTTTTCCATTGCCACGCGTAGCTCGGCAGTGCGCTCGGCAACCTTGAGCTCGAGTTTCTCGTTGGCCTGCTGAACCAGCACTTCATTCTCACTGCGCAGGGCCGCATAGCGGTACGCAAGGGCGAAGGACAGCAGGATCATTTCCAGCGCCGAACCGATCTGCACGCCGTACTCGGTGATGAACATCTTGGGCAGGGCGCCGAAGGCCACCAGGGTGTAGGCCGCGGTGCCGATCAGGAAGGCTGACCAGGCCGCCAGGAAAATGCGCGCCGGACGATAGCCGCGACGCATCACCACGATGCTGACCACGGCAACCCAGGCGACGCTGGGCAGCACCATGGCCGACGCCAGCGTGGTCGAGGTGCGGTAGGGCAGCACCAGGGAAGCAAACCCCAGCAGCACGAAGAACCCGATCAGACCCAGGCTGCCCCAATCGGCGCGCCGCCAGCGCTGCGATAGCTCGAGGAAATGTCGCACGAACTGCTGCATGCCGATCTGCGCCAGGCAAATCGAAATGGGCACGCAGCGGTCCTGCAGCCAGGTGTTGCCCGGCCACAAGTATTCAAAGGCCAGTCCGTTGAGGCAGAACAGCACCAGGCCGAAGGCCGAGATGTGCACCATGTACCAGAAGTAGCTGGCGTCGCGCAGTGTCGCCCACAGGATCAGGTTGTAGAAGAACAGCGCCAGCATGATGCCGTAGTACAGACCGATGCCGAACTGGCCATCCTGCGCCATCGCGGTGAAGGCACCCGTGGTGTACAGCGCCAACGGTACCTGCATGGAACTCTGGCTTTCCACCCGCACCAACAACTCGACGGTTTGCCCGACCGGCAGATCGACCCAGAAATTTGGCTGGCGGTGTTTTACCGCGCGCTCGTCGAAGTGCAGGGCATCTCCGGAACGCTGCAGGGCCAGGCTGCCATCGGCCCTGATCTGATACAGGTCGATGCGATCGCTCAGCGGATACTGCTGCACCAGCAGACGGCGGGTTTCGTTGGGGTCCTGATTGAGCAGTCTGGCGTGGAACCAGAAGGCGCCGGCCTTGAAACCGAAGGTGGCGCGGCCACCGGGCAGGGGCGCAAACCCGCCGTCGCGTGCCAGTTCGAGCATCTGCTCCGGTGAGGCGCTGGCATCGGCATCGTGATTGAAGACCAGATGACTGTTGAGCTCGTGTATGCCTTCGCCCTGGGCAAGGCGCAATGGCTCCTGCGCCGCGGCCGCAAGAGCCATGGTCATGACTAGAAAGGTGGCGAAGGCCCCCAGTAAACGTGCAGTCACACATAATCCCCATCGAGCCGCCTACCGTGCGGTTCAGCCGAGCGCCATTATGCGAGATTACCCGGGTCCGAGGTATGCACGGTAGCCAGGCATTACTCTTTCGGGTGCCTGATCTCAGCCGATCACCCGCGTCAGCGGTGAATTCGGCAAAGTGCTAATCGACGATTGACTTGGATTCCGCCGTTCCAAGCAGTTCAGGCTGTTCGATGCGATGCGGACGCTGGATGAGCGGGTGCACGATGACCGCGCTCAGCACAATCACCACACCGACATAGAACAGGCCGGTCAACTCGTGCTGTTCGCCCAGCAGCAGGATGGCAAGGCCGATGGCGTAGACCGGCTCCAGATTGATTGCCAGCTGGGCGCTGAAAGCGGTCATGTGGCGCAGGGCGACCAGTGACAGGGCAAACGGCAGCAAGGTGCAGACCAACGCCAAGGCAAGCAGCAACAGTGCGTCGTTCAGGCCGGGGATTTCCAGCAGCACGCCGGCCTGCGAAGGAAACAGCCAGGGCATGGCGGGCGCGAGCAGGGTAAGTGCCAGGGTTCCGGCGCCCAATTCGATGGCAGTGACGGTGAGCGGTTCGCCATGCTCCACCAGGCGCTTGTTGAGCGAGCCGAACAGTGCCACCAGCAGCGCTGACAAAGCGCCAACGGCGATTCCCAGTCGCATTTCCTCCGGCACGCCGCCCACGACGAGCGCCACGCCGGGCAGCACCGCGATGCCGAGCAACAGTTCGCGCAGTTCGAAGCGCCTTCCGACCAGCTTGGGCTCGATCAGCGCGAGAAAGACGGGTGCCAACGCCATGCAGGTTGCGGCCACCGACGCATTGGACAACTTGATCGCGCCATAGAAGGTCAGCCAGTGCAGCGCCACCAGCACGCCGATGCCGGCATAGGAGGCAATCAAGCGAGCCGGCATCGCGCGCAAATTCCGCCAGACCATGGGCAGCAGGGCCAGCACCGCCACCACGATCAGCATGCGCCACCACACCAAGGGCAGGGCGGGCAGGCTGATCAGCTTGCCCAGAATGGCGGTGAAGCCCCACAGCAGCACGCAGAAGTGAATCTGGAACTGGGCTTTCTGGCTTGCTGACAGGGGCATGCTGACGGTATGGGGTGAGGGTGGGGTAGGGGATGCAGCGTTCTATACGAGCAGCTTGCAGTGGCGCAAGCCCCGCGCTTGATGACCGTTACCCGACGATCCAGGGAAGGCACTCAAGTCACTGTTCCGGGAATTTCCGAACCGCTTTGCGCGCTGCTTGCCTCTGTTGCATTGTTGGCGATACTGCCACGTCCGTTCGGAGCCCCCCGATGAAATTGCTCACTGCTCTCGCAGGCACTCTGGTGCTGTCGGCCTGCACCGTGTCGCTCGATCCTGCTGCTTCACCTCAGCAGGCTGCATCCAGGGCAAACGAGGCTTCAGCCGATGCCACGGAATCGGCGCACGACACGGTCGCGGATTCAGCCACCAGCGTTCGCCCAATCCTGCTTGGCAGCCGATTGCCCGACGCCAACCTGCGCAATCTCGAAGGCGATACCACTGCGCTTGCCGAAGCGATCGGTGGCAAACCGGCGGTACTGGTTTTCTATCGCGGCGGCTGGTGTCCTTACTGCAACGTCCAGCTCAGCGGCCTGCGCCTGATTCGCGAGCCGCTGCAGGCCTTGGGTTACCAGCTGATCGCGATCAGTCCGGATCGCCCGGAGGCGCTGCGTGAGTCACTCGCCAGTTCCGAACTTGACTACACCCTGCTGTCGGATGCCAAGGCAGAGGCCATGACCGCCTTCGGTCTGGCATTTCGTGTCGATGCCGAAACACAGGCCCAGTATCGGGGCTACGGCATTGATCTGGCAGTCGCCTCGGGTGAAGACCACGGGCTGCTGCCAGTGCCTGCCGTCTACATCGTGGATGCTGAAGGCGTGCTGCAGTTCTCCTACGTGCATCCCGACTATCGGGTAAGGCTGCCTGAGGCCGCCGTGCTGGCCGCGGCAGAAGCGATCGCCTCGCAAGCCCACAAGGTGCAGCCGGCCCGCTGAATCCTGTGCTCAACCCGGATGGGGTACCACCAGCACGTCGCAGCCGGCTTCGGCCGCGGCGTGCAGGCTGGTGCTGCCCAGCAGCGCCGATTCAAGTCGTCCCTTGCCATGGGCGCCTACGCACAGCAGATCTGCTCCCGTGCTTTCCACCACCGCAGGTAGTTCGTGCGAGGCCCGGCCGGTGCGAACGCAGAAGCGCGTGTCCGGTACGCCGAGTTCACTGGCGAGAAAGCGAAGACTGATTTCAACCTGCTCGCCGGCGCGCGCCAGGTTTGCCTCGCGTGTGGCCGGGTCGAGACCGAGCAGGGGTGCGGCATCAACGCTGGGCAGGTCGAGGGCGCTGAACAGCGTAAGTCTGGCCGCGGGCGCCAACATGCGGGCCATGTGGATCGCACGCTGCGCATCCTCGCTGAAATCGGTGGCCGCAAGCAGGTGCTCGTAGTCCTGCTTGGCTGTGCCTCGCACCACCAGGACGGGAACCGTCGCGCCACGCACGATGGACTGCGCCGTGGACCCAAACAGGCGACGTGCGATCGCGCCTTCACCGGTTGCGCCGATCACCAGCAGATCCGGCTTCCAGTCCTCGCAGCGCGCCTGAAGCAGAGGCACCGGAGCGCGTGGCTCACAGCGCAGGACAGCTTCGACGCCGAAACGCTCCCGAATCGACACCGCGAGTTTCTGCAGGTGCCCGAGGCCAGCCTCAACCACTTCGGCGGCGTCCACTCCCGCACCAATCCCCAGATCGCCGCCCCAGACCGGTGTCGCCAACGGTAATGGCGCGGCGTATACCAGCTCCAGGGAGGCGCTGTGCTGGCGCGCCAACAGCGCGGCGCGCTCGAGGGCACGTCGGGCATGCTCGGAAAAGTCGATTGCCACGAGGATGCGTTGGATGGAAGTGCTCATTGCCGTCTCCCGATGTAATGGACCGCCGTTGGCCCAAGAGTAACGCGACAGGGCCCATGCGACCGAGTTTGCGCCGTGCCGCGGCCGCCGGGCATGACCTTGATCAATTTGGCGGCGGAAGCTGGTCACCCGATCGGCGCTTGCTGGCGTGCGGCGATTCGCGAACGGCGCGTCCATGCCCTGCATACTGTCCATGGACCCTGCTTCGGAAGACCCAGATGCGCTCGGCAATCCTGCTTCTCTTCTTGTTGCTGCTGCCTCCTGCCGCTTGGGCAGACTCCGCAGTGCAGGTCAGCGGCCTGGTGTTTGAGGACCGCAACGGCAACACACAGCGCGATGCGGACGAACCGGGCATTGCGGGCGCCAAGCTGTCCAACGGCCGCGAGATCGTGCGCAGCGATGCATCGGGTCGCTACCGGATTGCCGTCGCTTCAGGTCAGACCCTGTTCGTGATCAAGCCGCCGGGCTACCGACTGCCGCTGGGTGTCGATGGTCTGCCGGCATTCTGGCGCCATCACTTGCCCGCAGGCTCGGCGCCGCTGCGCTACGCTGGAATCGCCCCGACTTCGCTGGATGGGGCCCGCTGGGATGTGGCTCTGCAGGTCGAGTCCGATTCAGGACAGGCCTTCGAGCTGCTGATATTCGGCGATCCCCAGCCCAAGTCGCTGCAGGACGTCGACTACTACGCGCGCGACATCGTCGATCCACTGACTGGCAAGCACGCGGCCCGACTGGGGATTTCCTTGGGCGACATCGTTGACGATGACCTTTCGCTGTATCCGGCGGTGAAGGCTGCCACCGTGCGGCTCGGCCTGCCCTGGCTGCATGTGGCCGGCAATCACGACCTCGACTTCGACGCGCCAGACGATGAGCGGTCGCTGCACAGCTTCCGCGCGGCCTTCGGCCCGGATACCTTCGCCTGGGAGGACTCCAATGTTTCCATCATCGGCTTCGACAATGTGATCTACCTGCCAGGCGATCGGTCGAGCTACATCGGCGGACTGCGCCCGGACCAGTTCGAATTCCTTGCGGCCTATCTGGCAACCTTGCCAAAGCAGCGGCTGCTGATACTGGCCGCACATATTCCGTTCTTCAACACGCGCAGCGAGCGGGAAACCTTCCGTCGCGCCGACCGAGAGCGCCTGTTCGGCCTGCTGAGCGAATTCCGGCAGGTACTGTTGCTGACTGCCCATAGCCATGTCCAGCAACACGTGTACCACAATGCGGCGAGCGGCTGGCAGGGCGTGCCCCCCCTGCATGAATACAACGTCGGCACCGCGTGCGGCGGATTCTGGGGCGGCGTGAAAGACAGTGAGGGCATACCCGACGCCATGATGGCGGACGGTACGCCGAATGGTTACGCGCGGCTCAGCCTGCAGCCTGATGGTGGCTATTCATTGCACTGGCACACGGCCCGCGACGCGCAGGACAGCCAACTCGCGTTGTACGCCCCGCAGCTGCTGCGACGCGGCGCCTATCCGTCGGTGGGTCTCTACGCCAACGTCTTCATGGGTCGCAGCGATACGCCGGTCGAGTTCCGGGTTGGGGAAGGCGAGTGGAAATCGATGCAGCGCGTGCAGCGCACCGATCCGCGCGTGCTGCGCGAGAACCTGCTGGATGATGCGGCCATGTCCCTGCGGGGTTTCGACCGCACGCCGGAGGCCTCACCTTCCAGCCATTTGTGGCGTGCCGCATTGCCGACCGAGCTTGCGTCCGGTGAGCATCGAATCGAAGTGCGGGCAGACGTGCCCTGGCGCGGATCGGTATCAGCTGTTACGCACTACAGGCTTGTTGACTAGCTGCTCCGTCAGGCCTGGTCGATCTGCTCGAACGACGTGACCCGTCGGTGTCCATGACTGGCTTCCGGGTCGCGCGGCGACGGATAGTCTTCAATACGGTCGATCAGGCAGGTCGACATGCCCGCCTGGCGCGCCGCGTCCAGCTCTTCCACAATGTCTGAAAGGAACAGAATTTCGTCCGTCGGCATGTCCAGCGTCTCGGCAATACGGCGGTAGCTGTGAGCCTCGCGTTTGCCGCCGACCTCGGTGTCGAAATGGCCGTCGAAAAGCGCACCGAGATCGCCAAAGTCGCTGTAGCGAAAAAAGAGCTTCTGCGCGCCTACCGATCCCGAGGAGTAAACGTAAAGTGGCATGCCCTCGGCATTCCAGCGACGCAGGCTTTCCGCCGCGTCGGGATACACATGCGCACTGAATTCGCCGTTCTCGTATCCGGCCTTCCAGATCATGCCCTGCAGGGCCTTCAGCGCGGTGTGCTTGCGGTCTTCGTCGATCCACTGCTGAAGTATCTCGACAATGCAGTTGTCCGAGGCCACCCCGCCAATATCCAGCGCAGCGGCGTCCAGCCAGCGCCTGACCTCCGGATCAGCGCTGCGCGCCCGCACAAAGCCAGCCAGGGCGCGCCGCGCATACGGAAACAGCACGTCCTTGACGAAGGAAATGCTGGAGGTAGTCCCCTCGATATCGGTCAGGATTGCCTTTGCCATCTTCAGATCGCCTGGCCCGGTTCGTAGCGCGGGAAGCGCTGCGCGATATCGGTGCCGGTAAAGTGGCCGACCCAGCCATCGGGCTCCTTGAAGAACCGGATAGCGATGAAACTGGGCTGTGGGCCCATGTCGAACCAGTGCGTCGTGCTGTCCGGCACGCCGATCAGATCGCCGGTTTCGCAGAGGACTTCAAACACCTTGTCGCCGACATGCAGGGTAAACAGTCCCGAGCCCGCCACGAAGAAGCGCACTTCGTCTTCCTTGTGGAAGTGTTCCTCAAGGAATTTCTGCCGCATGGCTTCCTTCTGCGGGTTATCAGGCGCGATGCTAACCACATCGACGCTGTTGAATCCGTATTCGGCAACCAGCCGGTCGATGTCGGCGCGATAGGCGGCCATCACAGCCTCGGGTGGGTCGCCCGGAGCGACGGCCTTTGCCGCCTGCCACTGCTCGAAACGCACGCCTATCTTGCTGAGCTCACCGGCCATGTCGGAGTGGCTCTCACACGTATGCAGCGGGCTGGCCGGGTCGTGTTCATTGAAAATGCGCAAGCGGCTCATTGCGGCTCCGTAGTCAGTGGGCGCCGAGACGGCGCAGGTCGAGTTCACAAGCGAACAGGAACTCGAAGGCTTCCAGGTGACGGCGGGCCTCGGCCATGTCCTGGCCCCAGGCGTAAAGACCGTGACCATCGATCAGGTAGCCCCAGATCGGCCCGGTGAACAGCAGGCGCTGGACCTTGCCGGCCAGGGCTGTCATGTCCTGGCTGTTGGGGAGCACCGGAACGTCAATGGCGACCTCATGCGTTTCGTTGCCGCGGAAGGCCTTCAGCAGTTCGTAGCCTTCCAGCCGCAGCTTGCCGGCCTTGGCGTACAGCCGTGAAGCTACCGTCTGCACATGTGAGTGGGTGTGAAGTACGCAGCCGATTCCGGGTGAATGCTTGTACAGCTGGGTGTGCAGCAGGGTTTCGGCAGAGGGCTTCAGGCTGGTGCCCACCGGGTGCCCTTCGAGATCAACCACCATGATGTCTTCGGACTTCAGCCGCCCCTTGTCCTTGCCGGAGGAGGTGATTGCCGCATGCCGGCTGTCCAGCCGCAGGGAGAAATTGCTGCTGGTTGCGGGCGTCCAGCCCAGGGCCGAGAGCTCGCGGACGTTCGAAACGATCTCTTCGGCGCGTTGCGCCAGAGCCGATTGGGAAAACGAGGGGTGTGCATTCATGCGCGCAGTGTAGCCGAGCAGCGCCAAAACCCGTGATGCGGTTGATACGCATCAACTCGCCCTTGACGGCGAAGGACTAGACTGGCGTCAGTCCACAGTAAAATCGAGAGTCCAGCCATGAACCTGCCCAATGTTCCGCGTCGCCGTTTCCTGATCAATGCGGTGCTTGCCAGTGCAGCCTTGCCCTTTGTTGGTCGCCTGGCTTCGGGCGCAGCGCAGGCCGCTGACCTGCCCAAGTTGCCGCTCGACAACGCCCAGGCCAAGGCACTGAACTACGTTGAAACCACCGAAGGGCTGACTCACGCCAGCTACAAGGCCGGCAGCATCTGCCAGAACTGCCAGTTCTGGCAGGGTGGCCCAGACGCCGAATGGGGCGGCTGCACGCTCTTCCCCGGCCACAATGTTGCCGGCAAGGGCTGGTGTTCGGCCTGGGCCAAGAAGGCTGGTTGATCTGCGCTCAAACGCACCCGGTTGCCAGTAGCGGACTGTTTCAGAGTGTGAGACAGCCAACTCGGTAGAATCAGGCCCCTTCCAGATCGGAAAGGCCTGACGTGCCGATTGATCCACAATTCGAGTTTCTGCTCTGGGCGCTGGCTGGCGCATTGCTGGCCAGCGCCGTCATGGGTCTGGTGCTGCACAGCCGTGTTCGTGCGGCGCGCCGCGCAGGGGCGGCGGAGCATGAGCCCGAGCTCGCACGCCTCTCGCACGAGGTCGGTGCCTTGCAGCGACGTTTCGATGACCTGCGCGAGCGCTTCGCCTCGACCGATGCCGAGCTTTCCAGCCTACGCAGCCACGCCAGCCAGATCTCGGCGGAACGTGCGGCGCTGTCGGACCGTTCCGAGAACCTCGCGGAAGACCGCAGCCGCTTGCAGCTGGAACTGGAACAGGCTCGCGCGCGCGCGCTCGGCTTGACCGAATCGAATGCATCCCTGCAGTCCCAGTTGCGCGAGCAGGCACGCTCAGGCGAGGAGAAGCTTGCGCTGCTGCAGCAGGCCGAGGCTCGCCTGCGAGAGTCTTTCGAAAACCTTGCTCAGCGCATCCTAGACGAGCGCGCTGCGAAGCTCAGTGAGCAAAGCAAGCTGCAGATCGGCGGCCTGGTGGAGCCCTTGCGCGAGCAGCTCAAGGCCTTCGGCGAGTCAGTGGCAAAGACCTACGCCGCCGAGCAGCACGAGCGCGGCATGCTGTCGCAGCAGATCGAGTCCCTGAAGCAGCTCAATCAGCGGATCAGCGAGGATGCGATCAACCTCACCCGCGCCCTCAAGGGTGAAAGCCAGACGCAGGGCGCCTGGGGCGAGCTGATCCTGGAGCGGGTGCTGGAAGCTTCCGGGCTGCAGGCTGGACGCGAGTACGAGATCCAGACCGGTTTCCAGAATGAGGATGGCGGACGACCGCGCCCCGACGTGGTGGTTCGCCTGCCCGAGAACCGTGCCCTGGTAATCGATGCCAAGGTCTCGCTGGTGGCCTACGACCGCCTGGTCGGCGCGCTGGACGATTCGGCACGTGCGAGTTCGCTACGCGATCTGCTGGTGTCGATCCGGCGCCACATCGATGGCCTTTCCGGTCGACGCTACGAGGACCTTCCGCAGCTGGAAAGTCTGGATTTCGTGCTGATGTTCATTCCGATGGAGTCCGCTTTCATCGAGGCTGTGCGCGCCGATCCCGAGCTTTACCAGTACGGACTGCAGCGCAATATCTCGATGGTCAGCCCCAGCACCCTGCTGGCGACGCTGCGCACCGTCACCTACCTGTGGAAGCTGGAACGGCAGAACCAGAATGCCCAGGAGATCGCTCGTCGCGGCGCGATGCTGCACGACAATTTCGTCCTGCTGGTCGAGGAGATCGAGCATATCGGTGTTCATATCGAAAAGGCGCGCAACGCACACGGCAGTGCTGTCCGCCGCCTCACCGAGGGTGGCAAGGGCTCGGTATTGCTGCAAGTGAAGAGTCTTGCCGACATGGGCGCGCCGGCGAAAAAGCGTTTGCCGGAGGAATTGCTTGGCGAAGCCATGCTTGGGGTCGATGTCGACGAGACCTCAAGCAGCGCGGAATCCCCATCGGCGCCAGAGTCGTGAAGAGCAGGTTGGGTCTGGCTGCCCGCATGGCTGGCGCATTCGCTTCTGTAGGTTGGCGCTGAGCGCAGCGAAGCCCAACGGGGCGGCGTAGAGTTTCTCGCGGGGTGATGACTCTCGCAGCGTTGGGCTTCGCTCCGCTCAGCACCAACCTGCCAAGGCCAAGCGCACGCGAATTTTGGATTCCAAGCTACAGTCTAGATTTGCCAGAGCCAGGCAGAGACTCCAGCCAGTGCGCCGCCCAATGCCGAGGCTGCCAAGACATCGCTCGGGTAGTGCAAGCCCAACACTACGCGCGAAACGGCAACGCTGGCCGCGAACGGCAGCAGCAGGAATGCCAGCTCCGGATAGTGAGTCAGGCTGACGCCGGTGAATGCTGCGGCGTGCAGGGTGTGCCCGGACGGAAAGCTGAATTCGTCGAGCGGGCGGACCAGGGCGTGGATGCGCCGGTCGCTGGCGCATGGGCGCGGACGCCGTGTCCAGCGCTTCAGTCCCACATATACAAGCAACGCTGTCGCGCCCGTAGCAGCAAGCTGCGCCGAGACTTCCAGGCCCTGTGGCCCGCCAAACAGGGCGATCGCAGCCATCAGGACATACCAGGCCATGCCATCACCCAGTCGGCTCACTGTCGCAAAGTAGCGGCGTACAGCGGCCTGCCGCCCCCATCGGTTCCAGCGCAGGCAGATGGCAGTGTCCTCGCGCATCAGCCTGGGCGTAATTGCCCTGGTCTTCATGCTGCCTTGCTCCTTTGCAGGTTGCTGAGCAGGTCGGCGAAGCGCTGCGCCACCCCGACGGGACTGAGCGGCAGCATGGCGGCACGTGCTGCCAGACCCATGGCCTCGCGCACTTCCCGATCCAGCGCCAGCTCCAAGCTGCGGCGCAGAAAATCGACACTGTCGCCCATAGGCACGGCGGCTCCATGCTGGCCATCAATCAGATGTTCGCGCGCCGCGCCGTAGTCATAGGCAACCGTGGCAATACCACTGGCCATGGCTTCCAGGGTCACATTGCCGAAGGTTTCGCTTTGCGAAGGAAACAGGAACAGGTCACCGCTGGCGAAATAACGTGCCAGGTTCTCCCCGCGCTGCAGCCCGGCAAAGACCAGATCCGGATTGTCACGTTGCAGTCGAGCGCGCGAGGGCCCCTCGCCAACCATGACGAAGCGCGCATCGGGGCGTTGCGCCTGGATCCTGCGGAAGGCCTGCACCGCAAGTTCCAGATCCTTTTCCGGCGCGATGCGACCGACGTAGATGATGCAAGGCGACTGCTCACTCAATCCCCAGGACCTGCGCAGCTCCTCGCTGCGTCGCGCAGGATCGAACAGCTGGGTATCCACCGCTCGACGCAGCAGTTCGACCCTTTGGAAGCCGCGCTGCCGCAGGAACTCGGCAAGCTCCAGGGTCGGAACGATGCTGGCGTCGGCGCCATTGTGAAAACGGCGCAACCAGGCAAAGACCAGCGGAGTAAGAAAGGCGGCACCGTAGCGCGCGGCGTACTGATCGAAACGGGTGTGGAAGCCGGTCGCGACCGGAATGCCAAGACGCGCTGCGCTGCGTACCGCTGACCAGCCCAGTGGGCCTTCGGTGGCTACATACACCGCATCCGGACGCCTGTTTCGCCAGTGCGACAGCAGTCGTCCTCCAGCCGGCAGACCAAAGCGAAGGCCCGGGTAACGTGGCAGTCCCGCTCCCGGCAGCAGCAGTTGCTCTGGATCCGATGAGGCTTGCGCTGGCTGACGTGGCCGCACGATGGAAACCGCATGCCCAAGCTCACGCAGTCCCAGTTCCAGACCCTGCACGGTGAGGGCGACGCCGTTGATTTCCGGCGGGTAGGTTTCGGTGACAAGGGCGAAGTGCATGCTGGCTGTCCCGGTTTTGGGAAGCTTGCTGCCTCAGCTTGTCTGCACCATGACGTTGCGGTGAAGCCTGGATGACAGGGTCCTGCGAGAAGCAACTCACCTGGCCGGTCGATCCACCGGTCATGTAGCTGAGCTCAAATAGCTGATTCAAGTGCCTGTCGCAGATCGTCGATCAGGTCCTCTGCATGTTCCAGACCGATCGACAGCCGCAGCAGGTTTTGTGGTGATGTTGGCTGGGGGCCTTCAACCGAGGCGCGGTGCTCGATCAGGGATTCGCAGCCGCCAAGCGAGGTGGCGTTGTGAAACAGGCGCAAGGCGCCGGCCATGCGCAGGGTTTGCTCGCGGTCGCCGCGCACTTGCAGACTGAGCATGCCGCCAAAATCACGCATCTGTTTCGCCGCGATGGCGTGCCCGGGATGCGCATCGAGGCCGGGATAGTGAACGGCCTCGATGCCCGGGTGTGCGGCGAGAAAGCCGGCGACCCGACGCGCCGTTGCGCAGTGCATTGCCAAGCGCGCGTGCAGGCTGCGGATGCCGCGCAGCACCAGCCAGGCGGCAAAGGGATTGGCGCTGGCGCCATGCAGCTTGCGGATCTCGAAGCAGCGCTGCGCGAGCGGTTCGTCGCGCGCGAAGTTCAGAACGCCGCCCATCACATCGCTATGCCCACCCAGGTACTTGGTGGCTGAATGCAGAACCACGTCGGCACCCAGCGCCAGTGGCTGCTGCAGGGCTGGAGTGGCAAACGTGCCGTCGATCAACAGCTCGGCGCCATGCGCGTGTGCCAACTCGGCCAGGGCCTCGATATCGACGATGTGCATCAGCGGATTGGAGGGCGTTTCCGCCCAGATCAGACAGGTTTGCGGGCGTAGCGCCGCCCGCACGCTGTCCAGGTTTCCCCCATCGACAAAGCTGGCTGACAAGCCCCAGCGCGGCAGCCAGTCCTGCGCCAGAACCCGGATGCCGTGGTAGAGATCGTCCTGGAACAGCACGTGGCCACCGGCTGGCAGCGCCTGCAACAGAGTCGCCGCAGCCGCCATTCCCGTCGCGAAAAACAGCGAGCGCTCAGCCCCGTCCAATGCTGCCAAGGCCTGTTCAAGACGCTGCTGGGTGGGATTGTCATAGCGCTGGTAGATCAGCCCATGCGGCGAACTGCCGTCAGGTTCATGTTCAAAGGTGGTCGACAGATGCAACGGTGGCGACAGGGCGCCAGTTTCGGCATCCGGCGCGGCACCGGCGTGAACGGCGAAGGTTTCGGGACGCATGCATCTTTCCATTCAGGACTTGCGATGATTCTGCCTGATAATCGCGCGCTTCCTGTTTCCGACTTGCCGCGATGTCAACTTCCAGTGAAAACAAACTGATCGCCCTCGGCCAGCAGCGCTGGCTGCCGGTCTACCGTCCGCGCACGATGGTGCTGGAGCGCGGCCTGGGCGCACGCCTGTGGGACAGCGAGGGCCGCGACTATGTCGACTTCGCCGCCGGCATCGCGGTGTGCTCGCTCGGGCATGCCAATCCCGAACTGATCGCTGCGCTCACCGAGCAAGCTGGGCGCCTGTGGCACAGCAGCAACGTGTTCTACACTGAGCCGCCCTTGCGTCTGGCCGAGGAACTGGTCGCAGCCTCGCGCTTTGCCGAACGTGTGTTCCTGTGCAATTCCGGTGCCGAGGCCAACGAGGCCGCAATCAAACTGGTGCGGCGCTGGGCCGCTCAGCAGGGACGCCCGCCGGATCGCCGCGTGATCCTGAGTTTCCGCGGCAGCTTTCATGGCCGCACCCTGGCAACGGTGACTGCCACGGCACAGCCGAAGTATCAGGAAGGCTTCGAGCCGCTGCCCGCTGGCTTTCGCTATGCCGATTTCAACGACCTTGCCCAGGCCGAAGCGGCCTTCGCTGCAGGCGACATCGCCGCCGTGCTGGTTGAGCCCGTGCAGGGCGAGGGCGGCGTGATGCCCGCTGCCCCTGGTTTCCTTGCTGGCTTGCGCGCGCTATGCGACCGGCACGATGCGCTGCTGGTGCTCGACGAGATCCAGTGCGGCATGGGCCGAACCGGGAGCCTGTTCGCACATTGGCAGGATGACGTGCGGCCAGATGTGGTGACCCTGGCCAAGGCCCTGGGCGGTGGCTTCCCGATCGGCGCGATGTTGGCTGGCCCCAATGTTGCCGAGGTGCTGGGATTCGGTTCGCATGGCACAACCTTTGGCGGCAATCCAATGGCGGCGGCGGTGGCGCGCGTGGCACTACGCCGGCTGAGCTCAGACGCGATTGCAGCGAATGTAGCGCGGCAGTCTGCTGCCTTGCGCGAAGGACTTGCCGTGCTGACTGCAGAACTTGGCGTTTTCAGCGAGGTGCGTGGTCGAGGATTGATGCTTGGGGCGGTGCTCACTTCCGACTTTGCTGGAAGGGCAGGTGAGGTGCTGGATCACGCGGCGCGCGCTGGGCTGTTGCTGCTGCAGGCAGGGCCGGATGTGTTGCGCTTTGTGCCGCCACTGAATATTGAAGATGCCGAAGTTGCTGATGGGCTGGAACGGCTTGGTGTAGCGCTCCGGGATTTTGTGAGAGTCGATGCCTTGGAATAGATTGTCAGAAGCACTGGGATTCTTGCAGGGGCGCTGAATGAGCCCCTCTCCCAATGGGAGAGGGGTTGGGGTGAGGGGCATTCCTGGTGGAGGTCCAAACGTCTGGTCGGAATTCTCCAGCCCAGGAATCCTTCGCGTACTTGCCTGGTTCGACTCCTTCGACACCCGCCCCTCACCCCAACCCCTCTCCCGGTGGGAGAGGGGCTTTGATTCGCTGCTTCCCGTCACTCACCGTTCGTGGTTGGTCTGTCGCAGGGTCGGCAGGGTCGTTTCCGAATAAGGGTGTGCCAGCAAATCACATCGCCACCTCGTTTCGCGAGCCTGCAGCTCCTCAGCCACGCGCCTCGACAAACGCCTCGCGCGCGGCGGCAATGGTGTCGGCGATATCCGCGTCGGTCATGGCGTTCGACACAAAACCCGCCTCGTAGGCTGAAGGCGCCAGATACACGCCGCGGCGCAGCATGGCGTGGAAGAAGCGCTTGAAGGCGTCGAGGTCGCAGGCGGTGGCTTGCGCGAAGCTCTCGACTTTCTCCTTGGTGAAGAACAGGCCGAACATGCCCGGCACGCGGTTGGTGGTCAGCGCGACACCGGCGTCACGTGCCGCAGCTTCGAAGCCTTCGCACAATGCCACGGTCTTGCCTGCCAGTTCGGCGTAGAAGCCGGGCGCCTGCACCAGTTCAAGGGTGGCCAGGCCAGCAGCCATTGCGACCGGGTTGCCGCTCAAGGTACCGGCCTGATAAATCGGGCCGGATGGCGCAACCTGGCTCATCAATTCGCGGCGGCCGCCGTAGGCGCCGACCGGCATGCCGCCGCCGATGATCTTGCCGAAGGTCGACAGGTCGGGCTTCACGCCGTACAGCGCCTGTGCGCCGCCCAGCGCGACGCGAAAGCCGGTCATCACCTCGTCGAAGATCAGTACCACGCCGTGCTGGGTGCAGAGCGCGCGCAGGTGCTGCAGGTAACCTTCGTTCGGCGGAATGCAGTTGGCATTGCCGACCACGGGCTCGATGATCAGCCCGGCAATCTCGTTGCCGCATTCTTCGAACAGTTTCGTTGCGGCCTCGAAATCGTTGTAGGGCAGGGTGAGGGTGAGGTCGGCGAGCGCCTTGGGCACGCCGGGCGAATCGGGCACGCCAAAGGTCAGTGCGCCGGAGCCCGCCTTGACCAGGAAGGAATCGCCGTGGCCGTGGTAGCAACCCTCGAACTTCACGATGCGGGTGCGGCCAGTCGCGCCGCGCGCCACGCGGATCGCCGACAGGGTGGCCTCGGTGCCGGAGTTGACCATGCGCACCATGTCCATCGATGGCACCAGGCGTGTGAGAGTCTCGGCCATGGTGACTTCGAGCGCATTCGGCACGCCGAAGCTCAGGCCGTCCTTCATCGTGCGTGCAACCGCATCGAGAACTGCCGGATGCGCGTGGCCGGCGATCATCGGGCCCCAGGAACCGATGAAGTCGATGTAGCGGTTGCCGTCGACATCCCACAGGTAGGCGCCTTCGGCTCGCGCGGCGAAGAAGGGTTCGCCGCCGACTGATTTAAAGGCGCGGACCGGCGAGTTGACGCCGCCGGGCATCAGCGGCTGGGCGCGGGTGAAGAGTTCGTGGGAGATGGGGTTCATTCGGAATTGGTCTTTGGCTGAAGCTTCATGGGTGTGTGGTTCGAGACGGGCGGCCTCGATCCTTCGCTTCGCGCTGCGCGCGTCGCTCGGGCTCTCGTTCCGCCCTCCTCACCACGAACGGTGGGGTTTGGGGTCAGGCGCCGCGTTGATGGACCGCTGGATTGGCTCTCGGGATGACAACGACACCAGACGGCTAGTGCGACTCAGGCAAAGCGATTCAGTGGCAGTCCCAGCCACTCCAACGCGGTGCCGTGGTAAAGCCGCGATTGCTCGGGTTCAGGAAGTTCAAGCGCGGCAATGCCAGCACCAGGCTCCTGTTCGCCCAGCGGAAACGGGTAGTCGGTGCCCAGCATCACGCGTTCGGTGCCGACCGTATCGAGCAGGTAGCGCAGCGCGCGCGGGTCGGCTACCCAGGAATCGAAGTAGAGCTGCGGCAGGTACTCGCGCGGGTTGCGCGGGTTGTCGGTGGCGACCAGGTCCGGGCGCATGCGGAAGCCGTGTTCGATGCGACCGATGGTGTAAGGAAAACTGCCGCCACCGTGCGCCAGGCATACCTTCAGGCGCGGAAAGCGTTCCAGCACGCCGCCGAAGATCAGGCAACAGGCGGCACGTGATTGTTCGGCCGGCATGCCGACCAGCCAGGGCAGCCAGTACTTGGGCATCGACTCGGTGCCCATCATGTCCCAGGGATGCACCAGGATCGCCGCGCCCAGATCCTGCGCCGCCTCGAAGAAGGGCAGGAGTTCCGGCGCGTCGAGGTTCCATTCGCCGATATGCGAGCCAACCTGCACACCCTGCAGGCCGAGCTGGTCCATGCAGCGTTCCAGCTCCTGGATCGCCAGGCGCGGTGACTGCAAGGGCACCGTGCCGATGCCGGCGCAGTGGCGCGGGTGCTCCCGGCAGGTCTGCGCCATGTGGTCGTTGAGCGCCTGATGCAGCTCCAGCGCGTGATGCGGCTTGGCCCAGTAGCTGAACATCACCGGCACCGTCGACAGCACCTGCACCTGCACGCCGAACTGCGCGTACTCAGCGATGCGCATCTCGGCGTCCCAGGTCTTCGGCCAGATTTCGCGGAAGAACTTGCCATCCTTGTAGATGCGGTGGCGGCCGTCGTCGGTGTGGTGGATCACCGGGAAGCGCGCATCACCGTACTTCTTCGCCAGGTCCGGCCAGTCTCTCGGCAGGTAGTGGGCGTGGGTGTCGATCTTGAGCATGGGCAGGAATAATCCTGGATTCCGCAGTTGACCGCTTTAGGCTCCGCGCAATCCGTTGATGTTCAGAAGATCTGCTCGATTGAGCCACCTCTCCTAAATGGGTGATGGCCGCTTCGCACCCGAGAGCACGCCTGCCCGGCCGCCTGACTTCGTTGCTCCTCCTTGCAGGTGGTCAACCTGCGCGTCGTCGCGCCTCGCCAGTCAGCCGGGCAGGTGCACTCTCGGGCACGTCCAACTGCAGAACCCAGGATTATGCCCGCCCGTGCCCGGCAACGCTCACTCGGTGGCAAGTCCGAGGCGATAGACCTTGCCCTCCGGCGAGTCGGTCAGGAAGTAGATGTAGCCATCCGGGCCTTGACGCACATCGCGAACGCGCTGCTTCAGCTCGCCCAGCAGGCGCTCTTCGCGCAGGACGGTGTTGCCGTCGAGTTCCAGACGAACCACCTGCTGGTGGGCCAGGGCGCCGACAAACAGGTTGCCCTTCCAGGCCGGGAATCGATCAGCGGTGTAGAAAGCCATGCCGCTGGGGCCGATCGACGGAAGCCAGTGGTGGATGGAGTCCTGCATGCCGGGCATTGTCTTGGCCACGGCTTCCGGGATCGGCTCGCCGCTGTAGTTGATGCCAAGTGTGACCAGTGGCCAACCGTAGTTCTTGCCGGCCTCGACAATGTTCAACTCGTCGCCGCCGCGTGGGCCGTGCTCGTGCGCCCACAGCGCACCGGTCGTCGGGTGCCGCGCGGCACCCTGGATGTTGCGATGGCCATAGGACCAGATCTCGGGAAGTACGCCTTCCTTCCCGATGAAGGGATTGTCGGCCGGCACCGTGCCATCCAGCTTCAGGCGCACCACCGTGCCCTGATGGCCGTCGGTCTGCTGCGCCAGCGGCCGCATGCCGCGATCACCCATGGTGACGAACACATGGCCTTTGCCATCGAACACGATGCGCGAGCCGAAGTGATGCACCGTCGGCAGCTTCGGGGTCTGACGGAACAGCACCTGCACATCGAGCAGGGCATTGCCCTCCAGCTTGCCGCGCGCCAGCGCAGTGCCGGATTCGTCGCCGTCACCAGGTTCGGAGTAGGTGAGATAGACCAGTGAGTCCGTTGTGAAATCAGGCGAGAGGGCCACATCCAGCAGGCCGCCCTGACCCGCTGCGCGAACCGCAGGCACGCCATTTACGGGCGCCGAGAGCGCACCGTTCGGTGACACGATACGCAGCCTGCCCGCACGCTCGGTGACCAGCATGCGGCCATCCGGAAGGAAGGCCATGCCCCAGGGATGCTCCAGACCTTCAGCCACCATGACCAGTTGAAGGTCGCCGTGCTGGCTCGCATGGCGCGGCGCGTCCTGCGCACCACAGGCCGCAGTGAACAGTCCAAGCGCAAGCAGATACGGCAACTTCATGGCGGATCTCCAGCAGCAATTCAGAAGGCAAAGCATAAACCCGGCGGAGTGGCGGATGCGTCAGGCCTTCTTCACGAATTCCGATTTCAGACCCATCTGGCCGATACCGTCGATGCGACAGTCGATGTCGTGATCTCCGTCCGCCAGGCGGATGCTGCGAACCTTTGTGCCCACCTTTACTACCGCGGATGAACCCTTGATCTTGAGGTCCTTGATCACGGTCACGCTGTCGCCGTCCTGCAGAACGGTGCCATGCGCATCGCGAACTTCGCGTGGCGCATCTGCTACGTCATCTGTTCCGGTGGCGCTCCACTCATGGGCGCATTCGGGGCAGATGAGCATGGCGCCGTCCTCGTAGCTGTAACCGGATCCGCATTTCGGGCAAGGGGGAAGATTGGTCATGTTGGAGAGTCGAAAGGTTTTGCTGAACAGACAGTCAGTAAAACACAGTCCAAGCGTTTCGCCGGTCCGGCAGGTTCATTCAATGGAGGCAGAGCCGCAAGACCAGAGCCTACTTCCGCCACCGCCGCGGCAGGCGGATACTTCGCCCGGAAAGCTACTTCCTTGCATCGAACCATCAGGGGGATATCGAAATGGCTGCTCATCGTCGCTTTTGCCTGTATCTGACGTGCCTGTTGTTGGCCTTGGCCAGTTCATCCAGCCTGGCCCAGGCCACACGCACCTGGGTCTCGGGGGTTGGAGATGACGCCAATCCCTGCTCCCGCACCGCACCGTGCAAGACGTTTGCCGGAGCCATCTCGAAGACGGCGACGGGTGGTGTCATTTCCGTGCTGGACCCGGGCGGCTATGGCGCAGTCAACATCACCAAGTCCATCACCATTGAAGGCAATGGCACCTTGGGCGGGATACTGGCGGCGGGAACCAACGGGGTCATCATCAACGCTGCCGGGGCACGCGTGACGCTTCGTGACCTGCTCATCGAAGGTGCCGGAAGTGGACTGAATGGTGTGCGGGTGCTGAATGCGGCACAGGTAGTGATCGAGAACGTGCGGATCGAGGCGTTTACCCAAACGGGCATCGATATCGCCGTGAACAGCGGTCAGGACATCCAGGTCAGCGTGCAGGACAGTTCGATCGAAAACCTGGGGGTCGCCGGTATTCGGGTCACCAATGGCAACTCCGCGAGCAGTTCCCGCTTGCAACTCGACAACGTCCGCATCGCTGCGGCGGGCATCGGCGTGCACGCTCTGACCGGCTCTCGTGTCAGTGCACGGAGCACGACCGTGACCGGCGCGTCGCAGTTCGCATTCCTGGCCGATTGCGGAGCGCCTGGGTCGATCACGGCAGAGATTATCCTGAGCGGCAGTGCCGCGACCTTCAGCGACGTGGGGCTCAGCGCCTCCAATCTCGGCGCCAGCATCGTCATGTCCGACAGCACGGTGAGCGGCAATGACGTTGGACTCTCGACCCTTCGCTCCGGAAGCATTCTTTCGTTTGGCGACAACCGAATCACCGGAAACACCGTGAACGGTCAGGTGACGGGAACGCTCGTCAAACAGTGATTGTGTCTTCCAGTGGTGTAGCCGCCAGGCTCGACCCTTGAGTCGCTCAGGCTGCTACTGATCAATGGTTGCCGACAGACGCTTGGGCGACTTGTTGTGCCAGGCCTGGCGCAACAGGCGCCCGACCACTTCGGCTCGCGCGCTGTCCAGCCGCAGGCGCAGTCCCACACACTGCTTGCCCCAGAAGAGCTTCTCGATGCCGCCGGTTTGCATCGCCAGTGCGGTTTCGCGTTCGGTTTCCGCGACGAACAGGTGCAGATGGGCGCCATCGGGGGTCAAGCAGGCGAAAATCTTTCCCCGGATCCGGAAGGATGCCAGGGCGAAGTGCGGAATTTCGACCGCTTCGGGCAATGCCAGCGCCAGTCGGCGAACCTGATCAGGCTTCACTTCGATGCACCTGTTTCGTTACTGCGCCGGGCAGAGTAACCCGGCAGGCGGAGTGTCATGGGTTTTGCTGCTGGCAGGCGGGATAAAATGTAAAAAAACGTTACGCGGGTTCGCGTTGCAATTTGGTCCTTGCGACCGCATGCTCGCTGGCTTTCCAAATGTCATCGCAGCGAGGTTGTCCGCGTGCATCGTTCAGTAGTTCTCGAATCACGGATTACACATTGGCTGATGGGTGCCGCGTTTGTGGCGCTGTCCCTGGTAGCCAACCTTGCATTGGCAGCGGAGATTTCTCCAGACGGCATCTGGAGTGACAAGGCGGAGAACGCGATCGCGCGCAACGCCCAGATCCGGCAGATCGTCCCGCAGCGCTATCGCTCGCTGCAACTGAGCCGCAATCAGCTGGAACTTGGATTGAGCAAGGCGCCTCTGGAGCGCGACACCGCGGTCGCGCAAAGCCAGGCGCGTCTCTGGCTGCCGCTTCCGGACGGCAAGTTCGGCGAATTTCGGATCGTCGAGTCGCCCGTCATGGAGGCTGGCCTGGCCAAGCGCTTTCCCCAGCTGCGGACGTGGCTGGGGCAGGGCATTGATGATCCCACCGCGACGCTGCGCTTCGACCTCACCCCGAAGGGTTTCCATGCGCAGGTGATTTCGGCGCATGGCACGGTGTATATCGACCCGTACCAACCCGGTGATACCGAGCACTACATCGCCTACAACAAGCAGGATCATGTGCGGGGCGAACGCCCGCGCTGCGAGGTAACTGGCGAAGAGTTGGTGGATGACCAACCGCATTCGCACGCCGACGGTGCCGCTGTGGAACTCGCTTCCGGCGATACCCTGCGCACCTACCGTCTCGCAATGGCGACCACCGGCGAGTACACCGCGTTCCACGGCGGAACGGTTCTCGATGGCCTCTCGGCGGTCCTCACCACCCTGAATCGTGTCAACGGCGTGTACGAGCGCGACCTCAGCGTGCGCATGGTGCTGGTGGCCAACAACGACCTGCTGATCTACACCAACTCTGGCACCGACCCCTACACCAACAACAACGGCGGCACGATGCTGGGGCAGAACCAGTCCAACATCAACAACCTGATCGGCAATGCCAACTACGACATCGGGCACGTGATGAGCACCGGCGGCGGCGGCGTGGCCGGCCTGGGCGTGGTCTGCGTCACCAACCAGAAGGCGCGTGGCGTCACGGGCTCAGGAGCGCCGATCGGCGATGCTTTCGATGTCGATTATGTCGCGCACGAAGTCGGACACCAGTTCCGTGGCGACCACACCTACAACGGCAATGGTTGCGGCGGCGGACGCAGCGCATCGGCGGCCTACGAGCCGGGCAGTGGCATCACCATCCAGGCCTATGCCGGCATTTGCGGTGCGGACAATACGCAGCGCAACAGCGAAGATTACTTCCACCGCGTCAGCCTCAATCAGATTCTGGGATTTGTCACCAGCGGCAGCGGCTCGAGCTGTGGGTCGACCAGCGCCACCGGCAATACCGTTCCAACCGTCACCACCATCCCGCCCACGACCATCCCGCGCCTGACGCCGTTCGAGCTGGATGCGATCGGCAATGACGGCGATGGCGACGCGCTGACCTACCTGTGGGAGCAGTTCAACCTGGGAGCCGCCAATTCAGCCGGCACCCTGGTCGACAACGGCGGCCCCCTGTTCCGTTCGTTTGCCCCGAGCACCGAGAGTTCGCGGGTCTTCCCAAGCCTGCGCTATATCCTCAACAACACCAATGTCGCGCCGGCAACCGCACCGATGCCGGGCACGATTTCGCCAAGCTTTTTCACTGCGGAATTGCTTCCCAGCATCAATCGGACGATGCAGTTCCGCGTGACGGTGCGTGACAATCGCGCCGGCGGTGGTGGAACCAATGAAGCGAGTGCCGCGGTCACCGTGACAACGGCTGCCGGGCCTTTCCGCGTCAGTACGCCCAATACCGCAGTCACCTGGACCGCTGGGGCAAGCGAAACGGTCAATTGGGATGTGGCAGGTTCCGATCTCGCTCCCGTGTCCACTGCCAATGTGCGGATCCGGCTGTCGCTGGATGGTGGCTACACCTGGCCGACAACCCTGGCCGAAAGCGTGCCGAACAACGGCTCGGCCAATGTCACGGTGCCGGCCGACACACCCTCGACCAGCCGCGCGCGGGTGCGGGTCGAAGCCGTGGGCAACATCTACTTCGACGTCTCCGATGTAAACTTCAGCATCACCGGCACCAACGGATTGCCCAGCATTGTTGTCAGCGCCCTGGTGGCGACGCAGCAGGGCAGCCCGTCAGCGAGTGCCGTGGTGGCGACCGTCAGCGATGCAGAAGACGCCGCCGGCACGCTCGCAGTGAGTGTAAGTGGCGCACCGCAGGAGCTGGATGTGAGCGTCGACAACAATGCAGGCAGTGTCACTCTGACAGCCACGGCAGCCTGTTCCCTGGTCGCACCAACCAGCAGCTTCGTTGTGTATCCGGTGCTGCTGCGTGCCGAAGACAGTGATGGCAACAGCAACACCGCCTTCGTCAACGTGACCGTGGCGCGCAACGCGCGTCCAACCCTGGGCACCTTTGCGCCGCTCAGCGTGACTGCCGGCGGCACCGCGCAGCATGCTCCCAGCGCCCTGGCGGGGGACACCAACAACAATCTGGTGATCGCCACTGTCAGCCCTGATGTATTGCCGGGCGGTGGAAGTCTCAGCGCCGACCTGGACGGTACCGTGCACGTGATCACCACGGCGGGAACCGTGCCCGGAAGCTATCCGATCGAAGTTGAGATCAGCGATACCTGCGCCGCCGGGCGCACCCGCCAGTTCACCCTGACAGTCGACCCTGTGCCCGTTCCCGGCGTCAGCTTTGTCGAGAGCGCGGGCACGACGCAGGCCGCCGAGGGCGGCGCCAGCGACAGCTACACCGTCGTGCTTGATGCCGAGCCCAGTGCCGATGTCGAGATCAGCCTGAGCCACGATGGCCTGATCGAAGTCACTCCCACCACGCTGCTGTTCACTGCGGCCGACTGGGACGAGCCTCAGACAGTCACGGTAACTGCGGTCGATGATCGCACTGTGTCTGGTCTGCGCAGCAGCAGCATCGCCCACAGCGCTGACGGTGGTGATTACACCGGCATCCAGATCGACGATGTGGTGGCGAGTGTGGTCGACAATGATTCCGCGACCTACCAGTTCACCTTGGCGGCCTTCGGCGTGGACGAGACCGATATTGGCACCAGCATCTTTGCGACGATGGCGTTCAATGTGAGTGGCACCGGTGCCATCCTGCTTGGCAGTCCAGTCACGGTGCCGTATACGATCCTGCCTGCTAGCACGGCCATCGGCGGAGGAGTTGATTACACCGTCGCATTCGCAAGTCTCGAATTTCCGGTTGACGGAAGCACCCAATCGATTCCGGTCTCGATGGCCGATGACGCCTTGGTGGAGGGCGATGAGACCCTGGTAATCGAGCTGGGAGCCGCCACTGGCGCGGATGCAGCTCTTTTGGCAATGGTGCAGCCGAACGACCCCAGCACGTTCACCTTGACCATCCTCGACGACGAAGTCGCCAGCATCAGCCTGGTCGAGTCCAACGGAGGCACCGCGGTGGAAGAGGGTGGCGCAGCAGATACCTATAGCCTCGTGCTCGATGCCGAACCGGCCAGCGATGTGCAGATCAGCATCAGCCCTGACGCGCAGCTCGGCGTCGTTCCGAATCTGTTGACCTTCACCACGGCGAACTGGGATGTGCCGCAGGTCGTTACTGCAAGCGCAATCGACGACGGCGTGATCGAAGGGCCGCACACAGGCACCATCACCCATGGTGCCGTCGGCAGTGGCTATGACGGGGTTGCGATTCCGGATGTGGTATCGGACATCACCGACAGCGATCAGATCGCCGATATTGGCGTCGTCAACCAGCTGATGCCAGGCCTGGTTCTGGCCGGGCAAGCGGTGGATTTCGAAGTCACGATCATCAACCTGAGTGACAGCATCGACGCGCCTCAAGTGGCGTTCGACTTCGAGCTTCTCCCCGCACTTGAGGGAGTCCAGTGGACCTGTCTGCCGACCATCGGCGCTTCCTGCCCGTCGGACGGGTCCGGTGTTCCCAGCCACGACATTTCACTCGATAGCGAGTCGGGTGTGCTCTACACCATCACCGGTACGGTGCCGGTGGACAGCGTGCCTGACACGGAGTTCGTGTCCACCGCCAGCGTCAGCCTGGCTGCACCGTTTGCCGATCCGAACCCGGTCAATGACAGCGCGGCAGCGAGTGCGACCGTCACCACCATCGGCATCTTTACCGATGATTTCGAGGGCAATTCGCCCTGATTTCGGGAAGCTGCCCCGGGTCGATTCCGATGTCCGGACCGACCCGGGGCATCTTCTTGCAGAAGTGTCACTTCGGCAGCCTGAACCATTCGGGCTGCTGCCTGCCTGGACGCTTCTGCTAACCTCGGATTTTCTTGCTGGGGGCCGTCGATGAGCGCACCGGATACTCACTTCCATCGCCACTATGACCGGCTGATAGCGGCCTGTGCTGCTCTGCCACCGGTGCGCGTCGCGGTTGCCCACCCGTGCGAGGCGCGGGCCTTGCGCAGCGTGCTGGACGCCGCTGAAGCCGACCTGATCGAGCCGGTACTTGTCGGGCCCAGGCAGCGCATCGAGAAGGCGGCCAATGAGATCGAGGCGGACATTTCCCGCTTTGAACTGGTCGATACCGAGCATAGTCATGCGTCGGCGCGTCAGGCCGTTGCCCTGGCCCGTGCCGGTCAGGTGGACACCCTGATGAAGGGCAGCCTGCATACCGACGAGCTGCTTTCGGCGATTGTCGACCGTGAGCTGGGTTTGCGCACCGGTGTGCGCCTCTCGCACGTGTTCGCGGTGGCGCATCGCGGCTATCCAAAGCCGTTGTTCATCACCGATGCCGCCATCAATATCCAGCCAAGTCTCACGGAAAAGGCAGATATCGTTCAGAACGCCATCGACCTTTGCCAAAGTCTTGGTATCCACATGCCGCGGGTTGCCATTCTTTCGGCCGTCGAGACGGTCAACGAGCGAATTCCCTCCACCCTCGATGCGGCTGCGCTGTGCAAGATGGCAGACCGGGGCCAGATTCGTGGCGGCTTGCTCGATGGCCCACTGGCTTTCGACAACGCCATCAGCAGCGAGGCGGCGCAGATCAAGGGCATCAAGTCGGAAGTGGCTGGGCATCCGGATGTGCTTCTGGTGCCGGACCTGACATCGGGCAACATCCTGGTCAAACAGTTGACCTTCATGGGGGGCGCCGATGCCGCGGGCATCGTGATGGGCGCGCGCGTTCCAGTCATTCTTTCCAGCCGCAGTGACTCCCTGCGCTCGCGCCTGGCGTCCTGTGCACTTGCCGTGCTGCTGCTGCACCGTGAGGCAACCCCGTTGGCGGACAGTGACTAGGGCAGCAGCATGAGCACGGTTCTCGCCCTCAACGCCGGATCCTCAAGCCTGAAGTTTGCCTTGTTCGACTGTGCATCCACGCCTGAGCGAAGCGTGTGGGGACACGTGGAGCGCGTTGGAGGCGACGCGCGACTGGTGCTGAAGGATCGAACCGGGCATCGCGAAGAACGCTCTCTGGGGAACCCTTGCCCGGCCGATCGCGCACTGGATGCGGTGCTGGAAATTCTTGCGCCGTACGGGAACCCCGCCGCGGTCGGGCATCGGGTGGTACACGGTGGCCAGGAGTTCACCACTGCACGCCGCATCGATCAGGATGCATTGCAGCGACTGGCGAGGCTCGATCCGCTGGCGCCATTGCATCAGCCGCATAATCTGGCGGCCATCCGCCACTTTCTGGAAACCGCCCCGCAGCTTCCGCAGATCGGTGTGTTCGACACCGGTTTCCACGCCAGCATGCCACCCGTGGCGCAGCGACTGGGACTGCCGCAGGCCTTGCACGAGCGTGGAATGCGCCGCTACGGCTTTCATGGGCTTTCCTATCAGCATGCAGCGGGCGAGCTTGCCCGGCGTGTCCCCGGCGCGCGCCGCGCAATCGTGGCGCACCTTGGCAATGGCGCCAGCCTGTGTGCCATGCGCGATGGGCGCAGTATCGAAACAACCCTGGGTTTCAGCGCGCTGGATGGGTTGCTGATGGGCACACGCTGCGGCAGTCTCGATCCGGGCGCCATATTGCATCTGCTGGATGTGGATGGCATGGGCTTGGTGGAACTGGAGGATCTGCTCTACCGCAAGAGTGGCCTGCTCGGCGTGTCCGGGATCAGCCACGACATGCGCGATCTGCTGGCGTCCGACAGTCCCCAGGCAGGGGCAGCGATCGAACTGTTTGTGTATCGCGTCGTCCAGCACGTTGGGGCCTTGTATAGCGTTCTGGGCGGACTGGATGCCTTGGTGTTCACCGGGGGAATTGGCGAGCACGCGCATGCGATTCGCTCGCGTATCGCTGCGGGTCTGGCCTGGACCGGCCTGCGGCTGGACGAGCAAGCCAATGCGACCAGTATTGCGGACCTGCACGCGACGGACAGCGCACTGCCCTGTCTGATCGTTGCGTGCGACGAGGAACTGGTTATTGCCGACGCCTGCCTGGCAGTGCTTGCCGATCAGGCCTGAGCACTCCTTTCGGCAGCACCGGATTTCTCTATCCGGCGGCAAGATCAGCGCACGGTCGGCACGGTCACCGGCGGGTGAAATCCACCGGTGGTCTGCTCGAAGCCGCTGGCAATCTCGATCAGCACCGGCTCGCTCCAGGCCCTGCCGAAGATCGAAAGACCTACCGGCAATCCGTGTATCTGCCCCATCGGCAGGGTGATGTTCGGGTAGCCGGAGATCGCCGCCAGCGACGAACTGCCGCCAATGAAATGATCGCCATTCACCAGATCGATGCTCCAGGCCGCGCTGCCCGTTGGCGCGATCAGGGCATCGAGTTGGTGCAGCTTGAGCAGCGCGTCAATACCTTCTGCGCGCGTAGCCCGCTGGACCTTTTCAAGTGCCTGGCGATAGCCCTCGTCCGACAGCGGACCCTTGCCCTGCGACTGCTCGAAGATTTCCTGTCCGAACCAGGGCATTTCGCGCTCGGCCTCGCTGCGATTGAAGGCGATGAGGCTGGCCAGATTCTGGGAACTGAGCCGTGGATCCGGCAAGCCGGCAAGATAGGCGTTGAGGTCATGCTTGAACTCGTACAGCAGCACGTCGTAGGACAGGGCACCGAAACCATCGGGTGCCTTCCATTCGAGGCCGTCAATCACCTCTGCACCGGCGCCGCGCATCGACAGGATCGCTTTGTCCAACAGCGCGTCGACTTCGCTGTGAAATCCGGCAGAGGATCGAAGCACACCGATCCGCTTGCCGTCCAGGCCATCGGGTCTGACATGCACGATCAGATGATCGGTGTCCCAGCCCGGCCGCACCCGAGTCATCGGGTCATTCGAGTCAGGGCCACTCATCGCCACCAGCAACAGCACGGCATCGCGCACCGAACGGGCCATCGGACCGGCGGTGTCCTGACTGTGCGAAATCGGCACGATATGTGTGCGACTGACCAGCCCAACGGTGGGCTTGATGCCGACAATGCCATTTGCCGATGCGGGGCAGACAATGGACCCGTTGGTTTCCGTGCCCACGGCAAGAACGCTCAGGCCTGCAGCCACCGCGACGGCCGACCCGGAACTGGAACCACAGGGACTGCGACTTGCATCGTAGGCGTTGCGGGACTGGCCTCCGACCGCACTCCAGCCACTGGAAGAGCGCTCGGACCGAAAATTGGCCCACTCGCTGAGATTGGCCTTGCCCAGGATCACCGCCCCGGCCTGTCTGAGGCTGGCGACCAGCGGCGCATCTCGGCCGGTGCGGTTGTCGACCAGCGCCAGCGAACCGGCTGTAGTGGCTTGCTCCCGAGTCTCGATGTTGTCCTTGATCAGCACCGGGATCCCGTGCAGCGGCCCGGCCCAGTCCCCGGCAAGGCGGCGGCGGTCGAGCTCACGCGCCTGGTCGCGGGCGGAAGGATCGACAGCGATCACTGCACCCAGTTCGGGATTGAGTGCCTCGATGCGCGCCAGATGCTTCTCGATCAGCACTGCCGCGCTCAGCGTGTCGGCGCGCATTCCGGCATGCAGCGATGCAATGTCGGACCAGGTCGCGTCGACCGGGGCTTTCGGCGGCGTGGCTGCCATGGCAAGCAGCGGCAGCTGCAGTGAAAGCCAAGTGCCGGCAAGCAGGGTGGCAAGTCTGGAGGTCGTGGCCATTGGACAGTGACTGGATGAGCGGTTGACGCGACATCCTACGCCGGTCTCCGACCAGGATACGCATGCAGTTCGTGTCCCTGGCAAGGGCTCCATGCGATCAGGCCATCCAGTGCGATCAAGCTGCGCCCCGTCAACGCCCGCGCGTGATCAATGCCTGGCCTCCGACTATCACCGCACCGATTAGGCCCAAGCCGAAGCACAACAGGTGCAGCATGTCGATCGACATCATCCCCAGCAAGGAATTACCCATTACGAATGGACGCAATGGGTCCATATCGGCGTGCATGATTGCGTCCAGCGCCACGTGCGAGAAAGTACCCACATAAGCACTGATGAAGGACGCCCGCCAGGTAAAGGGCGGGTGGCCGATATCCAGCCAACGCAGCACACGCTCACTGATTGGCCGTCCCATCAGACCGGCCAGGCTGCCAATGGCCAGTGCGCCGAGCACGGTATGGGTCCAGCCGTGCAGCACGCTCCAGCCGCGCAGGATGCCGATCAGGGGCTCGATATCCATCATTACTTGCGAGCCGCCAAACACCATGAAACTGAAATGGCGTCGACCGATGGCCTTGAACACCAGGCCCGGGCCAAGATGGAGTGGAGTAAAGGGCATTCGCGACCTCCTCGGAACGGGTGGGGTGACTCCGGCTGCCGACGGGGAAACCCTCGAAGCAGTTGCGAAGGCCCGGCAGTGCGGCGTCGACCTCGAGGTGCCCAGTGTCGCCGAAGCCGCGACAGGTGCGCGAGTCAGCGGCAAGGAATCGGGGCTGCGTAGGGGCCACACGTTACAATCGAAGGCCAGTCCACCTGCCAGACAGCCACGCCGTGACCACCATTCGCCAGGACGATTTCATCCAGTCCGTCGCCGACGCCCTGCAGTACATCAGCTACTACCACCCGGTGGATTACATCCAGAACCTCGCTGCTGCCTATGAGCGGGAAGAGTCGGAAGCGGCCAAGGACGCGATCGCGCAGATCCTGATCAACTCACGCCTTTGCGCCGAAGGCCACCGGCCGATCTGCCAGGACACCGGCATCGTCACGGTGTTCCTGAAGATCGGCATGGAGCTGCGCTGGGATGCCAGCATGAGCGTGGAAGACATGGTCAACGAGGGCGTGCGGCGCGCCTACAACTATCCCGACAACAAGCTGCGCGCTTCGGTGCTGGCTGATCCGGCCGGCAAGCGCGTCAACACGCGTGACAACACGCCGGCGGTGGTCAACATGACGGTAGTTCCAGGCAACACACTGGACGTGATCGTGGCAGCCAAGGGTGGCGGTTCGGAGGCCAAGAGCAAGTTCGCCATGCTCAATCCGTCCGACTCCATCGTCGACTGGGTGCTGAAGACCGTACCGACCATGGGCGCGGGCTGGTGCCCGCCCGGCATGCTCGGCATCGGTATTGGCGGCACCGCCGAGAAAGCCATGCTGCTGGCCAAGGAAGCGCTGATGGAGCCGATCGACATCACCGACCTGATCGCGCGTGGACCAGCCAATCGCATCGAAGAGCTTCGCCTTGAACTGTATGAGAAGGTCAATGCGCTGGGCATTGGTGCACAGGGCCTGGGTGGCCTCACCACGGTGTTGGACATCAAGATCAAGGACTACCCCACGCATGCCGCCAACCTGCCGGTGGCGTTGATTCCCAATTGCGCAGCGACGCGCCACGCGCATTTCGTGCTCGACGGTTCGGGCCCGGTGGCGCTGGAGCCGCCCTCGCTGGAAGACTGGCCGAAGCTGACCTACGACGCCAGCAAGGGTCGCCGCGTGGACCTCGACAGCGTCACTCGCGATGAGGTCAACAGCTGGAAGCCGGGCGAGGTGCTGCTGCTGAACGGCAAGATGCTTACCGGGCGCGACGCGGCGCACAAGCGCATGGTCGAAATGCTGAACAAGGGCGAGCCACTGCCGGTCGATTTCCGCGGCCGCTTCATCTACTACGTCGGCCCGGTGGACCCGGTGCGCGACGAGGCCGTTGGCCCGGCCGGCCCGACCACGGCCACGCGCATGGACAAGTTCACTGAACAGGTGCTCGACCAGACCGGCCTGCTCGGCATGATCGGCAAGGCCGAGCGCGGCCCCGCCGCGATTGCGGCGATCCGCAAGCATCGCTCGGTCTATCTGATGGCGGTGGGCGGCGCGGCCTACCTGGTGTCGAAGGCGATCAAGTCGGCCCGCGTGGTGGGCTTCGAAGATCTGGGCATGGAAGCAATCTACGAGTTCGAGGTGCGCGACATGCCCGTGACGGTTGCGGTGGACTCGAGCGGCGAATCGGTACACCAGACCGGCCCGGCCAAGTGGCAGGCGCGCATCGGCAAGATTCCTGTCGTCCTTGCGTAGAGTGCGCCTTGGCGCACCGAGAGCGGTTCCAACTGGAGGGCGTATCTCGATCCGCGCGTTCGGAAGTGGCTGCCACAAGCGCTATCCGCTTCCGTGACTGGGCATCGGTGCGCCAAGGCGCACCCTACAAAGGCAGGCACCTGCTTCGCAATCGAGAGAGCCTATATCTCTCGTAGGGTGCGCCTTGGCGCACCGAGAGCCGCGCTGCGCTGAAGCACCCCCTACGAAGGCGGGTGCTCGCTTCGCATCTTCAACGCCCGCTGTTTAAGATCCCGAGTCCAATCTAGAAGCAACATCCCCGATGAAGCCATCCCCGAGCGAACAGCCAAACGCCGCGCTGAGCGTCAAGCGCATGCCCGACACCCTGGTGCTGTTGTTCGGCCTGGCTGCCCTGCTGGCGCTGCTGAGCTGGGTGGTGCCAACCGGGCGATTCGATGTGCAGGAGGTCGAGGGTCGGGAGCGCGTGGATCTTTCCAGCTTCCGTTACGAGCCGGCCGCTGCGCCACCGGCGACGCTGTTTTCCGGCAGCAAGGAGCGGCAAGGGCTGATGAACCTGCCATTCGAAGGGCTGGTGTCGGGCAGCCGCACCAGTTCAGCGGTCGGCATTGTCGCGTTTCTGCTGATTGTCGGTGGAGCCTTCGGCATCATCCTCAAGACCGGCAGCATCGACCGCGGCCTGCGCGCGATGATTCAACGCAGCGGTGCCAATCCAGTGGTGTTGCTGCCGCTGCTGTTTTTCCTGTTCTCGCTTGGTGGTGCGGTGTTCGGCATGGGTGAGGAGACGATCCCCTTCATCTTGCTGCTTGCGCCGCTGATGGTGCGGCTCGGGTTCGATGCCATCACGGCGGTGCTGGTGACCCTGGTGGCGACCCAGATCGGCTTTGCCACGAGCTGGATGAATCCGTTTTCGGTTGCTATCGCACAGGGAATCGCCGAGCTCCAGCCCTTGTCCGGTTCGGGATTTCGCATTGCCATGTGGTCGGGCTTCACCCTGGTGGGCGCGCTGTTCACCCTGTGGCACGCGCAGCGCGTCAAAGCCGCGCCGCATTCTTCGCCATCCTGGGCTACCGATGCGCACTATCGTGCACTGCAAGCAGCGGAGCTGGATCAGGTTGCAGTGCGTTTTGGCCGCATCGACGCGCTGAACGTCGTACTGCTGTTTGCCGGCCTTAGCTGGGTGATCTGGGGCGTGACCGTGCACGAGTACTACATTCCGGAAATCGCCGCGCAGTTCTTCTCCGTGGGTCTGGCGATTGGCCTGGTCAGCGTGCTCGGGCGACTGGAAGGCATGAGCCTGAACGCGATGGCCGATGCGTTCCGTGAGGGCGCGGCCGGGCTGCTGCCGGCCGCCCTGGTGGTGGGTTTGGCAAAGGGTCTGGTGCTGCTGATGGGCGGCACTGATCCGCAAATGCCCTCGGTGATGAACACCCTGCTGTTCGCGTTGGCCGGCCTGGTGGACGAAGTGCCGGAGCTGTTGTCAGCCTGGCTGATGTTCGGAGTCCAGGCAGTGATCAACTTCTTCGTGCCGTCGGGTTCCGGGCAGGCCGCGCTGACCATGCCGATCATGGCGCCGCTGGGTGACCTGGTTGGCGTTTCACGACAGGTAACCGTTTTGGCTTTCCAGCTTGGCGATGGCCTTGCCAATCTCGTGGTCCCCACAAGTGCCGTGCTGATGGGTGCGTTGGGCGCAGCACGGCTGGATTGGGGCGTTTGGGTGAGGTTTTTGCTGCCGTTTGCTGGCGTGCTGATTGGCTTGTCCCTGCTTGCCCTCGGAATCGCCGTGGCAACCGGATTCTGATCCAGGGCAGGCGTATTGGAGGGTGAGCATTTCTGCTACTTCGCACTCCGCTGCGCGATCTGTGTGAACACTTCACCGGCCGCAGGTACCCAGACCTCCCACGTATGGCCGCCGGGGCGTTCGAGAATCTGCCGGTTTGCCAGCAAAGGCGACAGCACGGGCACGGCATCCCGCAACCGATCCTGATCACCATAGGCCAGCCAGACTCGCTCGCCCAGTTCAGGCTTGTTTACCCAGGTTTGCAGATAGCGCCAGAGTTCGTTCTGGTAATTGCTGCGATTCATCGCTTCAGGCACCGGGCCTGGCTGCCACTGCGCGATGCCTCCAGCCTCGGTGATCTCTTCCAGGATGCCGCGTCCACCGAGGTAGGGCGCCAGCAACACCAACCCCTGAAGTTCGCCGGGATACTGGCGTTCGTAGAGCAGGGTGCCCATGCCACCCATGGAGGCACCGGCCATCCATATCTCGCGATAGCCGCGTTCGCGCGCCGGCAGGATCACCTCATCGTGCAAGCGCTTCGGCAGACCGCCATCGGTGTAGTACGCCATGTTTGCGCCGGTCAGCAGCACGTCCGCATCCGGCCAGGCCCGCCGGATGGCTTCGGGCATGCCAGCCCGAGCCATGTCCTGCGCATCGTCCCAACGGCCTGGCAGCACCACGACCAGCGCGCGGCCTGGCGTCGCGCCGGTGAATGCCAAGGTGGGAATCGGCTGGCGGCGGTCGCCGGTGTTGATGCATCCAGCCAGCAGCAGGACGAAGGTGACGGTGAGCAAGGAACGCAGCACGCTGAACATGGAGTCGGGCCCGGGAGGTGAGAAGCGCAGTGGACGTCACAGCGCGTGAACGGGCCGTGCGCAGCAGGACTACACTCAGGTCAGGAAAATCAGCAAATCAGGAAGCCGACATGAGCAAGTCTTCGGATGTGATGCTGATCGGGGCCACCGGCCTGGTGGGGCGACTGGCCCTCCCCATGCTTCTGGAGCGGGCCGAACGTGAGGCATTTGTCGTCCACGCCCCTACCCGACGCCCGCTGAGTCTGCAGAACCCGCATCTGCGCCAGATTCATGGCGATCTGGGTTCAGAGGAAGGCCTGGCGCTGGTCGATCGGGTCCTGGCTGAAGACGGGGTGCGACTGGAGGCATTTGTTTGCGCACTGGGCTCCACGCTGAAACAAGCCGGCTCCGAGGCCGCGTTTGCAGCCATTGATCGCGACCTGGTGCTCAAGCTGGCCTTGATCGCCCATCGTCACGGGGCCCGGCAAGCCGTGGTGGTGTCATCAGTCGGGGCAGATGCGGCTTCGCCAAGTTTCTACCTGCGGGTCAAGGGTGAGATGGAGGCCGGAATTCTGGCTCTGGGATTCGAGCGGGCGGATTTCCTGCATCCGGGACTGCTGCTGGGATCGCGAGGCACGGAACGTCGTAGCGGAGAACGCATCGCGCAGCAGCTGGCACCGCTGTACAACCCGCTATTGCTTGGCCCACTGCGGCGCTTCCGCGCGATTCGCGCCGAATCCGTCGCAGCAGCGATGACCGCCTTGGTGGGGCGTCAGGGCGGGGGCGTAATGATGCTGACCAATCCTTCCATCGAGGAAATCGTGCGCGGTCGTTAATGGCTTTTGCGCAAGACCGTTCGCCGTTCTGACTTCGAAACCCGCCGCGAGTCGGATCCAGGCCGTGTAGTGCTGCAACCAGCGTTCACGTTGCCGCCGCCGCGCCTCCTGCCAACCCGGTAGAATACCCGGATGCCTCTGCTCACTCTGCAAAATGTCGACTACAGCGTCGGCGGTCCCCTGCTGCTCGAAGATGTCGAGTTGTCGATCGAACCGAATGAACGAATTGCCCTGATCGGCCGCAACGGCGCGGGCAAGTCCACCTTGCTGCGCCTGCTCGGCGGCGAGATCGTGCCCGACGACGGCGTGATTCATCGGCAGGGCGGATTGCGGGTTGCGGGTCTGGCACAGGAGGTTCCGGCGGGCGTCGCCGGTACGGTATTCGATGTAGTGGCTGAAGGCCTGGGCGAAGCCGGCGTGCATCTGGCCGAGTACCACCGCTTGAGCCACGCCGAGCACGTTGACACCGATGCCCTGGGCGCCGCGCAGGCCAAGGTGGATGAGCTGCAGGCCTGGACCCTCGATCAACGTGTTGAAGACGTACTCAGCCGCCTCAGCCTGGACGGTGATGCGATGTTCGCGCAGCTCTCCGGCGGTCTCAAGCGCCGCGTGCTGCTGGCGCGCGCCCTGGTCGCGCAGCCCGACCTGCTGCTGCTGGACGAGCCCACCAACCATCTCGACATCGAGTCAATCGAATGGCTGGAGGGCTTCCTGAAATCCTTCCAGGGCAGCCTGATCTTCGTCACCCATGACCGCCGCTTCCTGCGTGCACTGGCAACGCGCATCGTCGATATCGACCGTGGCCGGGTCAGCAGCTGGCCAGGTGATTGGGAGGAATACCGCCGACGGCAGGACGAGCGCCTGCACGCCGAGGCCGCCGAGAATGCGCGCTTCGACAAGCTGCTGTCGCAGGAAGAAGTCTGGATCCGTCAGGGAATCAAGGCGCGTCGCACCCGCGATGAAGGCCGCGTGCGGCGCCTGAAGGCGATGCGCAACGAGCGCCAGCAGCGCCGCGAACGCACCGGCAGCGTCAAGCTGGCCGCGGCCGAGGCGCAGGCTTCGGGGCGCAAGGTGATTGAAGCTATCGACATTCGCCACGCCTACGACGACAACCTGCTGATAGAAGATTTTTCCACCGTGATCATGCGCGGTGACCGCATCGGCCTGATGGGACCGAACGGCAGTGGCAAGACCACGCTACTGCGTCTCTTGCTGGGCGAGATGACGCCACAGCAGGGCGAGATCCGCCGCGGCACGGGCATCGAACTGGCCTATTTCGACCAGCACCGCATCGCCTTGCGCGAGGACTGGACTGCGCTGGACAACGTCTCGGAAGGCCGCGAGTTCATCGAGATCAATGGCCGCCGCAAGCACATCGTCGGCTACCTGCAGGATTTTCTGTTCACCCCTGAGCGCGCCCGCGCGCCGATTTCGCGCCTGTCGGGCGGTGAACGCAATCGCCTGCTGTTGGCCAAGCTGTTTGCCACGCCCAGCAACCTGCTGGTGATGGACGAACCGACCAATGATCTCGACGCTGAAACCCTTGAACTGCTGGAAGACCTGCTGACCGATTACCCGGGCACTCTGCTGCTGGTCAGCCACGACCGCGACTTCCTCGATGCGGTGGTGACCTCTACCCTGGTGCTGGAAGGCGAGGGCAGGGTGGGCGACTACGTTGGTGGCTACAGCGACTGGCTGCGCCAACGCCGCGTGGCTGCACCGGCGGTTGTGGCGCCCAAGCTTGCTGCCAAACCTTTTGAAGCTACGCCCGCGCCCACCAAACGCAAGTTGAGCTACAAGGATGCGCGTGAACTGGAGTTGCTACCGGCACGCATCGAGCAGTTGGAAACGCAGATTGCAGCGCTCACCGCTTCGATGGCGGAACCGGACTTCTTCCGTCGCGATGCTGCTGCAGTGACTGCACACAATGCCGAAATGGCCAGCGTGCAGACCGAGCTGGACGCGGCCTACGCGCGCTGGGCGGCGCTGGACGCCGCTTAATTCTTGCGCTTTAGGGCGACTTGTAACGTGCGGTAAAAAAGGGACCGGTACAAAAGGGCTCAGAGTACCTTTTCCCCTGGCTGCTCGTATTCGCTTGGTATGCACGAAAGGGTACTGTGACCCCCATTTCGACCCCCATTTCACGGACCCCCATTTCTGCGGAAAAGTCTGGTCCCGGGTTTGCGGCGAGACACTTTGGAGCCCCTTTCCCCAACCCCTCTCCCGCGTGCGGGAGAGGGGCTTGATCTTGCGCCGTTGGAAAGTTGCGCGCGGTTCCAGGTGCTGAGTCGCTCCCTCTCCCGCGTGGGGGAGAGGGCTGGGGAGAGGGGCTCTTGAAAGCCTCGACGCCGCGAAGTGATCGGCAGTTACATCCCCAGCATCGGCTTGACCGCCTGCCACATGACCCAGGCAACCGCCAGCGGGGCGATCAGGCGCACGATCCAGAGCCATGCCATGTAGAGCCAATCGGGCATGTCGGCAAGCTGGTCCCGACTGATTCGGGTGGAAAGCCGCCAGCCGGCGAACAGGGCAATCAACATGCCGCCAAGCGGCAGCATCAGGTCGTTGGCGATGCGTTCGATCAAGGTCATCAGATCCAGGCCGAACGGCCGGATATGCGACCAATGATTGAACGAGAGGACGGAAACCAGGCCGACCACCCAGGTCAGCAGCGCCATGCCCAATGCTGCGCTTCGGCGGGTCAGCCGGGTACGCTCGACCAGGTAGGCGGTGGTGGGTTCCAGCAGCGAAATCGAACTGGTCCATGCGGCGACCGCGAGCAGGGCGAAGAACAGCAGACCGAAAATCGCGCCCATTTCGTTGAAGGCCATCGGCAGCGCCGTGAATATCATGCCGGGGCCGCCGCCGGAGGGCTCGATCGAGTACTGGATGACGATTGGAAAGATCGCCAGACCAGCCAGCAGGGCGACGCCCGTATCGGACAAGGCCACGATCAGTGCGACCTTGCCGACTGAGACATCGCGCGGCAGATAGGCGCCATACGTCATCATCGCGCACATACCAAGACTGAGGCTGAAGAAGGCCTGGCCCATGGCGCGCAGATACACCTCATCGCTGATGGCACTGAAATCCGGAATGAAGAGGAATCCAGCTGCCTGGCCGAGATTGCCGGTGGTGGCGCCATAGCCCAGCAGCACAAGCAGCATGATCAACAGGGCCGGCATCAGGAACTTCACTGCGCGCTCCAGGCCCTTTTCGACACCCAGCGCGACCACCACCACGGTCAGCAGCATGAAGATGGCGTGCCAGAAGGTGAGCTGGCCAGCGTTCTGCAGCAGCCCGCTGAAGGTGGCGCCCGCATCGGTAATGCCCGGCTGGCCGAACAGCTGGGCCAGGTAGAGCCAGGCGTAGTAGAGCGTCCAGCCAGCCACCACGCTGTAGAAGCTCAGGATCAGCACGCCAGCGACCATGCCCATCCAGCCGGGGGTGGTCCAGAAATAGCTCCGACCGCTGTCGTCGGCCGCCTTGGCCAGCGCATTGACGGGGCTGGTACGACCCTGGCGGCCAATGAGGATCTCGGCCATCAGGATTGGCAGACCGACGAACACGATGCAGGACAGGTAGATCAGCACGAATGCGCCGCCACCATTGTCCGAAGCCAGGTAGGGAAAGCGCCAGATGTTGCCCAGGCCAACCGCCGATCCGGTCGCAGCCAGGATGAACGCAAGGCGCGAAGACCACATGCCGTGAATCGAATTCTTGTCCATTGGTGTTCCTGAAGTGCAGAGTTCTGAAGGGAGGCTCGCGTTGATCCAGGCGCCGGGCGCGGATCAGCGCATCTCGCTCTTGTGAACGACCTGCGGGGTAGGCGGGTTGAGGTGGAGAATCTTGAATCCCGCGTAGGCCATGATGCCGGCAATGATCGGGTTCAGAAGATTGAAAAAGGCGTAGGGCAGATAGGCCGTTGTTGCGACACCCAGAGTGACAGCCATGTAGGCACCGCAGGTATTCCAGGGCACCAGCGGGGAGGTGAGCGTGCCCGCATCTTCCAGCGCGCGCGACAAATTTTCCGGCGCAAGGCCGCGACGCTCGTACTCCGGCTTGTAGATGCGGCCGGGCAGGACGATTGCCAGGTATTGATCGGCGGCAACGATATTGGTGCCCACTGCGGTTGCCAGGGTCGCCACGATCAGCGAGCCGGTCGTCTTGGCGGCTGCAAGCACACTGCGAATGATGCGTTCCAGCAAGCCGGTGCGCTCCATGACGGCGCCGAAGGACATGGCGCAAAGTACCAGCCAGATGGTGTTCAACATGCTTTCCATGCCGCCGCGATTGAGCAGCTCATCGACTGCCGCGCTACCGCTTTCACCGCTGTAGCCGGAGAACAGCGCCGTCCAGCTGCCCGCCAGCAGGGCCATGCCGCGTGAGAGCTCGTCGTTGCCCGCCAGCGCTATGGTCGACTCAGGCTGAAACAGCACCGCAAACAGGGCGCCAACCAGGGCACCAATGGCGATGCTGGGGAATGCCGGCACCCGCCGCAGTGCCAGCACCAGCACGACCACCAGCGGAATCAGCAGATGCAGTCCGGGATTGAAGCGGCTGACGATGGTGCCGGACAGTTCACCAAAGCTGGCTTCAGCATCGGTACCGCGACCCAGCGCGAACAGCACGAACAGCACCAGCGCGATTGCGAAGCTGGGTCCGGTAGTCCAGATCATGTGGCGGATGTGCGCAAACAGCTCGCTTCCGGCAGCGGCCGGAGCAAGGTTCGTGGTGTCTGACAGCGGCGACATCTTGTCGCCGAAATAGGCGCCCGAAATGATCGCGCCCGCGGTGATCTCCGGTGACAGGCCGAGCCCCGAAGCGACGCCCATCAGGGCCACGCCCAATGTGCCCGCGACAGTCCAGGAGCTTCCAATGGCCAGCGCCACCATGGCGCATACCAGGCAGGCAGCCGGATAGAAATACGCCGGATGCATCAGATGCAGGCCGTAGTACACCAGGGTCGGCACCGTGCCACTCAGCATCCAGGCGCCGATCAGCGAGCCGACCGCCAGCAGGATGAACATCGCGGTTGAAGCCAGCGCGACGCCCTTGGCCATGGCGTCCTGGATATCGTTCCAGCGCAGTCCATTGCGCATGCCGATGATTCCGGCGACGCTGCCCGCCAGCAGCAGGGCAATCTGGTTCGGTCCGTAGGACGAATCGTCTGCAAACAGGTAGACCGACAGCGCCAGCAGCGCAATCAGCAACAACAGCGGAATCCAGGCTTGCAGCAGGTTTGGCGCGCGAAGCTCGCGCGCGGTGTCATCAGTGGTCATTGGAGCTCCCCTTCCAGCGGCGCAGTGTAACCGCTCGCGCCGTGCCGGCAAGGCCGCTTCCGCGCACAGCCATCATTCAATCAGCAGAGCCGGATCAAGGCGGGTTTCGAACCAGTTGAGGCCCCAGTGCAGATGCGGGCCGGAAGCGCGCCCAGTTGCGCCGACTGCGCCGATCGTCTGGCCTGCTTCGACGCGCTGCCCGGTACTGACGTCGACCCGGCTGAGGTGCAGGTAGCTGCTGCTGATACCGTGTCCATGATCGATCAGCAGCGTGCCCCCGGTCAGCACCATATCCGGCTGCGCCAAACTGACGATACCAGGCGCTGCCGCCACGACCGGAGTTCCGGTCGGCATGGCGATATCGAGGCCCATGTGCGCTGCGCGCGGCTGCCCGTTGAGAATTCGCTGGCTGCCATACACGCCACTGATCCGGCCACCTTCGACCGGACGGCGAAAACCCTGGACGAAATCGCTGCGCGCATCGTCGCGGCTGCGGGCTTCGTTCACCATGGCTTGCTCGCGCGCTATACGCGCGGCGATCTCCGGATCAGGCGTCACGGTCTGCTGGGGCAGTCCGTCGACCCGTTCGATCCTCCACGTCCTTGACGCCACGCGAATCTCCCGGCGCTCAACGCCGGCAGGCTGGTGCGCAATCACGATGATCGACTCTGTGCGATCGCGCCCGATCCCAAACACAAACCGACCTTCGTCATCCACCCGAACGCTTCGGCCATCGATGCTGACGACACTGCCGGCTGAAGTTCTGCCCTGCACCAGGCTGCCCTGCTGAACCTGGTCGGGCAGGCTCAGCGCCATGGCCTGAGGCAAGCAGACTGCCAGCATCAAGGCGGCCCACGTTCGAAGACGTGTCGAAGAATCAATTGCCATCAGAGGGTCGTTGGGGAGGTTCTGGAACCGGATCAGGGCCGCCGGGATTCAGTGGATGGCAGCGCGAGAGACGCTTCAGCCCCAGCCAGACCCCGCGGGAAACGCCAAATCGCTCGATTGCGCCGCGCATATAGTCCGAACAACTGGGATGAAACCGGCAGTGCTGGCCCAGCAACGGGCTGATCCAGCGCTTGTAGAAACCCAACAGGGCCAAGAGCAGGCGCTTCATGCGATCATGGTCCGCTTATCCAAATCCGCGCCGAGTTGTTGCTGCAATCGAGCGGGTAGGCTATAACACGCGCCCTCAGCGCCTCAAGCGGCGCAAAGTTCAAGGAAACTCCGATCGTGGTCGTTAAAGCCAAGCCGTCCAAGAAGCCTGCTGCCAAGCCCACCAAGCCGGCCGCCAAGAAATCTGCCGCCAAGGCGGCGAGCCCGGTCAAGAAGGCGCCGGCCAAGGCCGCCAAACCGGCTCCCAAGAAAGCCGCCAAGCCGGCAGCAAAGACGGTCGCCCGGAAGCCTGCCAAACCTGTCGGCAAGCCAGCCACAAAGAAAGCTGCCAAGCCAACGGCGTCCAAGACCAAGACCTCGGTCAAGCCCGCAGCGCGCAAGCCAGCTGCGGCTCCAAAGGTCACGAAGACTGCGTCCAAGGCCAGCGTCAAGAAGGCGACACCGCCTGCCAGCAAGACTGTCGCCAAAAAACCTGTCAGTCCGAAAGCGGCAGCTGCGAAGAAGCACCCGCCCGTGAAGCAGAGCGAGGGCGCAGTCCGCCGCATGGCGCGCGCAATCGCAGAAATGGTCAAACCTTCCGCAAAACCCGCCAAGCCGGAACCTGTCAAGAAGCCGGCACGCAAAGGTCCCACCGCCAGTCTGTCGCGTCCCGTTGTCGATGAAACCGCCAAGAAGGCCAGTGAAACTCCTGCAAGGAATGCCGTGAAGAAAGCCAGCGCAGCCGCTCCACCGAAACCAGTCATCCCGCCCAAGGCCGCGGTCGCGCGTAGCGGACTGCGCGCCAAGGCAGTGATGCGCGACGCCAGCACAGTCAGTGAATCGATGCCAGCGCAGTCAGCCTCGGTGCGTGTCGAGTTGCCGGAAGGGTATCGGCCCAAGCCGGGCGATGAGTACATGAATTCCTATCATCTGGAGTTCTTCCGCCAGAAATTGCTCAAGTGGCGAGAGGATCTGGTCGAGGAATCCAAGCAAACCATCGACAATTTGCGCGAAGAAGTCCGCGACGTGGGCGACGAAGCCGAGCGCGCCACGCGCGAAACCGAAAACTCCCTGGAACTGCGCACCCGCGATCGCTACCGCAAGCTGATTGCCAAGATTGACAAGGCGCTCAAGCGTGTTGAAGACGGCAGCTACGGCTACTGCGAAGAGACTGGTGAAGAGATTGGCGTCGAACGTCTCGAAGCCCGCCCGATCGCGACGCTGTGTCTCGATGCCCAGGAGCGTTGGGAACATCGCCAGAAGCTGATGGGCGACTGATCGGCGTCATTCTTCTGCTGAATCCGAAGGCCCCGCTTTGCGGGGCCTTCGCTTTGTGGGGAAAGGGCGCTCCGAGATCCGCCGAAAGGGCACCCTAACCCCGCGCCCGTGTTACAATTTCGCTTCTTTGTCCGGGGTCTTCACGGCCCTTCCGGACTCCTTCGCTTAGGGCTTTGCCGGGCAGCATCCGGCATGCCGATCAATGGAAGAACGCATGTCCGATCTCGCCAGGGAAATCATTCCGGTCAATCTCGAAGACGAGATGCGCAAGAGCTACCTCGATTACGCCATGAGCGTGATCGTCGGGCGTGCGCTGCCGGATGTCCGTGACGGCCTGAAGCCGGTGCACCGTCGCGTGCTTTTCGCGATGAACGAGCTCGGCGCGCACAGCAACAAGCCCTACTACAAGTCCGCGCGAATCGTTGGTGACGTGATCGGTAAGTACCATCCGCACGGCGACCAGTCGGTCTACGACACCCTGGTGCGCATGGCGCAGCCATTCTCGCTGCGCTACCTGCTGGTTGATGGCCAGGGCAACTTCGGCTCGGTCGACGGCGATTCGCCCGCCGCGATGCGATACACCGAGGCGCGCATGTCGCGCCTCACCCACGAGCTGATGGCCGACATTGACAAGGACACGGTCGATTTCCAACCCAACTACGACGAGAAGGAACAGGAGCCGACCGTACTGCCGGCGCGCTTCCCGAACCTGCTGGTCAATGGTTCGGCCGGCATCGCGGTGGGCATGGCCACCAATATTCCGCCGCATAACCTAAGCGAGATCATTCACGCCACCATCGCCCTGATCGACAATCCGGAGATCGGCATCGGCGAACTGATGGACCTGGTTCCAGGCCCCGATTTCCCCACCGCCGGCATCATCAACGGCACCGCCGGAATCCACGCTGCCTATCATGGTGGCCGTGGCCGGGTGCGGATGCGCGCGCGCGCCGAGATCGAGGTCGACGAGCGCAGCGGTCGCGAGGCCGTCATCGTCACCGAGCTGCCGTACCAGGTGAACAAGGCGCGGCTGATCGAGAAGATCGCCGAGCTGGTCAAGGAAAAGCGCCTGGAAGGCATCTCCGAGCTGCGCGACGAGTCCGACAAGGACGGCATGCGCATCTTCATCGAGGTCAAGCGCGGTGAAAGCGCCGATGTGGTGCTGAACAACCTCTACTCGCAGACCCAGATGGAGTCGGTGTTCGGCATCAACATGGTGGCCCTGGTGGATGGGCGGCCGCAGCTGCTGAACCTCAAGCAGATGCTGGAAGCCTTCGTCCGGCATCGCCGCGAAGTGGTCACGCGTCGCACCATCTTCGAACTGCGCAAGGCGCGTGCGCGTGCCCACATCCTCGAGGGCCTGACGGTCGCGCTCGCCAACATCGACGAGATGATCGAGCTGATCAAGACCTCCGACAGCCCGGCCATGGCCAAGGAGCGCATGCTGGCACGGCGTTGGGACGCCGGCATGGTCGGCGCCCTGCTGGGTGCCGCCGGTGCCGAGGCCTCGCGCCCCGAGGAACTGGCCGTCGGACTTGGCCTGCTCGAGGACGGCTACCAACTGTCGGAGATCCAGGCCAAGGAAATCCTGGAGATGCGCCTGAACCGCCTGACCGGGCTGGAACAGGAAAAGCTCACCGACGAATACCGGCAGCTGCTCGACGTGATCCGCGCGCTGATCGAGATCCTCGAGAATCCCGACGTATTGCTGGAAGTGATCCGCACCGAGCTGCGCAATCTGCTGGAAGAGTACGGCGACGCGCGCCGCACCGAGATCCGCCAGAGCGAAGAAGATCTCGACATCCTCGACCTGATCGCACCGGAAGACGTGGTCGTGACCCTGTCGCACACCGGCTATGCCAAGCGCCAGCCGGCCAGCGCCTATCGCGCCCAGCGCCGTGGCGGTCGCGGCCGTTCGGCGGCGGCGACGCGCGAAGAGGATTTCATCGAGCAGCTCTGGCTGGTCAACACCCACGACACCCTGCTGACCTTCACCAGCACCGGGCGGGTGTTCTGGCTGCCGGTCTATCAGATACCCGAGGCCGGTCCGAACGCCCGCGGCCGCCCGATCATCAACTGGATCCCGCTGGAAGCCGAGGAAAAGGTGCAGGCGGTTCTGCCCGTACGCGAGTATGCGGAAGGCTTCTACGTGCTGTTCGCGACGCGGCGCGGCACGGTCAAGAAGACCCCGCTGACCGAGTACGCCTTCCGTCTGTCACGCGGCAAGATCGCCATCAACCTGGACGACGACGATGCCCTGGTCGACGTCCAGCTCACCGACGGCACTCGCGACATCATGCTGTTTGCTTCGCATGGCAAGGCCGTGCGTTTTGCCGAAGATGAGGTTCGCTCGATGGGCCGCACCGCCACCGGCGTGCGCGGCATGCGCCTGGCCGAGGGTGAGGACGTGGTCAGCTTGATCGTGGTCGATGGTGACGGCGATGTACTTACTGCCACCGCCAACGGCTTCGGCAAGCGCACCTCGCTGGACGAGTACCCGCGCAAGGGGCGCGGCACCAAGGGCGTGATCGCGATCCAGACCAGCGCCCGCAATGGCGCACTGGTCGGCGCCATCCAGCTGACCGAGCAGCACGAGATCCTGCTGATCTCCGACCAGGGCACCCTGGTGCGGACCCGCGCATCGGAAGTCAGCCAGGTCGGCCGCAATACCCAGGGCGTCACTTTGATCCGCCTGGGCGCCGAAGAAACCCTGCAGGCAATCGAGCGTGTGGATGCGCTGGTCGACGAGGTGTTGCCGGAGGACGATTCCGCCGTGCCGACCGTGGCCAGCCCTGATCAACCTGAAAGCCCCGCCTGATAGGCGGCGTCGCTCAAATACAAAACCCGCCATTCGGCGGGTTTTGTTTTGGGGAGCTTTGTCGCCGAAGCCGGCGATCAGGCGGCAAGCTGCTCCAGCATGAATTCGGCGCTGGAGACCTTGAACTCGCCGGGCGCTTCGATATGTACCGCTTTGACCACGCCATCCTCTGCATAGATGGCGAAGCGCTTGGCGCGCAGGCCCATACCGAAGCCGGTAGCGTCCAGTTCCAGGCCCAGGGCGCGGGTGAAGTCGCCGTTGCCGTCAGCCAGCAGCATCAGGCCCTCGGGCGTGTTCTGGCTCTTGCCCCAGGCGTCCATCACGAAGGCGTCGTTGACTGCTACGCAGGCCACTTTGACGTCGTGCTTCTGAAAATCGGCGAAATGCTCGACATAGCCGGGCAGGTGCTTGGCCGAGCAGGTCGGGGTGAAGGCGCCGGGCACTGCGAACAGCACCACCTTGCCCTTGCCAAGTACCTCGTGGGTCTTGACGGCCTGGGGACCGTCCTTGATCAGGTTGACGGTCACGTCGGGCAGGGTGTCGCCGATCTGGATGCTCATGCGGGTGATTCCTGAGTTGGGATTGGGGAGCAAGATCATACCGCGGGGATCTTGAAAACGATGTGGCCAAACCCACTTAGCGAACAGGGCGGTCGCAAGGACCGCAGTGCACGAGGAGAGACCATCATGAGCATCACCCGCTACAACCCCTGGAACCTCCAGACCAACCTGCAGGACGAACTGAAGCAGGTGTTCGACAAGTTCCTCACCGATAGCGATGCAGACCAGTCCAATGTCGTGACCAGCCAATGGGTGCCACGCGTCGACGTGCGCGAAGAGGCGACCCGTTTCGTGATCCTGGCCGACATCCCCGGCGTGGAGCCGAAGGACATCGAGATCCACATGGACAAGGGCATCCTGTCGATCAAGGGCGAACGCCGCGCCGAAAAGCGCGAAGAAACCGAGCGCTACTCGCGCATCGAGCGCTCGCACGGCATGTTCTATCGCCGCTTTGCGCTGCCCGACAGCGCCAACCCGGAAGGCATCAGCGCGCAAGGCAAGAATGGCGTGCTGGAGATCTTCATCCCGAAACGCCCGGAAACCACGCCGCGACGCATCGCCGTCAACGGCGAGTGAGGCTTGCCGGAGGCTTCGCCGAAAAGGCCCGCACACGCGGGCCTTTTCGTATCGGTCCAACTCGATCAAAGTAGAGCCCATGGAATTCAAGGATTACTACGCCGCCCTCGGCGTCGAACCGAGCGCTGGCGAAGCCGAAATCAAGTCCGCCTACCGGCGCCTGGCGCGCAAGCTGCATCCGGATGTCAGCAAGGAGGCCGATGCCGAAGAGCGCTTCAAGGCGGTCAACGAGGCCTATGAGGTGCTGCGCGACAAGACCAAGCGCGCCTCCTACGACCAACTGCGCGCGCGCGGCTATCGCCCGGGCGAGGAGTTCCGCCCGCCGCCAGGCTTTGGTGACGGAGTCGATGTCGGCGACATCTTCGGTGGTGGTGGTGGTGATTTCAGCGATTTCTTCGAAAGCCTGTTCGGACGCGCCCGCGCCGGCCGCCCTCAGGCAGGCCCCCGCGTTCGTGCCAATCCGGACATGCGTGCGCGCCTGGAGCTGGGCCTGGAGCGCGTATTCAGCGGTGGCAGCGAGCGCATCCAGGTTGACGGCCGGACCCTGGAAGTCAAGATTCCACCGGGCATTGCCGAGGGCCAGGTCATTCGTCTCGCCGGCCAGAGTGGGCGGGGCGGTGATCTGCTGCTGGAAATTGCCTACCGTGCCCACCCGATGTTCGAACTGGACGGGCGCAACGTGTTGCTTTACCTGCAATTGGCCCCATGGGAGGCGGCGCTCGGCACCACGGCGCCAGTTCCTACACTCGGCGGAGCCGTCGATCTGAAGATTCCCGCAGGTTCCGACAGCGGTCGCAAACTGCGACTGCGCGGACGCGGATTGCCTGGCAGTCCGGCTGGCGATCAGCTGGTGATCCTGGAAGTGCGCGCGCCGGCGCCCTCGGACGATGCGCAGAAGGCCGCCTACGAACAGCTTGCTGCGGCGTTTGAAGGCTACGACCCGCGCAAGTCCTGAGTCACTGCAGCGGTTCACGCAGCCAGATCAAGAGTTGCAACGCAGAGGCGCAGAGAACGCAGAGACGCGCAGAGAAGAGCGAAAGAAAGTGGTAGAGCAAGGCAGAGCAAGAGCATCAACGCGGAGAACGCGGAGAAGAGCTGAGAGTGGCCCGACGCGAAACCTGGCATTCCGCTCGCTCCCCACGCCGGGCCGAGTGTAAGCCCGCGCTTTAGTTGAAATTTGATTTCCGGATGTACCCGCGGGTTCATTGTGCTCGTGTGCCCGAGGCTCGCCTCAGGCCACTCATGCATTCTCGCTTTGCTTCTCTCTGCGCGTCTCTGCGTCGTCTGCGCCTCTGCGTTGCAGCTCTTGATCCTGGCTCTTCAGTGCCAAACCGGCGGCCCGCTGATTGCCAGCGATTGATCCGAACCTCGCGCAGTTGCCCAAACACGCGAAAGGCGGAACGTTGCCGTTCCGCCTTTCTGCAAACATCTGCAATGGATGCGTCGCTTAGCCGCCGATCAATTCCTTGACCAGCTTCACCAGCGCAGCTTCGTTGACCGGCTTGGTCAGATAGGCCTTGGCGCCCTGACGCAGACCCCACACGCGGTCGGTTTCCTGATCCTTGGTCGTGACCAAAACGATCGGGATATGCGAGGTGGTGGGATCCTTGGAAATATTACGCGTTGCCTGGAAGCCGTTGAGGTTCGGCATGACCACGTCCATCAGGATGAGGTCGGGAAGCTCTTTCTTGGCTACATCGACGCCGGAGGCGCCGTCTTCGGCGCTCAGGGTCTCATGCCCCATTTTTTCGATGATGCGCTTCATTCCCGCAAGTTGGGACGGGGAATCGTCGACGATCAGGACACGTGCCATGTCTGCCTCACTGTTGGTATGGACTGGCGCTACCGGTTCGGACCGGAGACGACCGTTGCAATTGTAATGGGGCTAGAGTCTAGCCCCAAGACCCGTGGCTGTCGAAGCCATCATGGCAAGCGCACCAGGGTTCGGCCGAAGCTGTCTCCGGCGAGCATACCGGCGAACACCCCGGCAAGGCCATCCAGATCGACCTCGCGGGTGCAGATTCGCTCCAGATGCGCTGGTTTCCAGTCGCAGGACAGCCGCGCCCAGACTTCATCCCGGATTGGCCGGGCAGTTCCCGCCGATGCAATGCCCAGCAGGGAAACGCCGCGAATGATGAAGGGCATCACCGTGGTGTGCAGCTCGTGGCCCCCAGCCAGGCCGCAGCTCGCAATGTTCCCGTAAGGCCGAATTACGCGGGTCAGGCCGGCGAGCATCTCGTCGCCGACGTTGTCGATGGCACCGGCCCAGACTGCGTTCTCGAGCGGACGCTGACCCCACCAGAGTTCGTGCCGCGAAACCACCTGCCTGGCGCCAAGGCTGGTGAGGAAATCGAGGTGTTCGAACTTGCCGGTAATGGCGTGCGCCTCAAAACCGGCGCGGCTGAGAATGTCGAGGGCCAGCATGCCAACTCCGCCGCTGGCGCCAGTCACCACGATCGGCCCCTGCGACGGATCCTGGCCGTTCTGCAGCATGCGGAACACGCTCAAGGCCGCGGTGAAACCAGCGGTTCCAATGATCATCGCCTCTCGCAGGCTGAGACCCGTGGGCAGCGGAATTACCCACTTGGCTGGCAGTCGCACGTACTCGCTGTAACCGCCATCGCGGCTCTCCGACAGTCCACTGCCGGTGCACAACACCTGGTCGCCCTCGCGCAGTGCTGGATCGGTCGACGCAACCACAGTTCCCGCCACATCGATTCCACCAACCAGGGGAAAACTGCGAAGGATCTTGCCCTTGCCGCTTCCCGCCAGGGCGTCCTTGTAGTTGACACTCGACCACGCGGCCCGGATCACCACTTCACCAGCGCTCAGCTGATCGAGGTTGATGCTCTCGACCTGAGCATGATGACCTTGCACGCCGTCATGGATGCGGAAGGCGCGAAATAGGGAAGGAATGCTCATGCGGAACCGGAATGCTTGGGCAGATCGCGAAGTCTATCAGGGGCACACGACGGGCAAGTGCGTCAGAGACCGTCAGTTCGAAGCCAGCACCACGCTGTTGCGCCCATTGGCCTTGGCCTGATAGAGGGCGGTGTCGGCGGCCCGCAACAGGGACTCGGCCGAGTCGCCGTGCGTCTCCAACATGGCAAGTCCGAATGACGCGGTGATCTGAGAGAGCTGTTGGCCAAGATGTGTCACGCGCATCGCGGCGGTAGCCTCGCGCAACTGGTTAAGTCGCCGCATCGCGCTGTTTGCGTCGGCTTCGGGCAGGATCAGGGTGAATTCTTCGCCGCCGTAGCGGCAGATGATGTCTTCGCGACGCGCACTATCGTGCAGCAGATTGGCGAATGCCTTCAGCATTGCATCGCCGCCATCGTGGCCAAACGTGTCATTGAACGGCTTGAAATGGTCGATATCACACATCGCCACCGCCATGGGTTTTTCTGCTCTGCTGCAGCGAGCAACCTCGCGCGCCAGTGCTTCTTCAAGAAAGCGCCGGTTGTAGAGGCCAGTCAGCGGGTCGCGTATTGTTTGTGCGTGCAACGACTCCTGCAGCTGCAGGTTGAACAGACACAGCGAGAGCTGCTCGGCGGCGGCCCGGGCCAGGTCCACCCCGGCAAGTCCCGCATCGCCCGGAATTCCACTGAGCGTGATGAGCCCCAGGTTGCGGCCTTGCGCGGAAAGTGGAATGCAGAGCGTGGACACCGGGCGCGAGACTGCCGGCAAGTCCAGATGTGCGCACTTGGTATCCGGGTTGAGGCGATCCAGGGCATAGGTTTGTCCACGTCGCAGCGCCCAGCAGTCGTCCGGGGACATGCTCGCCGCGGTCGGGGCGCAGGGGTGACCGAACTGGGCTTGTGCCTTTACCTCCTGGTCGTCAATCAGGTAGATGCTTCCACCCATGCCGGGCAGCAGCCGGGCAAGGGAATCGCGACTCAGCAGGATGGCCTCCAGGATCGACCTGCAACTCTGCAGCATCCCGCCGAAGCGGCTCAATTCCTGCAATTCGCGTGAGGCGCGCTGCATGGCGAGGAGATTTTCCTCGAGGCGTAGGCGCGACACCGATTCGGCGCGCTGAGCTTTGGTTCTCGCGCGGTTTTCATGCAGCAGCAAGCCGAATACGATCACCAGCACAATCAGGCTGAGCGCCACGCCGGAAGCGGCGAATCGCCGCAGGCTCTGGGCGGTCTGCTCGGACCGCTCGTAACGCCGCGCCAGTCGTGCACGCTCTGAAATCTCGATTTCGTAGGCTTGCTGGGCGATCTGTTCCATCAGCTCACTGCCACGCGCAGCGACCAGCTCGACAAGCGCCGCATCGAATCCCGACCGGGTTCGGGTTGCAGCAACCTGATCAAGCAACCGAACACGATCGGTAACCAGATTGGACAGCTTTCTGACCTCAGCGCGACGGATGGGGTCGTCGCCCATCAACTCCAGCAGCTCGCCGAGAATTCGCATCGCCGCAGGCTGGCTCGCATAGAACTCAACAAGGTAGTCCTCTGAGCCGGTCAGCAGAAAGCCGCGTTGCGACGACTCGGCGTCACGCACTTCGGCGTATGCGCTACGGACCGTCTGCAACACCTGGTGTGACTGGGCCACGGCCTGGCTGTCTTCCACCAGTTCGTCCACGCCATCGGCGACCGCAAAGACGACCCAGGCGAGCAGGGCCGCGGCGAGCACGAAGCCAGTCAGAACCCTCATGCAGTGCCATGCCTCCGTCGATCAAACCGCCGCTAGCCGAAAAGCCTCGGCGACTAACCCAAAGTCGAGTTGAACGTCCACCTCCGGCATGGCCGGCAGCGCTCCGGCAAGCCGTGATAGCGGCTTGCCATTCTTGCGCATGCGCCTATTCTCGCAGTTAACGGGTGGCATTGGGCCGCCGCGAGGAGGAACGACAATGCGCGCAGCAGGCTGGTTGGGCCTGGGATTGATCGTCTGGTGTGCATCAGGTGCGATCGAGGCACAGGATTCTGGATCCAAGGCTTTCGGTGACGGCGTGATCTGCGGCTCGCAGGATGGTCGCCGCAATGAATGCCGGGCCGACACCCGCGGTGGTGTGGTGTTGAAGCGGCAATTGTCCCAGGCACGCTGCGACCAGGGCCGGACCTGGGACTACGATGCACGGGGCATCTGGGTTTCGAATGGCTGTCGCGGCGAGTTCATGCTGGGTGACGCCGGTCATGGCAGGCCGGGTGGAGACCGGCCCGATGGTGGCTGGCGACCGCCGGGTGGAGGGCAAGTCGATACCGTGGTCTGCGAGTCCTACAAGAAGCGTCGCAACTATTGTCCGGCGGACACGCGAGGCGGGGTAACCCTGGTTCACGAAACCTCACGCAACAACTGCCGGGCGCAGCAAACCTGGGGCTGGGACCATGCTGGCATCTGGGTAAAGGGAAACTGCAAGGCCGAGTTCGCAGTCAGTCGTTTTGCACAGGGACCTGCCCGCCGCCTGGTCTGTGAATCGAAACACGGTGAGTTGCAACGTTGCCGCGTAAGTCGAGCGCGCGACGTAGAACTGGTGAGGCGCCTCAGTGCCGCACCCTGCACCTTCAACCTGAGCTGGGGCTGGAACCGCAACGAAGTCTGGGTGACTCGCGGCTGCCGCGCGGAGTTTTCGATTCGATAGGAATGGGCTGAGCATGTCCATCCTGGCCCCTTCGTCAGGCTCAGGACAGGCCCTTCGTCAGGCTCAGGACAGGCTGGCAGTGCACGTCGAGTCCGGCACAGGTCCGGACTCGGCTTCGCCAAATCAATCGCTCACGCATTTGTCTCGCGAGCCGGCCATCCCTGTCCGGTGAAACCTCTGACTAGCTCAGACGTTTCCTGGGCTTCTTGACCTTGGTTTTGGCCGTGGGCGTGGCCGAGGCTGACTTCGGCGTTGTCCGGCGTGCCGGGCGACGCTTTTCCGTGGTGGAAGGTGCAGCTTTCGGCAGCAATGCAAATGGCCGCATCGCGGACAGCATGCGACGGAAAGGATTCAGCGCCAGCGCGAGCGCTTCATTGGTCCACACCAGCAGACGGTTCTCGTCGATGCCGCTCAGACCGCGCAATAGCTCGCCAAGATTTCTGGGGCCATCCTTTCCGAATTGACTCAGGGCCTGGGTTCGACGCCCGACTGAATAGGTGCTGGCAATGGCGGCTGCAACTTCCGCAACCAGTCCGGCAAGTGGCAGCACCTTCAGCAGCAGCGCTGACCCGATGTCTCCCGCCACTTCGCGCACCAGTCGGTTCAAGGTGCCACGCGAAAACTCCTTGGCGGTGACATTTGCAGCGGTGGCGATCAGGATCACGCCCTGGCGTTCGGCAGGGCCCAGCTCGATGTCGTAAATGGACAAGGTCTCGTCGACCAGTTGCTGCTGAATCCGGCTCAGCGCCGCCGGGTCGGCGATCTGTCCAAGCACTGCCGGAGCGAGCCTCCCAATCAATGGGAGCTTTCCGGACAGGGCGCCCACGGCGGCCGCGGCACCGGACTTGAGACAAGCACCGTGCAGGGCATTGGAGAATCGCAGGTCCCGCTCGGCATCCGGTATCCGGGCGCTGGCAGGGCGAACCGCAGTCTTGCTGGCAGGCTTGCGGGATGTGCTCATTGCCGCAGCATAGCGCCGTATCGCTCACGCTTCGACCACGCCTTCATCGCGCCAGCAGGAAAGCTCGTCACAGCTGCCCAGTCACGGTGCGTCACCTGCTAACCTTCGCGCCGACCCCAGGAAGCCTGCCTCAATGGATTTCTCCCGTTACGACCGGGTTCGCGCCGTGCAATGGCGACAGGACCACCTTGCCCTGCTGGACCAGCGGGCCTTGCCGTTCTCACAGGACTTCCGGCTGTGCCACACGGCAGCGGACGTTGCCGATGCAATTCGCGACCTGACCGTGCGGGGCGCTCCGGCCATCGGCATTGCGGCAGCTTGGGGCATGGTGCTTGCGGCGCGTCAGATACAGGCTCCGGATGGAAGGACGGCCCTGGGTTTGATGGCGGACGACATGGACCGTCTGCGGGCGTCGCGTCCAACGGCAGTCAACCTTGCCTGGGCGCTGGACCGGCTGAGTGCAAGCATGCGTGATCTGGGCGCGGACTGGCGGGACGCGCTGGAGGCAGCGGCCAGGAAAATTGAGACCGAGGATCTGGCTGCCAACCGCGCGATGGGAATGCTCGGAGCCGCGTTGATCGAGCCTGGCGCAGGAGTCCTTACCCACTGCAACACCGGTTCGCTGGCCACCGCTGGATTTGGAACTGCTCTGGGCGTCATCCGGGCCGGAGTGGCTCAGCAAAAAATCGCCAGGGTTTACGCCGGCGAAACCCGCCCCTGGCTTCAGGGTGCGCGACTGACAGTCTGGGAACTGCAGCAGGACGGCATCGCCGCGACGCTGATCGCGGACGCCGCCGCGGGTTTCCTGATGCGCAGCGGCGCGGTCCAGTGGATCGTGGTGGGCGCAGACCGCATTACCGCCAATGGCGACGTGGCCAACAAGATCGGCACCTACGCCCTGGCCATCGCGGCGCGCTATCACGGGCTGCGTTTCATGGTCGTGGCGCCATCGTCGACAGTCGACATGCATACAGCAGATGCTGCCGGTATCGAGATCGAACTCAGGTCGGGTGACGAATTGCTCTCAATCGCCGGTCACCGCACGGTCGCCGAGGGCATCGACGCCTGGAATCCGGTTTTCGATGTCACTCCGGCTGAGTTGGTGGATGCCCTGGTAACCGAGCGCGGTGTGATCCTCGCACCCAATCTTGCCAAGATGCAGGAAGTTTTCGGCGCACCCTGATGCTGCACCGACAGCTCCTGCATTTCTCGATCGCCGGGAGTCTCGGTTTTCTGATCGATGCCTGCGTTACCCAGGTGCTGGTGCAGTTTGCCGGCACCGATCCGTTTGTGGCACGCGCCGTCGCGGTTTGTCTCGCCATTGCCTTTACCTTTGCCTACAACCGGCGAATCACCTTCGCAGACCATCGCGATGATGGTCGTTGGCACCAGTTGGCTCGCTATCTTGCCGGCAATAGCGTCGGCCTGATCGTCAACTACGCCGTATACGCAGCCTGTCTGGCGCTGTGGCCCTGGTTGCGAACCTGGCCGGCTCTCGCCGTGGCGGGGGGAGCCCTGGCTGGCATGAGCGTCAACTTTGTCGCGGCACGCTATCTCGTGTTCAAACGGTCGTCCGGGCCATCCTGAGCGCGAGACGAGCGACGTCGGATGCTGCCTACCATCAGGGTCAACAGGCCGAGCAGAATTTCGTCCACGAAAGGCAATGGGTCCGGAACCACGAGCGTCACCAGGAACAGCCCGCCGGTCAGCAGGAACAGGCGCGGGAAGCTTAGTTTCTCGGCGTAGCGACGCAGTCGGCGCGGTACAGGCAGACGCATGGTTCTCGGCGGGGCAGGGAAGAAGTCGCAGTATAGAATTGAAGCGATGAATGAGGTTGTACAGCATCACGAGATCGATCGAGACCGCTTCGGCGGCATCGAGCGCTTATATGGGATCGGTTCGCTGGAGCGATTTGCCCGTGCCCGGGTATGCGTGATTGGTGTAGGCGGTGTCGGAAGCTGGGTGGTGGAAGGATTCGTGCGCTCCGGGCTGGGGCATCTGACCCTGATAGACGCCGATGATGTATGCCTGAGCAACACCAACCGACAGCTGCATGCCCTGCAAGGCAATTTTGGCCGCAGCAAGGTCTCCGTGCTGGCAGAGCGCGCGCGCGCCATCTCCCCGACCGTACGGATTGAAGCACTGCCCGAGTTCCTAACCGTCGCGAGCCTGGAACGGCACCTGGTGCAGGATTTCGACCTGGTGATCGACGCGTGCGACAGTTTCCGGGTCAAAGTGGAAGCCATCGCGTTCTGCCGGCGTCGACGAATCCCCTTGATCACCGTGGGCTCCGCCGGAGGTCGCACGGACCCTACCAGGATCATTTTGCGCGACCTGAGCCGAACCGAGCACGATGCCATGCTGGCGCTGGTGCGCAAGAAGCTTCGCACCGAGTTCAACTTCCCGCGCAACCCCAAGCGCTCGTTCGGGGTGCCTGCGGTGTTCTCGCTCGAGAACGTGCAATACCCGCAGCCTGACGGCAGTGTCTGTGGTCAGCGGCCTGTGTTGGACCCGGATGTTTCACTGCGCCTGGAGTGCGGACAGGGACTGGGCGCCGCCAGCCACGTCACGGCCGCATTTGGCTTTGCGGCGGTAGGCCGAGGAATGCAAGGTCTGCTGAGAGCCTGAACGGCGGATTCCGGCCATTTTCCTTGCGCAAAACAGGGCGAATTCGCCGCACGGCGTCTCGCTTCCGGCAACCTGAACGACAGATTCACACTTGTTTGCAAAGCCTGCCGCGGCGCGCGCCAGCTGTGCGTTCCCATCCAGACCACAGGCGGCGCGGGCGTTCGAGCAGCTTGTCGCAGCGAGTGTGAGCGCTGTCACATGTGTAACCAAAGCCCTGTCACAAATGTTTACCGGGTCAGTGCGGAAAAACGCCCGGCCTGCTGGTAAAAAGCGCGCCATCGAAACGTCCGTCAACCGCGACGGCGTTCCTTGCAAGGCTGTTGGGTCGGGGGACCGAAAGAATGAGTGAGTTACAGGAACAGGTCAGACTGCGAGCCTGCAGCGCCGACAGCGCCAGGCATCGGCAGCAGGGCGTCACGCTGATTGAATTGATGGTCACCGTTGCGGTCGCCGCCATCCTGATGGCAGCAGCGGTGCCGAGTTTCAACACCATGATCCAGAACAACCGCATCGCGGCGCAGGTGAACGACTTCGTCACCGCAATTCACGCAGCGCGCGGCGAAGCGATCAAGCGCGGCATGCCTGTCACGCTGTGCTCCAGCTCAAATCAGCGTAGCTGCAATGCCGGGCAGACCTGGAACGGCGGCTGGATGGTGTTCGAGGACACAAACAGCAGCGGCACGCCTGTCGCACCTGAAAGCGCAACCGATGCCCGACTCATTCGCATCTGGTATCCGCTGGAAGGCAATGCCAGCTTCAGCGGCGACGCCGCTTATCTGCGCTTTCATCCGAACGGCACCGCGACATGGAGCAGTGCACCGGGCGCGGCGCGCACCTTCACCCTGGACATACCCCACTGCAGCGGCGATCAGAAGCGGGAAATCTCGATCAACCGCCTTGGCCACGTAGCGACCAAGAGGTTGTCATGCGCCTGAGTCATAACAAGCGTTCCCGCGGGTTCAGCCTGATCGAGGTGCTCGTTGCCATTGTCTTGCTCGCCGTGGGCCTGCTGGGCCTCGCCGGCCTGCAGGTTGCCAGCCTCAAGCACAATCACAATTCTTACCTGCGCACCCAGGCGACGTTTCTGGCGCACGACGCCATCGAACGGATGCGAGCCAATCGCGTCGCTGCGTTGTCCGGCGACTACGACATTGCATTCAGTGAGGCCGCCGGCACCGGCAGCGTCGCGGCTGACGACCTTGCAAGCTGGAAAGAACGCCTGGCGAGAGAACTGCCGGGCGGAGAAGGCGCGATCACCGTATCCACAAGCAATCGCGTGGTTCTGGTGGAAGTGCGTTGGGACGATGCCAGGGGCGACGACGGCAGCGAGAACGCTTCTGCCGACGGTCTGCTGATCTTTCGCGTGACCACGGGGCTTTGACATGAATCGACTGGTCACAACACAGAGGTTGGCCCGCGTCCAGGGATTTTCGCTGATCGAGATGATGATCGGGATGGTTCTGGGTTTGCTGGTCATCGGTGCCGCCGGGCAGTACTACCTTGCCAACAAGGCTTCGTTCCTCAGCCAGACCCAGAACGGGCAGCTGCAGGAAACCGGGCGCTTTGCGCTGGAGCTCGTGGCGCGAGACGTACGCATGGCCGGGTTCAGCGGTTGCGGCAGTCGCGGCTATGCGGCACGGCCGGCAACCATCCGTAGCTACCTCAACAGTACGGCGTATCCCTATGATTTCGAGATCGGTGTATCGGGGCACGAAGCCGGGGGCACTGCGCCAGACGACAGCTATTCCATAGGAGCGACGTATCCAACGCCAGGCGGTAGCTGGACTCCCGCACTTCCTGCTTCCGGCGGTTCCGGCACCTCGCAGATCGCCGCCCGCGCAATCCCTGGCAGTGACGTCCTTATCGTCCGTTCGGTGTCGCCCAACAGCCTGCCCCTGATTGCGCCCTTCACTTCGGGAAGCCAGATTTTCGTGTCCCTCCCAGAGACTGGGCAGACCAACGAAATTGGAACCGGCGATATCGTGATGGTGACCGACTGCATGCAGATGCAGATCTTCCAGGCCACGAATGTGTCGACCTCGGCCACGCAGATCAACGTGGTTGGATCCCAGGGTGGCGGTCATACGCCCGGCAACGCGAGCAACATCAATGCTCGTGGACCGGTGACGGCGTTCGGCGAAGGCACCGAGATCGCCAGAGTTCGAAGCTACGCCTACTTCGTCGGGCAGGGAAGTGACGGTGCACCTGCCCTGTACCGCGAGTTTCTCGAAGGACGCGAACTGGTGACTGAAGAGTTGATCTCCCACGTCGAGTCGTTCCAGGTTGCCTACGGCGTTGACGATTCGGGCAATCTCGTTGTTGACCGCTACATCGCTGCCAGTGCCGTGACCGATTGGAACAGCGTGGTTTCTGTGCGCGTGGGTCTGCTTATCCGGTCGCCTGATGAGTTTGCCGATTCTTCGGACTCCCAGACCTACCAGGTCGCAGCTACCGAGTTGAATCCGATCGACGATCGCCGCCAGCGGCGCGTGTTCGAAAGCACCATCGCGCTACGCAATCGCATGCTTTGAGGACGACAGCCATGACTCGCGAAATGAGAAACAGCCCACACGCGCAGCGTGGAGCGGTGCTGGTGGTCAGCCTGATGATGCTGGTGGTACTCACCCTGGTGGGCATAACCGCGATGCGCCTTTCCACTCAGCAGGAAAAGATGTCGGGTAATTCGCGCGACCTGGACATCGCACTGCAGGCAGCCGAAGCCGCGCTGCGCTTCGGTGAAAGCCGCCTGGTGTCTGCCACATTGCCCGACCCTGGGAGCCTGCCTGGCTGGTACTACTACCCCACACCAAGCATGCGTGCACCGTCCCTGCGCCGGCCCCAGGATTGGGGTGGCGCCGTCGCCATCGAGTTTCCGATCAATGCCGACTATTGGGATGTGGCGCAAAGCCCTCGGCTGACCATCGAAGATCTGGGCCACGTTGCCGACCCCGACGGCAGTCTTGATGCCTCCGCTCCTGTTACAGACATCCGCGCATTCCGCGTTTCGGCGCGTGCTGTGGGTGGCGTCGCATCGACCAACGTCATCCTGCAGTCCACTTTTCAGCGCCGCTGATTGGCGACGAAGTCCGCTTACCAAGGAGTGATCCTCATGCGCTGCAATTCCCTCGCCGCCAGCGTTTTTCTCGGAACAGCCGCATTGACCTTCGCGGCAGGATCTTCGGCCGAGATCGCGCAGAATCCGTTGATCGTGGCCAACGCGGCCAAGTCCAACCTGCTGGTTGCCATCGATGATTCGGGCAGCATGGACTGGGAAGTGGGTTTCCCGAAGAGTGCAGATGGCATCCTGCACTGGAATGACTCCCGGCAAAACCTGGTCGACAGCGATGGCGTGCTGTACAACACGTTCCAGAATGACCGCTTCTCCTATCTGTTTCCGACCGGCCGCGGCAGCGGCAACATGGTCTACGCTTCCAACTCCACCAATGGCAATATCCTGCCGCCCCGGCCTGAATACGCGTTTGCTCGGAGCACGGCCTTCAACCCGCAGTACTACAATCCGCTGGTTACCTATCGACCCTGGGTAAACATCGGATCGAGCACTTGGTCGGACATGCCACCGACCGCGGCCAAGTCCGACCCGGCAGTCTCTGGCAGCCAGACTCTCAACCTGACAGTCGACAACTACAACAACAGCAGCGACGACTGGCGCTTCCGGATCAGGAGCGGAATGCGCCGACCCGATGCGAGCGGCAATCCAGGTGACGAAGTGTCCGGCAGGGATCGCCTGCAGGCCTTCAACTACTATCCGGCGACCTACTACATGCCGATCACCAGCTCGATCGGCTTGGGGACCTGGCTGGGGTCGGGAAATTGCGCCACCCCAAGCGCAGCGACCTACGAGACTTTCCATGACGACTGGTCGGTCGCCAACCAGAGCGACCTGAGCGGCCGCGGCGTAGACGCGATTGCTCCGGGTGGCGTCTGTCTCAAGCGCTACGAGATCAAGGCGGGCAATACCTTCCCCAGCGGCCGCAGCTACGCTGACGAAATGCAGAACTTCGCCAACTGGTTCAGCTATCACCGCAAGCGTCACCTCGCGCTGCGCGCAGGTCTTGGCGAAGCATTCCAGAGCCTGGAGAACATCCGTGCCGGCTCTTTCACGATCAACACGCGCGATGACGTGACGATGTGGGATCTGGACAGCAGCCGTGGTGCGTTGTACGACTATTTCTACAGCATCATCGGAGCCAACCAGGGAACCCCGAACCGCCAGGGCCTGAACCATGCGGGCGAGCAGTTCGACGGCAACGAAGATGTGATCACGGCCTCGTGCCAGCACAACTTCGCGATGCAGTTCACCGACGGCTATTCCACCCAGTTCTCCACGGCGCCAAACGTCGGCAACGTCGACGGCGACTGGGGCTCGCCGTTCCAGGACACACACAGCAACACGCTCGGCGATATCGCCGCACTCTGGTACGAAACACGGCTGCGGGATGGCGACTTTCCTGCCGGGCGGGTGCCGGTTCCGGCAGGTTGCAGTTCCACCAATCCGCCTGCCTACCTGGCATGTGAGACCGACCTGCACATGCGCACCTTCGCCATCTCGCTTGGTGCTGAGGGCACGCGATTCGGGGTGGACTACCATACGACCCGCGACGCGCACACCACGCCACTGGCGTGGCCTGATCCCAGTGCGGAATCCGGACGCCAGCAGATTGACGATCTCTACCACGCCGCGGTCAACGGCCGTGGCGAATTGTTGAATGCGCGCTCCACCCAGGAGTTGACCCAGAAACTGCGTGAAGCATTGGCATTGATTTCCGAGGCGGTAGTCAGTTCATCGGCTTCCGCCGCGACCAATTCGACGCGGGTCGACGCCGACAGCAAGATCTATCAGGCACGCTTCAACAGCGGCAACTGGACCGGTGAACTGTTGGCATATGGCATTGCCTCGTCCGGAAACATCAGCGGATTGCTCTGGGACGCGTCGCAGTTGATTCCGCAGGCAAGCTCCCGGCAGATCCTGACCAAGGGCGCCGGTAATACCCAGGTTCCTTTCGCCTGGGCAAGCCTGACGAGCGCCCAGCGTGACGCCCTCGATCGAAACTCGAATGGCCAGGTCGACGGGCTAGGTGAACAGCGTCTTGCCTATCTGCGCGGTGATGCATCCCGCGAAGTGCGCAACGGTGGCGTATTCCGTGATCGGGCGCGCGTCCTGGGTGACATCGTCAACTCAAGTCCCGAATATGTCGGTGCGCAGGATTTCGGCTTCTCGCAGCTCCCCACCGCCGCACCAGGCTCAGGCAGCTACCTTGACTATGTGCAGGCGAAGCGCGAACGCGCAGGCATGATCTACGTCGGTGCCAATGACGGCATGCTGCACGCGTTTGACGCGGAAACCGGTATCGAGCAGTGGGCCTACGTGCCAAGCGAGCTGGTGCCAGCCATGCGCGAACTCACCGAGCCACGCTATCGGCACCGCTACTTCGTTGATGGCTCGCCCACCTCAACCGACGCTTATTTCAGCGGGCGCTGGAATACCGTGTTGGTTGCATCGCTCGGCGCCGGCGGCCGCACCGTGGTGGGAATCGATGTGACCAATCCCGGGGCGCCCTCGCTGCTGTGGGAGTTCACCCATGAGGATCTGGGCTACGTTCTTGGCCGTCCCAGCATCGTTCGATTGAGCGATGGTCGCTGGGGGGCGATCATCGGCAGTGGCTACGGACTGGACAAGTCAGCCAAGCTCTTTGTGGTTGACATGCAGACCGGCGCCCTGATCAGCCGTATCTCCACCGTCGCCAGCAATCAGGAAGCAACGGCCACACCCAATGGCATGTCTCCGCCACTGGGTGTGGACGTGAACCGTGATCGCATTGCTGATTACGTCTATGCCGGCGACCTGTTGGGCAATCTGTGGAAGTTTGACCTGCAAGGCGGAAACCCCAACCAATGGGAATCCTCATTCAGTTCGGGCGGTTCGCCGATGCCGCTTTTCACCGCCTGCGCTACGGGCGACTCCACGCCCTTCGGATGTGCTGCTGCGGCTCGCCAACCGATCACGGCTCGACCCGAAGCCAGCAGTTCCACCATCGGTCAACGCGTACTGTTCGGCACAGGAAAGTACTTCGAACCGAACGATATCGTGGTGGTTCAACCCGGCCCGGTGCAAAGCTTCTACGCGATCGAGGATGACAATGCGACCCGTGTCGATGGTCGCAGCGAACTGACCGAGCAGGAAATCCTCTCTGAAGGGTTTGTCGGACCGACCGAGATTCGTGTCACCACCGATACCGAGGCTGCAACCGACAGCCGCGGCTGGTACCTCGACCTGGTTTCCCCCGCAAACGGTTTCGAGGGTGAGCGCGTGGTGTCTCAGCCCGTTCTGTACGAAGGACTGGTCATCTTCGCTACCCTGATTCCTTCCAGCGATTCCTGTGCTTCGGGCGGCACCAGTTGGCTGATGGCCCTGGATCTTGCCGGCGGTGGACGCCCGCCGTTCGCGGTGTTCGATGTCAACGACGATGGCGTCATCGACGACGACGACCTGGTGACCGATCCGGAGGGCAATCCTGTGCCTCCCAGCGGTCGTCGATCCACGGTTGGTATCATCAACACGCCGCGTATCGTGCGTGGCTCGCCGCCGCCAACCTGCGAGGAAGATCCCGAGAATCCGGATCTGGAATGCCCGCCGCCGCCGCCCGAGTGCCCGCTTGACGTGGCATACGCGCCCGGCAGCAGTGGCCAGATCGAGCAGCTCCTGCTGTCCGGCAAGACTTGCAGCACCGGTCGTACCTCTTGGCGGCAGTTGTGGCCATGAGCGCCGCCGGTTTCGTTACACGACAGCACAGCGCGGGGTTCTCCCTGATCGAGTTGATGATCGTGGTGGTGGTGGTGGGGATACTCGCCGCCGTCGCCTACCCGAACTACAGTCAGTATGTGATCGACGGCCGTCGCTCCGAAGCGCAATCAACCCTGGCCGAGTCAGCCAATCGTCTGGAGCGATGCTTCACCCGATTCAATGCCTACACCAATGCGGCTTGCGCCACTGCGGGCGATGCAACCAGCGAGGGTGGTTGGTACCTGGTGACTTCAGAGCGCACTGCAACCACCTACGCTCTGACCGCTGCGCCTCAGGGAGTGCAGGCGGAAAAGGACGACTGCGGAAGCCTTACCCTGTCGAGCACCGGCCTGCGCGGCTACACCGGCACGCCGGCGGACAGTTCGAAGTGCTGGTAGGGCTGGATTGAGCTGGCAAAGGCAGACCCGCGCAAGCCAGATACTGAGACCCGCAGGCGGCGCGGCTGTTTGAAGGAAGTCCGGTCCGTGAACTGTCCGCGCCAGCATCATGGTGCGGCAAGCTTTACACTACGCGGATTTTTCCGAAGGTCCGCCCGATGGTCGCCGTTCCAAATTCGATTCCGCCGCGCATGCGCGGCCTCAACCGTGCCGAAATCTGCGACCAGAACTTCACCGAGTTCGTGAAGCGGTGGGAAGGCGAGGTGGCTGAGGCACCTGAGCTCAGCGAGCCGGTTCTCCCTGGCAGTGACTGCAGTGCCGCGGATTTCCTGGCGCTGTACGAGTCGCAACTGGTCTCGCGACATCTGGACCTGATGGCGCGTGTGCTGCGCGTGCAGAACAAGGTTTTCTACACCATCGGCAGCTCCGGACACGAGGGCAATGCGATGGTGGCGCGATTGACCCGGCACACCGATCCTGCTTTCCTGCATTACCGCAGCGGCGGCTTCATGGCCGAACGCTTTCGCAAGCTGCCCGGCATGGATCCGGTGATGGATTCGGCCCTGTCATTCGCTGCCTGCAAGGACGATCCCGCTTCCGGCGGCCGCCACAAGGTCTGGGGTTCGAAGCCGCTCTGGGTGTTGCCGCAGACGTCCACCATCGCCTCACACCTGCCCAAAGCGCTGGGCACGGCGCTGGCTATCGAACAGGCGCGCCGCATCGGCCATTCGCTGCCGATACCGGACGACAGCATCGCGATCTGCTCGTTTGGCGACGCCTCCAGCAACCACGCCACCGCACAGACGGCCTTCAACGCCGCCGCGTGGACTGCCTACCAGAAGCTGCCGGCACCGGTGCTGTTCGTCTGCGAGGACAACGGCATCGGCATTTCGGTGAAGACGCCGACCGGCTGGATCGAGCATAATTTTTCTGCGCGTCGCGATCTCGACTACTTCTACGCGGATGGCCTGGACCTGGCGCAGGGCTACGGGCAGGTTGCTGCGGCAATCGAGCACTGCCGGCGCCGTCGGCGCCCGACGTTCCTGCATCTGCGCACCGCACGCATCATGGGTCATGCCGGAACCGACTTCGAGATCGAGTGGCGCAGCATCGAAGAACTGGTGGCGGTTGAAGCCACCGATCCGCTGCTGCGTTCTGCCTGCATCGCGCTGGCCTCGGGACTACTCAGCAAGGCGCAGGTCCTGGAGCAATACGAGGCGATGCGGCAGCGCTGCTTTGCCGCAGCCGAGGATGCCGACAGCCGACCCAAGTTGACTGGCCTGGCCGAGGTAATGGCGCCGCTGGCGCCCTACTCACCGGCGGCCGTTTCCGCCGAAGCCTCGCGCACCGACTATGCCGAGCGGCGCCTTGAGGTTTTTGGCAGTGAGGCCAAGCTGCCGGAGAACCAGCCGCCAAGGCACCTGGCAATCCAGATCAACAATGCATTGCACGACCTGTTCTGCAAGTATCCCGAAGCCCTGCTGTTCGGCGAGGACGTGGCGCAAAAGGGCGGTGTCTATACCGTCACCAAGGGCTTGCAGAAGGCCTTCTCCGGGCGCCGCGTATTCAACACGCTGCTTGATGAAACGGTGATTCTTGGATTGGCCCAGGGCTACGCCAACATGGGCATGCTGCCGTTGCCCGAAATCCAGTACCTGGCCTACTTCCACAATGCCTGCGACCAGGTCCGCGGCGAGGCCAGTTCGCTGCAGTTCTTCAGCAACGGCCAGTATCGAAATCCGATGGTGATGCGCATTGCCTCGCTGGGTTATCAGCGTGGTTTTGGCGGACATTTCCACAACGACAACTCGATCACTGCACTGCGTGACATTCCCGGCCTGGTAGTCGGCTGCCCCTCACGCGGTGACGATGCTGCCACCATGCTGCGCACCATGATGGCGCTGGCGAAGGTCGATGGACGGGTCTGCGCATTGCTGGAGCCGATCGCGCTCTATATGAGCAAGGACCTTCACGAGGCCGGCGATGGCGCCTGGTTGAGCAGCTATCCGCCGCCTGACCAGTACATGGAGCTGGGCGAGGGCAGGGTATACCCACCCGAAAGCGGCGAGGGCGAGGACCTGCTGATCATCAGCTTCGGCAACGGCGTGCCGATGAGCCTGCGTGCCGCGCGCCAGCTGGAGCGCGAACTGGGCTGGTCGATTCGGGTCGTCGACCTGCGTTGGCTGGTACCTCTGAACGAGAAATTCATTGCCCGGCAGGCAGGCACTGCCAAGCGCATCCTGGTGGTCGACGAGGGAAGGCGCAGCGCCGGTGTCGGCGAGGGCGTGCTGACTGCCCTGGTCGAGGCAGGGCTGGGCGGAACGCCAACCCGCCGCGTGGTCGGCGCCGACACGTTCACACCGCTTGCGGGGGCCGCCTTCCTGGTGATTCCGTCAGATGAGGAGATCATCAGCGTAGCCAGGACAATGGAATGAATGACCGTTTCGGGCACTGTTCGACGTTTTAAGAGTGTCGGAAGCGCTCCGGCTTTTTCCGGCGCGGCCTTTGCCCTATGATCGGAGCACCATGAGCGCATCCCGCCCTCAAACGATCGTCTTCGCCGATGTCAGCGGCAGCACTCGCCTGTTCGAAAAGCGCGGCGATGTCGAGGCACGGCGGATCATTTCCGCGACGCTGGATGCACTTTCACAGGTCGTTGCAGCCCATGGCGGGCGGGTGATCAAGACCATTGGCGACGAGATCATGTGCACGTTTCCGGCTGCCCTGCAGGGTGTCCTGGCAGCCTGTGACATGCAGAAGCGCCTGGCGCACGATCCCGAGTTCGTGCGCGACAACGTCGCCATCCGCGTTGGCCTGCACCACGGTGATGCGCTCGACGAGGACGGCGACGTTTACGGTGACGCGGTCAACGTGGCAGCGCGTATGGCCGCCATCGCCAAGCGCGAGCAGATTGTCACCACGGCAACCACGCTCAAGGGAATGACATCAGTCGGCGCGGTTCGCAGCCGCGGCCTGGGCCGCGCGCGCGTCGCCGGAAAACTCCTGCCGATCGAGATCGTCGACGTGATCTGGCAGGAAGACACCTCCAACATCACCACAGTGCAGCGTGCCATCCGCCTGGATGAGGGTCCGGAAACCGGCATCAAGGTCAGCCTGCGCTACCGCGGCCGGGTGATCGAATTGAACGAGAATTCCGAACCCTTCACGCTCGGGCGCGATGCCAGCAATACCCTGGTGATCGAGGCCGAATGGGTCAGCCGCAACCACGCGATGATCGAGTTCAAGAAGGGCCACTTCGTGGTGTCGGACCGGTCAACCAACGGCACTTACGTGAAGCTGGGCGAAGACGACGAACTGCGTCTGCATCGCGACGAGTTGCACCTGCGCAAGGCCGGCACCATCAGTCTGGGCCAGGCCGTAGCGCTGAACCAGCAGGATGTCCTGTACTTCCAGTGCAACTACTGAGCAAGCGCTGGGCGCGCAGGTCCTAGCGCCTGGCGCGCCAGTCTGCCTTCGATTGCGCCCATATTCCCACGGCTTCGTCTGCGTACGGTTCCGGAAGCTGGCCCGTACCGCGATAGCATGAGCCAAGTCGTTCGGCCAGTACGATGGAGGACCGGTTGTCCGGCGCGATGGAGTGGATCACCTCGTCCCAGCCCAATGTGTCAAAGGCCCAGTCGATGCTGGTGCGAGCCGCTTCCAGCGCATAACCGCGCCCCCAGAATTCGCGCGCCAGCGACCAGCCGACTTCAGTGCCGGGCCAGCCTTCCGGCTTCCAGGGCCCGATCCGGCCCATCCAGCGGCCGCTGGACTTCTCGATAACCGAAAACATCGCGAAGCCCTGGATCTGCCAGGCGCCCACCAGGGTGAGGAAGTTGCGCCACACCACGGCACGCGGCTGCGGCCCACCGAGGAAGCGCGTGGTTTCCGCATCGGCGGCAAACTCGACCCACGGCTCGAAGTCCTCGATCCGAGGCGGACGCAGGATCAGTCGCTCGGTCTCCAGCTGCAGACCGACAGGCATGCTGCCTGTACCTAGCACCGACATTTCACGCGGTCGCGATGAAACGGCCGCGGCTGGTCAGAACGCACTGATACCGGTCAGCTCACGGCCAACCACCAGCTGGTGCACAGTCTCTGTTCCTTCATAGGTAATGACCGATTCGAGATTCAGCATGTGGCGAATCGGGCAGTATTCGGTAGTGATGCCGGCGCCGCCGAGGATGTCGCGTGCCTCGCGTGCGATGTCGATCGCCATGCGCACGTTGTTCCACTTGGCCAGCGAAACCTGGGTCGGCTGCATCTTGCCGGCATCCTTCAGGCGGCCAAGCTGCAGGCTCAGCAGCTGCGCCAGGGTGATGCGGCGCGCCATATCGGCCAGCTTGAGCTGTACCGCCTGGGTGGCAGCCACCGGGCGCCCGAACAGGATGCGCTCCTTGGCATAGTTGTTGGCTTCCGTGAGGCAGGCGATTGCAGCACCAATCGGGCCCCAGGTGATGCCGTAGCGCGCCTGGGTGAGGCAGCCGAGCGGGCCCTTCAGACCCTTCACATTGGGCAGGCGCATCGCATCCGGGACGCGCACATTGTCGAAAAACAGGCCTGAGGTGACCGACGCTCGCAGACTCATCTTGTGATGGATCTCCTGCGCGGTGAAGCCGGGCGTGTCGGTCGGCACGATGAAGCCCTGGATGCCGTCATCGGTCTGAGCCCAGACGATGGCGATCTTGGCCAGATTGCCATTGGTGATCCACATCTTGGCGCCATTGATCACCCAGTCGCCGCCGTCGCGCTTGGCGTGGGTCTTCATGTTGGCCGGGTCAGAGCCGCCGTGCGGTTCGGTCAGCCCGAAGCAGCCGATCACCTCACCGGTTGCCATGCGCGGCAGATACTCGCGCTTCTGCTCCTCGGTGCCGTAGGCAAAGATCGGGTACATGCAGAGCGAGCTCTGCACCGAAACGAAGCTGCGGATACCCGAATCTCCGCGCTCCAGTTCCTGGCAGATCAGGCCGTAGGACACGCCGTTGAGGCCGGCGCAGCCGTATTCCTCCGGCAGGGAGGAGCCCAACAGGCCAAGCGAAGCAATCTCGGGAATCAGGTCGAGCGGAAACACGCCCTTGTCGAAACAGTCGCCAATGATCGGCAGCACCCTTTCGTCAGTGAAGCGGGCAACGGTGTCCTGCACCGCGCGCTCCTCATCGCTGAGCAAGGAGCGGACGTCGTACAGGTCGGTGGGGTCGAGGGCCATGGGAATTCCTGGAAGGGGCGGCAACAAAGCCGCATAGTTTACCGGCTCCCTGCGTGCTGCGCGTGATTCCTCGGAGCCCAGCAATTGGTCCCATGCAGCCCGGGCTCAGTCCGACTGGACTTTGGCGTCCGTGCAGGGCAGGGTCAGCTTGGCGCAAAGCCCGCAGCGCCGGCTCAGCTCAATTCATGGATATCGCATGCCTCATTCCGTCGAATCCTCCCACGTCCACGACCTGCGAGGCGCCAGCCGTCTGGTGATCGATGCAGTGGCCGGCGTTACCGATCTCGTCGAGGCGATGCATGGAACCATCGCACGGGTATCTCCGCCGGTCGGGGTAACGCCGGCGAAACGCGCGGGCGGGATTTCAGGCCTGGTTTACAGCAGTGTGCGCGGCGTTACGCGCGCCGTCGGGGCAGGCCTTGACGTGGCGCTCGGGGCACTGACGCCGCTGATCCGCAAGCAAGTTTCCACGCCGCAACGCGAGGCCGTGCTGGCGGCACTGAACGGCGTGCTTGGCGACTACCTGGCTGCCAGTGACAATCCGCTGGCAATCCGCATGTGCCTGCGCCAGCAGGGCAGGGCCCTGCGACTCAAGCGCGAGCCATTGATCGAATCGCAGCTCGGTTCGGGGCGCCTGCTGGTGTTGTTGCACGGCCTCTGCATGAACGACCTGCAGTGGCAGCGCCAGGGACATGATCACGGTATGGCGCTGGCGCGTGACCTTGGCTTCACTCCGCTTTATCTCCACTACAACAGCGGCATCGCCATCCCGCAAAGCGGTCGTGACTTTGCCGCCCTGATGCAGGAACTGGTTGCGCAATGGCCGGTGCCGATCGAGCGCCTGGCAATCGTCGGACACAGCATGGGTGGCCTGGTGGCGCGCAGCGCCGTGCATCAGGCCAGATCAACGCGCAGCACCTGGGTGAAACAGCTCGACTCCTTGGTCTGCCTGGGCAGCCCACACTTCGGTGCCCCGCTGGAACGGGCCGGCAACCGGGTCGATTACCTGCTCGGTATCAGTCCGTACTCGGCACCCTTCATGCGGCTGGGAAAGCTTCGCAGCGCCGGCATCCAGGATCTGCGCCATGGCCGGGTCATCGACACGGACGGCGCAGGCGCACCAGGTGACGCGCCGCGCTCGTTACCGCCACTTCCGCGCGGCGTGCGGTGCTTCACCATGGCGGCAAGCAAGCACAAGCACGGCAGCCGGAAACGTCTCGGCGGAGATGGTTTGGTGCCGGTCGAGAGCGCCCTCGGCCAGCATCCCGATGCTGCGCTCAGCCTGCGCTTTCCGGCCGCAAATCGCGCACTGGTGCACGAAGCTGGCCATTTCGATCTGCTGCATCGCGAGGAAGTCTATCTGCGCCTGCGCGAATGGCTTGCGGATCGCTGAACCGGTGCAGATCAGCGCCGCCGTGCCGGCAGAAAGGGCATCAAGTGCTGTTTCCAGATGCCGCGTGGCACCGAATCGGGATCGTGCACGCCGTACTCCTGCGGCCATTCACGCGGCGGCAGCTTGAAACTGCCCATCAGCATGTCGACCAGGGGCAGGTGGATGGCGAAGTTCTTGTGCGCATAGGCCGGATCTCGGGCGTGGTGCCAATGGTGGTATCGCGGCAGCACCAACACGTATTCCAGCCAACCGAAGCGCAGCCCAAGGTTCGCATGCGCCAGTACCGCCTGCAGGCCGACCAGGATGACGTAGGCATTCACCACCGCCGGTTCGAAGCCAAGCCAAAGCAGGGGCAGCAGCACCATCGAGCGGGTCAGGATTATCTCGACCAGATGCATGCGCGAACCGGCCAGCCAGTCCATGTTGCGACTGGAGTGGTGCACCGCGTGGAAGCGCCAGAGCAGCGGGACGCCGTGATAGGCACGATGCAGCAGGGCCTGCGCCAAGTCAGCCGCGAAGACTGCCAACAGGAACTGGCCCCACATCGGCATGGCCCCGATGGCTTGTTGCAGTGGAGGGTAAAGGGCGAAGGACAGGACCAGGCCGGTCGAGGCTGTTACGGCGATCAACACGAACTGGATCAGCAGGTGACCCAGGAAGAAGTACGCAAGATTGGTGCGCCACTCGGGTCGCAGGATGTCCTGCTCGCGCGCCGCCAGCATGCGTTCGATCGGTACGAACACGATGGCCGAAAAGAACAGCGAGATCAGGAACCAGTCGAGGCCGAGCGAAAACGGAGTCGGGTTGATCGGCCCGAACTGCACCGTAGCGCCGCCCAGCACGACTGCTATGGTCGCGCTACCGATTCCTGCCACAGAAATCCGCCGAGCGCGGCCGCGCAGCAGGCTGTAGGTGCCGAGGGCAAAGGCCAGCACCAGTCCAAGCAGTAGCAGGTTGCGCGCAAAGCCTTCGGTGTAGACCTGACGAAACTCCCGGCTGGTCAGCAGGTCCGGAAAGTGGAAGCACAGCACGCCGAGCAGGCTTGAAAGACCGAGGAAAGCCGCGCTATAGGCGGCCACTGCGCGCGGCTCGGCAGCCAGGTGTGGGACAGGCATGTCGTCTGTGCTGGATGCCATGGGCGGAACCGTCCTTCAGTTCCCCGATTCTATATCCAGCAGGCCTTCTTGCAGGATCATGCCTTTGCGTGGATCGGCGTCGCGAATCGTGCACTACGTCATTTGGGCAAAAGCCTCAGCCATTGCCCTGGCCGGATCACCGAGTTCTTGCCGAGCCCGTTCCAACCCAGCAAGTCGGCAAGCGCCACCCCGTGACGCCGCGCGATGTTCCACAAGGAGTCTCCTGCTTGTACCTGGTAGCCGCGGGCCGGAGCTGCCTTTATCTCTGCCAGGCGCTGCGGATTGCGGCTTAGGCCCTTCAGACGATCAGCGGCGGACTGTGGCATCAGCAGGACGGGCGCGTGGCCGCGCGGCAGCACCAGTCCAGCCAGCGCCGGATTCCAGGCTCGAAGCTGCTCTGCAGTGAGGCCACTGGCGTCGGCCAGGTCCCACAGATGGCGGAGTTCAACGGGTGCCTTGATCGCCACCAGCGGCTCAAAGTCATCATTGGGCAGGTCGATGCCGAAGTGCTCGGACTGCGCAATCAGGCAACTCAAGGCGCGAAGCTTTCCGAGGTATTCATAGCTCGTCATCGCCAAGCCAGGCGGCTGATGATGATGCGGCGAAACCTGCCCGTTGCCATTGTTGAGGCTGGCCTTGATGCGGTATTCGCCGGCATTGAAGCCCAGGGCTGCCAGCCGCCAATCGCCGAAGTCTTCCTGCAGGCGTTCCAGGTAGTCGAGTGCGGCGCGCGTCGCCTCGGCCGGCGCGAGCCGTGCGTCGAACTCGCTGTCCACCTTCAAGCCCAGCGAACGTGCGGTGGGCGGCATCAGCTGCCACAAACCAAAGGCCCCACTGCGGCGGCCGGCGAGCGGCTGGAATGTGCTTTCGATCATCGGCAGCAGGGCGAACTGGACCGGCAGATCGCGCGCCTCGATCTCGCGCAGAACGTAATCCATCAGCGGCAGTGCCGATTGCAGCTTGGCCTCGAGACGCTCAGGGCTACCGGCATAAAGGTCGATCCAGCGCTGCATGACGCGGTCGCCTTCGCATACCGGATCACCCAGTGCGAGGGCCAGGCGGTCGTATGTGTCCTCAGGGGGCGCAGGTTCTGCGATCTTGGTGGGCGGCCGTGGTGTCGCGTCCTGGGACGGATCGGTTGGCGATGGTGTTCGCTGGCTGCGGCGCGCATCGTTCGGCGCCGTTGACTGCAATGTTGTCTTCGCTGGCGCGACAGGCTGGGTTTCGGCCGGCGCTGGCGTGCGCACCGGTTTGGTGCCCGCACACGCGGCGGCCAACAGGCAAATCAACACCGGCACGAAACGCCTCATGCGCGGTAACCATCCTTCCAGCGGCGCAACTCGGCGAAGCAATCCACCCGGTTGGCTGGCATGTGTCCACAATGCCGCGCGACGGCGGCGCGAATCGCTTCACTGTCAGAGCGCAGGAACGGATTGGCCAGACGCTCCTCACCGAGCCGGCTGGGCAGGGTTGGCAAGCCCGCCGCACGCTGCTGCCGGGCCTCTGCGAAACGCGCGGCGAGCTGCTCGTTTTCCGGGTCAACAGCGGATGCAAAGCGCGCATTGGCGAGGGTGTACTCGTGCCCACAGCACAACCGGGTATCGTCGGGCAGGGCGGAGATGCGATCGAGCGAATCGACCATCTGTGCGGGAGTGCCCTCGAACAGCCGACCGCATCCGAGGCTGAACAGGGTGTCGCCACAGAACAGCAGCCCCTCGCCATGGAAGGCGATGTGGCTGAGCGTGTGGCCGGGCAGGCCGATCACATCAAAGCCGAGATCCAGGGCATCGAGCTGGATCCGATCGCCATGGCCGACGATGCGATCCAGGCCTGCGATGCGATCGTCTGCAGGTCCGACACAGAAGGGCGAGAAGCGCGAGCGCAGCTCGGCCAGGCCTCCAATGTGGTCCGGATGGTGGTGGGTAATCAGGATCGCCAGCAGACGCAGGCCCTGCGCGGCGGCGGCCAGCACGGGCGCCGCCTCGCCTGGATCGACGATCAATGCACAGCCGTCATCGCGCTGCAGTGCCCAGATGTAGTTGTCCGCAAAGGCGGGCAGCGGAATCAGCCGAAAGGACATAGAGGGCTACATTATTCCTGAATCCGCGCGATGATCGCGCAGGGTGCTGATCTCACTAGGGATTTTCCGCGGAAGTGGCACATCCTGAGGAATACAGCCGAGCGAAAGAATGCCTTGTGGGGCAGCTGACATCGGGGCGAACGCCGCGCGTGAGGGCGAAGCCGCCGAACGAGGGCGCGCATATTTCATGAAGAGTCCGGGCTAAACATCGCGGGTCACATGCCGCACAATCCCGGACCATGCAGCCAGTCGCTTCTCCCCGTCAAGCCGGTGCCTCACTCCGGGACCGCTGGTTCGACAGCCGGCCGGGGCAGCGCCTGCTGGAGTGGGAAAGGCGCGTGGTGATTCCCAAGCTCACCGCCATCTATGGCCGCAATGGGCTTTACCTGCGCCCGAGTGGCGCTGTTGCGGCAGAACTGTCCGGCAACATGCTGCAGTGCGTAATCAGCCTGCAGCGCGACGCTCAAGGGTTCTGCGGCGAGTTGCACTGTTCAGATGATGCGCTGCCGATCGCGGCCGAGAGTCTGGCGCTTATCTACGCTCAGCACGTTTTCGAATCCTCAGGTAGCGGTGCCGAGCTGGCACGCGAGCTGGCCCAGGCGCTGGCGCCCGAAGGTAGTTTGCTGGTCATGCTGCTCAACAGTTTGAGCCCCTGGCGATTCAGTTGGGGCGGCCAAGGCATCACGTCCGTGTCAGTCGCCTGCCTACGGCAGTGGCTGGAAGACGCCGGCCTGCAGCTGCACGCGACGCATGGCGCGGGACCGCTCTTGCCGTGGCAAATCAGTCAGAACGAAATCAGCGAGCGGCAGCGCCTTGAACTTGCCGGTTTACGCGCCGCAACCCTGCTGGTTTTCCGCAAACATCGCCATCCAATGACGCCACTGCGCGCGCGCAGTGCTATCCGTTTCGCCGCTCAGCCTGGCCCAGGATGAAATGACCGCAGCCGTACCCGCAAAACATGTCGAGATCTACACCGATGGCGCCTGCCTGGGTAACCCCGGGCCGGGCGGCTGGGCAGCACTGCTGCGCCATTCCGAGCGCGAGCGCGAGCTGGCCGGGGGCGAAGCGGTCACTACCAACAATCGCATGGAAATGATGGCGGCCATCGCCGCGCTGGAGGCACTCAAGCAGCCCTGTCGCATCGATCTCTACACCGATTCCCAGTACGTGCAGCGCGGCATTGGCGAATGGCTGCCGGGCTGGATCCGCCGTGGCTGGAAGACCGCCGGCGGCGACCCGGTGAAGAACCAGGATCTCTGGCAGCGACTGCAGGCCGCCGTGGCCGATCACAAGGTGACCTGGCATTGGGTCAAGGGCCATGCCGGACATGTCGAAAACGAACGTGTCGACGTGCTGGCCAGAGATCAGGCCCTGAAATTCCGCACCACAGAGGGCAGCTCCGCATGCGTCAGATAGTTCTGGATACCGAAACCACGGGCCTGTCCTGGGAAAAAGGCAACCGGGTAGTCGAGATCGGCTGCGTGGAATTGATCGAACGTCGCGTCAGCGGGCGTACCTTCCAGCGTTATCTCGATCCCCAGCGCGACATGGAGCCGGGCGCCGAGCAGGTCACTGGCCTCAGCCGCGAGTTCCTGAGCGGCAAGCCGCTGTTTGCAGAGGTAGTGGACGAGTTTCTCGAGTTCGTGCGCGGCAGCGAGTTGATCATCCACAACGCAGACTTCGACGTGGGCTTCCTGGACCACGAACTCAGTCTGCTCGGCCCGGGCTACGGCCGTCTGCGCGATTACTGCGCCGTGCTCGATTCACTCGCAATGGCGCGGGAGCGTTTCCCCGGTCAGCGCAACTCCCTCGACGCCCTGTGCAAACGCATGGAGGTGGACAACGCGCATCGCAGCTTGCATGGCGCTCTGCTCGATGCGCAGTTGCTGACCGAGGTGTATCTGGCGATGACTGCCGGACAAAGCGATCTCGCGTTGGTGGCGCGTGACGAGCGCTCTGCGCAGCTTCGTCAAAGCAGCTCGAAAGCGGCCAGAACCGGCTTGCGTCTTCGGCTGGCAAGCGAAATGGAGTGCGTTGCGCACCAACTGCGTCTTGATGCCATTGAGCAGAAGAGTGAAACGCGCCAGAGCGTGTGGCGTCAGATCGAAAGCGCCACTTCGGTGAGCTGAGGCATGCAGCCACGACCACCTGACTCCGAGGACCAGCTCAAGACCCAGGCCATGACCCAGGCCGAGGGCAGGGCAGACAGCACGGCTCAGGACGACCAACTGCTGGTCGGCGCAGCGATCGGCCCGTATCGCATCAGGCGGCTGCTGGGCAGCGGCGGAATGGGTCACGTCTATCTGGCCGAGCAGCTCGAGCCTATCCGTCGCGAGGTTGCCCTCAAGCTGCTGGCGCGCAGTCGTCTCAGCGGCATGCAGGTCACCTGGTTCGAGATAGAGCGTCAGGTGCTGGCGCAGATGCGGCATCCTGCCATCGCACAGGTCTATGACGCTGGCACCACGGCTGATGGCCGGCCCTATTTCGCGATGGAGCTGATCGAAGGCGAGCCGATCACCGCCTTCTGTCGGGCCCGGCGCCTGGATCTCCGCCAGCGACTGGAGCTGTTCGTTGCCGTTTGCCAGGGTGTGCAACACGCTCACCAGAAAGGCATCGTGCATCGTGACCTGAAGCCCGGCAACATCCTTGTCGCCATGGTGGATGACAGGGCACTGCCGAAGATCATCGATTTCGGCATTGCAACAGCCACCCATCGCGCGTTCAGCAGCGGCCAATCGGAAGTGCGCGACCGCGCCGGTACGCCGGAGTACATGAGTCCCGAGCAGTCCGGTCTTGTCGAGCTCGACGTGGACACGCGCAGCGACGTCTATTCGCTTGGCGTAGTTTTATACGAGCTGCTCACCGGAACGCGACCTGACACGTCGACCCATACTGATCCAACGGCCCGCGCGCAGGCCACAACCCTGGTGCCCCCCTCTGACCAGTTTGACTCGCTTGAAGCGGCTCAAGCGGGCGAGCTCAAGGCCGAGGGGCTCGACCCGACGCGTCTGCGCAGCGCACTGAAGCGCGATCTGGACTGGGTGGTGCTGAAAGCGGTGCGTTTCGATCGCGCCGAGCGCTACGCGTCCGCCGCTGAACTGGGCGATGAGCTGCAGCGCTTCCTCGAGCATCGTCCGCTGCACGCGGTGCCGGCGTCACGGAGTTATGCGGTCGGCAAGTTCATGCGCCGGCATCGGCTGGCATTCATCGCTGGCGGTGCGGTGGTGTCGGCGCTGGTGCTGGGTATCGTGTTGTCGCTATGGGCCTTGATGCAGGCGCGCGAGCAGCGCGCGCTGGCCGACGTTCGCTCCGCCGAACTGGCAGAGGTGGTCGCCTTCCAGCAGCGCATGCTCGAGGACCTCGACCTGGAAGCAATGGGTGCCACGTTGCAGCGCAGCCTGGTGCAGCGGCATGCCACAGCGCTTGCAGCTGACGGCCTGCAAGCCGACGTGCTGGAGGCGACGTCACGCGGTTTCGAACAGTCGCTGGCACGCGCCGGCAGCGCAGACGCCGCACGGGAGCTGCTCGACGCACGTGTACTGCAGCCCGCGCTTCGAGGTATCGAGCGCGACTTCGCCGACCAGCCGCTGCTGGCGGCGGCGCTGCTCGCTTCACTGGGCGAGGTGCAGTTCAATCTGGGCCTGTTTTCCGAAGCGGCTGACCGGCATGGCTCAGCCCTTGAGATTCGCGAGCGCGAGTTGGGGCCGCTGCATTCCGATACGATCACCTCACGCTATGCGCTGGGAACCGCGCTGACGCGCCAGGATCGACTCGACGATGCACAGCGTGAGCTGAACCGGGCATTGCAGGATGCGCGCGCAGCATTGGCGCCAGACGACGAAGTCATTGTTTCAATCGAGCAACAACTGGCCCAGAGCCTTTCCGACGCCGGCAAACTGGCCGAAGCGCGCAGCATGCAGGAAGCACTGGTAGTACGCGCCGAACTGCAGCACGGCGCCGAGCACCTCAGAACCCTGTCGATCCGCAACAATCTTGGAATCACCCTGATCAAGCTCGGCGAGTACCGCCTCGCTCTGGAGCAGTACGAACGCATCGTTCCCCTGCGCGAACGGCTGCTCGGTGAAACGCATCGCGACACGATCGGGTCGATGAGCAACCTGGCGGCACTGCGCGGCAATCTTGGCGACTTCGAAGGTGCACTGGCCCTGCAGGAGCGGCTGCAAGCCCTGCTGACCGAGCGCATGGGTGCCGAGCATCCAGCGACCCTGTCACAGGCCAACAATGCCGCCACCACCCTGTTCCGCATGGGACGCTCGGACGAAGCCCGGCAGCGCATGGAGCGGGTGGTCGAGCTGCGTCGCAAGGTGCTGGGCGAGACCCACTCCGAAACCCTGCGCGCCATGCACAACCTGGCCTCTACCTTGAACCTGACCGGAGAGAGCGAACGCTCGCTCGAGCTGATGCATGAGGTCCATGCACTGCGCAGCCGCAGCCTGGGCGCGGAGCATCCCGATACCCTCGGTACGCGTGCCAATTTCGCCAGCGTGCTGCGCCGCCTTGGTCGCAATGCCGAGGCCCTGGCAGAGTCGCAGGCGATGCTGGAAACCCGTCGCCGCGTGTTGGGTGCCTCACATCCCGACTCGCTTGCCTCGATGGAGGAAGTGTCGGAACTGCTGTCCGACATGGACCAACCACAAGCCGCCGAGCAGATCGCGCGGCAGGCGCTGGAACTCGCGATCGAGCGGCATCAGGACGACGCACACCCCGGCGTGCGCCGAGCTGCCATCACGTACTTCGCCCGACTGCATGGCGTGCAGGATGCGGCCGCTGCCGAGGCCGTGTTCCAACGCCATCTGGCCAGCCTGGCCGAATCCGATGAAGCCAGTCTGTCGCCGCAGGACCGCAACTTGCAGAAGCGGCTGCGCGACACGATCGAGTCACTCGGCATCCAGCGCTGACGCAAATGCAACGCGCGTGGTCATTGTTGCGATGTCTGGACGCAGGTTGATCGGTAGGTTGGCGCTAACCGAACCCCAACGTTGCGCGATCCGGCATCACGCGATACATCCAGCTCCAGTTGTGGAGGTTGGCGCTGAACGTGGTGAAGCCCAACGCTGCGCGATCCGTCTCACCCGACACCTCTCGTTCCGGCCCACGTTGGGCTTCGCTACGCTCAGCACCAACCTACAAAAACGACCCACGCTCACAACAACTGCCACGACGGTTTCGCAAACGCCTCAACCAGAAAATCGACCAGATGCCGGGTCTTCATTGGCAGATGCTTGCGCGAGGCATACACGGCGTGGATGCCCAGCTCGATCGAGCGGTAAGCGGGCAGCAATTCGACCAGATCGCCACGACGCAGGTCATCGCCGACGATGAAGTCTGGCTGCAGGATCACGCCCTGGTCGAGCAGGGCCGCAGCGCGGCACGTGTCCCCGCTATTGGTGTGGATGCGCGGCTGTACACGCACGCGGACCTCAGCATCCGGACCAGTGAAGTGCCAATCATCGCCGCCAGACCAGTAGGCATACGAGATGATCTGGTGCTGTGCCAGTTCATGCGGATGTGCAGGCGTGCCATGCGTGCTCAGGTAGGCTGGCGAGGCGCACAGCACGATGCGGGTGCTGGCCAGACGTCGACTCACCAGCTGCGAACTCGCCAGGCTGGTGATTCGAACGGCCAGGTCATAGCCCTCCTCAACCAGATCGACAACGCGATCGTTCAGGGTGATATCCAGCGCGACCTTTGGATTTGCCTTGATAAACCTGGACCAGAGTTGTGCCAGGTGCAGGTTGCCGAAGCTCACCGGCGCATTGACTCGCAGGCGGCCGCTCGCCTCGCCGCTGCCTGAGCTGGTTTCGGTTTCGAGTTCAGACGCATCGGCCAGCAACTCGCTGGCGCGGGCATGGAAGCGCTGGCCGTCATCGGTCAGCGACAGGCGTCGGGTGGTGCGATGCAGAAGTCGAACGCCGAGCCTTTCCTCCAGATCGGCCACATGGCGCGACACTGCGGCCTTGGAAAGGCCGGTGGCGACGGCGGCACCGACGAAACTGCCGGCCTTCACCACGGCAACAAAGCTGGCCAATTGTTGGAGGTCGAGCACAGACTATTGTTGCGTTATACGCAATAATAAGTCAACTAATTGGCAGTTTATCGCGAACTCGCGAATCAATAGAGTAGTTCCTGTGCCCATTCCCGGGCGACACACAGGAACTACCCATGAACGCCTCCCTCTCGCTGCTCGGCCGCCTCGGCCTCTCCCTGATCTTCATCATCTCCGGCTGGGGCAAGATCGCCGGCTATGCCGCCACTCAACAATACATGGAGGCCATGGGCGTGCCTGGTGTGTTGTTGCCACTGGTGATCGCATTGGAACTCGGCGGCGGCCTCGCCATCCTGGGTGGCATCTTCACCCGCTGGTTCGCGCTGGCGCTGGCGGGTTTCTCACTCATTGCCGCGGTGATCTTCCACGGCAATCTCGGTGACGCGATGCAGGCGATCCTCTTCTGGAAGAACCTGGCCATTGCCGGCGGTTTGCTCGCCTTGGCATCCAGCGGCGCGGGTGCGCTCAGCTTCGACTCACTATGGTTCCGCCGACGCACCGCGTGAATCACCGGCAGCCCGCATCAAATCCGATCATCAACTCCATGGCCCTGGCGCGCGAGCACCGGTGGCCTAGTCAAGGAACTCCCATGTCCCGCGCCCCCGCGATGTTCGTTTCGCACGGATCACCGATGTTCGCACTCGAGCCCGGCCAGCTCGGTCCCTCGCTGCAGCAAATCGGCACCGAGTTGCCCGAAGTGAGGGCGGTACTGATTGTGTCGCCGCACTGGCAGACGCAGAACGTCAGCGTGTCTGGCACGGCAACTCCCGAAACCATTCACGACTTCGGTGGATTTCCGGCAGCGCTTTACGCTCTGCAGTACATGCCGCCCGGCGCGCCGTCGCTGGCTGCTGAAGCGGTGCTGCTGTTGCGCGAAGCCGGTATCGAAGCCCGTATCGACGCCACCCGCGGCCTCGACCACGGCGCCTGGGTACCGATGCGCTACCTCATGCCCACTGCTGACGTCCCAGTGTTCCAGGTCTCGATGCCGTACGAACTGACCGCGGTCGGTGCTCTGCGCCTGGGCCAAACGCTTGCTCCATTGCGCGATCGCGGCGTGCTGGTAATCGGCTCGGGCAGCCTCACCCACAACCTGTTCGAGTTCCGCAAGCACATCCGCGATCCGGAGTACGCACAGGCCTTCGCCGACTGGATCAATGACGCCGTCCTGCGTCGCGATGTCGACGCACTACTGCACTACCGCGAACGCGCCCCGCACGCCGCCCGCGCCCATCCCAGCGAAGAGCACTACCTGCCACTGCTGGTCGCGCTGGGCGCCAGTGACGAGAACGACGCCAGCGTGCGGATCGAAGGCGGCATGACTTACGGCGTACTGTCGATGGATTCGTTCGGGTTTGGGTTGCCGGGTGCTTGAGCCGCGGGCGAAGGTGTAGGCGTGAGGGCAAGCGGGAAACAAAGCTCTCGCGCCGGCGCGATGGGCCCGAAATTGTCGGGAAGTATTCTGCATGTAAGAGATTGCCCTGCATGTCACAGCGGTGCGGGCAGCTAGCTGATGACCCAAACAGCTGCGGCTTGACTGGCACCGGCTTGCACCTGCGGGCGACCCAGAAACAAAAAACCCGCCAACGTGGCGGGTTCTTGTTGAATGCAGGATGGGCAATCCTGCAACGTCATGTTGGTGCCCAGGAGAGGACTCGAACCTCCACGGTTTTACCCGCTAGTACCTGAAACTAGTGCGTCTACCAATTCCGCCACCTGGGCTGAGGTGCCGCTGAAGGGACGGGTCCCCAAGCGAGCCGCGTACGTTATAGCGGCGATTTGAACTTGTCAATCAGCGTCTGGATCAGCTTCAGGCATCAGCGTGTAACATGCGCGCATGAAAAAGAAGCCAAACGACAAGAAGACCACCCTTCCGCCCTGGATGCCGCCGTCCTTCGAGCCAGTTGCGGACTCTGCCAAGAAGGGCGCCGGAAAGCCCGGCGGCAAGGTATCCAGGGCTTCGGGCAAGGGCGCCGACAAGGCGACCAAATCCTCCCCACAGCCGAAAGGCAAGTCACGCGGTCGCGCGCCCGATCCGGTTGCACCGCCGGTATCGTCGGGCCGCGGCGCAAAGGGCAGGGCGCCTGCCTTGCACGATCCGCATGCCGAACGCGAGGCGCGTCGTTACGAGTTCCCCATTCCCAGTCGTGAAGCGCTGCTGGCCTTTCTGACCGAGCGTGCCGAACCGCTCAGCGCCGAGCGCATAGCCGAAGGCCTGGGCCTGTCGGCGCCGGACCGATTCGATGCGCTGTGCAAGCGCCTCGGCGCCATGCTGCGCGAGGGCCAGCTGCTGGTGAATCGGCGTGGAGGCTACGCGGTTGCTGCCAAGCTTGACCTTATTGCCGGTACCGTCATCGCCAATCCCGATGGCTTCGGCTTCCTCAAGCCTGAGGCGGGTGGCGACGATCTGTTCCTTCCTCCCGGCGAGATGCGCAAGGCGCTGCATGGCGATCGGGTACTGGCCAGCGTAACCGGCGTAGACCGCCGCGGTCGCCGCCAGGGCGCCATCGTTGAAGTGCTTGAGCGACGCGTGACGCGGCTGGTCGGGCGCTATGACGAGCGCGATGGCGTGGGCTATGTGATTCCCGATGACCGGCGCATCAGCCAGGACCTGATCATCAGCCCGAACGAACGCGGCGGCGCGCGCGCGGGGCAGATCGTGGTGGCCGAGATCACCACGCCGCCCAATTCAAAGCGTCAGCCGTTCGGCCGCATCCTCACCGTGCTGGGCGAGCGTCTTACGCCCTCACTGGTGGTTGAAGTGGCGATTCATGGCCACGCCTTGCCGCACGTCTTCCCCGAAGCGGTGCTGGCGGAAGCTGCGGCCATCGATATGGTGGTGGGCGAGAATGAGCATGGCGACCGCCAGGACATTCGCAAGCTTCCCCTCGTCACCATCGATGGCGAGGACGCCAAGGACTTCGACGACGCGGTCTATGCAGAACCGGTCAAGGGCGGCTTCCGCCTGATCGTCGCCATTGCCGACGTGTCGCACTACGTCAAGCCCGGCACGGCGCTGGACGACGAGGCAGTGCTGCGTTCCACCTCGGTCTATTTCCCGGGCTTCGTGGTGCCGATGCTGCCGGAGACGTTGTCGAACGGCATCTGTTCGCTGCGCCCGAAAGTCGACCGCCTGTGTTTCGTCTGCGACATGCGGGTCAACCACGAGGGTGAGGTCACCAAATCGATCTTCTACCCGGCGGTGATGCGCTCGCATGCACGCCTCACCTATACCCAGGTCTGGGGTGCGATTGGCGAGGACGATCCCGATGCCATCGGCCAGGTCGGATCGTTGATGCCGCAGCTGCAGCATCTGCATCAACTCTTCCAGTTGCTGGCCAAGGCGCGCGCCAAGCGTGGTGCGATCGAGTTCGAATCGGGCGAAGTGAAGTTCGTGATCGGACCGGCCGGCGAAGTGGTGCAGGCCGGCATGGTGCTGCGCAACGACGCCCACAAGTTGATCGAGGAATGCATGATCGCGGCCAATGTCGAGGCCGCCAAGCTGCTGATGAGCAAGCGCATTCCGGCGCCGTACCGCATCCACGAGCGTCCACCCGAAAGCCGTTACGCCGACCTGCTGGAATTCCTCACCGAGTTCAAGCTGCGCCTGCCGCCCTGGAATGAAGTACAACCGCGCGACTACACCGCCCTGCTGCGCAAGGTGCGCACCAGGCCGGAGGCGGCGCTGATCGAGTCGGTGATGCTGCGCTCCCAGAGCCTTGCGGTATACAGCCCGGTCAACGTTGGCCATTTCGGCCTGGCGCTGGAGGCCTACGCACATTTCACTTCACCGATCCGTCGCTATCCCGACCTGCTGGTGCACCGCGCCCTGCGCCACGTACTGAGCGGCGGCAAGGAAGGTGATCATCACCATTCTCAGCATGAGATGGGCCTGATGGCACTGGCCTGCTCGGAGCGCGAGCGACGCGCCACCGAGGCCGAACGTGAAGTTGACGAGCGTATGCGCTGCGCCTGGATGGAACAGCACGTCGGTGGCGAGTTTGATGGTGTGATTGCCGGCGTCACCAACTTCGGCCTGTTCATCGAGTTGAACGAGTCGAAGGTCAGCGGCCTGGTGCACGTCACACAATTGCCTTCGGACTATTACCACTTCGATCCGGTGCGCAAGACCTTGGCCGGCGAACGCAAGGGCCTGAGCTTCCGCCTCGGCGATCCAGCCCGCATCATCGTGCTGAAGGCCAGCCTGGAGGACCGCAAGATCGACTTCCGCCTGGTGCCGGAGGCGCCGCCCAGCAAGCGCTGATCGCGATTACGGGTCTGCAAGAACGAACAAGGCCACCTTCAAGGTGGCCTCTTCGTTGCTGCACGTGGTGGAGCGGAGGGGGATCGAACCCCTGACCTTCGCGATGCGAACGCGACGCTCTCCCAGCTGAGCTACCGCCCCACGTGAACTGATTGTAGATCGTTTGCCGCCTGCACAAATTTCGTCGCGGGGAGAGCGTGCCCGACAAGGTTCGCGCGTCCTGCGCTCTCCAAGTCGGCCGTGCCTCGGGCGCTCGCGGAGCGAAACGACGGACAGTCGTTCCGCCTCCTTCCGCTCGCCCCAGCTGAGCTACCGCCCCACGTGCAAGCCGCAAATGATAACGGCCTGGCGCTGGATTGGGTAGTGCGACGCTGCGAACGCTGGCGTGCTGTTGTGCTCTGAGAGTCAGCCAGCTTGCAGCACCGCCCGCAAAGGCGCTTCCAGCAACTCACGCCGCCAGCCCTGCAATGCTTCCGGCCATCTGTCGGGAAACTGCGCCAGCATTTCCAGGCTGCGTCGGTTGGCGAGCAGGGTTTCGGGGAGTTCCAGTGCGCTGGCTACACCCACGACAGCCTGCTGCAGGCGTTTGATGCAGTTGCGCTGCTCCGGCGATGGGTCAACCGCCAAGGGAATGTCCAGATCATCCCCGCCGAGCGGGGCTTCAATTTCTCGCCATAGCTCGCCGCGCAATCGCCGCGGTGCCTTGGGATGTGCATCAAGGCGTCGCTCGAACTCGACCCTGTTCTCCGGCGGGCGCGCACAAAGGTCGATGGCCAGGTCGTTCTCCAGCAGCCAGCGGCGCGGCCGATCGGTGGCGCGGGCCTGCGTTTCGCGCCACCGAAGCAGTCGGCACAGGCGTGCCTGGGCCTCTCGATCGAGGCGCTGGGCTCCGCGTTGCGCCAAATGTGGAAACGGATCGTCACCCGAGTGTGCCGAGCGCACCAGCCGGTTGCAGTCGTAGCGCAACCATTCAAGGCGATCGAGCTTTGCCAGACGCGACTTGAGCTGTTCTGCGGCCGCTCCCAGGTGTCGCACATCGTCCGCTGCATAACTGCACTGCGAGTCACTGAGTGGGCGAGCCAGCCAGTCGGAGCGGGTCTCGCCCTTTTCCAGTGCCACATCGAGCAAGTTCGCCACCAGCTTCTGATAGCTCATGCCGGCGCCAAGTCCGCACAGCGCAGCCGCGATCTGGGTGTCGAACAGGGGCTCCGGTACTACCCCGTAATGGTGCGAAATGGCTTCAAGGTCTTCGCTGGCACTGTGCATCTGCTTCTCGATACCAGGATCTACCAGCAGGGCAGTGAACCCCGGCGCTACCGGCACAGCGATCGGGTCGATCAACAGGATCTGTTCGGGCAGCGCAACCTGCACGAGCGCCAGTTGCGGATGGTAGGTACGTTCACGAATGAACTCGGTATCAAGCGGCAAAGCGCTGCCAGCGGGAAGGGTGGAGAGCGCCTGATCGAGCGCATCGGGGTTGTCTATCCAGTGGTCCAAAGCAGGTCCTGTTGAAAAGCGCGACGTTGGTTGCGACCTGACGGACAATAGCCTAACTTCATCGCGCGCCGACAATTTCCCGGTGCTTTTCGATCACTTGCGGGGAAACACTTGCATTCAGTTGTCATCCGAAGCTTCATGCTCACCGCTTCTCTGGCGCTGCTGGTTGCCTGCGGCAAGGAAGAGGCCCAGGTGTCCCAGGAGCCCGCCGCGTCGCCCCCGCCGGCTTCTGAAAGCCAGGCCGGGCTGTCGGAAGAGGCCGAAGCAAAGCAGGCCCAGGACATCAGACGACGCCTGATGGATGCCAAGGCACCGGCCCCGGAATGGTCACCGGAACTCAGTATTGATCCCGATGAAAGTATTGAATCGGTGCTCGCACAGGCCGATGCAGCCCTGTCGGAGGGCAGGCTGCTGCGTGGTGGCAACAGTTCCCTTGCGCTGTATCTCGCTGTGCTCGAAAGGGATCCGGAGAACGCCGTGGCTCTCGCAGGAGTCGAGCAAGTCGTCAAGCAACTGAAGAACAGGGTGCCCGAAGCTTTGGGGCGTGGTGATCTGGAAGCAGCAGCGCTGGATGTTCAGACCTTGAAGCGCATTCGGCCCGAGGATGAGGAAATCGCCTCACTCGGCGAGCAGTTGGCCAGGGAACAGCAGCTGCAGCTGTTGCTGGGCGAAGCCGAGCGCCTGCTGGACGCCGGGCGACTGACCGAACCGAAGGGCGATAACGCGGCAACGATCTATCGCGAAATCCTTCGCGAAGCACCAGAGAACGCAGCAGCACAGGCCGGTTTGTCGCGCATCGAGACTGCCTTGATCACGCGCGCCTCGGCAGCGGCCGAGGCGGGCGCCTATGCCGAATCCGACCGACTGCTGGCCGAGGCTGGCCGTCTGCGTCCTGGCTCGCAGTCGGTTCAGAATGCCAGCACGCGAATCGTGGAACTGCGCCAGGAGCGTGCCAACCAGTTGATGGATGAGGCGAACGCCGCCGTCACCAGTGGTGAGCTGGACAAGGCGGATAAACTGCTGCGAGAGTTGGGTGAAGTCTCGGCCCAGGCGCAGGGGCTGGATGCGCTGCGCGAACGCATCGAGCATGCACGCATCTACGGCGGGCGCAGGCCCGGAAGTATTTTCAATGACAGCCTTGCCCTCGGCGGTGAAGGTCCCGCCCTGGTTGTGATCCCGGTCGGCGAGTTCACCATGGGCTCACCGTCCCGCGAAGACGAGCGCAAGCCGAATGAGGGGCCGCAGCGGACGGTAAGTTTCCAGCGCGGCTTCGCGCTGGGGCGACTCGAAGTGACCGTGGAGGAGTTTGGCCGCTTCGTCGAGAGCAGTGGCTACGTGCCAACCTCGCAGAAGGAGCGGCGCTCGACGGTCTACGATGAACGCAGCGGAAGCCTTGCAGAACGCCGTGGCGTGACCTGGCGCAATGACTACGCGGGTGGCAACGCCGATCCCAAGGTTCCCGTGGTGCACGTTTCGTTCGTCGATGCGGAAGCCTACCTTGCCTGGCTTTCACAGCAGAGTGGAGCCCACTATCGCCTGCCCTCGGAAGCGGAGTTTGAATACGTGTTGCGGGCTGGCAGCACGAGCCGATTCCCCTGGGGTGACGAAGGCCCAAGCCGGCTGGTTGGAAACCTTACTGGCGACGGTGACCGATCGCCCAGTCGTCGCACCTGGAGCAATGCGTTCAAGGACTACAGCGACGGTTTCTGGGGACCCGCGCCGGTTGGCAGCTTTGAACCCAACGCCTTCGGCATTCACGACATCAACGGCAATGTCTCCGAATGGAGTCTGGACTGCTGGCACGATACCTACGCGCGCGGTCCGAATGACGGCAGTGCCTGGGTCAATCCGGGCTGCGCGCGACGCGTCATCCGCGGCGGTTCCTGGGCTAGTTCACCGGATCAGGTGCGCTCCGCTTTCAGGCTTACCGCTGCGCCAAAGGCGACCAATGCCCGGGTTGGCATTCGTGTGGCACGCGATCTTTAAGACGACCTGGAAGATCGCGCAATGACCACAAGGTTCCGGATTGGCAACGGTTTCGATGTGCACGCCTTTGGGCCGGGTGATCACGTCACCCTGGGAGGCGTGCATATCGTTCACAGCGCCGGACTCGTCGCGCATTCCGATGGCGACGTGCTGTTGCATGCGCTCTGCGATGCGCTGCTCGGTGCCTTGGCGCTGGGCGATATCGGAAAACACTTTCCGCCGTCTGACCCGCGCTGGAAGGGAGCCGACAGCCGCGATCTGCTACGCGCGGTGGTGGCGATGCTGAGCGAACGCGGCTGGCGGATCGGCAATATCGATGCCACCCTCATATGTGAGCTGCCGCGCATCGGACCGCACGTCGAGCGGATGCGGGCCACCATCGCGCAGGATCTGGGATCCAGCGTCGATGCGGTCAGCGTCAAGGCCACTACCACCGAGCGCCTTGGCTTCACTGGCCGAGGTGAGGGCATCGCGGCGCAGGCCGTGGTCTTGATCCAGCATGGCTGAGCATCCCGCAGGGTATGGCGTGCCGGTGCTGCGGGCGCGCATGCGGACCGAAGCTGCCGATTTTCGCGTCGACGAGCTGGACTCGTTCGAACCGAGCGGGGAGGGCGAGCACTTCCTGCTTCGGCTGGAAAAGACTGGTGCCAATACGGCCTGGGTGGCCAACCAGCTGGCGCGCTGGGCCGGCATCGCGCCGATGGGTGTTGGTTACGCCGGCCTCAAGGACCGCCACGCCATCACCACCCAGCGCTTCAGCCTGCATCTGCCGAAGCGTCAGGCGCCTGATCTGCAGACACTGGCGATCGAGGGTGTGCGCCATGTCGACGCGCATTGGCACAGTCGCAAGCTGGGACGCGGGGCGCTTGCCGGGAATCGATTTGCGATTCGCCTGCGCGAGGTGTCTGGTGATCGCCCTGCAATCGAGACGCGCCTTGGCGCGCTGGCAGGGCAGGGCGTGCCGAACTATTTCGGCAGCCAGCGATTCGGCCGGGATGGCGACAACATCGAAGCCGCCAAGCGCATGTTCAAGGGCGCGCGGGTACGGCGCGAACAGCGTTCCATCCTGCTTTCCGCAGCACGCAGTGGATTGTTCAATGCGGTATTGGCCGAACGAATCGCCCAGGGCAACTGGAATCGCGGGCTGCCCGGCGAAGTCTGGATACTCGATGGCCGCGGCAGCATCTTCGGGCCCGAGCCAGCCGAGGCACAGATCGAACTGGACGAACGATGCGGGCGTGGCGAGATTCATCCTACCGGTCCGCTGTGGGGACGCGGTGCCCTGCGCAGCAGCGCGGACTGCGCCACGCTGGAATCATCAATCGCTGCTGGCGAATGGGCCGAGGTATGCGCCGGCCTGGAACAGGCTGGCCTGAATCAGGAACGTCGTGCGCTTCGCCTGATGCCACGTGAACTGGAGTGGGAGTGGGGAGCAGCCAGCGACCTGACACTGCGGTTTTCCCTTCCGTCAGGCTGCTATGCGACGTCCGTGCTGAACGCGCTGGGCGAAGTTGAAGATGTCTCGAGCAATCGACCGATCGCTGCCGACAGCGGTGAGGGTCAAGGTACGGATGGCTGATCATGATCCGCCATCACCTCGCCCCCGGCACGAAGCGACTTGCCAGGCGACTGCGACGCCCATGTAGGAACTTTCAGTACGCCGTTGGCGTTCCGCTGTCGCGGCGCAAACAGGTGTAACTTTTTCTGAGGGAAGCGCTTGCAGCCTTCATGAACCGTTCGTGGTGAGGAGCGTGGACCAAGCGCAGCGCAGGCGCAGCGGCGAAGCCGCCGAACGAGACCGAAGGTCGAGGCCGCGCGTCTCGAACCACTGGCGAGAGGTGGTTCGAGACGCCCTCTCGTTCGGCCGCCAGGGCGGCTACGAGGCGCTACGCGCCTTCGCGCTGCGCGCGCCTACCCGATCATGGTGAGGCGGCCTGATCGAACCACGGCTCCTCACCACGAACGGGTAGGTGATGGTTGAGGATAGGACCTGGCAGAAGCCCGGAGATCCCGATTCCCTTCTTTATGAGATCTAGAAAAACAACGGGTTAGCGTATGTTTGATGGAAGCGCACCTGTGCGCGACCGGGATGCGTGGCTATTCGACACGCCAAAGCGGCCCTCGATTTGCGGTCGCCAATAGGGTTGGCTCCTGCAGGACGAACGCAATCGCCCCATCCAAGCGCTGTCGTGGTGGGCGGATCCTGATCCACCACTGAGAAAGCCCCTCTCCCCATGGGAGAGGGGTTGGGGAGAGGGCCGGGTGTCGATGGAAGCCGAATCAGTCGAGAAGTCGTCTGCCACTCGGAAGCGAGAGTTCGGGCAGAGCCTTAGGTCTTTGGCTTGGTCCGCCCCTCACCCCAACCCCTCTCCCGCAGGGAGAGGGGCTTTCAAAACCCTGATCCGCCGCCGCCGGATGGTTCATCGCGAAACGACGACCTAAACGCAAAGGGGCTGCGCAAGCGCAGCCCCTTTCGATTTCAATGGATAGACCCTACTCAGGTCTGCGCCGCAGGTCCACCAATCGGGCCGGCAGCCGGGCCTGAGGCTGGCTTGGAAGGCGGGCCTGGCTTGTCATCCGACTGGGTCCAGCCCTCGGGCGGCGGCGGTGTACGGCCTTCCATGATGGCGTCCACCTGGGTGACATCAATGGTCTCGTAGGTAAGCAACGCCTCGGCCATGGCGTGGAGCTTCTCGATGTGGTCGGTCAGGATCTGCTTTGCACGCCCATAGGCCTTGTCGAGGATCTCGCGCACGACTTCGTCAATCTTGCGAGCCGTCTCGTCGGAAACCGACTTGTGCTGGGTGACCGAACGGCCCAGGAACACTTCGTCCTCGTCCTCGCCATAGGCAATCGGACCCATCTGGTCCGACAGTCCCCATTTGGTGACCATGTTGCGAGCCATCTTGGTGGCGCGCTCGATGTCGTTGCTGGCACCCGTGGTCACCTTGTCGGCGCCAAAGATCAACTCTTCGGCAACGCGTCCGCCATACAGCGAACACAGGCGGCTCTCCAGATTCTCGCGGTTGTAGCTGTATCGATCTCCCTCGGGCAGATACATTGTCACGCCCAGCGCGCGTCCACGCGGAATGATGGTGACCTTGTACACAGGATCGTGATCGGGCACCAGGCGTCCGACTATGGCGTGACCGGCTTCGTGGTAAGCCGTGTTGCGCTTCTCGTCCTCGCTCATCGCCATCGAGCGCCGCTCGGCGCCCATCATGATCTTGTCCTTGGCCTTGTCGAAATGCGCCATGCGCACATCACGCGAATTCTCGCGCGCGGCAAACAGCGCCGCCTCGTTCACCAGATTGGCCAGATCGGCGCCAGAGAAACCCGGCGTGCCACGCGCGATGGTGGAGGGCATGACGTCATCGCCCAGCGGCACCTTTCGCATATGCACCTTGAGGATCTGTTCGCGACCACGCACATCCGGCAGGGGTACGACGACCTGGCGGTCGAAGCGACCCGGGCGCAGCAGGGCCGGGTCGAGCACGTCCGGGCGGTTGGTGGCCGCGATGATGATCACGCCTTCGGTGCCTTCGAAGCCGTCCATCTCGACCAGCAACTGGTTCAGGGTCTGCTCGCGCTCGTCATGACCGCCGCCGAGGCCGGCACCGCGGTGCCTACCGACCGCGTCGATCTCGTCGATGAAGATGATGCAGGGCGCATGCTTCTTGGCCTGCTCGAACATGTCGCGCACCCGGCTGGCGCCCACGCCGACGAACATCTCGACGAAGTCGGAACCGGAAATCGAGAAGAACGGCACCTTGGCCTCGCCAGCGATGGCCCTGGCAAGCAGGGTCTTGCCGGTGCCGGGAGAGCCAACCATCAGCACGCCGCGCGGAATGTGCCCACCAAGCTTCTGGAACTTGCCCGGGTCGCGCAGGAACTCGACCAGCTCGGAGACCTCTTCCTTGGCCTCATCGCAGCCCGCGACGTCGGCAAAGGTGATCTTGACCTGGTCCTCGCCCTGCAGCTTGGCGCGCGAACGCCCGAAGCTCATCGCGCCACGTCCGCCACCGCCGGACTGCATCTGGCGCATGAAGAAGAACAGCAGGCCGATGAAGATCAGGAAGGGCAACAGGGACAGGAATACGTCGAGCAGCAGGGAGCGCTTCTCGAACGGCGTCTGGCGGATCTTCACGCCATTCTCGTCGAGGATGGGCACCAGGTCGCGGTCCGCCGGCGCAAAGGTGCGGAACTCTGTACCGTCGCTATACTTGCCGGATACCTCGCGGTTGTCCTGCCCGATCACCACTTCGGTAACGCGGTCGGCACGCACCTGCTCGAGGAACTCGGAGTAGGCAAGCGGCTCGTTGGCCGCGGTCGGCGTACGCGGATTGAAGCTCTGGAAGACTGTCATCAGCACCAGTGCGATGACCAGCCAGAGCAGCATGTTCTTTGCGAGATCGTTCATTCTTTCTTCCTGGTCGTGCCTAGCGCTTGCCTGATGCGAGGGCGAACACTTCGGACGATCGGCTCCGCGAAGCCTTGGGTTTACGCATCGTCACTTTGGTATAGCGACGCTTGAGATCCAGCAGGTAGGCATCGAAGCCGATCCCCTGGAACAGTTTGATCAGGAACGCGCCGCCTGGTCTGAGATGTTCCTGCGCAAAATCGCGCGCCAGCTCGGCCAGATACATTGAGCGCGTCCTGTCGACCGCTTCCACACCGCTCATATTGGGTGCCATGTCGGAAAGAACAAGATCGACCTGCTTTCCCAGTAGCAACGCTTCCAGACGTGACAGTGCTTCTGGCTCCCTGAAATCGCCGTGAATGAAGTCCACGCCGGCGATTGGTGGCATGTCGAGGATGTCCATAGCCACCACGCGGCCGTTGTCTCCCATGCGCTGGCGAACCAACTGCGACCAGCCGCCAGGTGCGGCGCCCAGATCGACCACCACCATGCCAGGCTTCAGCAGGCGGTCACGTTCGAGCACCTCTTCCAGCTTGAAAGCGGCGCGCGAACGCATGCCCTCGGCCTGGGCGCGTTTCACGAAGGGATCGCTGAAGTGCTCCTTGAGCCAGCGTTCACTGCTTTTGCTGCGGGCCATGCGGGATACTTGATTCGGGTTGCGGACGTTGTCGGAAGCGCATGATACCCTGCGCGCCCCCCGATGACCCCGTGCCGTACGCCATGTCCAAGCCGCTCTCTTCGGCCCAGAACCGCTACCTGCGCGGCCTGGCCCACCACCTGAAGCCGGTCATCCAGATGGGTGCCAAGGGCCTGAGCGACAGCCTGATTGCAGAGCTGGATATCGCGCTGGAGCGCCACGAACTGGTCAAGGTGAAGATTGCCGCCGAAGATCGCGAAGCGCGCGAGGCGATGGCAAAGACCTTGGCCGAACGCAGCGATGCGCAGTTGGTGCAGCGCATCGGCAACATCGCCTCGCTCTACCGTCCGCGCAGCGAAAAGCCGGACATCGTCCTGCCACGCTGAAGACTCGCAGGCAGAACCATGCAGCTGAGCCAGGAACTTCCCGATTTCCGCTTCGTCCTGCGCGCGGTACGGCCGGATTCAATCCTGGTCAATGACATCGAATTGCAGACGAGCTTCGTGCTGGCACCCGATGCGCTGGTCACCGACTGGTCGCCGAGCCGGCCGCTGTGCGCCGCAGACCTGCAGGCGGCCCTCGACCTGAAGCCTGAACTGGTTCTGCTGGGGACCGGAGAGCTGCAGCGTTTCCCGTCAGCGGAGGTGATGGCCGCCTGCCTGACCCGCGGCATTGGAATCGAAGTAATGGACAACCACGCCGCAGCGCGCACCTTTACCGTGCTGGCGGGCGAGGGCAGGCGGGTGGTGGCGGCGTTCCTGCTCGGATAGCCTCGTAGGGTGGGCCTTGGCCCACCGTGGGGTCACTCGCAGATGCAAGATCCTGTGTTGCGCGCGGTGGGCCAAGGCCCACCCTACCTGCGGGCAATTCGGTGTGCACCCCATCAACGCCGCGGCAAATGCCCGAGTGGATCTACCGGCTTGCCGTTCTTGCGAATCTCGAAGTGCAGCATGTCTCGGCTTGCGCCGCTGCGGCCCATTTCGGCGATCTGCTGGCCGGCGCTAACGCGATTTCCCTCGTTCACCAGGCGTTTGCGGTTGTGGCCATAGGCCGAGAGCCACACGTCGCTGTGCTTGATGATCACCAGCTCACCGTAGCCGACCAGGCCGGAACCCGAATACACAACGACACCATCGGCGGCCGCCGCGACAGCCTGGCCAGCCGATCCGGCGATATCGATGCCCTGTCTGGTCGGATCGCCGGCGGCGAAGCGCCCAACCAGTTGTCCCTCTGCGGGCCAGGCCCAGCGCACGTTTCCGCTGCCCAAAACGGGAGACAGGGCGGGTGGCTTGGAAGTAGTGCTGGACGGCGTGGTGGGGCTGGCGGGCGTTGATCGTGGCGGCGACGCGGTGGATGAACGGGGCGGCGCAACAGGCGGCGACCTGGAGCCACGCTGTGGCGCTCGTGCCTGTCGTGCCGGCTGGCGGTCCACCGGCGCAGCGCCGGGCAAACGCAGTCGTTGGCCCGGAAAGATGGTGTAAGGCGCAGGAATGTTGTTCTGACGGGCCAGTTCGCGCCAATCGACGCCGTGGCGGAACGCCAGACCATAGAGCGTATCGCCGCGCCCCACTGTGACCTGCGCCCCGCTCGATGAAGTTGGCGCCGCAGGCGAACTGCGATCGGGTGCGCGGGTCACCGTCGAACGCGCGCAGGCCGCCAGCAGGATCAGCCCGAGCAGCAGTATCAGCAGCCTCATCCGCGCAGCTCCAGCCAGGCCACCGCCACCAGCAGGAGCACCACGATGCCCCAGCCGATGCGTTCAATATAGGGCAGAACGACACGCTCGAAGCGTGGACCGAGGTGAGCGGCGAATCCTGCCACCAGAAAGAAGCGCGTGCCACGCCCGATCACCGAGCCGGCGACAAAAGGCAACAAGCCGATGCCCGCTGCACCCGAGGCGATGGTGAAGACCTTGTAGGGAATGGGCGTGAATCCCGCCACGAACACGATCCAGAAACCGTAGGTGACAAACAGGCCCTGTACCCGCTCAAAGGTTTCCACCTTGCCAAAGCGCTCGATCCACGGCCACACCCACTCCAGGGCGTATTGCCCGAGCAGGTAGCCAAGCAGTCCGCCCAGTACCGAGGCCAGGGTGCAGATCAGCGCGAAACGCCACCAGCGCTCCGGCTTTGCCAGGGACATCGGCGCCAGCATCACATCCGGCGGGATCGGAAAGATCACCGACTCCGAGGCGCTGAGCCCGGCCAGATAGAGCGGCGCGTGCCGATGCCCCGCCCATGACAGGCAGCGCGAATACAGTGAGGCAAAAAGGCGCATCAGAGGGTGCCGCCGAGCAGCGGCACGAAACTCACCGCGCACAGCACTTCTTCGCTGAAGCCGGATTCGCTGCGAGTGATACGCAGCAGTTGCTGGCTACCCGAGCCACCCACCGGCGCAACCAGACAGCCGCCGATCTTGACCTGCTCGCGCAGGGCGGGGTCCAGCGCTGCTGCGGCGGCGGTGACGATGATGGCGTCGTAGGGAGCATATTCGGCCCAACCGGCGCAGCCATCATCGTGTCGCGATCGGATCACGGGCAAACCGAGCTTGCGGAATCGGCGGCGGGCCTGGCGCAACAGTTCGTCGATTCGCTCGACGGTGTAGACCTCCTCCACCAGCAAAGCCAGTACGGCAGCCTGGTAGCCCGAGCCGGTGCCGATTTCCAGCACGCGTTTGGGTATGGATTGCTCGATCAGCGCTTCGGTCATGCGCGCCACCACCCAGGGCTGGGAAATGGTCTGTGCACGTCCGATCGGCAAGGCAGTGTCTTCGTATGCGCGGCTGGCCAGTGCTTCGTCGATGAACAGGTGGCGCGGGATCTGGCGCATCGCGCCCAGCACTCGCTGATCCCGGATACCGGTCTCCTGCAGGCGTTCGATCATGCGATCGCGTGCGCGCTGGGAAGTCATGCCCAGCCCCTGGGCCTGCGGTCCGAGGCGCTGCAACGGCGTCATGCGGTGAGACCGGCGCTCAGTCCAGCCACCCAGCCCGACACTTTTTCGAGTGCCTGATAGCGAGTCAGGTCGACATGGATGGGAGTGATCGAGATGCAGCCCGAACGGATCGCGTGGAAGTCGGTGCCTGGTCCGGCGTCCTGTTCCGGGCCGGCAGGCCCGATCCACCACATGGCACGGCCTCGGGGGTCGGTCTGCGGAATGCAGCGTTCCGCTCGATGTCGATGGCCCAGGCGGGTGACTTCAAAGCCGCGGATCTGGTCCCAGGGCAGGTCGGGCACATTGACATTGAGGATGGTGTCGGCGGGCAGCGGATCGACCAGCAGGCGCTTGACGATCTCCAGCGCAGCGCGACCAGCGGATGGGTAATTCTGCGGCTGATGGCCGGCACTGCAAAGCGAGACCGCAATCGCCGGCAGGCCCAGGAAGCGGCCTTCCATGGCGGCAGCGACGGTGCCCGAATAGATCACGTCGTCGCCCAGGTTGGCGGCGCTGTTGATGCCGGACACGACGATGTCGGGTTCCTGTTCCAGCAGGCCGGCAATCGCCAGATGCACACAGTCGGTTGGAGTTCCGGCAACGCGATACACGCGCTCGGATATCTCCAGCACGCGAATCGGCTGGTCGAGGGTGAGCGAATTGCTGGCACCAGAACGGTCGCGATCGGGAGCCACCACGGTAACCTCTCCGAGCGCGCGCAGCGTCTCGGCCAGCACCTTGATGCCCGGTGCTTCCACGCCGTCGTCGTTGCTGACCAGAACCCGCATTGAATCGCTGCCTGCAAAACGTTGAATGATAACGGATCGCCTCCGGCGATGCCGCCCCTTGTGCAGGTAAGGGGGCGCTCATCTCGGGCACCGTACACTGCCAGGCATGAAGCGCCCCGCGCCCAAACTGCCCGCTGCCGAAGACATCGCCCTGTTCCACGAAGCGATTGGACCAGTGCGGCGCATCGATGCGCCAGAACCGCCTCCGACGGCACCAAAACCCGCACCGCGTCCGCGCCAACACGAAGCCGATGAAAGCGCCGCCTTGGAACAATCGCGCAGCGATCCATTCGGCGGGGGTGCGCAGGATGGCGGCGACGAAATGCGCTATCTGGCCGATGGTCGCTCGCCGCGCCTGCTGCGGCGCCTGCGTCGCGGCCAGTACGCGGTGCAGGACGAAATCGACCTGCATCACCTGAATGCAGCTGAGGCCGAATCCGTGTTGCGCCAATTCCTGAGCGAGGCGCGCCGCGCCGATCATCTGTGTCTGCGCATCATCCACGGTAAGGGCCAGCACAGCCGCGACGGAACGCCAGTGCTGCGCAACCGCGTCGATGCCATGCTGCGACGGCGCAGTGAGGTGATCGCCTTCACCGCGGCTGCGCCGGCGCAGGGCGGCGGCGGCGCGCTGCTGGTGTTGCTCAAGCCTGTGTAGGGTGGGCCTTGGCCCACCGCGCTGAACGCTCGGTCCTGTCGGTGCGCCAAGGCGCACCCTACGATGACGTTGCGCACCCTGATGGGCCCCATCACCCGCCGCTTGCGGGCACAATGCTTCCCGTTCCCCGTTTCCCGTTCCCGGTGCCCGAAATGTTCGACGACCCCAGCATCCCCGTTCTTGATTGCGCCGGCCGCAAGCTGCGCCTGGATCGTCCGCGCGTGCTGGGCATCGTCAATGTCACGCCCGACTCGTTTTCTGACGGAGGCCGCTTCGGTTCGGTCGATGCAGCGGTAGCACACGGTCTGGCGCTTGTCGCAGAGGGTGCCGATGCCCTGGATATCGGCGGCGAATCCACCCGTCCGGGTGCGGACGAGGTATCGGCGCAGGCCGAGATCGAGCGCGTCGTGCCGGTGATCGAGCGTTTGGCGCGCGAGACGTCGGTACCGATTTCGATCGACACATCCAAGCCTGAAGTAATGCGTGCGGCTGTCGCCGCTGGCGCCGGGCTGATCAATGATGTCTATGGTCTGCGCCGCGAAGGCGCTCTGGAAGCCGCGGCGGAACTGGGCGTGCCGATCATCCTGATGCATATGCAGGGCGAGCCGCGCAGCATGCAGAACGATCCGCAGTACGAGGACGTGGTGGCCGAGGTGCATGGCTTCTTCGCCCAGCGCCTGTTTGCCTGCGAGATGAGCGGGATCACAAAATCCCGCATCGTGCTGGATCCGGGCTTCGGTTTCGGCAAGAGTCCCTCGCACAACCTGCGTCTGCTGCGACAGTTGGGCCGATTTCTGGAGTTGGGCTGCCCGCTACTGGCCGGGCTCAGCCGCAAATCGATGCTCGGTCAGATCACCGGCCGCGAGGTTGGTGATCGTGTGCCGGGTTCGCTGGCAGCCGGGCTGTATGCCGTATCGCAGGGCGCCAAGCTGCTACGCGTGCATGATGTCGCCGCTACAGTCGACGCGCTCAAGGTATGGTCGGCTATCGAAGCCGAGCCGGGCGCTGCCGTGGCCAAGGCCAAGCCGTCGATCCGCTGGCCGGATGACGAGTAGGGAGTCTTGCTCTTCCACGCGCCGAGCGGGGTTTGCCCCTCACCCCAGCCGCACCCCAGCCGGCGCGCCTGCATGCCCACCGGCGCGCGCGGGCTCGTGGTAGCGGCGAAGCCGCCCAACGCCGACGCGCATGCAGGCGCGTCGGCCGGGGTGCGGGTTGGGGTGAGGGGCGGGTGTTGAATCAGGTAAGTCCAGCGCCATGCCTCACCCGAACCACCCATGCACCATCCAGCCGTCGTCCGAGCCGGCCGGGCGGAACAGCCAGGCGTACTGGCCGCTGTCGAGTTCCGCCACGGCATAGTCGCGGCGCACGTCGAAACCATCCCACCAGCCGGTTTCGATACGTTCGAGCGGGCCGAGCAGGCGCCGCACCCGGCCGCGCAGCGGCATGGGCTGGGGCAGCAGCCAGATCGGTCGCGGCGGTATGGCCGGGCCGGAGGCCACTGCCGCCGGGGTGCTCTCCGCGATGCGGAAGGCGCGCTCCGGGCGGTGGTCGGGATACAGGGCAAGGCCGCGCACTGCGGTATCGCCAAGACGTGCCCGCAGGCGCTCGACCAGACCCTCGAAATCAAGCTGGCCGCGTGGCGTCGGGTCGAACAGGTCGCGTCGCTCGGGCGCGAACGGTGGCAGGTCCTCGGCCAGCAGGCCGAAGCTGACGCAGGCCGCGGGCAGGGCGGCGCGTTCCAGGCGGCCGCGGGCGAACTCGAACAGGTCGGCAGCCTCGCGCGCGGCGCGACGCAAACCGACCGCGAGGCGGGTCTCGGGCTGGTCCTCGTGGCGGAACACCAGCTCGAAGCGCAGCACGCCGCCGTCGCGCGCCAGCAGGAAGGCGGCCAGTTCGGTGCACAGGCGCTTGAGTGGAAACTGCAGGCCCTGCACGGTTTCGATGCCGAAATCGAAGTCCATATGCGAAGCGAAGCGGTCCGGCGGCTGGTACAGCGGGCGTGGATCAGGGGCCTGGCCACGCAACTGGTCGAGCCAGAGCAGCAGTTCCTTGCCGCTGCGCCGCGCCAGCTCCGGGCGCGGCAGGCGGAACAGTTCACGCAGGTTTCGCAGGCCCATCGCCCCGAGCCGTTCGACCAGGCGTGAAGGCAAGCCGCAGTCGTCCAGTGCGATGCGGCCCAGGGCATGCTCGAGCTGCGCGATGCTTTGCAGCGCCATGCCGTCCTGGCTGCGCGCGAGCAGTCGCGCGCCCAGCGGCGTGGGCGCCACCGCGATGCGGTGCGCATTGCCCAGTGCCAGCAGCTGCGTGCGCAGGGCACGTTCCAGACGCGGCCAACCACCAAACAGCTGCAGGCTGGCGCCGACTTCCAGCAGCAGGGCGTCGGGTGCGTCCTGCACCACCTGGCTGCTGAAGCCATAGGCCATCGCCGCCAGCTGCTGCAGGGCAGCGGCGGCCTGTGCAGTCTGGTACGGGCGCACCTGCAGCGCGGGCAGCAGGGCGCGCGCGCCGGCCACGCTCAATCCCCGCCGTACCCCGGCTGCTGCCGCGGCGACGTTCAGCTGCCCGATCAGCGGGCGATTCACCGGGCCCTCGATCAGGGCGCAGGCGGTCGCCTCGTCCTGATCGCGGAAGGCTGCCTCCAGCGCCAGCTGGGGCAGGGCGATGCAGGCCCAGAGGCGGGTGGGGGAATCGTGATGGGCTGGGGCGGGCATGATGGGTGGCGGATATTTTTCTTGAAATAACTAGAGGAATATCTGGTAAATAATTGATAAATATTGATTAATATCTACCAAAGTCGCCCCAAAAACTGCCCCTCTCCCATCGGGAGAGGGGATGGGGTGAGGGGCGAACTGAGCGGAGACCTGAATGCCTGGCTGGAACCCCAAATGCAGGATGGTCAGCGACTTGTTGCCTGAACTGGCCTCTATCGACACCCGGCCCTCACCCCAACCCCTCTCCCGGCGGGAGAGGGGCTTTGAGTCGCGGCTTCCGGGGCTCATATTCGTAAGCAGGTCTGACCGCTCAATGCAGCCGCGCCATGGCGAACTGCCCGGCCGGCGGCATCGCTCCGCGGCATTTGAGTACGCGCAGGCAGGGCTGCCCCTCGCGCGTTTCGATCACCAGGCGCAGCGCTGCCGGGCTGGCATTGGCGGCGTGACGCAGCGGCCGTATCAACACCCCATAGGCCTTGCCGCTGTCGGCCGCCAGCTGCAGGCGGCGCAGGGCGCGGTCGTCGCCCTGGGCGTTCCAGGCCAGCACGGCGCCGAGGCAGCCGGCACGCAGGGCCTGCTCGGTGGCCCATAGCGTCTGCCCCGGATCGGCCTTTACCCAGGCCAGATGCGATAACGCGATGCCGGCCACCGCCAAGGCCGGGGCATAGGGTGTATAGGGTGGCGCAACCATCAGGATGCGCTCGCTGCGGCTCAAGCGGGCCAGGGCCGGCAGCAGCAGACGCATCTCGCCCAGGCCGTCCTGCGCCAGCAGGATCTCGGTCAGCGCGCCGCGCGGCAGGCCGCCCCAGGGCAGGGCGGCGTCGAGTTCGGTCAGGCCGGTGGGCAAGGCCTCGATGCTGGCGGGGCGCTGCTGCCCGGCGCGGAACAGGCGTGCCGCAGCGAGGTTCAGTTCCAGCGGCTGGGCGCTCATGGGCGTGTACCCAGGACATCACCCAGTTCGGAGTTTTCGGCAGCGGCGGATCGAGATCCACCCTCCAAAGGCTGGGCCTTCCGGGCAGCGGCAGATCGAGATCCGCCCTCCAGCGGCTGGGCCTTAATGGCGAGCCGGGATACGCCTTCCAGCGCAGGGGTGCTCATGCCGGGCTACCGCGCCGGATCGTACCCACATACAGGCCCTCGATGGCGAAGATCTCGCGGCGTGGATCGACGAAGATTGGCGCATATGCGGGATTTTCGGCGTCCAATCGGAAACGTTCGCCCTCGCGGCGCAGGCGCTTGACGGTGATTTCATCCTCCACCCGCGCCACCACGATGCGGCCCTCATCGGCCACCGGGGTGCGGTGCACCGCGATGAAGTCACCATCGCAGATACCGGCCCCGGTCATCGACTCGCCCTCGACCCGCAGCAGGAAATGCGGGCGCGGCCGGAACAGCGCGGCGTCCACTGCATAGACCGCATCGATATGCGCATCGGAAAGGATCGGCGCACCGGCGGCGACCCGGCCCACCAGGGGCAGCTGCAGCAGGTCGGGGCGGGCAAGGGATCGGCTTCGGGCCGGCATCGCTTCGTTCGATGGCAGCAGGCGTAACCCGCGATGCCGGTCGCTGCGTTCGATCCAGCCCTTGCGCGCCAATGCCTCGACCAGGCGTTGGGCCGAACTGTGCTGCTCCAGTCCCAGCCCGGCAGCGATCTCGCGCAGAGTGGGTGAGTGGCCCTCGGCGGCGATCCATGCCGTGATGAAGTCGAGGGCTTGCTGCTGACGTGGGTTGAGGGCTTCGCTCATGCGTACAAATGTACGCGCATGCCGTGCCGTAGCGCAAGCACCTTCAACACCCATTCCGGACAAGGAACCCCCAGGTCGTATTATTATTATTCAGTAACTTACAGCTAATAGTTGATGTCAATTACGATTGACGAAACGACCCGCTTCAGAATGCTGATGCCGCGTCGCGCCGCAAAGTTCACATTCCCTTTAATCGGCCATTAACACAGCAGGCTCGCTGACAGCGCATCGTGGATGCTCACTCCAGCTGGAGGGCCGCGGACCTTGGATATCACCAATCCGACCTTGTTGCTGGTGGACGACGATGCCGGTTTCACCCGCGCAGCCAGCTACATCGCGCAATCCCTGGGCATCGAAGCATGTATCGCCGCTACAGCCGCCGAGGCCAGACAACAATTGCAGCAGGCGCGCTTCGACTTGGCACTGGTTGATCTGTCACTGCCCGATGGCCAGGGCGCGGACCTGTTGCCACGCTGCGCAGAACGATGTAACCGCGTGCTTGTAGTCAGCGGCGCCCCATCGGGTTCGTTGGCGGTCAATGCCTCGGGTATCGCATCGCTGGATTACCTGCTCAAGCCGCTCGACCCAGCGCGCTACCTCAGCCTCCTGGAAAGCCTGTTCCTGAAGGCCCAGCCACCCCGGTCGCAGCGTTCAGAAGCGTACCGTCCGATCATTCGTGAGATTGCGGGCCCATGACAAACCGTGCATTGGCAGACCCAACGCCGTGCCGGTGGCCCGCCGGAGGGATTTCAGCTCATCCCCACCGCATTCAATCAATGCTGGTTGAATCGACCACGGGCCTGACGGCATGGCTCAACGACCTGCACGGAGTGCTTGGCCCGGTTGCTCCAACCGCCCTGGTAATCATCTCCGACGTACTGGTCGAGCACTCGGTGTCACGCTGTCCCGAAGGCCTGATGGGCTTACCCAGCGTGGCCAGCAGTCCGAATGGGGCAGACACGCAGGGCGATGGCCTGCTCATCCGGCTTCAGGCGGTGGACGAGCGTCCCTATGCCCTGTTCCTGGCGACTGATCGTCTTGACAAGATTACGGAGTGCGATTGCCGGCAGGTCGCGATGCTCTGCAGGTTGGCTTGGCAACTGGCGAATGCCGAAGGCATCGGAGACGTTGCCGTGGACGAGGAACTCGATCACGCCATCCACGCCCTGCGCAATGGACTCAATACCGTTGCCATGAGTGCCGCAGTGCTGCGCTCGTCAGCAATGCCTGAACCACTGGCACAGATCAGCGGCGACCTCGAAGCGGCAGCACAACGCAGTATCGAATCCTTGCGCCTGGTGGCGGCTCGGCTGAACTCCGTGCCCTGAAGTTTCCTGATCGCGTTCAGTTGCCAGCTGGTCGCGCGCGCAAGCTCAGGTACTCGGCGGGAACGATGCAACCGGACTCGGGCGAATCGAGCAGTTCGCTGATCGCCAGTTGCGCGCGTTTGGCAATGTCGGCGTATCCCGACGAAACCGCCAGCAGGCTCAAGTGCATGAGTGCGTCGAGACAGTCGGCAGCCGCATCCGGAAGGGTGCTGGATTCCTTGAGCATGGAGATTCGCCGGCGATGGGTTGAGCTACCAATGCATGCTGCGTGCCATCCACAAAATTCCGCCAGCGCTGGTTGGAACAAGTGAATCGTGTAAGCGGCAACACATTGGTGCAGGGAACCGGAAAACATTTCATTGCCGAGCAAGCTTGAGCTACTCCGAGCACGGACAAGACCCTGCGATTCGGCAGCACGGTGCAACGCGCGGCTGCTGGCATGACGTTTGCTACGACTTCCCGGCCGGCGATTGGCCGGCGATCAACGGAGTTTCCCATGACCAGCAAGAACCCGAATCAAGGCAAGATCCCAGCCGGCAAGCCGCGCGATCAATCCGGTCAGCGCAAGACGGAGAATCCCGAGAAGTTGCCTCGCCAGGGCAACAGGACGGATCGTGCGGATCCGAGCGTGCCGAATGACGGTCAGTCCAATCACTGATCACTACTTACCAGCGCAGGGCTGGCCGTCGCCGGCCCTGCGTTCATCCGGCAACCTTGCGAGTGCTGCCCGCAAGCTCGGCAGTCGCCTCGGATTGAACGATCAGGGCCGGGAAGCTTGAGGCTGAACTCGGTGTGATCAAGGCACGGCCCGCACATCGAGTCGTTCTGCATATCCGCTGGAATCAGGCTCGCTCCCTACGTTACAGTCGTTCAACAAGGAGCGAGAACATGCACTGGAATTGCCGCGATTTGTCCATGCCTTGGACGTGTACCGCAAAGCACATGGAACGCGGTGAGATGAGCACGCGCTCGCTGGACGGGTGCCAATGAGGTCAATGCGCCACCGGGTTCGGGCTGTCCTGCTTTTGTCGGCCTGTAGCCTGGGGGCTGCCATGGCCGTGCCTGCATCTGCTTCCGGCGATGCAGATTACATTGAAGCAAAAGCCGCGCATGTCCTGGGTTTTCTCAGGTATACCCAGTGGCCGGCACACCGCGATGCGGAGCAACGCGAAGTGCTGGTGATCGGGTCGCGCGCACTATTCAGCGCCATGCGTCGACAATCGCGTTCAGGCACAAGACTCGGGTACGCCCCGGTGCGGGTTCGTCGGGCCGATCCTGATCACAACAAGCCGGAGAAACTGCTCCAGCGCAGTCAGGCCGCGCACGCGGTGTTCATTGCTGGTGATTCATTCGAACATCGCTATCGTTTGCTGGCAGGACTGACAGGCAAACCGGTGCTCACGATTGGAGACGCCTCGGACTTCACCGAAACGGGCGGGATGTTGAAGCTGGTGACGGAAGGTGCGCAGCTCCGCTTCGTCGTCAACACGGCAGCCATTGCAGCCAGTGAGCTGAAGGTCAGTGCCAAGGCGCTCAGGCTCGCGCGGGCCCAGGACGAGCCGCCCTGATGTTGCGCTGGGTGAACTGGCTACCGTCCTTCGGCAAGAAGGTTACCCTTCTGCTTACGCTGACCGGTGGGCTGGCGGTGTTCCTGGTCTCGATCGGGCTCGTGACGTTCAGCTATTACGACCTGCATCGCGATCTGATCGCCTCGGTCGCTTCGCGCACCCAACTCATGGCAATGAGCATCGCCGCGCCATTGTCCTTCAACGACGTGCAGAACGCCGAAGAGGTGCTGGAATCCTTGAGCAGCGTGCGGCACGTGGCTGCGGCTGCTGTCTACGACCGCGAGGGTGGGGTCTTTGCACGGTATGAGAATCCGTCCAGGACGGTCTCTCCGATGCCGATGGCGCGTGAAGGCCTGAGCCGGCACGAGGACTGGCTTCAGTTTACTTATCCGGTTGATGAGTCGGGAGTGCGGATTGGCCTCATCCAGCTGGTCTTTGATACCGAGCACCTGAACAAGCGACTGGTGACCATGCTGATGGTCACCCTGGCGATTTCACTGGTGACCATCGTGTTCATCAGCGCGCTGGCGCGCGGCATCCAACGTGTGCTTGTTGCCCCGATCAACCACCTGGCACGCACTGCGCGCAAGGTTGCTGCCACCGGCGACTATGCCTTGCGCGCCTCGCGCACCAGTGCAGATGAGATTGGCCAGTTCACAGACGATTTCAATGCGATGCTGGCGCAGATCCAGCAGCAGCACACCGAGCTGGAATCGGCTCGGCGAGCGGCGGAGCGATCGAGCCGTATCAAGGACGAGTTCCTCGCCACCCTGTCGCACGAGCTGCGTACGCCGATGGCGCCGATTCTTGGTTGGGCGCAAATGTTGCTCCGCAATCCAGCCGACACGTCGCGTATCCGCGAGGGTGTCGAAGTCATCGAACGCAACGCCCGTGTACAGACCCAGCTGATCGACGATCTGCTCGACATGAGCCGCATCGCCACCGGCAAGGTGAACCTGGTCGCCCAGCCACTGCACTTGAAAACTCTTGTCGAGGCAGCGCTCTCCACCGTGCACACAGCAGCTGAAGCGCGCGACGTGACGATCAAGGCAGACTATGAACCTGATCTGCCGAAACTTCGGGTTGACCCGGCGCGCATGCAGCAGGTCGTCTGGAACCTGTTGACCAACGCGATCAAATTCACACCGCGCGGAGGCAAGGTGGGAGTTCGCGTTTACCAGCAGGACTGCAACGTGGCAATCGAAGTCAGCGACAGCGGACAGGGCATCGATGCGGAGTTTTTGCCGCACGTGTTCGAACGCTTTCGTCAGGCGGACAGTTCCTCGACCCGCGCACACGGCGGTTTGGGACTGGGATTGGCCATCGTCAAGCAATTGGTCGAACTGCATGGAGGCAGTATTTCGGCGCACAGCGACGGATCGGGCCAAGGTGCGAAGTTCACCATCGTTCTGCCCTTGCCGAGCTCGTCGGAGGCGGTCAGCACGCCTCCGCCGGCCAACCAATCATGGAGCGAACAGGCCGAGAGCTCACTGCGCAACTGCAGCATACTTCTGGTCGAGGATGCTCCAGATGCCATCCAGCTGATGACCTATTTGCTGGCAGACGCGGGGGCCATGGTGCACACGGCCCATTCGGCCGAGCAGGCGCTGAAACAACTGGCCCGCCACCGGGTCGATGTCATCATCAGCGACATCGGCATGCCCGACTGTGACGGCTACGAACTGATGCAAAAGGTGAGAAGCCTGTCGCCCGATCAAGGAGGACGAACTCCCGCCATCGCATTGACTGGTTTCGCCCGGGAATCCGATCGGCAGAAGGCTCTGCAGGCCGGATTTCAGATGCATCTCTCCAAGCCGATCGACGCAGTCGAGCTTGTCGAGGCAGCCGGATCACTTTGCCGCAAGCCGAGTGTCTGAGTGCGCCGCACAAGGCGCGTACGTGCGCAGCAAAAAAATCCCCCTTCCGCGAATGGAAGGGGGATACCGAATCTGGATTTGACGCGCTTCTTTGTTGGCGCGCTTGCGAGTGCCGCTGGGCGGGAAGCGCATCAAAGCGAGCGTTCGAATTGCCGCACCTGCTCGTCGGCCTTGTCCTTGGCCACACCGTAACGTTCCTGGATCTTGCCGACCAGATACTCGCGGTGACCATCGGCCACATCCAGGTCGTCGTCGGTCAACTTGCCCCACTGGGTCTTGATGCGGCCGGTGAATTGTTTCCACTTGCCCTGGAAGACGTCGTTGTTCATGGCTGACTCCTTGTGAGTGGGGTTTGGCTCAGGCAGCCTTCACCTGCTGCTTCAGGCTGCGCATCTCGTGGTGCATGCGGCGCACATCGGGAAGGTACTGTTGCGCGATCTGTCGCACTTCAGCGTTCTCGGATGTGGTCAGCCCGTCCTGGAAGGCCTGCAGGATGCGATCCTCGGTTTCCTCGAGATGGTCGATGTACTGAGCGTCAGGATCACTGCTCATCCGCGCCCGCACATCGGCATAGGTCTTGCGCAGTGCACCGGCAATGGTGCCGCCATCGGCTGGTTGCTCTCCATGCTGGCTGACGTGGACTTTCAGGTCGTTGACGATCGCGCGCTTGCTGGTGGCCATCCGCAGGAACAGCTGTCGATACGCGGAGTTGCCGGTCGAAGAAGCGGCGTCGTCATAGAACGTGATGCCATCGTTCAGCACCTCGATCAGGTCGTTGAGGTTGGCAGTTGTCTTGCTCATCGATGATCTCCTTGATGATGAATGGAACCGGGTCATGCGGGATTGCACGACAAAGTCGTGTCGCCAATGCACCATGTCGCGGATGCAGCCGCAGATGGCACTGACGATGTATGGCAAAGCAGAATCCGTGCCAAGAGGCAGAGGCTGCAAGCAACGCTGCCGCTGTCACGCAGCGTGGGGTGTGCTGGCAGATTCACTTGTGTGTGCTTGAAGGTGCGAACTTCAGGTAAGCCTTACATGGTGTTGCCAGGACTTTCCCCCACCTTATGGTTCGCAGTTCAAGCGTCCACAGTTTCGGCCGATCGTCTGCATCTCCGGCGCACTAATTGCTTCACACAAGGGGCATACCACGCGGTGGCGAAACACCTCGCTGCGTCAGACGGATTTCATCGGAGCAATGATCCATGGCCTTGTCCAGGAAGATTCGCGACATCTTCAGCAGATTCCGTGCTGCGCCGCCTGGCAAACGGTTCACCATGCTGTACACGCGTATCCACCGTCGGCAGAAGGGCTCCCTGTTCGCAGGATTGAGCGTGGGTCTGGGCGTTCTGCTCATACTTGCCGGGGCCGCATTGAGCCTGGTTCCACTGGTTCCCGGAATCGTGGTCGCATTGTTCGGGCTTGGGCTGATTGCTACCCAGAGCAAGCGGTTCGCCCATTGGTGTGACCTTTCGGAATGCTTCATCCGTCGCAAGTTCACGTGACCCACGAGATCCCGGGCCTGCTCCATCCGGCATGCAAGCAGGACGGTCGCCATCCTGAGTGCATGCCGCGCCAGCGGCGGCTGCTTCGGCCCCTAGGCCCGTGGACTTGAATCGGTCGTTTCTGAGGCTCGTGGCTCAGGTGAGCGATCCGGCCCAGTGTCCGCCCTAAGACTGATCCAGACTGGCATCAGGACCGCCACCGCTGAACCGATCTGAGGTATCAGGTGTGCGACGACGTGGATTGCCTTGTCCAGATTGCTCTGCCAATCCACGCGCCGCGACCTTGAGCCAAGCCTTTCAGATACGAAGCCGGATACCAGGCCCAGCGTCACGACCCGATGCGGCTGCAGCAAGGCCCTGCGAGACTCGCGAAACGCCGCAAGGTGACCCTGCAGCGCGTTCTGCTCGCAGCTTGCCCGGGCTACCGCCATTTGCACCTGGTGCCTGCGTTGCTCCAGCGTCATGTCCACATCTCCCGCAGTCTCGCTACTTGTTCGCGCGTGTTGGAGAAGCGCGCCAATCTCAGCACGGCAAGCCCTTGCCGCAGCAGCAATGCCGTGCCCAAGGCCAGAGCGACCGCGGGAATCGCGAGGGCCAGCGGCCAACTCAAGCCTGCAGCCGCCAGACCGGCCGCGAGTGTCGCGAAAACAAACAGCGTCGCGACCACTGCCACGCACAATGCCCCGGCCAACAGGAAGGCCGCGCGAGCCAGTGCCACGCGGGCAAGCAGGCCTTCTGCCACTGCGAGCGTCTTGATCGCCCGTAACGATTCCTGCGCGGCAGAGGCAGTCAGGCGGCCCTCTTCGTAGAGTCGCGCTGCTTCTTCCAGCATGCCTGGTTCATTGCCGACCCTTGCATCCGGCTCGGATTGCGCGTGGTTCCGGGTGCTGGCGTCGTCCTGCGGAGGTGATGGCGCGGCTTTCGGTTCAGGTTGCATTTCAGCGGCGACCCATCCTCGAGAGCAGCAGGCCAGCCGCAAAGACCACACCCACCGATGCCAACGGGTGCTCGCGCACCAGGTCCTGAGCACTCTGCAGCAGTACGCGGCCCTTGCTCAGGGCGTGGTCGATCTGCTCGCCTGCAGCGCCGCGTGCTTCGTGCGCCAAGTCGGCTCCACTTCGAGCGGCCTCGCTCAGTTCCTCCGCGGCTGCGCGACCGCCAGTGTTGAGCTCATTTCCAGCTGCCCGAGCGGCGTTGCGGGCAGCGTCACCGGCGAGGTGCGCGGCCTGACGGATGTGACTGCCAGTCTCAGCCAGCTTGGCGCGTGCCGCCGCGGTATGGGTCGCGCCATTCTCTGCGATCCGGGCCGGCTGCGTGGCCTTGTCGATGGCGGTGGTTTCGAAGCTGGAGGTCTTGTCGGTGTGCATGGGAAGCTCCTTGCTGGGCGAGAGGAAGCCACGAGTTGGTCTGCAGCCACGTGTCGAACGGGTGCGGGTGCAGAAGCCTTCGAGGCAAGGATCACAATGCAAGGCACATGCCGGCGAGGCAGAGGGGAGTCCTTGGTTGACGGGTCGGCGCCTCAGTCCGATAGCCGCATGCGACATCGTGCGCCGTCGCAGGGAAAAATATTCCACGCCCGGCAAGCAATTACGCATGCGTCCAGGACGAGGATGCAAAGTCGACCTGATCAGTGCGCAGACAGTCCGCTGCATTTCCGCGTCCCGTAGCCGAACATGGCTTGATTGCCCACGGCGGGCGGCAGTGTTCCGTACGACCGAGCACAGATGGCATGCATCTTGAATGTGCAACTGGGGCGTTCGAGAGACAAGCGCTCTTGAACACGATCTCAGTCACTTCTGATGGAGAACCGCCATGCAGAATCAGTCCCGCCGAACTCTCGCTCTCGCGGCAGCGCTGGCGATGGGAATCGCGTCTGCCGTTTCCGCTGCCGATCAGCGCAATCTGACGCAGGAGGCCCTGGATGCCAAGCACGAGGCACAAGTATCCACTTCATTCATTTTCAATCCGCACCTGCGTTCCAGCGGGATCTCGGTCGAGGTGTTGGGCGACGTTGCAATCTTGAGCGGAACGGTGCAGGACGACGTGTACAAGGACCTGGCCGAACAGATCGCAATGGGTGTCGACGGCATCGACGATGTAGACAACAAGATCGAGGTCGACCCGAACTATTCGCCGCCCGCGCGCGTGGCGTCGCCCACAGGAGAGCGCGACTTCGGCACGGTGGTGGAGGACGCCACGATCACTGCCTCGGTCAAATCCAAGCTGCTGTGGAACTCCAATACGTCGGGCCTGAAGGTCAACGTCGACACCCAGAACGGCAAGGTGGCGCTGAGCGGAACTGCCGAAACCGCTGCATCCAGGGAACTGGCGGGTCGCCTGGCAAGCAATACCCGCGGCGTAACAGTAGTTGACAATCAGCTGCGCGTCGAACCCGGCACCGGTACCGTGGCCAAGGCCACCACCGGTTCAAAGCCCGGCGCCAGTGAATCGCAGGAGCCCGTCAGTGATGCCTGGGTGACTGCGAAGGTCAAGTCGACCCTTCTGCTCTCGCGCTCGGTGGACGGCATGGACATCTCGGTCGAGACCAGGAACGGCATGGTAAGCCTGAGTGGCACCGCCGATTCCGATGCCGAGAAGGATCTCGCTGTCGAGCTGGCCAAGGACGTGCGAGGCGTCAAGCAAGTCAATGCTGCCGGCGTGAGGATTGCCTCTCGCTAGCGCACCTCGTTCCACCCGTTGCTCCCCCTCTTTGGCAACGGATGAAACCTCGGGCCGCAATGGCCTGAGTCCCCTGCGGACAACGCGCTGCCGTCTCCCCCGATCCGCGCGCGTTGTCCGCACTCTCTCCCTTCCCTGGTCTTGCGAGCGGTTGGCACGTTGATCCGTGATGCCTGATGGTTTCTGCTGCAGGACGCAGGTTGCGGCGAGCTCGCAGAAGCCCAGTCTCTTCAGCTGACTTCAGGCTATCCCGAACACGGGCCAGTCTGGCTTCCATTCGCCGCCAGGCCGACGCCCCTGGTCCCCATCAGTGTCCCGTTGGCACGGCAATTGCTGCTAGTTCATTGCAGTGCGACCACCACAGGAATCCGGGCAGCAAAGCACCCATTGAAAGCATTGAACATGACGCGCAAAGATTACAAACCCGACCACGCTGACACTGTACGAAGGCACGCCAGTACCGATGTGGAATCGCGCCTGGTCGCGTCATCCTGGCTGGAATCCCCGATTCCTCGGAGCGAGAATCTCAGCGCGGTAGCGCAAGCATCCGGCGCCAACCACCCAGAAATCGCCCAGTGGTGGAGAGCGCGTCTGGAGCATGTGCTTGGAGTGCGCTCGACCCATGTTCGGGTAGACGTCGACCACGACATTGTCTATCTCAGCGGCCACCTTCCACGCGCACTTGCACTTGCCCTGCGCACTGCGATCGATGCAAGCGCCCAGAGCAACAGGGTCTACAACCTGGTGGAAATAGAGCGCTGGTCGAACTGAGCCGTGCCTGTATTCAAGGCACGGCAATGGTTCCAGCCACGCGACGCCCATGCAATCAAGAAGCAGCCCATGTCGCAGCATCCTGAATTGAGCGGTGAAAACTTCAGCCACAAGACCGCGGCGATCTTTGCCAGCGAATCATTGGCCATCCACGCGGCAGATGCCGTACGCGCAGCGCTGGATCCCACGTCCGCGCGCGTCAGCGTGCTGTTTCCCAGCCAGGCACAGATCGGCCGGGCGATGGAGCCGGAACGCAAGGGAATACTGCTTACCCTGGTGCGAGCGCATCTCTGGTCGACGCTGTTTGGAGCCATCGCCGGGACCGTGCTGCTTCTCGTCCTGGCCTACGCCGGCGTCGCATGGGTGACCCAATCGCCCCTGCTGTCTGCAGCAGTGGCGACAGGCTTCGGTGCGGTCGCCGGCCTGATGCTTGGCGGCCTGATCACGCTGCGACCCGATCACAGCCCTTACATCGAAGCTGTGCGTGAAGCCAATGGCGAAGGACGTACGGTCGTGATTGTTCACGCTGCCAGTGGCAAGGTCGGCGCAGAAGCAGAGCATGCCCTGGACCAGCTGGGTGGCCATACCGTGCGGACACTTTAGTTTCGAAGTAGCGATGCGGCGGTGGTGATTCCCACCCTGCGCTCCCAGTCGCCACTGGCCAGGGTCGTTCCCGCCCCAAGCTCGCCTTGCGGCGCATCAATTTTAGGCGACTGATACTCGGTGCGTGAGCTTGGTCGGGATTCCCTGCGATGGATTCACTGGATCGCAGCCCAAAGGGCCGCCACAGCGCATACGAGGCCTTACGACCCGAACCAGCTGCGGCGGCCAATCTCTGGTCTTGGGGTTACCTCAGTGCGGTCGGCCGTAATACGAGTGCAGACTGTCCTTGAACGCCGCCGAGGCGAAATCCGGCCAGTTGTCCTTGTCGAAGCCAGGCGCGTTCTTGAGGTACTCCTTGTCGGCATCGAGCACGAAACAGTGCTCGTCCGCATTCAGCGTGAGTGCGTTCCACGGCACTGCAAACAGTTTCGAGCCGATTCCGAATACGCCACCAAACGAAAGCACCGCGTAAGCGATCTTGCCATCCGGGACATCAAGCATGAGGTCTTCGATCTTGCCAAGATTGTCGCCGGTCCGATTGCGTACCTCGTCTCCCGTCATGGTGGAGGAGGAAAGAAGACGTGATGTGTTCATGAGAGCTCCTTGGGTTTCGAGTGTTGGATTGAAGCCTTGACCGACCTGCACATGTCGGGCCGGTTGCTGATGCCAGTTGATGCGTTCAATCCGTGACGCGTCAGGGCTGGCTGGGGGCCGAGATCCTTCGCTCGGTTCGGCAAAGCCAGGGCGATGCCGTTTTGCTCGACCCGCGGCGGGCAATCCATGGCCCGCGCGATACGTTCACGGCAGGTGTCTGCCGTGACTGTGGATGTAGGGCAACGGATATCCAGGCACGCGCGCCTGCTCGCGGCCGCCCCGGGTTGAAATCAGTCGCGAAGTGCCCTGGGTTTCCACTCCTGGTGTGCAGGGACCCACGCACTTGCCCGAGGGGGCACCGGCCTGCGAAGAAGGTAGTGAGTCGATCGGATGCGGTGTGCTCATTCGGGTTGCTTCCTTGGCATGCTGCGTAGACCAAGGTGCAGCAAAGTCCGTGCCAGCACCTTGCGCTGGCCTGCGCGAAGCCTGGCACGCTTGCTGCTTCCCCACTGTTCAGGCTGCTGCTGGCTGTAGCGAAGCTCTCTCCTGCAGGGAAGGAAGTGAAACGACCATGAAGAAAAGTAATGCGTTCATTGCCCAGAACCTTGCCTGCGCGGAACGCTGTGTGGCACACGCTCGGCAGCTGGGGTTGCGGCCTTGGTGGGCGCGTCCACGCCCAATCAGGCAACCCGCGATCTGGAAGCCTGCATTGATGAAGCAGGGCAGGTCCTGGTCGTGATGGACGTGGAAGAGGAACAGCTTGACGCGGTTGATGCGGCCATGGCGACCGAATGCGTGTGAAAGGCCGAGTACCAGACAACCTCGGCACTGAGTTGAGTTGTTGCCCTGAACAGCATCCTGGTTCGTTGGATGTCCGTCGGTACAACTCATTCCGCGGCGTGGTCCACCCGAATGCGGCATCAGCGAGTCGTGTGCCAGTCGACGACACGGGGCTTGGCACGCGTTGTGCTGGAAGCCTTGCTGGTACGCCTTTCCCAGGGGGCAGACAGCCCCATGCACCTCGGCCAGACTCACCTGCGTAGAGAGATCATCGCCATGGACACGAAAGCCGCCACAAACCAGCCGCCGCAAGAGCAGTCACATCAGCCTGGTGTGCAGGCTCCAATGCGACCTGAACCAGTCACGATCCGCGAAGGGTACCGAGGCAGCGGCCGACTGACGGGCCGAACGGCGTACATTACCGGAGGTGACAGTGGCATTGGACGTGCCGTGGCTGTGCACTTTGCCAAGGAGGGCGCTGATGTAGCCATCGGCTATCTGGAAGAGACCGAGGACGCGCGCGAAACGCGTCGACTGGTGCAGGAGGCCGGCGGCAGCTGCCTGTTGATCCAGGCTGACCTCTCAACGGAAACCGCTTGCCGGCATGCTGTTGGACGTGTGCTGGAGCACTTCAAGACCATCGATGTCCTGGTCAACAACGCCGCCGAGCAGCACCCGGTCGAACAGCCTGAGGAACTTTCCTCCGAACAGTTGGAACGCACCTTCCGAACCAATCTGTTTGGCTGCATCTACACGATCCAGGCTGCCCTGCCACACTTGCGCAGTGGCGCCTCGATCATCAACACCAGTTCGGTGACCGGCAGCCGCGGCCACAAGACCCTGATCGACTATTCAGCCAGCAAGGGTGCGATTCATGCCTTGACGTTCTCCCTTGCGCAGGCGCTCGCGGACCGCGGCATCCGGGTCAATGCGGTGGCACCCGGCCCGGTCTGGACCCCCTTGATCGTGGCCAGCTTCGATGCGGAAAAAGTCGCTGAATTCGGCTCCGATACACTGCTGAAACGCGCTGCCCAGCCCAGCGAGATCGCCCCGGCCTACGTCTATCTGGCGAGCGCAGATGCCAGCTTTGTCACTGGCCAGGTGCTGCACATCAACGGCGGCAGCTACTTGACTGGTTGACGATCCCTCACCGGGTCGTCGGCATGGGACGGCGACCTGCCGGGAAGCATCACCGAAGCGTTCGCAGGAGGACGGCGAAACAAATGGCCCAGCTGGCTCAATTCGTCGGCGCAGGACTTTCCGTCAGATTCGATCTGGGCTGCGAATCGTTTCGTCAGTTCTGCAGATGCCGGCGCGGTGTACAGCACTCCCGCACTCATGAGGAGGGAGTTGAGTCGATTGCGGATGTCGTGCAACAAGCGATCAGCGGCTTGGCACGACACCAGGCAGATATCCTTGGCAGGCAGGCTGTCGACAGTCACCGGCGTCCATGCCGTCAACTGGCAGCTCGCCTGCAGGAAGTTGCGGAGCAGTGACGCCTCGTCATCGCCGAGTTGCAAATCGAAAAACAGCAATCGACCAGCGGGCAAACAATTGGAGTCAGACGGCAGCGGAAACACGAAGCTGGCATCTCGGTCAGTCTGATCATTGGTCAGCACGAGCCGCATGCTGCTGCACCCGCGCTCAGCCAGCCAGGCCAGCAGGCCAGCGGAAAACAATGCCGCGAGACCGGCGGGTGGATCGGGATGATCAGCCATTGCCGGACTGCAGGGAGTCGTCAGGTCCTTCATCCGCAACCTCACCCGAGGATTCATAGGCAGTCAGACGGTTGTAGATCGTCTTGGTGGTCACTCCAAGCGCGCGCGCCGTCTTGGCCTTGTTGTTGTCGTAGAAGGCCAGGGTCTTGAACAGCATGCGGCGTTCGATCTCGTTCATCGGGGTTCCGATGGCGAATGTGATCGTGGTTGCCGTCTCTGCCAGTGGTCTGGCTTGGCTCTCCTGTGGCACCAGATTGTCGACTTCGTCGCCATCAGCCAGGATATACGCGCGCTGCACGGCATTCTTGAGCTCGCGGATGTTGCCCGGCCAGGAATGTTGCTGCAGTTGGTCCAACGCATCCCGAGTGAATTCGCGTCGCGTTCCATAGCGCTCATTCAAGCGCTGCAGGAACAGAGCCCCCAGCGGAAGGATGTCCTCCGGTCTTTCCCGTAAAGGCGGAACGTGCAGCGGGAACTCGGCCAGCCGGTAGTACAGGTCTTCACGCAGTCGGGATTGCCGCATTGCCTCCTCGTGCGGTCGATTGGTTGCAGCCACCACGCGCACATCGATGCTGATGTCCTCGTGCCCTCCCACGCGACGGATCTGGCGAGTCTCCAGCGCCCGCAGCAGGTGCACCTGGAGATGGATGGGCATTTCAGTTATCTCATCGAGAAACAGGGTTCCCCCATTGGCCTGCTCGAACAGTCCGACATGGCGTGCGCTGGCACCGGTAAAGCTGCCGCGTTCATGTCCAAACAGCTGGCTGGTGAGCAGCTCGGCCGGAACTGCACCGCAATTCAGCGCGACAAATCCACCACTACGACCGCTTTCAGCGTGGATCGCACCCGCCACCAGTTCCTTGCCGACACCGCTTTCGCCGTGAATGAAAACCGAGGCCTCGGTGGGTGCAACACGCACGATCTGCCGACGGATTTCCTGTACCACCGAAGTGCCTCCGGCGAGGCCATGCCAAGTCTCCCCCACGATCGGGGCCGGTACGCGGGCGCGCGAGGATGCGCGCTCCAGCAAGGCGGAAAACTGGTGAGCGTGCAGCGGCTTCACAACGTAGTCGACGATGGGCAGGTGCAGCGCCTTAAGTGCAGATTCAACCGTTGGATTGCCGGTGATCAGGATGACCTGCGTGCGAGCCCCGATGTCGAGGTGCTCGAGCAGATCAAGCCCGTTGCCGTCCGGCAAGGACAGGTCCACCAGTGCGATGTCGAACGTCGATTGCGCGGCCCGTGCCTTGGCCTGCTGCAGGGTGCCTGCAACGGAAATGTCGTATCCAGCAATGCGCGCGATCTCAGCCGCGGCATGCACGAATCCAACGTCGTCGTCAACGATGAAGAGGGAAAGTTTTCCCGTCATGAGCATTCAATCCAATCGAGGGAGTAAGCGAAGCTGGATCGCTTGCGTGACTCATCCTAAGTCAAAACTGCATGCGGCGGAGGGCACTGATTCCGGCCGTTCATAAGTGTGAAACAAATACAGAACGCCCGCGCAATGGCACCGCAAATGCATCAATTCCGGTGCCGAGTGCCGTTTGTGCCCGGCCTTACCGATCAGACCCCCATCAACGAACTGGAGCCGCATCATGAGAACCCTGATCTTTACATGCCTGCTTTCGCTTGGACTGGTGGCCTGCCAGGAAACTGCACAGGAAACCGCGCGCGACGTTGCTGACGCCCGCCAGGAAGGCCAGGAAGAAGTCCGCGACGCCCAAAAGGACGCGGAGGAAGCCCGACGTCGCGCGCAGCTGGATTCCGCCGATAGCCGGAACGAGCTGGCGGACGCTGAACACAAGGTCGCCGTTGAGCGCGCCGAAGCTGCACACGGAGTCGAGATGGAGCGCTGCGATGCGCTGCAGGGAGAACAGCGCGACAACTGCCAGGAAATGGCCGATGCGGCGCGCGATCGCGCAATTGCAGAAGCCGACCTGCGTCGCGCCGATCAGCGTCGCGGAGAGTAAAGCAGGCGCTGGCGCCTGGCGCAGCCTCAGGTACTGCCGGAGGCTGCGCCACGTCCCAAAAGCAGATGCACCCTGCCATGCTGTCGCTCCTGGTGGCAGCAGGGCAGGGTTTCCTGTGTTCACACCAGACAGGTTTGCAGTGTAGACGCCTCCACCGTTGACTGGCCGTATCCGGTAGCGTGACCGGCAACGCCACTCGCGCACCGACGATCTGCCGCAGGTCACTTGATTTGCAACGTGGGCGCCGCATCAGTCCTTCAGACAGTATTCGCCCATGCAGCAAAGGCCGAAGATCCCGGTCATGCTCTTTTCCGCGCCCTGACAGGGTTCAAGCTCGGGTTTGCTGTGCTTTCCTCGAGATCCCGGCTCCCCAAGCTCTTGGTCGTTGGTTCACCGATGTTGCTGAGGCACACGGGCAATCAGGACACGGCAGTCAGATTGCTCTGCAAACAAGTGTCAGCCGGTTCCACACTGTGCCTCAGACCCGAACCTGCACCGAGTTTGCTTGCGGCCCTAGGGCTGCCGGCATCAGCTGTTCCAGCTCGCGTTTCACCAGTCGATAACATTCACAGGCCTGTGCCTCCAAACGCCGCCGATCCAGAACCCGTATCAGCCCACGGTGATAGTCAATCACCCCGGCGCGCTGCAGCTTGCCGGCAGCAACCGTGATGCCTTCGCGTCGAACTCCAAGCATGCTGGCAATGCTTGCCTGCGTGGCATGAATCTCGTTGCCGTCGGTCCGGTCCAGCCCAAAAAGCAGGCGTCGGCAGAGTTGCTCTTCGACGCAGTGATGCCGAACGCATACAGCGGCCTGCGACGCCTGAAGCAGCAAGGCCTGGACATAGCGCAGCAGCAACCGCTGCAGCGATCCGGCGCGATTGAACTCGGCCTTGAGGGCACCGGCACGGATCCGGAATGCCTGCCCAGCATCCTGCACGACCAGTCGGTGAGGAGCCGTTGCACCACCCAGCACCACACAGACACCTGCCAGGCCGTCGTTGCCAATCACTGCCATCTCGGTGGTTTCGCCCTGGCTCGACTCGTACAACATGGAGACCATGGCCGAGGTCGGGAAATAGGCAAATTCCTGATGGCAGCCGGATTCGCAAATCACATGCCCGGCCGGCAGGGACACCTGCCGCAAGCCGGGGTCCAGTCGCTCCAGCTCGGCATCGCCCAGCGCCCTCAGCAAGTGGTTTTGGCGGAAGAATGAATTGCGTGGGAGGGTTCGGATCCCGTTGGAAGTGTCGACAACGCAGCTTGCAGTGATCGTCATGGTAGTGCCTCCAGTGGATGAGGACGGAGTTCGTGAGACATGCCGATCTGCCGCCGCCGCGTTGCGTGGCCCGCACTCAATATGGGTCTCGCGCCGGGCAATGTGCAGATTCCTGGTGCCACGAGTTGACTGGTCGTGCCACCAGCATTCAGTGAAAAGCAATTCGCATGCCAGCAGTGCAGTAATGGGCTGGCAGCATGCAGGCACTAGCGCAGCACAAGCCAGGCATCACGTCGGGGATCACTTTCGCTTGTGTTCGCTACACGACACAGGAAGGCATTACAGGGCAGGGACGCTTCACAAGACCGCCAGCGAACGGTTGTCGACGTGGCCGGGCAACTCGGCGGCGATCTGCAGCTTGCGCTCGATCGACTGCCGGGTCGTCGCGCTGAAGTTCACGCCAGCGATTTCACTACAGGACTTCAGGTTTCCGGGTCTGAACACGATCACTTCGAGGATGGTGTCGCCGATGATGTCGATCCCCACCAGGAACAAGCCACCCGCGATCAGCTAGGGGCGAATCAGTTCGGCCAGTCGCAGCTGTCGCTGGGAGATCTTCGCGGCCCCGGGCTTGCCACCGCTCCGACCAGTTCATCCGGCAGTGTGCGAGCGTTGTCGCGACGGAGTGGGGCGCTCAGCCGCGCCAAGAACCCGAGCTCGCTGCCAGCGTGGATGGCGGAGCCACGACCGGGTCGCCGTTGCACTGCAATGGTCCACCAGGACGGCGCGCAAAGGGTGGTCTTGGTGGTCATCAGATTCCCAGGTTGTGCAAATTATTCCCGTGCTTCGCGCTTCCACGGTGCTTGCTCTCTGCATCGGGTGGCCGATTCAGGCCAAGCCTGCAGGGCAAGGAACAAGAGCCGGCATTGGAATGCAGGCAATCTCCATGCCAGATTCGACTCCACCCGGTCTGGCCAAGGACAGTTGGCATCGGGATTGCATCACCCAACCGCAGTGACGCTGACCAGCGTCGCGGATCCCTCGGGTTTCAAAGAGCGCCGCTTGATGTCACGCAAACAACAGGAAGCCTTGCCAGATCGAAACGCTCGGTCGAGCTTGCCGCGCGCCGAAGAAGCCGTAGCGAGCATGGATGGGGGTTCGTTGAATCGCTCCGGCAGCCACGGCACGGGAGCATCGGCAGCAGAAGAGCCTGGCGCCTCCAGCATCGCGACAGTGGAATGGTGGAAGGTGCGGCTTGCGCGCCAGTTCGGCGAAGGGTCCTTGAACGTGCAGGTCGATGAGGGAAGCGACGTGGTACTCATCCTCGGCCGACTTGCAGCAGACGAACTCGCCGTGCTGCATGACCTGATCGAATCGAGTGGTCAAGGCGATCGAGTCCGCGCCTTGGTACGCCCGGTCTGAAGCAGGCCGATTGCCGTATGCAGCCGCCAGCGCGACCAGGAGAGATGCCACATGCCTGACGACAAGCTGAGCGAACTGACCGACCCGGTTCGTGAACGAGGCATTCAACCGTATGCCAACGCGAAGGAATGACGCGGCGATGAATCGCATGAAAAAGCGGCTCACAAGCGCGCGTGGCCGCTGCCAAGCAGTCGTCTTGTGCGAAAGGCAGCGATGGACAGTGGCAGCGCAGTAAACGCCCAGGAGAGTACTCATGCCAGTTCTACGACTTCGCATCAGTGGCGACGCCTTGCAGGTGGATCGAGTGGTTCGACGCCTGTCCTTCCTTGATGGCGTGACTCGCGTCGATCGGGTTCAGGAAAGGTTCCTGCCGAGGAACACCTTCGACTCTCGCTCGGCTTGTCTGACGAGAAACGGCGCCAGGCATGCCAAGGGCATTGCGATCGAGATAGACAACGAACAGACCGCCGAGCTGGCGCGCATTCTGGCCGTACGCGAGGCACGAGCGGGCGGGGCAGTGCTCGAGATTGTCCCCAACTTCTGATTCGTGGCGCGACTGCGGCCTCCCCAGATTGATCCGGCAACAGGGAAAGCACCCGGCATCATGACAAATGACACACGCGACGCGGCGTCAGCACGCGCAATGGGTGAACTCATTGAGCATATCGAGATCGCCATGCTGGTTTCTATCGCACCATGCCTGCGCAAGGTGCGAGTCAAGAGCACCGAATACTGGCAGCAGCCGGGTGAACTGATGCGACAGGCGATTGACCTGCTGGATTCGATCACCAGATCGGCAAGCGGCCTTGATGAACACAAGCGCCTGCGATCGCACAATTGAGCGAGAGTCCGAGGAAGTGCCTGGCTGGCGTATTTCCAGCCAGGCGCTTGTCCATCTCAGAAGTTGTAATGCAGGCCCAGGCTGACTTCGTCGGAACGCCCGGCACGCTTGAACTCATAGCGTTGGTACTGGGCTCGCAGGCCAAGGCCGTTTTCAAACGTGAACTGGGCACCCACGCCGTACATCAGATCGGTGCTGCTGCGGGATCCTACAAGGTCCCGAAAGCCCTCGTCGTCGCTTGGGTCCAGGTCGAACGAATGCATGCCTGCGCCCGCCAGCAATTCGACCCGTTCGCTTACCGGCATGAAACCCATGGCCCGAAGGCCCCAGGCTCGTGGTTCAACGCGTGGATTGCTGATATCCAGGTCGCCCAGGTCGACTTCCAGATTGCCGAAGTCGGTGTACTCGGCTTCGAGCCCGAAGTAGGGTGTGAAGCGATACCCGAAGTACGCACCGAAGCTCGAATCATCATCGTCGATCCATTCTTCGTCAGTGGACGCTGCACCCAGCTTGCCTCCGAGATAGAAGCCTGGTTCCGTCGCCGGCGCTGGCATCGGTACCAGGTACAGGGCAAGCGGAACCACCAGCAGTACAGTTCGTATTTTCATCGTGTTCTCCGTTTCGTGATTTGGAATCGATGGGAAACGGACGTGCGAGTGCAAGCCCGCTTCCCGCGTGCTCAGCATCTGTCGTGCTGCTAGTGGCCAAGGCCTTTTCCCGATTCCCGACGGGCGAAACATCGCCCGATCCGTTCCGGTGAAGCTGCCCTGGAAAACATGGCCCAAGGGTTACTCGTAGTCGCGATCCATGGGGTGGTCACCCTCATCACCGTCTTGCGTCCCGGCGACGTCGTTGGTCGCACGCAGGCTCTGGCGCAGCAACCTGGCCTGTTCGTGGTGCTTGCGCAGGGTGGGAAGGGTTTCGCGCGCGTAGGCAGCAACTTCCTCATCACTCAGCTGGCTGGCGCCGGTGTAATTCGCGATCGCGCTTTCGTGGGACTGAACCATCAGATCCAGATAGGCGCGATCGAAGCTGACGTCATCAGCCAGCGAAAGTCGGGTGCGTGCCTGCTCTTCAACCGCCTCGGAATCCGTGGGAAGTGCTGCGATTCCATGCCGCGTTCCAAGTTCGCCGAGGCGCTCCACCGTCTTGCCGTGATCCTGCACCAGCATCTGGGCGTACTGCCGAACCTCGGCATTGCTGCTCCGCTTGGCCGCTTCCTGGCTGATGGCTATTTCTTCCTTGTTGGATTGCAAAGCCTGTCGCACCCATTCCGATGGCGACTGCTGCGCCTGCGGCGCCGACAAGGTGCGCGACTCGGGTGATGCCGGAGGAACCTGATCCTGGGCCGCAGCGACCGGCTGCACCAGAAGGGCCGCAAGGCAGGTTCCCGCAATCAGAATTGAGAGTCGTCGTTGAGTCTGGATCATGGCGCTTCTCCATTCCATCAGGGGACGTCCGCTTTGGACACCGATGATTCGGTGCAAGCTGCATGCCACATGTCCACCCTGACCTGAATCTTTCCGCACCGTGTAATTCTTGCCTGCGAACGAGTCCGCACTGATCATCCGACCGCGGCTGGCTTTGCCAGCATCCACAGGGCCATGCACACCATCATCAGGTTTTCTGTCAGGGAAACGACACCAAGTGGCACTGGACTCGCGCCTCCGACGCAGGCGCATTTCAATTCGCGCTGGTCGATGTAGACCGCCTTGAAAACCGACGTCGCTCCCACGCCACCGATGAACATCGCAACCGGGATCGCCAGCCACGGCAAGGCGCCGGCCAGCATCAGAACGCCGGCCAGCAGTTCGGCAAACGGATAGAGGCTGGCGTAGGGAACGTATCGCTGAGCCAGCAAATCGTAGCCAAGGAACCGCGTCGAGAACCCTTCCAGGTCCTGCAGTTTGAGCAGTGCCAGAACGCACATCGTCATGGCGATGAATCGTTCAATGGTCGGCATGATCGCCACGCCGCCAGGCAGGGTTACACCCACCGCCAGGGCCATCAGGGCTGCGACGCAGAACACGGCCGCAATCGGCGCGTAGCGACTGGCCTCGGGATCGGCAACCCGCTTGCCGAAGTGGCGGCGCAGGTCGTCATACCCACCAATGCGTTCGCCGTCGATGAATGTTTGCGGCGTGGTGTCCACCTGATGCTCCCGCTTGAATGCGTCGGTCTTCTCGCGTGTGGTCAACCAGTGGTCATCCACCTCAAAGCCCTCGCGCTGCAGCAGATGGCGCGCTTTCAGTCCGTACGGGCAAATGTGATCCGGCATGACCATGCGGTGCAAGGATGCCGTTCTGACTTTCGGCTGGCTCATGCCCGATTCCTGTTTCGATTCGCCTTGACGATCCTCAATTTCAGAAGCCTTCCAAGGAAGGCTGCCGCGCGGCTCGCGTTGCCACAGCACTCTGAAGCACCCGCCATGCCGCCGTCAGCGTGGTCGGCTGGCTTGCAGATTCAAGGTCCAGGGCTGCCCGCCGCGCCATCAGCAGGTGGATCCAGTTACGCTGATGCGCCGTTTCGCGGCACATGTCGGGATCCCGGACTGAGAAGTAGCTTTGCAGCACAGTGCGCTCGGCCAGCATGGAAAAGGTCGACGCGAACTCATCTGCGGTCTCGTCCTGCTCCTCGATCGCGATTATCGCAGCGCAGTGAGCCAGCCCATGCAACATCTCGGCGACGTCGGAGAGCCGAATGGCGAAATGGCCTTCGCAGAAGCCCAGTTCGACCGCCGGTGATTCAAAGTTGACGAAAAAGAGATCGTCTGTTGTCAGTCGAATGTTTTTCAGGGACAGATTGCCGTGGACGCGAAACATGTCAGGGTTCGCTCCCGCTGCGAGCTGGGATTCCAACTCGCCCAATCGACGGAGCAGATTTTCCTGCAAGGTCACCGCGACCTTGGCCTCGGCGTCGAGGCGCGTCGCTTGCGCTCGCAGACCGGCGACTATGGGCTGCACCATGGCCGAAGCCCCCGCAGCCTGGGCAGACCCCGATTGCCCGCAGCCAAACTCCGCGGCGAGCGCAACGTGCAACTCAGCCAAACGAGTGCCTAGCATCCGCGCGAACGGTAGATAGGCCTGCAAAAGTTCGGTACGGCACTCCGGCGCTGCTGCACGGTACTCGTGCAGGGTGCGACGCAGGAAGTCCAGGGTCCACTGCATGGCATCGCCCTGGCCAGCACGCCATGACTGAGCGATCAGGATCGGGTAGGGCGCAGGAACATCCTGCACCGTGGCTACCCCAAGCAGCGGCAGGGACTGCGGATGACCACGGCGGGACAGCCGCTGCAGGATCTGCAACGGGCCTGTGAGCGAGCCGGCCGAGCCACGCGCAAGCGTGATCAGCAAGCCACCATCCAGCAGCACAGCCTGCAGCGAGCTGGATTCGCCTATCGGCTCGAGGCCCAATTCGCGCGGCTCGGGCAGGGCGGCACCGGGCTCTGTCGTGAAGCGCAAGACCGATTGGCTCGCCCCCGCGTCGGCCTGCCACCGATTTCGCCAGTCTCTAAGCAGGCGCGGATTCGCCAGGGCATCGATCAGCAAGCCGGTACGCGAGCCGCGCCGCACCCGTGCAAGGGGATTCGCAGGCGTCAGCATGCCGCTGGCTTCACCCTCCCAAAGCACACCCAGGGGAAAGGCCGCGGGTCTGCTGTCATCACCCTGCAGGCTCAACAGGACGCTGTCCGGCGCGCCAGCGTCGCGCACCGCCGCAATGTGCGTGGGCAGGCCCCGGGCGTGCTCACCACGGCTGTTATTCCGAGCCAGCCACGGCGGCAGCAACTCCTGTTCGAGGCGTAGCCGATGCACCGTTTCCAGCTCCTGCGCCAGGCCATCGCGCAACACGAGGGTGGGCAGTTCGGCAGCTGACTCGGGTTCCGGCACATGCCAGTCGGGAAGCTGGTCACGACTCGTCAGCTCAAGCAGATAGACGCCGTACGGCGGCAAGGTCAACGGATACGCCGTCGCAGCGACTGCTGGCAGCGCGGCGCCACCCAGCGCATCGAGCGGAATCCGGCCTTCGAACTCGGCCAGATCCAGCTCAACGGCCTGCAGGGTGCGCGCCAGATTGACAACGCACATCAGGCGCACGCTTTCGTACTCGCGCAGATAGACCAGCACGCGTCGATTGCGCGGATGCAGGAAACGTATGGCTCCGCGGCCAAACAGCGATCCGTAACGCCGCCGGACCCGCAGCAGGTTGCGTATCCAGTGCAACAGCGAGTGCGGATCGCGTTGTTGCGACTCGACGTTGACCGCCTGGTAGCCATACAGCGGATCCATGATCGTCGGCAACACCAGGCGCTGCGTGTCGGCCCGCGAAAAACCGCCGTTGCGGTCGACCGACCATTGCATGGGCGTACGCACGCCGTCCCGGTCACCCAGATGGATGTTGTCGCCCATGCCGATCTCGTCGCCGTAGTACATCACCGGCGTTCCCGGCAGGGTCAGCAGCAAGGCAGTCATCAGCTCGATACGGCGGCGATCCCGTTCCAGCAAGGGCGCAAGCCGGCGCCGGATTCCAAGGTTCAGGCGAGCGCGTGGATCGGCCGCATAGGTGTTCCACAGGTAGTCGCGCTCGGCATCGGTAACCATTTCGAGGGTCAGTTCGTCGTGGTTGCGAAGGAAGATCGCCCACTGCGAATGCGCCGGGGTAGGCGGCGTCTGGCGCAGGATGTCGGTCACCGGAAAGCGGTCTTCCTGAGCCAGCGCCATGTACATGCGCGGCATCAATGGGAAATGAAAGGCCATGTGGCACTCGTCGTCGGCGCCAAAATAGTCCTGCATGTCCTCCGGCCACTGATTGGCTTCAGCCAGCAGTACCCGGTCCGGATAGTGCGCATCGATCTCAGCGCGCAGGCGCTTGAGAATCGCGTGGGTTTCCGGCAAGTTCTCGTTCGAGCTGCCGTCGCGTTCAACCAGGTAGGCCACCGCGTCCAGCCGAAACCCATCGAAGCCCGCATCGAGCCAGAATCGCATCACCTCGATCATCGCCTCGAGAACCTGCGGATTGTCGTAGTTAAGATCGGGCTGGTGCGAGTAGAAACGATGGAAATAGTAGCGGCCCGCGATCGGGTCCCAGGTCCAGTTGGACTTCTCCACATCCGGAAAGATGATTCGGGTGCCGGGGTAGCGCTGATCGCTGTCAGACCAGACGTAGAACGCATGTGCTTCGCTCTCGGGCGACTCCCGGCGGGCGCGCTGGAACCAGGGATGCGCGTCGGACGTATGGTTCAGCACCAGATCGCCAAGTACACGCAGGCCGCGAGCATGCGCGGCGGCGATGAACGTCCTGACGTCTTCGAGCGAACCATAGTCGGGCGAGACACCCAGATAGTCCGCTACGTCGTAGCCGTCATCGCGCCGCGGGGACGGATAGAAGGGCAGCAGCCAAAGGGTATCGGCGCCCAGTTCGACGATATAGTCGAGACGCGACAGCAGCCCGGCAAAGTCGCCAATGCCGTCATCATTGCTGTCGAAGAATGACTTCACGTGCAATTGATATATGACTGCATCGCGATACCAGTCAGGCGTGGAAACCAAGGCCTGGTCGGTCTCAGGCGCCTGTCGCCAGCTCATGCCCACGACGGCGATTGCCGGGGGTTCCGGCTTTCGTGCACACGGCGAGACCCGCAGCGCACGACTGGTGACGCGGCAGGCAAGCCCGCGATCTGTCTGACGCTCGGCTCTTCCAGCGCGGCAAGGAATTCATCGCACCAGTGGTGCACATTGCCGCGTCGCAGGATGCGCATCGCGGTGTGCCAGCGATTGCGTCGTTCCTCCTGGCCCATGGCATATGCGCGCGACATCGCCTGGGAACAGCCGTCGACGTCGTAAGGGTTCACGATCAGGGCACTGTCACCCAGTTCGGCGGCTGCACCAGCGAACTCGGACAGCACCAGCACACCGGGATCGGACTCTGCCTGACAGGCGAGAAACTCCTTGGCAACCAGATTCATCCCGTCGCGCAGCGGCGTCACCGCAGCGACTCGCGCCAGCCGATAGAAGCCCGCCAGCACCGAGTGCGGATAACCGCGGTTGACGTAGCGCACCGGCGTCCAGTCCGGTGCCGAATGGTGACCGTTGATATCACCCACCAGGCGCTGCACCTCGCGACTGAGGCGTCGGTATTCGCCCACTTCGCGGCGTGATTCGGGCGCGACCTGCAGAAAGCTCGCCCGTCCACTGAGTTCGACGTTGTGTTCCAGCATCCGCCCGAAAGCGCGCAGCCGTTGCGGCAGGCCCTTGGAATAGTCGAGGCGGTCCACGCCGATCATCAGTTCACGACCGACCAGGCTCTGGCGCAGGTCCCGAACCTCGTCCAGCTCCTGGGCGTGAGTCGCCAGATCCTGCATGGCATCCGGATCGATGCCGATCGGGAAGGCCGCGACGCGCACCAGCCCCCCTTCGGGAACAGCCAGCAGGTCGCCCTGTTCGCGTGCGCCGGATTCATTGCACAGGTAGCTGCGCAGGGCGAGGGCATCGGCATGGGTCTGCACGCCGACCACATCGTAGGCGGCAAGCAGGCCCAGCAAGGCGCGATGGTGCGGCAGGGTCACCAGGGTGTGCGGAGCCGGTAATGGCGTATGCAGAAAGAATCCGATCCTGCACTGCACAGCGCGAGTGCGCAGCATGGATGCCAATGGGATCAGGTGATAGTCATGGACCCAAAGAATGTCCTGATCGCGCACTTCGGCGGCCACCTGATCGGCGAATCGTTCATTCACTGCCAGGTACTGCTGCAAGGCAGCCGGACTGAATGCCATCAAGTCGGTGCGTCCGTGCAGCAAGGGCCAGAGCACTCGGTTGGCGTAGTCGCGGTAGTAGCCGTTGAACTCTTCCTTGGACAAGTCCCAGGTGAGGTAATCGATGTCTCCCTCGCTGCGCCGCTTGGGCGTGAGTGATGACGATAGTCGTCCGCTCCACCCCATCCAGGTTCCACCACGCCGATCGAACAGCGATGACAGTGCGTGCGCGAGTCCACCGGTCTGGGTTGATTCCGGCAGCATCACGCGATTTGACACGACGAACAGCCGACTGGCGTTCGACGCTGCCGGAGCGTTCGACGCTGGGCCTCTCGGGGCTGCGCTTCGGTTGAATGAAACCTTGTCCAATGTCACGCGACTGATGCTCCGTAGGTCGGCTGATGCCACGGATTGAAGCAATTAACGGGCCACAAACGGGCTTGGCACGACATCTGCATGTATTAATTGCCCCTTATTGGTCAATGAATCCGTGCCGCCAGTGAAAACAGTGCCAGCGATGTTCCCGTCGCCTCCAGATCTCCCGTCACCACCAAGCCGATCAGCGCCGATGCAAGCGCGCTGGCCTCCGTCACAACTGACTTCGGTTCCGGGTTGGGCCCTGTTCCTGGATCTGGACGGCACCCTCTGTCCATACCTGGAGTCTCCCGAGGAGGTGCGCCTGGATGCCGCCCAGCAGCACCTGATCGAAAGCCTTGCCAAGCGATTGGAGGGTGCGCTGTGTGTACTCAGCGGGCGAAGCAACGACGATCTCGACCGCGCATTGGGCGATCTGACAGTCCTGCGTCTGGGTGAGCATGGCCAGGGCCGGCACGATCCGCCATCCGCACTGACCCGGCAGGATCTTGATCAACTCACCATAGCGCTGCGAGGCCTTGTCGCGCCATTTGCCGCGGACGGCGTGTGGCTCGAGCGCAAGGCCACATCCTGCGCCGTGCATTACCGACTCGCACAGCAACATGCAGACAGCCTGGTAAACGCCGTGCGCTCGGTCGCCCGATCCCATCCTCGGTTTCGCCTGATGGAAGGCCAATGCGTGCTCGAACTGGCCAACCATGAGTGCAACAAGGGCCAGGCGCTGCGCAAGGTGATGCAGCAGACTCCGTTCCGCAACAGGATGCCAGTGGCAGTCGGCGACGACGTGACCGACGAAGATGCCTTCATTGCGGCCACCGCATTGCGCGGATTCGGCGTCAGCGTAGGGTCGCGGCACTCGACGGCGGCAGGATTTCGCCTGCCCGACAGCTCGTCCGTCAATGCATGGCTGATGCAGCTGGCAGATTCGCCATGCGAGCTTGCGCATGTCTAGGCCAATGCCGCGATCACTGGCGGTGCCGGAATCCCGGCTTTCGCCTTGCCGCGCACATGGTGGTAGAGGTTCGGGCCGATCGAGTGCGGACAGTGCGAGTTGCACGTGAACTCGCTCGTTGCGACCCACAGCGAAATCCTAAGGCCGCAGGAGTCAGCGGCCTCCGGGACGGTGCGGGTGCTTACCATCAATACGCACAAGGGACTCGCCGCGTGGAATCGTCGCTTCATGCTCGCCGAACTGCGCGACGCCGCACGCAGCACGGCGGCTGACCTGGTGTTCCTGCAGGAAGTGATCGGCGAACAACGCGCCCAACCCAGGCACCCCCTTGATTCACCCCACTACGAGTTCCTGGCCGACAGCCTGTGGCCGCAGTTCGCCTATGGACGCAATGCGGTCAGCGCCGGAGGCGATCACGGCAATGCCTTGCTTTCGCGACATCGCATCAGCGCCTGGCACAATCACGATGCGTCAGTCAGCGGCGAACCTCGCGGCATGCTGCACTGCGTCCTGGCGCCTGACGGCAGCGCGCCATTGCACGCGATCTGTGTGCATCTGGGATTGCGCGAGCGGCACCGCGCTGCACAACTACGCACCTTGTGCGAGGTGATCACCCGCGAGGTTCCGGCGGACGCGGCCTTGATCGTGGCAGGTGACTTCAACGACTGGCGAGAACGCGCCGACGCCATTGTCGAACAGGGCTGCGGCCTGCAGTCTGCCTTCGGTGCAGTTGGCGCATGCACACCTCGAACCTATCCGGCACGTCTGCCAATGCTGCGACTGGACCGAATCTATGTTCGTAACCTGGCGGTGCGGTCGGCCTGTGTGCTGTCCAACCTGCCATGGCCGCATCTGTCCGACCACCTGCCTTTGTTGGCCGAGGTGACGACATGAGGACTCCCTGGCAGAGCGGAAATCGCCTGCGCCTGATCGAGGACGGGGAACAGTTCTTTCCGCGCGTGCTGGAACTGGTTGCACAGGCACGTACCAGCATCTACATCGAGACCTTCATCCTGGCTGAGGACGAGGTTGGACGCGAGTTGGGCGCAGCCTTGATCGACGCGGCTGGCCGTGGGGTTTCCGTTGACATCCTGGTCGACGGATTCGGATCAGAGCCGCTTACTGACGCGTTTCGGGCTGAACTTGCCGAAGCCGGTGCTCGCCTGCACATGTACGAGCCTCGTACCCGCCTGCTCGGCTGGCGCACCAACCTGTTCCGCCGCATGCACCGCAAGATCACCCTGATCGATACGCGTATCGCGCTGGTGGGTGGCATCAACTTCTGCCGCGATCAGCTTGTTGAATCGGGCCCGGAGGCGATGCGTGATTTTGCGGTCGAAGTCGAAGGCCCCGTGGTGGCAGACATTGCCCAGTTCGCGCAGGACTCGAACACGTCTCCAAGACTGCCGTGGCTACGCTGGTGGCGTCGACGTCGGCAAGACGCCCCCAGCGCCACCAGGGAAGACATCGGCCCAGCGCGGGTACGGTTCGTCACCCGCGACAATCGCCGCCATCGATCCGCTATCGAACGCGAGTATCGCCGTGCGATCGCTTCCGCGCGCGAGGAAATCGTGATCGCCAATGCCTATTTCTTTCCCGGCTATCGCCTGCTGCGGGCCCTGCGCACGGCCGCCAGACGCGGCGTGCGGGTGGTGCTGATCCTGCAAGGCCGTCCGGACATGCAGATCGTGTCGGTTGTGGCCCGCTGGCTGTACGACTATCTCGTTCCTGCCGGTGTGCGCATCCTTGAGTATCGCGAACGCCCCTTGCACGCCAAGGTGGCCGTCGTTGACGGCAACTGGAGCACGGTCGGCTCCAGCAACCTGGATCCTCTCAGTCTGTCACTGAATCTGGAGGCCAATCTTTTCATCGATGATCCTGCCTTCCGCGACCAACTGCGCGGGCGGCTGCAACGACTGATGGATAAGGATTGTTGCCCCGTAACGCCCGATCGACTGCCACGCCGCACGGCGTGGCGCGTCCTGACAACCGGGCTGGCGTTCCACTTCCTGCGTCACTTTCCAAAGTGGGCTGGCTGGATACCGGCGCATCGGCCGCACATCGAGGCGCCCAGCCCGGAACCTGAGGACGCTGCTGAAGCAGCCGAAGCCGAGGAAAGCGCGCAGCCGACCCCGCCAACGATCAAGCCCTGGTGGCATCGAGCACTCTGGACAGGATTTGCGATTCTCGTCGCGGTGCTGCTGTGGCGTGCCGCCGTTCGGATCGACTGGCCGGCGGCAGGTGCAGCTCTGAGCCAACGCTCGATCAGCAGTCTTGTTCTGGTTGGCTTGGCTGCAATGGCCAGTCACGCGCTCTACGGCACCCTGGATGTCCTGGGGCGAGGCTATGCGCGTCACCGACTGGCACGCTGGCGAGCATGGCTCACGGCGACTGTCTGCTATGCCCTTGGCCTGAACCTTGGTGCTCTGGTCGGCGGCGTGGGTTTGCGACTGCGCTTGTATCGGGAGCAGGGTGTCAGCACGGCGGCGGCAGCACGCGTCGCTTTCGCAAGCATATCGGGCAATTGGGCCGGTTATCTCGCCCTGTTGGCGGTTGCACCTTTCTGGGCATCACCCGAAGCGCTGTCGCGCTGGAGTGGCGGGCTGGGCGCATGGCCATTTTCGCTTGTCGGCGCAACGCTCCTGGGTGTTTACCTGGTGCAGAGTGCGCGCCAGCGTGAATGGCGATGGCGCGGCAGAGCCGCACGCTTTCCGCCGCTTCGCACCGCCGTCTCGCAGTGCCTGGTCGCTGCGGCCAACTGGGCCTTGATGGCGGCCGTGCTTCGCGCCTGCCTGGGCGGCGACATTGCCTATGCCGACGTCCTCATGACCTTGCTCTTTGTTGCTGTTGCAGGCGCGATCTCCCACATCCCGGGCGGCTGGGGCGTGCTCGAGTTCGGCGTTGTTGCCATGCTCTCGCATCGACGACCAGCTGCCGATCTGATCGCTGGCGTCCTGGTGTATCGCGCGCTGTACTACCTGCTGCCCCTGGCCTGGGCGGCGCTCGGCTATCTGTGGATCGAGAACGGGCCCGCAGCAGCAGACAACAAAGGGAAACCCGTTCGCCAGCGCAGAGGCGCCAAGGCTTTAGCAAACCCAAGTGACGCGCGACAAGTTCCGGCGCGTGCATGACCAGGATTGCAGAGCCGCAGAAATCATGCGGCGTGACTTCAGTACGATGACGAGCCCATGCAAAAGCCTGGCGTGCCTCGAGGTGGCATTGGCCAATCGCGAAAAATTTACACTCGCGGGTAAGATGTTGTGCTGCTGGTGAAGCCTCGTTCCCCTGCCACTTGGTGAGTCTGGGGCGCCACTGCATGGGGTGGGACAGGCCGGACGACCGAGGTGCCGGATCATGAGCAGCGGTGCAAGGCCCGGCAACACGACGATTTCCGATCCGCTCACAGTGCCAGAAGTTGCCTTCACACGGGCCGCTCACTGCGTCAGGATGCGCAGCTTCCGAATCCGGCCTGACTCTGTCTTTCCTGGGTCAGCCGCCAATCCGGCCAATCTGCCTAATGAACCAATATGCCCGATACAACTGCCGACATTGACCTGCGCATTCGCCAGCAGGAAGTGCTTCAACTCGTACTTGCCGTTGCAGGTGGAGCGGAATCGATCGCTCTTCGCCTGACAGTTCCGGTGAGGGTCCTGGCCGTGGCAGCGCTGGCAGCCGCCACCTGGCTGGCCTATTGGTCCGCGACACTGATCGATGTGGGCGTTTTGTGGTTCGTGCTGTTCCTGCTGCCGCTGTGTCTGCCTGCGGCTTTGCTGGGCCTCAGCTACTGGTTGTTGCGGCGTGCCATCGGCCTGCCGCGGCGCATCGTCGAGCTTGCCGAATCCGTCTACGGCTTCGGTCACCGGGCAGTCACCGACGCGGCCGCCGGTTACGCTGCCGTACGCAGCGGGCAGGGACGGGTAAAACCGCGCGAATTGTGGCGCCTGGGACGCGCACTTCGGCAGTTGCGCAAGGCCCCCGGAGAAGCCGCAGACCTGCTTGCCGCCACTGGCCGGGCCATAGCCATCGCGAATCCGCTGTTCATGGTTGGCACCGCGAGCGCCGCGGTGCTGGCCCTGGTGCTCGCTGCAACGGCTTTGGTCACGCTCGTGGCACGCTTGCTTTGATCAAGACATCGAGCGGCGCGACCTGAAGCAGGTGACTTCACCCGACAAGCCTGCCGTGCGACAGGCGTCCGGGCCGCACTTGCTCGGAAGCAAAGGGCCCGGACGCCGCCGCCAATGTCCGTGAATCTGGTGTTTCAAGCCTACTGGTGGTCGCGCTGGCTCAAGAAGCATGACGGAGCGCCAACGGGGGGAGTTCATCTGGCTCGGACGCGCATGTCTTGAGGGCAACGCAAGAGACTCCAGTTCAGGCCTGGCTTGCCAGTTCTGCGGACATCACAACATGTCGTCGCGAGCCTGTTCTGCCCGCGATGCTCCGATTGCGGTCTCGACGTTCCTGATTTCCTCCGGAGGCGGAAGCACGGCAGGAAAGCCGAGCGCCTGGATCCACGACTCGCGGCACCATCCCTTGGTGTGGAACAGGTGATGGTCCTCTTCTTCCTCAACCGCTTCGACCGCGTCCCTGAGCGCATTCAAGTGTTCGTGGCGACCCTTTTTTACGACATGGGAAAGCAGTTCCCAGTTCGTGTGATCCTTCGTTTCGGCGAGTACCACCGCTTCGCAGGCGACAATCTCGGCCTGCTCCGGAGTCAGCTTGACCAAGGCCGCCCTCATTGAAGCGACGAGTGCCTCTCCGATCGCAGCCACGATGTCGCGGCTGGGCGGACGAGCCAGCGGATCCAGCCCAAAAGACTTCAGCACGCCAAGCAGCACCTGCTCATGGCGACGGGTCTCTTCGAGGTAGTTCTGCCACTCCTCGCGCAGATCTTCGTTGACTGCGCATTCGATCGCCGTCTCGTAAACCGTGATGCCGCCTTGCTCGGTCTCCAGCGCCTGATACAGCAGATCTTCGAGTGTTGCTTCGATGGGGGATTTCTTGGCCATTTTTCTTGCTCCGTTGCTGGGTAGGTGGCGAGGGGAACTGCAAGCCTTGTGCCAAGTGAAAAATGCCAGCGCTGCTGAGGGCGAAGCAAATGCATGCACTTCGCAGTCAGTGACTTGATCGAGTCTTGCGATGGGTGATCCACTGTCCGAGCAAAGCGGTGACCAGGATGCAGCCGTTGGTCACGATGAACACCCAGTTGTCCAGCAGGATCGAATAGACCACGAACAACGCCGATGCGGTGGCCTGTCCAAGAAAGAGCCAGCGCGAAACGCCTTCCGCGTTCTCGTCGCTTTGCGCCTGCTTCACGATCTGGCGGATCAGCGTCGCAAGAAGCACCAGCGAAGCAGTCCATCCGATGATTTCTTGCAATTCTTGCTCCTGGTTTGACGGCGTTGCTCTGCCGGCGTGCCCCGATCCGCACTTCGTCCCTGCCGTGTTACGCCACGCTTGACAGGATCAAAGCAAGGAGAGCGCCAACAATTCCTGTCAAAGAAGAGCATGAATCGCGCACCGACTAAGTCTGCAACCGAACAGACCGGGCTCGACGGGTTCGATGGGCTTCCGTTCCATAATTCTAGAATGATAGAATTCGTCATGACGGCCGACACGGCCCTGACTGACCACGCCCGCGGTGTCCGTCCGGGTGCTGTTCAAAGCCATGCAATCGACTCGACCGGCACTTCACAGCAAGATCGCTGTCCACGGTGAGTCGCCTTGAACTTGGCCCCACCTCGAATGGATCGTCGGAAACCACAATGAGCCGGATTGACGAACACTCAGCTGTCACCGCGCTGGCGGCGCTGGCGCAGACATCGCGCCTGGCGGTGTTTCGCTTGCTGGTTACCGCAGCGCCGGATGGCGCCTTGCCCAGCGAAATCGCGGCGCAGCTCGACATCCCTGCCAACACCCTTTCCTTTCACCTGAAGGCGCTGCTGCACGCCGGCCTGGTTTCGATCGAGCCGCATGGCCGCACCATCCGCTATCGCGCCAACATCGAGCAGATGCAGCAGCTGTTGGGCTACCTGACCGACAACTGCTGCGGCGGAGACATGAGCAAGTGTGCTCCGGCCTGCTCGCCGGCCAGGTCGAAAGCCAAGCAGGCTGGCCGATGATGCAAGCCCGGCACGCGGCGCAGCAACACCCATTACAGATTCTACTGGCCGAGAACCCGCAATGAGCATCCGCATAGGCATCAACGGCTTCGGCCGCATGGGCAAGTTGACCCTGAAGGCAGGCTGGAACAATCCCGCATTCGAGTTCGCACACATCAACGATCCCGCAGGGGATGCCGAAACCCACGCCCATCTGCTCAACTTCGATTCGGTGCACGGACGCTGGGATCGTATTGCAAAGGCCGACGGCGACGCACTGCTGATCGATGGCAAGCGGATTGCGCTGAGCCATCACCGCGAACTCGCGCAGACCGACTGGTCCGGCTGCGATGTCGTGATCGAAGCCTCCGGCAAGTTTCGCAAACCCGACGTACTGCAGCCGTATCTGGAGCAGGGCGTCAGACGCGTCGTGGTTACTGCGCCGGTCAAGTCGAAGGAGGCGCTCGACATCGTCATGGGTGTCAATCACCAGCGCTTCGATCCAGCCCGGCACCGCATCGTTTCGGCAGCGTCGTGCACCACCAACTGTCTGGCCCCGGTGGTCAAGGTCATCCACGAAGGGATCGGCATCCGGCACGGTTCGCTGACCACGCTGCACAGCCTGACCAACACGCAGGTGATCATCGACGCGCCACACAAGGATCTGCGTCGCGCGCGTTCCTGCGGCAGCAGCCTGATCCCGACCTCAACCGGTTCGGCAACAGCCATCGCGGAAATCTTTCCCGAACTGCGTAGTCGACTTGACGGCCATGCGGTGCGCGTACCGCTGACCAACGCCTCGCTGACCGATTGTGTGTTTGAGGTACTGCGGCCTACGAGCGTGGCGGAAGTCAACGCACTGCTGAGGACTGCCGCTGAAGGCGAACTGCGGGGAATCCTTGGCTACGAGGAACGACCACTGGTATCGATCGACTACCGCTCCGACCCGCGCTCGAGCATCATCGATGCACTGTCCACCCTGGTGATCAACGAGACCCAGGTGAAGATCTACGCCTGGTATGACAACGAGTGGGGCTACTCGAACCGCACCGCAGAACTCGTGCAGTTCGTAGGCGAGGCCACCTGACATGACGCGGCTGGCGCAGCCCGTCCGCCAATACCTGATCATCACCGGGAATTACTGGGCGTTCACCCTGACCGATGGTGCACTGCGGATGCTCGTGGTGCTGCATTTCCATTCGCTCGGCTACAGCCCGTTGCAGGTCGCACTGCTGTTCCTGTTCTACGAAGTTTTTGGCGTCATCACCAACCTGGTCGGCGGCTGGCTGGGTGCGCGGATCGGCCTCAACCGGACAATGAACATCTGCCTGGTGCTGCAGGTCGTGGCCCTGTCGATGTTGTTGGTGCCGTCCGAACTGCTGATCGTGCCGTGGGTGATGGCGGCGCAGGCGCTGTCTGGCATCGCCAAGGACCTCAACAAGATGAGCGCCAAGAGCGGCATCAAGCTGCTGGTGCCCGCCGATCAGCAGGGCTCGCTGTTTCGTTGGGTGGCAGCACTGACTGGCTCCAAGAACGCACTGAAGGGTGTCGGCTTCTTTCTCGGTGGCGCCTTGCTCAGCACGCTGGGATTTCGCCTCGGCGTCGCGGTGATGGCCGGCGGCCTGTTGATGGTGTGGCTGATAAGCCTGGTGTTGCTGCAAACCGATCTCGGCAAGACCAAGGCCAAGCCGAAGTTCCGCGACATCCTGTCGAAAAGCCCGGCAGTCAACCGACTTTCTGCGGCGCGGATGTTCCTGTTTGGCGCGCGTGATGTCTGGTTCGTCGTCGCGCTGCCGGTGTTCCTGGCTGCTTCACTCGGCTGGACACATTGGCAAATCGGGTCTTTCCTCGCCGCCTGGGTGATCGGCTATGGTGTTGTCCAGTCGATCGCACCGCTGCTGACTCGCTCACGCTCCGGTGCCGTACCCGATGGACGCGCCGCGTTCGCATGGGCGGCCGTGCTCGCCGTTGTGCCGGCAGTCATGGCCTGGGGACTGGTCCATCAGTGGCCACCGCAGACCGTGCTGCTGACGGGCCTTACCGCCTTCGGCGTGCTGTTTGCGATCAACTCTTCGTTGCACAGTTTCCTGATCGTCAGCTACGCGGCGGAGGAGGGCGTGTCGCTCGATGTCGGCTTCTACTACATGGCCAATGCCATGGGGAGACTGATCGGAACCGTGTTGTCGGGCTGGATCTTCCAGGCGCATGGCATCGCCGCGTGCCTGCTCGTCAGTGCGTTGTTCATCGCGGTCACGGCGGCTGTGTCGCTTTCGTTGCCCAGACACGCCGTAATCACCAGAATCTGAGACCCGCTGAGCTAAGCCAGGTTCAGCACCTTGTCCAGGTCTTCAAGTCGTGACTTGATCTCATCGCGAGCGGCGCGAAAGCGGGTTCGGATCTCCTCCGCGTCAGGATCACCCACGCCGGAGGCCGGGTCAGCGATGGGCCAGTGCAAGCGTTTGACCTGGCCCGGCAGAATGGGGCAAATCTCTTCCGCACACAGCGTGATGACCATGTCGATCGCGTCGGGGTCGATGCTATCCACGGACTTGCTGTATTGCCCACTGATATCGATGCCCAGTTCAGCCATGCTGGCGATGGCATAAGGGTTGATCGTCCTGGGCATGGAGCCGGCGCTCAGCACCTCGGCCCGCGCGCCAAAATGAACGCGTGCAAGACCCTCCGCCATCTGGCTACGGGCAGAGTTTGCAACGCACAGGAAGAGAATTCGGGGCATAGTTGCTTCTCCGGATGAGGGATGAAATCAGATCAATCAAAGAGTTGGTAAGCAGCCGAGTCCGGCTGCAACCCGGCGCGGACCTAGCTATCGCTCTCAGGTCGGGCGGGGCCTGAACCCGGCGGACAGCTCGTCGACCGGGATGCGGCGGCGGCGGGGAACCAGCCCCGGGTTCGATTGGCAAATGTCACCAGCGACAGCATCACCGGTACTTCAACCAACACGCCAACCACCGTGACCAGCGCTGCACCCGAGTCGAGACCGAACAAGCCGATCGCCACGGCGACCGCCAGTTCAAAGAAGTTGGAGGTACCAATCAACGCGCAAGGCGCCGCCACGTTGAACGGTACCTTCCAGAGCTTCGCCGCAGCGTAGGCGAGGGCAAAGATGCCGTAGGACTGGATCAGCAAAGGCACGGCAATCAATGCGATCAGCAAGGGCTTGTCCAGGATGATCCCGCCCTGGAAGCCAAACAGCAGCACCGCCGTGCCCAGCAGGCCAAGAATCGATAGCGGTTTTATTCGCGCGGTGAAGTGCGAAACCGCCAGTTCGGCCTGAGCAGGGTTGTCCGCGGCACGACTCAGATGCATGCGGGTGAGCACCCCGGCGATCAACGGGATCAGCACATACAGCCCGACGGAGAGGATCAGGGTCTCCCAGGGCACCTCGATGTCGGTAACGCCGAGCAGCAAGGCCACCAGCGGGGCAAAGGCGAAGATCATGATCACATCGTTGAGCGCCACCTGTGCAAGCGTGTACGTGGCGTCGCCGCGGGTCAGTTGCGACCAGACAAACACCATGGCGGTGCAGGGCGCGGCACCCAGCAGGATGAGGCCGGCGATGTATTGGCCAGCGTCTGCCGGATTGATCAGGTCGATGAAGAAGTAGTGGAAGAACAGAACGCCCAGGCCGGCCATGGTGAAGGGCTTGACCAGCCAGAGTGATGATCAGGCCCTTGGGGCGCTCGTGGATGCGCTTCAGGCTGGAGAAATCGACCGCCACCATCATCGGATAGACCATCAGCCAGATCAGCGTGGCCACGATGAAGTTGACCGAGCCATACTCGAATCCGGCCATGGTCTGGAACAGGCCCGGCATCAGCTTGCCCAAGCCGACTCCCGCTGCGATGCACAGCGCCACCCACAAGCTCAGGTAGCGCTCAAAAAAGCCGATCGGCGAATTCGTGCCAGCGCCAGTTCCCAGTGCTGTGTCGCGTGTCATGGGGCTTTGCCCCTGGACTTGGCGCGCGGTGTGGAAATCAGAGGACGCAAGGCGTCGCTGCAGGGGGCGGCCGCACGCAGACCCGCGCATTGCTCCGGCTTGCCGGCGCAGCACTCCTCGGTCAGGTATGCGATCAGTTGCATCATCATTGGCAGGTTGGCTTTGTAGCGTTGGTAGCGGCCTTCCTGGGTTACGCCGATCATTCCGGACTGGGTCAGCGCCTTGAGGTGGAAAGACAGGTTGCTCGGAGGGATGTCGAGTGTCGTAGCAATCTCGCCAGCGACCAGGCCGTCAGTGCCGTGCTTTACGAGCAGACGATAAGCATCGAGTCGCACGCCTGACGCCAGCGCTTCGAAGATCGTGGTGGCCAAGTCCTTGTCCATGGGCTAAAGATACGACATTTGTGGAATTATTGAAATGTAGATCCCAGCAGCGCTTCCGTGAAACCGAGGATGCATCAGCGCCATCTCGAAGGGCAGGGCAAGCGGGAGAACGCACATACCAGGCACATGCCATCCCTCAGTATTGGGCCACGGTGTGTGACTCCAGGTTTGGCGCGACACCAGCGCTTGACGTGCGATGAACCCGGCCCAGAGCGACAACCGACCCGAGTGGGATGACCGTGTGACCAGCGCCCGTCGCTGCCGGCAATTTGCAAAGGAAGGACATGTTGATGATACGAGGTGAGGAATGTGCGGTTGCGGAGAGAAACCTCGTGCCCGTGCCAGATGTGTGCGAGCGGTTTCTGGAGTTCCTCGGTGGAGCTACCTATCCCTGCGTAGGCGCCAAGTCAGCCTTGGCTCGGGGTACGATCGAAACGCATGAATTCAGATCGCTGGGCGACCCGCACAATGATCAGCCGCTGGTGGACGGAATATCCCGGTTCGTTGCCAGGATCGAGGACAGCGCGAGCGACACCAACACCGTGCACTCCTATGCCGCCATTTTCCGCGGGCCGTTCAACATGGACGAGCTTCGCTTCGAGTCCTCGCTGTGGTCGCAGTTGTGGCGCATGCACAAGCTGGATGTACTCGCGGGCAATTGTCCGGCCGATGACGTCAGCAACAACACGGCAAGTCCTCGATTCAGCCTGAGCATGGCGGGACATCCATTCTTTCTGATTGGCCTGCATCCATTCGCGTCGCGAATCGCCAGGCGGTTCAGCCATCCCGTGATGGTGTTCAATTCCCATCGCCAGTTCGAAAAGCTGAAGGAGGACGGTCGCTTCGAGAAGATGCAAGCCGCCACTCGCTCACGTGATACCGAACTGCAAGGAAGCGTGAATCCCAACCTGGCCGAGTTTGGCGAAGCAAGTGAGGCCCGCCAGTACAGTGGCCGCGAAGTGGAGGACGGATGGCGGTGCCCCTACAGTTTCGGGAGGAAGCAGTGAAGCCGGAACTTGCAACGGCAAGAATCCTTCCCTGCTCGGCACAGTCAGTTGAACTTGATCTCGGCGATGAGTTGGTGATCATTGATCCCGAGGGTCAGCAGGTGAGCGACCTGGTGGCGTTCGGGCGGCCGGACCTCAATGAGTATTTGTCCTCAGGCCGTTCACTGGATTACGCCGCACGCCTGTGGCTCACGACGGGCAACGCCCTGTATTCGAACCGCAGCAGGAAGATGCTGAGCATCGTCGAGGACACCTGCGGCCGACACGACTTCACTTTGACACCGTGTTCGAAAGACACCTTCAGGATCATCTACGGCGAAGACACGGGACGTCCGGGTTGCGAGGGCAATCTGGTGGCGGCACTGGCCGCGTATGACATCGGTGTCGATCGAATTCCCGTGGCGTTCAACGTGTTCATGCATGTGGCGATCGATGCCATCACAGGCGAATTCCGGGTGCTTCCTCCGCTCAGCAAAGCCGGGGATTTCGTTCGCCTGCGAGCTGAAATGCCGCTCGTGGTGGCGATGACTGCATGCTCGGCTGGGCAGTCGAACAATTTCAGCTTCAAGCCGATAGATTTCCAGGTTCTGCGCAGCCGCGGATAGAAAGCGTCGGTCTGATTGCCCACAATAGTTGGCCACTCGTCCCCGCACGCACTTCGAGGCAGCATGCGCGGCGTCCTTGCTGCGGTATCGACTGGAGTTTGCATGTATCTGCCTTCGCTTTACGCCGAATCCAGCCTGCAAGAACTGCACCGGATCATCCGGCTTTACCCGCTTGGGATCTTGGTCACTCACGGTGCAAACGGCCTGGACGCAAACCATTTGCCCTTCGTGCTGGACGAGGGCAGGGGACCCAATGGAATCCTGCTGGCCCATGTCGCGCGCGCCAATCCGATCTGGCAGGAAGTGAGCGACGATGAGCCCGTACTGGTGGTGTTCCGGGGTGCCCAGGGCTACGTGTCGCCCAGCTGGTATCCCAGCAAGCAGGAGACCCATCGCCATGTGCCGACCTGGAACTATGAGGTAGTGCATGCCCACGGCCGCATCCGCATTCACGACGACGAACGCTTCGTGCGCGGCATGGTGGCGCGCCTCACGCGCGAGCATGAGGCCGCCGAACCGCATCCGTGGAAGATGAGTGACGCACCGCCCGACTACCTGGCGGAAGAACTCAGCCACATTGTCGGAATCGAAATCGAGCTGACGCGCCTGCAAGGCAAGCGCAAGCTCAGCCAGAACCGCGACGTCGGGGACTTTCTGGGCGCGGTGAACGCGTTGGATGAGCGCGGGCACACCGAGCTCGCTTCAGCGATGAGGCGAACCAGGTCCGCGTGAGCTGGCCGGAGCCGTCCAGCCTCAAACACAGATTGCCGTTTCGCCCGCTGTCGCTCAGCGTTCGCTGAGCACCACCAAGGGCGGCGTTCGCGCAGCATTCAGCGCAGGCGCCAGGCAAGCGATGATGGCAACGACGCACAAAGTGACTGCGCTGGCGATCAGCGCAGGCATGCCAGCAGCGGGAACCTCAGGCAGGTAGTGTGCGAAGGCCTGCAGCAACAGTGCGCCGCCGATAAGTCCGATGGCCGTGCCGAAGGCGAATACCCGCAGGCCAAGTCCCAAGTAGCGCCCGACTATCTGCGAGCGCTGAGCGCCCAAGGCGATGCGCATGCCGATTTCGCGACGCCCCTGGGTGACCAGATACCCGAGCAAACCGAAGGTACCAACGGCGGAAAGCAGCACGGCGGCGCCGGCAAAAAGCGCCGACAGGGCCGCCGGTGCGCGATGCGCGGCCAGGGTATCGTCGATGCGCACCTGCATAGGCCGGACGTCGTCCAGCGCCAGTTCGGGATCAAGTGCGGCGAGTTCGGTTCGCAAGCCCGTGACCAGCGACTCCGGCGTCATGCCGGTACGCACGCTCAGGAACACGTCGGCGTGCGGCAAGTGAGGGTAGGGCAGGTAGATGGTGCCGTTGCCGGTGCTGGCGTGGATCTGCTCCTGACGCACCGAGGCGACCACGCCAACCACGATGTAGGCATCACCGAATGCCTGAGCATCGGGACCGTTGAACAGGCGTTGGCCCAGCGCGCGATCATCTGGCCAGTAGAAGCGCGCGAAGTCTTCGTCAACCACGACCGCGCGCATGCCCTGATCGAAATCACGCTCATCAAGATAGCGGCCCTGGCGCAGCGCGATACCGAGACTCTGGAAGTAGTCGCCTGCAATGCCATAACGATTATGCAGCAATGGCGAGCGACCTGGCATCGGCACGTGGCCAACCACGTGGATGGCCTGTCGATCATTGAAGCTGTCGCGCCCACGCACCGGCACATTGGTGCTGAAACCGACCGCCTGCACACCCGGCTGTTGGCTGACGCGTTGCATCGCGCGGCGTGCAAAGGCCAGCCGCGCGGCGGCATCCGCATAACGTGTCGAGGGCAGGTCGAGTGCTGCGACCACACTATGACCGGCGTCGAATCCCGGATCCGCATGGCGTGCGCTTTGCAGGCCTATGACCAACGCGCTGGCGCCGGCGAGCAACATGAAGGCAAGTGCCATCTGCGCTACCGCGAAGTGCCGTCGCAGCCGCAGCGTGCCGCGCCCCACACTGCGACTGCGGGTAGCGCCGATGACACCGATCGGTGCGGGACTGCGCGCTGCAAAAAGGGCGAACACTGCAGCGAGGCCGCAGGCCAATACCACGCTGGCGCCGGCGGCCACCAGCACGGTCTCGCTTCCCATCGCCAAGTCGGTGCCCAGCGGCAGGTGCATGCCGCGCCACGACTGCAAGGCTTTCAGACCGATTCGAGCCAGCATCCAGGCCAGCAGGCCACCGGCTGCACAGAGCGCGAAGATTTCGAAGAGAGCCGGCATCACCAGATCGGCGCGTCGCGCACCCAATGCCCAGCGCACGCTGGCGTCGGCTTGCGCCGTGGTGTGTCTCAGCAGCAGCAGATTGAGCAGGTTGGCCGCGCCGACCAGCAGCAGCGCCAGTGCACCTGCCTGAAGCAGCAGAATGACTGGGCGCACGCTGGCGATGTGGTCGGCCTGCAGCTCGGCGATGTGCAGGCTGAAGCCGGCTTCCTCTACTTGGCGGGCCCACGGATAGCCTTGCGAGTTTGCCGCGTAATGCGCCTCGATCTGCTGCAGCGCCTGCGCTGCGCTGACACCGGGCTTCAGGCGGACCAGCATCTCGGCCTTCTCGCCATGCAGTGCATTCAGCGCGCGCTGCTCGGGGTTCGACACAAGCGGCAGGAACAGGTCAGCCTCGGAAGACAGGAAGCGAAACTCAGCTGGCAACACGCCCACCACCGTGCGTGACGCGCCGCCAATGTCGATGTCGCTGCCGAGCACATCACCACCGCCCAGCGCGCTGCGCCGGAAGCGGTCGGAAACGATGACCACCTTGCTGGAACCTGGATCCATCTCCGCGTCGCTGAAACGCCGTCCGGTTGCCAAACCCACACCCAGCGTATCGAAGAATTCAGGAGTGATCTGCAGCACGGCGCGACGGCCCACTTGCCCGGCCAGCGTTACCGGCTCGGAGCCATAGCGAAAAGCCGATACCGACTCGAATGCCGCTACCGCGCCATCGCGACGCGTGAAATAGTCTCGCACCGACGCCGCGTTGCGCTCCAGTCCCGCATTCGGATAGCTGTTGTAGACCGTGTGCAGGCGATCGGCGTCGGGAAACGGCAAGGGACGCAGCAGCATTGAATGCAGCACTGCATAGATCAGCAGGTTGGCACTGAGGCACAGCACGAGCACGCCCAGTGTGGAGAAGACGAAGCCCGGTTCGCGGATCAGCCTGCGCAGGCTGTAGCGGAATCCATTCATGCGTGAACCTCTGATCTTGGCGGATGGCGACGATCGTCAGCGATCTTCGGTCCGTACCAGCAGCAAGCATCGTGCCACAGACCTTGGCGGACCCTGCAAGGCCGGCGGTGGCGGGCTTTCTTCGTTTTGCCTGATGTGCACGAAGCACCCTGGCGTCCACGAGCGAACACAGGCCGGCTCGAATCCGGACAGCCTGGCGTCGATGCCACATCGGGCCCCGGACGAAGTCAGTCGGTTGAATACCACGTCGGACTCGGGCGAAACCACGTCCGCTGTTCAACAGATGGTGGAGGGCGGTCCGAGTCAGCTGGCCTAGAGATCGGCCAGGGCGAAAGCCCATGACTTTCAGCACATGCCGATCAAAGGGGTTTCTTCTACAACTGTAGTACGACACCTGTAGAGACCCCGATGCGCGATCCCTCCGATGACCAATTTTCAGACACTGAAGACGAGGGCGACCCGTCGGGCGAGGAAGTCGTCTTGAGCGCATTGCAGCTAAAGCTGATGCGGGTGCTGTGGCAACGCGGCGAAGCGTCGGTGGCCGATGTGGTCGCAGAACTCGCGAAGAGCCGCGAACTGGCCCACACCACGGTGGCCACCATGCTGAGCCGGCTGGCCCGGCGCGGTGTGGTGTCAGTCGAACGCGACGGTCGGCAACTGTTGTACCGGCCGCTGATCAGCGAGCGCCAGGTGCGCCGTGGCATGGTTGCCGAGATGGTGCGAACCCTGTTCAGCGGCAGCAGCGATGCGCTGCTTACGCATCTGGTAACCGAGCGCGAGGTCGCCGCCGATGACCTGGCACGGGTGCAGGAACTGTTGCGGCAGGCGGAGCACGATGATGACTGAGCTGGCACTCCGCTATGGCCTGACGCTTTTCTTGCACGCCAGCCTGCTGCTGGGACTGGCCTGGTTGCTCGACGTCCGCGTTGGCGAGCGTCGGCCACGACTCGCCGAGGCGGCCTGGCGGGGTGCCTTGTTCCTGCCGCTGCTGACCGCAGCGCTGGCGCTGGCTATGTCAGGTATTTCCAGCAGCGGATGGTTTTCTGCTGAACTGCCAGCCAGCACCTATATGGTTTCGACGCTGTCCGCGACGCCGTCCGATCCTGTGCAGGTCGCTTCGCCTGCTGTCGTCACGGTGCCGGGTTCTTCGCTAATCGAACCCCGTGCTGCCAAAGCGATGTCGTCCGGACCAAGCCCACGGCGGGTCGACCCAGTTCTCGCGCGCGGACTGACCCTTGGATGGACAGCACTCGCCGGCAGCCTGCTGCTGTTGTCGCTGATTGGACTTGCCGGCATGGCGGATCTGGTTCGGCGCGCGCAGCCATTGCCGGCGGATGACCGCCGACGCAAGCTTGCTTCCGAGGTGGCCACCGCACTGGGCCGCCCAATGCCACGCCTGGGCGAACTTGCTGCGCTGCCCAGCCCACTTGCACTGCCCGGCAACCGGATTCTCTTGCCACGCTGGAGTCGCACGCTCACCGAGCCGCAGCAGCGCGCGATGCTTGCCCACGAGCTGACCCACCTGGCGCGCCGCGATCCTGGTTGGCGCCTGTTGCAGCGGCTGGCTTTGATGGTGATGTGCTGGCACCCACTGGCCTGGCGCGCCCAGCGACGACTGAACGAACTCGCCGAACTGGCCTGCGATGCCGCAGCAGCGCGCCTGTTGGGCAGTGGACGGCCGCTGGCCGAATGCCTCGCCGCTTGCCTTGCCCGATCCCCCCGCGGCGCTCGACCGCGCTTGCCTCGTCTGTTGGTGGCGATGGCAGCCGGTGACAGCGAAGTCGTGCGCCGCGTCCATTCCCTCCTGAAGGAGCAACCGATGAACCGATTCGAATGGGGTGCCCGCCAGCGCCCGCTGTTCCTGACTCTCTCTCTCAGTGTCGCCGTCACGCTGGCGCTGGGCGGCGCCGTGAGTGTCGCCGTCGCGACCGCCAGCAACGAGCACCAAAGCGTAAGCATCCAGACCAAGGGCACGACAACCAGTGCCAGCGCCGTGATCACGCGCCCCGGTTACGCCTTGAAAGTCGAGCTGTCGGGCCAGATTGGATTTGCCGATGACGAGTCCGACGTGGTTGACATGGCGTCTGGAGCGAGCCTGCTGATCGAGGAAACCATCGACGGCGTCAGCCACGAGCTGCGACTCGAGCCAGGAGCCGCCGGCATCGAGCGGGATTACCGCCGCGACGGTCGCGCGCAGCCGTTCGACGCCGCCGCGCGTGCCTGGCTCGCCGCAGCCATTCCGTCGCTGCTCCGTGCAACTGGCATCGACGCAGAGGGCAGGGTGAACCGGATCCTCGACCGAGGTGGCGCCTCGGCGGTGCTCGACGAGATCGAGCTCATCACCAGCGACCACGTCCGCAGTCGTTATCTCGGCCTGTTGTTCGACGCCACACCACTCGCCGCGGACCAGCAGCAGCGAGCCCTGCGACAGATTGCAGCTATCGGATCCGATTTTGAACTGCGCAAAACGCTTTCCGGTGCGATCCAGAGCGAACACGTGGACGCGACCCAACGCGCAGCACTGCTGGCACTCGCCGATGGCATCGGTTCGGATTTCGAACGCGCCGAGCTGCTGATCGCCAGCCGCGAACGCCTGAGCGACGACCACACGTCGATGCACGGCGCGTGGCGGCAGGTCGTGGCAGGCATCGGCAGCGACTTCGAGCGCCGTCGCGCGCTGCAAACCGTGTTCGATGGCCGAAGCCAGCCAGCCCTGCTGCAAGCGGCCCTGGAACTCGCCACCGACATCGGTAGCGATTTCGAGAAGCGCAGCCTGCTCAAAACCGCAGTCGGCGAAGTCAGCGGACAACCGACCTTGGTCAGCGCATGGCTTGCCTGTGCCGACACCATCGGCAGCGACTTCGAAAGCCGCAGTGCACTGGTCAGCCTGGCCGGCGCCGGCAAGATCGACATCGCGACCGCTGAGGGCATGCTGAAAGTGATCGAAGGCATTGGCTCAAATTTCGAAAGCCGCGAAGCCTTGGTAGCCCTGGCCGCCGCAATGCCCTCCGACACCGACCTGATCGAACGCTACCGCGCCGCGGCCCGCAAGCTGGGAGACTTCGAGCGCGGCCAGGCCGAACGCGCCCTGGACCGGTTTGCACAGCGGTGACCGTAGCGCAGACACAGTCTCGTTGCCCAGATCGACAGCTGATGGCAGTCGATTGAAGTAGCTAGTAATGGGGTGAAATCCGCAAGCTTGGACAAGCAAGAGGCCAAGAAAGCGGGATCAGTAAAACTGTGCTTGAGCTCCCCAAGCAAGACCACGGGGAACAGCCACTTTCTCCTTGGGCGCTGTCAACTTTCATCAGAGGCGGTTCGTGACCCGCAATCCGATCGATGACGACCAACGCACCTAGTGCTCAAGTTTGCGGTCAAACCTGATGGATTGGCCTACGGGCGTGCTCGCTGGAGTGTGCTTCGCTTATCTGGGTAACCGGCCTTGCTAAGCGCCGCAAGGAACGCGCTCTCGTCGAATTCGCTATCGACCTGAACTTCACGCGTGGGTGGGTTGGTTTCGATGCGGGCTTGCGGGTCGACGCTCAGCAGCGCCCTGGTGACGGACTTGGCGCAGCCGCCGCAGGTCATGTTTGGAATGTGAAGACGAAGCATCTTGATCTCCTGGTTGATTGCCGTGTTCGACCACTATCGGGTTTGACAGCGTGGCAAGGTCAAGCGCTTTTTCAGCGAATTTTTGCTTCGACTTAGACTGCGAATTTCTTGTCCCTTGGTAGTGAACCTGAGAATGGGAGTGCATCGAGGAACGCTGACCTCAGCTCGGTATGAACCAAGGAATCTGGTGCGCGGATCACCTCAGGTCAGGAATGATTCTGGGATACGGCGCGACGGCGCGACGAGGCGGGTGTGTCGAGCCCAAACCGAGGCGTCCTATGCGGACCTTGCGAACGCTGTTCCACTGAGGCGTTTGGCTCAGCCAGATCCGCAAGGATCGGGCAATCAGGGCGGTCATTGCCGTGGCAGTGATCGGCCAGGTGCTCGAGGGTTTGCGCCATCGCTTGCAGTTCGGCGATCTTCGCCTTCAGTCCGGCGGCATGGGAGAGCGCCATCGCCTTGACGTCGGCGCTTGCGCGGTCACGGTCGTGCCACAGGACCAGTAGTTCCGAGATCTGTTCGACAGAAAAACCAAGATCGCGGGCGCGACGGATGAAGCGAAGGCTGTGTGTATCCGACACGCTGTAATGGCGGTAGCCGGCATCGGAACGAACCGCTTTCGGAATTAGGCCAATCTGTTCGTAGTAACGAATCATCTTCGCCGAGACACCGGAAAACCTGGCTGCTTGACCAATATTCATCTTTCGTTCCTCCTCAGGGAGTCATCAATCTGAAAAGTGGGAGCTTGCCCACGCGCCGATGCTTCACCAGGCGTAAGGAACACATCTCTTTCAGGCGCCATGTACAAACCGAGTGCCTCAGTCAGGCCCGGCTTTTGCGACAGGAAGGTTCCGTAAAAGACTTTCTCACCCACCAAGGTGATCGGTGCGACACGCACGCCGCTGCGCACCTTCGCTTCCGCCATGATCTTGGGGTCGGTGAGGTCGCGTTCCTCGAACGCGATACCCGCTCGATCCAGCCATGCCTTCAGCGTCCGGCAATCTGGGCAAGTCGGTGTTGTGTAGACAATGACTTGGGGGTGAGATTCGATAGCCATGACGGGTTCCTCAAGTCCTTTGGATGTTTAGTTGGGCGGCGCTTCAGTTCAGCTTCAATGCGCATTCGCCAGGCGAGGCTGGGGTGATGTCGCGCTGCTCTCCGGCATCTGGATACGGGCTTCCACCGTCATGGGCGCCTTGAAGCGCTTAAGCCGGAGCGCGTTGCCGAGCACAAAGACACTGGAGAGCGCCATCGCGGCTGCGGCGAAGATCGGCGAAAGCAGGGTGCCGTTCACCGGGTAGAGCGCGCCTGCCGCGACCGGGATCAGCACGGCGTTGTAGGCAAAGGCCCAGAACAGGTTCTGCTTGATGTTGCGGATCGTCGCCTGGCTGAGCGCGATGGCATTCGTCACGCCACGCAGATCGCCCGACATCAGCACCACGTCAGCTGCCTCGATCGCTACATCGGTTCCCGTGCCGATGGCGAGCCCGACGTCCGCTTCGGCGAGCGCAGGCGCGTCGTTGATGCCGTCGCCCACAAAGGCGACCCGCGCGCCATGGATGCGGAACTTCTTCAGCGCCGCAACCTTGCCGGCGGGCAGGACCTCGGCCGCGACTTCATCGAAGCCGAGCTGTCTGGCAATCGCTGCAGCGGTAGCCGCATTGTCGCCGGTGATCATCGCGACCTTGAGACCGAGCGCGTGCAGCGCCTTGATCGCCTCGGGCGTGGTCTCCTTGATCGGGTCAGCGACCGCGATCACCGCCGCCAGGCGGCCGTCGATCGCGGCATAGAGCGGGCTTTTGCCTTGCTCGCCGAGACGCTGAGCGGCAGGCAGGAAGTTCGCCACATCAATGCCGAGCTGCGTCATGAACCGGTCTGCGCCGACGGCGACGGTACGACCGGCGACCTTGGCCGACACGCCAAAGCCCGCTGTTGCCTCGAAGCCCCAGGTGGGTGCGAGCGTGATGCCCCGCTGCTTTGCGGCTGCGACGATCGCTTCGGCGATCGGATGCTCAGAGCGGGTCTCGACCGCCGCAATGAGAGCCAGAACTTCGTTGTATTCGAAGCCCTCGGCAGGAACAAGGTCGGTCAGCTCGGGGCGTCCTTTGGTCAGCGTGCCGGTCTTGTCGAGCGCGATGACACTAACATCGCGCAGCGACTGCAAGGCTTCGCCCTTGCGAAAGAGAATGCCGAGCTCGGCCGCGCGGCCCGTACCGACCATGATCGAGGTCGGCGTGGCCAGCCCCATGGCGCAGGGGCAGGCAATAATGAGCACCGCGACCGCATTGACGAGCGCGAAAGTGAGAGCCGGATCTGGCCCGAAGGTTAGCCAGACCAGGAAGGTCAACGCGGCTCCTGCCATCACCGCAGGGACAAACCACATGGTGACCTTGTCGACCAGCGCCTGGATCGGCAGCTTGGAACCTTGTGCTTGCTCGACCAGGCGAATGATCTGCGCAAGCACCGTATTGGCGCCGACCTTGGTGACGCGGAAGCTGAAGGCGCCGGCCTTGTTGATCGTGCCGCCGACGACTTCGGCGCCGACCCCCTTCGCCACGGGCACGGGCTCGCCGGTGATCATGCTCTCATCAACATAAGAAGCGCCCTCGAGGACCTCGCCGTCGACCGGGATTTTCTCGCCCGGACGGACGAGCACCACATCACCGATCGACACCTGATCGAGCGGCATCTCAATCGTTTCGCCGTTGCGTTGGACGCGCGCGGTCTTGGCCTGAAGTCCGACCAGTCGCTTGATCGCCTGCGAAGTTCGCCCCTTGGCGCGCGCCTCCAGCGAACGTCCGAGCAGGATCAGGCTCACGATGACCACAGCAGCTTCGAAATAGACGTTGGCGGTGCCCTGCGGCAGCACATCGGGGACGATGGTCGCGCCCACTGAATAGCCGTACGCTGCCAGCGTGCCGACCGAGACCAGCGAATTCATATCGGGGGCACCGCGTAGCAAGGCCGGTACGCCCTTGCGGAAGAAGCGTAGGCCCGGACCGAACAGCACCAGGGTGGCGAGCGCGAACTGGATGTACCAGCTCGTCTGCTGACCCAGGACCCCCATCACCCAGTGATGCATGGCGGGAATCAGGTGTGAGCCCATCTCGAGGATGAAGACTGGCAAGGTGAGGACGGATGCGATGAGCACATCGCGCCGCAGCTCCCGCGCCTCGCTCTCACGACGCTCGGCGTCCTGATCACCTGCACTCGCCGTGCTGGCGGACAAGCGGCGGGACGTGTAACCCGCCTGTTCAACCGCCGCTTCCAGGTCGGCCGTGGAAACCACTCCGGCAAGGTGGCGCACCCGCGCGCGCTCAGTTGCCAGGTTGACACTGGCTTCGAGCACGCCCGGGACTTGTGTGAGCGCCCTCTCGACCCGACCCACGCACGACGCGCAGGTCATGTCCTCGATGGCGAGCTCGATGGTCTCTTCGGGCACGGTGTAGCCGGCGCTCTCGATGGCGCGAACAGCCGCCTGTGCATCGGCCACGCCTGTGAAGGTGAGGTCGGCTCGTTCGATGGCGAGATTGACTGTGGCCGTCTGTACGCCGGGGATCGCGTTCAGCGCGCGCTCGACACGGCCGACGCACGAAGCACAGGTCATTCCTTCGACTGGCAGGCTCAGACGAGTGACGACGGAGCTGGATGGTTTGGCGGCAGGTCGTGCGGCGACGGAAGTCATGGAGCTATCCCTTGGATGGATGTGTGAGAACCGAGCTTGAGGATTCCCACGATGGCAAGGTCAAGGCCTGTAGTTGCTTGATTTCACTGCGTGCCAGTGCGTGCTGTCGGTGCGCCGCCGCAGTCGTGATCTGCCTGCGCGCAGAGCTCCCAGCCACCACCCAGCGCCTTGTAGATGCTGACCACGGCAAGTCGCTGATCGGTGCGAGCGACGGCCAGCGCGCGTCGGCTTGCATGGTCGGACCGTTCGGCCTCCAGCACGTCCAGGTACAGGCCTTCCCCGGCCGAAAACCGCAGCCGGGCAAGACGCGCCGCCTCGCGATTGGCTGTGGACTCCAGCAGGCGCAGCTTCAGCGTGCTGCCCGCGGCGCCAAAGGCCTTGAAGGCGTCATCGGTTTCCTGCAGCGCGCGCAGCACGGTCTGGTCGTAGACAAGCAACGCTTCCTGGGTGCGAGCCTCACTGGCGGCAATTCTGGCGCGCACGCGTCCGGTATCGAGAAGGGACCAGCGGATGACCGGGCCGAGGAAGCTCGATAGCGCTCCCGTTCCACTCATCGCATCCAGATTTCCTGCAATGAACCCAATCGAACCCTGCACTTGAATCTCGGGGTAAAGACCGGCCGTCTCGACCCCAATCTGGGCAGTTGCCGCAGCGAGGCTGCGCTCAGCCGCCGCAATATCGGCGCGCCGCGAGAGGAGTGTGGCTGGGTCGCCCACGTCGATCGTTCGAACCGTCAGTGCTTCACGCTCAGGCGTGGCCGCGGGCAGTCTGAACATCTGCGGCGCTTCACCAAGGAGGATGGCCAGTGCGTTGATGGAGGCCGCTCGGCGGCGCTCCAGTTCAGGCACGGCCACCTCGACATGACGCAACAAGGCTTCGGCACGCAGTCGGTCGAATTCACTGGCAGCACCGGCGCGTACGAGACCTTCGACCAGCCCCAGGCTTTCACGCTGGCTTCTGCTGATGTCGGCGGCGACAGCGAGTTCGGCTTCAATACCGAGCAGCTCGAACCAGGTAGCGGCCACTGCAGCCGCGACGCCCGCCTGAACACCACGCAGCAGGGCCTCGCGGGAGCCTGCATGCGCCTGAGCGGCTTCTACTGATCGCCGTATACGGCCAAAAAGATCAATCTCCCAGGAAGCGTCGACCGCGCCGCGATAGGATTCGATCTGACGCGGCTGGTCAGGCGGCGTCTCGACCTCACTCCGACGACGCTGCTCATGGCTGAGCGCTAGGCCTCCGCGCGGCAGGAAGCCCTGACGGCTCTCGCCAATCATGGCCTTTGCCTGTTCGAAACGCGCCGCAGCGATGCCGATATCATGGTTCACCGCGAGCGCACGCTGGATCAAGGTGGCCAGCGCTGGATCATCGAAGGCTCGCCACCACGCCACTTCGACAGCCCCCGAGCTGAGCCCCGAAGGCGGCTCGCCGAAGCTGGCAGGAAACTGCGACGAAGATGGCGAAGGCGGTGAGTAGGTGGGGCCCACCGCCGCGCATCCAGCCAGGATGATCGCGCTCAGGGCGAACAGGATTGCTTGATAGGCACTTCTCATGACGTGGCCTCCTGCATGCGCGGATGAGCGCTTGAGCTGCGCCGCGCGAAGCGGGCCGACACGTCGCGCATCACCACGTAGAAAACCGGCGTCAGGAACAATCCGAACAGCGTCACGCCGAGCATGCCTGCGAAGACCGTGATCCCCATGGCTTGGCGCATTTCAGCCCCAGCACCGGTGGCCAGTACCAGCGGAACGACGCCGGCGATGAAGGCGAGTGAGGTCATCACGATGGGCCGCAGCCTCAGTCGACACGCTTCGATGACTGCATCCAGCGTGCCTATGCCTTCGGCCTCGCGGCTGCGGGCGAACTCCACGATGAGGATCGCGTTCTTGGCCGCCAAACCAACCAGCACGATGAGCCCGATCTGGACGAAGACGTTGTTGTCGCCACCCACCAGCCAGATGCCGATGATCGCGCTCAGCAGACACATCGGCACGATCAGCAGGACCGCCAAGGGCAGCAGCCAGCTGTTGTATTGCGCAGCGAGGATGAGATAGGCGAGCAGCACGCACAGCGGGAAGATGAACAGCGCCGAATCTCCGGCCAGCTTTTGCTGGTAAGTGAGGTCAGTCCATTCAAAGCTCATGCCTTCGGGCAAAACCTCCTCCGCCAGGCGCTCCATGACCGCAACTGCTTGACCCGAACTGACCCCCGGCATCGCTCCGCCCGAGATGTCGGCGGATGGGTAGCCGTTGTAGCGGATCACGCGGTCTGGACCGGAACTCGCCGAGACGGTGACAAACGAGGACAAGGGCAGCATGTCCCCGGTGGCGTTGCGCACCTGCAAGCGGCCGATGGCCTCGGCCTGCATACGGTGGTCCGCATCCGCTTGGGCCGTCACCTTGTAGGTCCGGCCCAAGCGGTTGAAGTCGTTGACATAGAGAGAGCCGAGATAGACCTGGAGCGACTCGAAGACATCTGCCAGACGGACCCCCTGACTCTTGGCCTGGGTACGATCGATGGCGACGTCGAGCTGCGGTGCATTGACGTCCAGGCTGGTGAGAAGCCCGGCTACTTGTCCCGACTCGGTGGCTTTCGTCATCAGGATCTGGGTCTGCTGAACGAGGGCATCGAGCCCGGCGCCGCCGCGATCCTCGACCAGCATCTTGAAGCCACCGGTCGCGCCGAGGCCGGGCACGGGTGGCGGCGGGAACACGCCGAGGAAGCCGTCCGGGATGCTGGCGAACTTCGCTTGCAGGCGGCCGGCAATTGCGGTCGCAGTGAGATCGGGTGTCGTGCGATCCTTGAACGGGTCGAGCATGACGAACATGACCGCGGCGTTAGGTACGTTGACGAAACCGTTGATCGAAAGTCCGGGGAACGCAACGACGCTTTCGACACCAGGTTCAGCAAGCGCAATCTTCGACATCTGCTTGGCGACCGCGTCGGTGCGATCGAGCGATGCCGAGTTGGGTAGCTGCGCGATCCCGACCAGATAGTATTTGTCCTGCATTGGCACGAAGCCGGGCGGAACGGCCTTGAACCCAAGGAAGGTCAGTGCGAGAAGTCCGCCGTAAACCAGAAGCGCTACCCCGCTGACCCGCACGACCTTGCGAACCGTGTTGCCATACGCATCCGGTGCACGCTGGAACGGCCGACCAAGAACCTGGAAAAGGCGTTCGGCACGGCCACGCAGGCTGTGCGGGTCAGGCACGAACCCAACCTTGCGCGGTCGCAGCAACATTCCGGCAAGAGCCGGGCTGAGCGTGAGCGAGTTGACCGCCGACAGGATGGTCGAGATGGCGATCGTGAGCGCAAACTGTCGGTAGAACTCACCCTGCAGACCGCTCAGGAAGGCGGTCGGGATGAAAACGGCAGCGAGCACCGAGGTGATCGCGATGATCGGACCGGTGACCTCGTCCATGGCGCGCCTGGCGGCTTGCGCGGGTTCCTCGCCGTTTTCGATGTGTCGTTCGACGTTCTCGACCACTACGATCGCATCGTCAACGACGATGCCGATCGACAGCACCAGGCCAAACAAGGACAAGGTGTTGAGCGAGAAGCCCATCAGATGCATGACGGCGAAGGTACCGATCAGCGACACCGGCACTGCCATGAGGGGGATGAGCGATGCCCGCCAGTTGCGCAGGAACAGCACCACCACGATGACGACAAGAAGGATCGCCTCCAGCAACGTAGTTGCCACGGACTCCAGCGAGGCACGGACAAAGACCGTCGGGTCGTACGCGATGCGCGAGCTGAGCCCCGCCGGGAAGCTGGCTTCAAGCCGCTGCATGGTGGCCCGCACCGACTGCGCGACGTCAAGTGCGTTGGCGCCCGGGTTCTGCACGATCTGCAGCGCGACGGCGGGCTCGCCATCAAGCAGGCTGCGCAGCGCATAGGCATCGGCCCCCATCTCGATGCGGGCGACATCGCGCAAGCGCGTCACCTGGCCGTCGCCACCCGTGCGAACGATGATGTCGCCAAACTGCTTCTCGTCGGTCAAGCGCCCGAGCGTGTTCACCGTCACCTGGAATGCGGCACTGGAATTGGGCGCCTGGCCGACGGAACCGGCCGCCACCTGCACGTTCTGCTCGCGAACGGCGGCGATCACATCGCCGGCTGTCAGCCCGCGTGCGGCGATCAGGCTCGGATCCAGCCAGAGGCGCATGCTGTATTCGCCAGCACCCCAGACCAGGACGTCGCTCACGCCCGGGATGCGGGACAGCTCGTCGCGCACCTGGAGGTAGGCGTAGTTTGAAATGTAGAGGGGGTCGTAGCGTTTGTCTGGCGACAGCAGGTGAACCACCATCAGGATGTCCGGCGAGGTTTTCTGCGTCACGACGCCCTGGCGCTGCACCTCTTCGGGCAACCGCGGCAGCGCGCGCGCGACCCGGTTTTGCACCTGGATCTGCGCCATATCGGCATTCGTTCCTTGCGCAAATGTGATGGTCAGGACCATCCGCCCATCAGTTGCCGATTGCGACGACATGTACTGCATGCCCTCGACCCCGGTGATCGCCTGCTCCAGTGGCGCTGCCACCGTCTCAGCAATCACCTTGGGATTGGCGCCCGGGTAGGAAGCTGTGACTTGCACGGTCGGTGGCGTCACCGCCGGATACTCGCTGAGCGGCAACTGGAAGAAGGCAGCGATTCCTGCGATTACTATCAGAATCGACAGGACGATGGCAAAGATCGGGCGATCAATAAAGAAGCGTGGGAAAGTCATTGTGCTGCTCCCGAGGTTTGCGCCAACGCCATGTGCGTACCGTCAATCGCGGCAGGCTGTGGCGTGACCTGCATGCCCGGGCGCACCAGCCCCTTGACGACGATGCGCTCGCCGGGCTGCAGACCTTGTTCGATCACGCGCAAACCGTCCACCACCGGGCCAAGCTCGACGGGCCGGCATTCTGTCTTGTCGTCTTTGCCGACCACGAGCACATAGCGCCGGCCCTGATCGGTGCCAATCGATTGATCGGAGACCAGCACGCTGTCTTTCGGAGCGCCGGTCTCCAGCTTGACCTTGGCAAAAAGGCCGGGCGTCAACTGCCCGTCGGGGTTTTCCACAACTGCGCGGATACGCACCGTTCCTGTCGCACGATCGGCGGTGTTCGAGAGAAAGTCGACTCGGCCGAGCCGCGAATACGTCTTGTCGGTGAGCAGTGCCACCCTGACCTTTGCCGCCTGCGACCCCTGCGTGGCAGCGTTCGCCCGGCCTGCAGCGAATGAACGCAGATACGTGCGTTCGTCGACATCAAAATAGACGTGGAGCGGATTGATCGAGACGATTGTCGTGAGCGGCGTCACGCCACTGGCGACGTAGTTCCCCTCGGTGACGAGGGCTTGGCCGATACGTCCACTGATCGGCGCCGTGACGCGCGTGAAACTCAGGTCCAACTGCGCCGCATCCAGCGCTGCCTTTGCTGCGTCGACCTGGGCCTTGCGCGCATTCAGTGAGGCGGTGGCGGTGTCGAGACGATCACGAGCGACGATCTTTTCGGCGAACAGCTGTTCGGCTCGCGCATGCTCCGCCTGGGCGAGCGACGATGCTGCTTCAGCCTCGCGCAGGCGCGCCGCCGCGGCGGCCAGCGCAGCCTGGAACACACCCGGATCGATGAGAAAGAGCCTGTGGCCCTTCTCGACGAAGCGTCCCTCTGGGACGCTTACATCCTGGATGTAACCAGCGACTCGCGGGCGCAGTTCGACCCGCTGCACTGCGCTCAGCGCGCCGGTGAGTTCGACAGACGGCGTCACCGAGCGAACGATGACCTCGGCCACCGGAACGCCGGGTGGCTTTGCCGGGGCAACAGACGCCACCGTCTTGTCGCATCCGGTGATAGCGAGCGCGACGCCTATCGCCGCGGTGATCAGGGTTACGCGTTTGACTTTCATCACTTTCCTTTCGCGGCTGGAGTCGCCTTGGTTTTGCTGAGCCGAAATAGCTTCCGTCGCAGTTATCGGGCTTGCCACGTTTGGAAGGTCAAGCGCTTTTGGATTCGAACGTTTCGTGGCGATGTGCTGCTGGCTGGCACGGAGTTCGCCCTGGCGGCGCGCTGCGCGGTGGGGGTCCATGGCTGCCTCCTATCCGAATTGGAGTAGCGGCATGGCGGCGCCGAGGCCCGCTGCGACCGCATAAGCAACGGAACGCCTCATGCTTGCGGAGTCAAAGCTCCAGCAGAGCAGTAACGTGCCAGAAGCGACCCCGCAGATCAAGCAGACGGCCAGGGTGATACGCACCTCGCCATAACACCAGTCGAACGAGTTCAGGACGGCCGCAGCGAGTGCGCCGGGTGCTAACGGCGCCAATGCAAGCAATGCGCCGGTGGCTGGCGACTCCGACCGAAACGCGGCTTGGCCCGGCCAGAAGGTTCGCATTGCCGGGGTTCGCATGTGGAACGTCCCCCACCACGCCATGCCGGCGCGGAACATGGGAACCATGGTGAGGGCATAGCCGAACACGAAGGCAAGGCCCACCGCCAGGGCAATGGTCTCAAGGTTTCCCCATCCGAAGACTGTCCCGATCCCCAGCCCAATTGCACTCGCCGACAGCACAGCCCGTGAGGCAGTGAAGGTGGCACCGAAAGCGAGTCGATTCGGTTGCCCTGACGGAGGCGCGGAATGCCAACCGTGGCAGTGGGACTGCACCGCGCGGTGCTCGGTATGGGCGGCGGATCTCATGGCGTGGGCTCCACATCGACTGCGGCCGGCAATGTGCCAACCGTCCCGCCCATCTTCTTCAAAAGCAGCGGGCCGGGAACGACGACTACCCGACGCTTTGCGCCAAACCGCCTGCCCGGGACGTTGTCCTTACGGTCCGCGCAGGGTGCCCGGTGTGCGGTGCGCTCCCGCGACCTTGCTGGGCGTCGTGTCCACCACACGCAGAAACGAACGCCGCATCGAATCGGCGCTGCCAAAACCACATCTGGCGGCCACCGACTTCACGCCCACCCCCGACGCCTCCAGCAGGCTGCGTGCCACCTCGACGCGCACACGCTCGACGAAGCGAGCCGGCGTCGTGCCCTTCTCGCTGCGAAAGACACGCGTGAACTGACGCGCGCTCATGTTCACCTTGGCGGCCATGCGCTCTACGCTGATGTCCTCGGCGAGGTGCTCGAAGATCCAGTTCTCCAGGTCATCCAAGGGCTTGATCGAGCCGGACTGCAGTGCGAGCAGCTTGCTGATCTGCGAG
>JBBSJP010000001.1:0-308090 GCA_038257155.1 Lysobacterales bacterium | reverse complement strand
GCCGCCGAAACGCCCAACTGCACGATTTACCTTGGCGGCGCGGATCCGACGCAGGTCATCCCATTCTCGGCAAGCCTGCAGCACCTCGATGTCAGCTCCGCCGCTGCGCGGCTTGAGCCGACCTACGACAGCCTGCGCGAACGCGGGACTCCTCGTAGGTCGGATCAAGCGCCGCCGAAACGCCCAACTGCACGATTTACCTTGGCGGCGCGGATCCGACGCAGGTCATCCCATTCTCGGCAAGCCTGCAGCACCTCGACGTCGGCTCCGCCGCTGCGCGGCTTGAGCCGACCTACGACAGCCCACCAGCAGGTCGGACCTGCGCTCTCACACAACACCTCCTATCTCCGCCGCTGCTCATCAGCCGGCACCATGTTCTTTCCGCAAACAAGCGCGTCGGCTCCGGGAGACCGGGACTCGTACAAAGGGCTACTCGACGCCCATCACCCCGGCATCGCACCCATCGCACGACGCGGCATCGACGGGCGCGGCGGTGGCGCCGGCGTGCTGGCCGGCAACTGCTGCATCAGCACTTCGATCGCCTTGTCGAGCTGCGGATCGCGACCCGCTTCAACTTCGTGCGGCCACTGCTCCACTTCGATGTCGGGTGGCGTGCCGACGTTTTCGATCGCGTAGCCGTCTTCCGTCAGCACCGCGAGGTTCGGCGCGGTCACCCGGCCGCCGTCCATCAGCACCGGGAAGCCGAGTATCCCGACCAATCCTCCCCAGGTGCGCTTGCCGATCACCGGCCCAAGCTTGGCGCGCTGGAACATCCAGGGCAGCAGGTCGCCGCCCGAGCCCGCGGTCTCGTCGGCCAGCATCGCCTTGGGGCCAAAGATCGCGCCGCGCGGCGTGATGTGGTCTTCGCCGTAGCGCAAAACCCAACGCGAAACGAAGGGCCGGCGCAGGATGTCGATGTAGTAGTCGGCCACCAGGCCACCGCCATTGTGGCGCTCGTCGACGATGATCGCTTCGCGATGCGACTGCGGATAGAAGTAGCGCTTGAAGCTGGCATGCCCGGAGCCGCCCGTGTCAGGTACATGCACATAGGCAATGCGGCCCTGGCTCTTTTCGGTGACATAGCGCAGGTTGCCCTCGACCCAATCGCGGTAGCGCAGCCCCACTTCGCTGGCGATCGGCACCACGGTCAACTCGCGTGAGCCGGTGCCGTCGGCATTTGGCCCCACACGGATCCGCACCTGGCGATCCACGGTGTTCTCGAATGCAGCGTAGACATTGGCCGGAGCATGCAAGGGCTTGCCGTCCACCTCGAGCAGGTATTCGCCCTGCCGCACTTCCACGCCTGGCGCGCGCAACGGTGCGCGCAGTTCCGGATCCCAGTTCAGACCACCCAGCACGCGGGCGAACTGCCAGCGTCCGTTGGCAACCGCAAAATCCGCGCCCAGCAGACCCACGCTGATCTTGCCCGGCTCATCGATCTGCTCGCCTGCGGTCAAATAGCTGTGTCCCACGGCCAGCTCGCTCAGCATCATGCGGATCAGCCGGTCGACATCGCTGCGCGTGGCGGCGTGCGGCAGCAGGGCGCGATATTTCTCGCGCATCGCCGGCCAATCGGCGCCATGGAAGCCCGGGTCGTAGAAGTAGTCGCGGTTGACGCGCCAGGCCTCGTCGAGGATCTGCGCCCACTCGGCGCGCGGCTCGACCCGCACCGATATCGCGTCCAGCGCCAGCTTGCCCTGCCCCGCCTTCAGCTCGTCGGCGACATCGGTGATGAACCAGTCCTGCTTGATGCGGTAGAGGATGCGTTTGCCGTCGCCGGACAACACGAAGTCCTCCACGCCGCGCGCCAGGGTCTTGGCCTCGCGCTTGTCGAGGGTGAAGCGCTTGAGTTCTCCGGGGCCGCTGAAGCTGTCGAATGAGCGCCGCCCGACGGTCTCGATGAAGAAGATCTCGCCGCTCGCGCCGACCTTGAGTCCGCGCCGCGTGCCATTGCCAGCTGGCAGGGCGACGATGCGATCGCCGATGCCATCGGCATCGATCTGCACCCGCTTGGCCTCGGGCGCCTCCTGCTTGTCCTTGCCGTTCTTGCCGTTCTTGTCTTTCTTGTCCTCGCCTTCCGCCTTTGCTTCGCCCGGCTCGTCGCTCTGTGGCGGCAGTGGGTGCGGCCCGTCCTTGCGCAGCACGATGGCGTACAGCGCATGGCTCTGCGCGTTGTCGGCGCTGATCTGCGAGAACCAGTCCTTCACCGGGCCGGCGTCGGTCGAGGCCAGCAGATAGAGGAATTCGCTGTTCGGATCGAACACCGGCTCGACCATTTCCGACAGACCGTCGCTGAGCTGCTCGCTGCGACCACTGTCCACCGACCAGGCATGCGCGGTCTGGATCAGGCCGGCGTTCTGCACGGTGTAGGCCAGCCAGCGCGAATCCGGCGACCAGGCCGCGCGCATCGGATTGATCGGGGTGTAGACCGGCTCACTGGCGATCTTGGTGGTCTTGCCGCTGGCCAGCTCGATGACCCAGAGCGACTGGCTGTTGTCGCGAAACGCGATGCGCTTGCCGTCCGGCGAGAACATCGGGCGGTCGTAGAATCCGGCGCCGTCGAGTTTCAGTGTGCGGGTCGGGCCGCGGCCATCCTGTGGTGCCAGCTGCAGGGCGTACTCGCCGCCGGCATCGGAGAACCAGGCGAGGCTGCGTCCATCCGGCGACCAGACCGGGCTGCGGTCGTGTGCGCCAGGCGAGTTCGACAGGTTTCGTGGATCGCCCTTCTCGGCCGGCAGGGTGACGATCTCGCCGCGGTACTCGAATGCGACGCGCTTCAAATCCGGCGAAGGTGCGGCCTCGCGCACCCACTTGGCGTCCTGCGCCAGGCGCGGGCGCGTTTCGATCAGGTCAGAGATCGCCGATACGGCGATCCGTCGAGGTTTCGTGGCGCCGGCATCGAGGCGGTACAGCCAACCGGAGTGCTCGAACACCAGGCTGCCGTCGGCGTGCGCCGACGGGCTCTGCACCGGGAAGTCGGCGAAATCGGTCAGCTGGCTGACCTGGTTTGCGCCACGGTCAAAGGCGAACAGGTTGAACTCACCGTCGCGGTCGGAGGTGAACACCAGGCGCTCGCCCAGCCAGCGCGGATCACTGTCGTTGCTGCCGGCCGCCGGCTTGGGAACTTCCTGTACCGAAAGATCGGCCAGATTCATGATCCAGATGCGGGTCTGGGTACCACCGCGATAGTTCTTCCATTGCCCGAAACGCTCGCCCAACGGGGTGTAGGCGATGTGCTTGCCGTCCGGCGAGATCGCTGCCTTGCTGCCACTGGGAATCGGCAGGCGGGTGGCCACGCCGCCTTCCACCGGCACCGTGTAAAGCTGGGTATGGCGATTGGTGTAAACGCTGCGTGCGGTTTCAAACAGCACCGACTTGCCATCCGGGGTGAAACCACGCACCACATCATTGCCGGGGTGCCAGGTCAGGCGCCGCGCTTCGCCGCCGTCGGATGGCATCACGTAGACATCGGTATTGCCGTTGTAGTTGGCGCTGAAGGCCAGCCAGCGGCCATCCGGCGAAAACGTCGGTTCCCGCTCCATGCCTGCCGCCTGGGTGAGCCGTCGGGCACTGCCGCCCTCGCGCCCGACCAGCCACAGGTCGTTGTCGTAGACGAAGGCGATGCGATCACCACCATTGGCAGGATTTCCGAGCAGGCGCGTGTCGGCGGTATCGGGCGCGGCACAGGCAAGGACGGGGCAGGCGAGCAGCAGCGAGAGCACGGTGCGGCGCATGGGGCGACAGCCTTTGGCAGCGGGAAAGGCGCGATTCTATGCGCATCAAGGCATTTCGCCATGTGGCGATGGTTGGGCCGGGCAGGTCCGACGGTTGCAGTGGCTTCACGCTGGCCGCAGCATGATCCGGGCATTACCCGTGATCTCGCGCCATCGATCGACGGCGCCCCTCAGCGTGGAGCCCGCCATGACCAGTCAACACCGCCTCACTGCCGCCGACTTCGATCCGCAGGTGTTGATCCTGTTCGACGCCTATGTGCATGGCGACATCGATCGCCGCGGCTTTCTGCAGCGCGTCGGTCAGCTGATTGGCGCCACGGCTGCGCTCGGTGTACTTGCCGCGCTCACTCCGCAATTTGCTGCCGCGCAGCAGATCGCGCCGGATGATGCACGCCTCGATGCGCGTTTCGTCGAGTTCGGCTCGGCCAAGGGCAATGGCCGCGGCCGCGGCTACCTGGTGCGGCCCGCCACTGCCACCGAGCCGCTGCCACTGGTGATCGTGGTGCACGAGAATCGCGGACTGAATCCGCACATCGAAGATGTGACTCGGCGCCTGGCGCTGCAGAATTACATCGCCTTCGCGCCGGATGCGCTGTTTCCGCTGGGCGGCTACCCGGGCGACGAAGACAGCGCCCGTGCGCTCTTCCAGAAGCTCGACCAGGAAAAGACCCGCGAGGATTTCCTCGCTGCCGCCGACTTCCTGCGCGGCGCCGAAGGCCACAACGGCAAGCTCGGCGCAGTCGGCTTCTGCTACGGCGGCGCGATGGTCAACTTCCTCGCCACACGCCTGCCGGATCTGGCCGCTGCGGCGCCCTTCTACGGCGGTCCGGCACCGATGGATGCGGTAGGCCAGATCAAAGCCGAGCTGCTGGTGGTGCTGGCCAGCGACGACGCGCGCGTCAACGCCACCTGGCCTGGCTACGAGGAAGCACTCAAGGATGCCGGCGTGAGCTACAGCCTGTTCCAGCCGCCCGACACCCAGCACGGCTTTCACAACGACACTACGCCGCGCTATGCCGAGGCGGCGGCCAGGCAGGCGTGGGAGAAGACCCTGGCGCTGTTCGAGCGGCGTTTGCGAGGCTGATCTCGGTTCCGTCGGCACAGGGGTGCCTACCTACATTGGCGCTCGTAGGGCGGCATCCCATGCGGCCGTCACGCCACCACCACCCGATCACGCCCGCTTCGTTTGGCTTGATACAAGGCCTGATCACCCAGACGCATCAGCTCGCTCAGCGCGCCGGGCGCAGTGGGTTGCAGGGTGGATACGCCAATACTCACCGTGATGCGCAGCTCGCCGAACTCGTGTGCGATCGGCGACCCTGACACCGCGCGACGCAGGGCTTCGGCGCGGGTCTGGGCAACCGGCGCATCGACGCCCGGCAGCAGCAGCACGAACTCCTCGCCACCGTAACGCGCCAGGGTCTCGCTGCCCTCGGCGCTGCCGCTGCGCAGACGCGCTGCTACCGCGCGCAGGCAGTCGTCGCCGACCATGTGGCCGTGGGTATCGTTGATCGCCTTGAAGTGGTCGATGTCGATCATCAGCAACGATAGCGGCGTCGACTCGCTGCGACAGTGCTGCCAGGCATGATCCAGCGCCTGGTCGAGATGGCGCCGGTTGAACACGCCGGTCAGCCCGTCGCGTCGGCTGACGTCGTGCAACTGGCGATTGGCTTCTTCCAGCCGATGCAGGGCAGCATGCAGTTCGCCAGTGCGCTGGCTGACGCGCTGCTCAAGTTGCTCGTTGGTGGCCCGCATCAAGTGCTCGTTGTCGGCCTTCAGCAGGTTGATGCGGTGTGCGAGCGAAAAGCTCAGCAGCAGCATTTCGGCAGCGGAACCAAACTGGATGCTGTACTCGGTCAGGAAGGTGCGCGGCAGCAGGCCGAACGAGGACAAGGGCAGGGCCACGCCGCCGGCGATCAGCAGGGTCCAGGCGAGCAGGAAATACATCGCCGGACGCGATCCGCGCAAGGCGCAGACCAGGGCCGAACCGGTAACTGTCAGCGCCATCAGCATCACCGCGATGTTCAGTGCGATCAGGGCCTCGAACTCGAATCCGGCAATCGCCATGGCCACCAGCAACGCGGCAAGCACGATGACTGAATCAATCAGGCGCGCCACGCCCGGCAACTGGTGGCGCAGATCAAGGAAACTGCGCGCAAACGCAATCGTGCTGGCGAGCAGGGCGCCCAGGCCGATCGGCAAGGCAAGATCCTGCCAGCGCGGTGACTCCGGCCACAGGTACTGGAAGCCCACACCGTTGAACGACAGCATCATCAGCCCGAAGGCAAGCACATAGAGCACGTAGTACAGGTAACTGGCATCGCGAATCGACAGCAGCACCGCCAGGTTGTAAAGCAGCAGGGCCAGCAGGATGCCGTAGTAGACGCCGAGGCCAATCTGCTCGGCCTGGGTCTCGCGATACAGCGCGCTCGGCGTGTAAAGCGCCATGGGAAGCTGGATCGATGAATCCGATGTCACTCGCATCAATACGTCCACGCCGCTGCCCGGCGGAATATGCAGCGCCAGGTTCGGCCAGCGATGCGCCTCGCTGCGCGCCACGAAGGGCTGCGAGTCGCCGAGGACGTGTTCGCTCAGTCCACCCGCGTCATCGCGAACGCTGGCTTCGATGCGGTCGATGCGCGGCTGCGCGATCGCCAGCACCCAGCTCGACTGTGGACTGTCCTGATTCTCGATCCGCAGATGCGCCCAGACCGCGTCGCGCGTAAAGCCCAGGCTGGCGAGCCGATTGGGCGATGCGACAAACTCGCCGCGCTGCAGTGCCGCCCAGGCCTGCGACGCGTCCAGCGTATGCCCGCTATCGCGCAACAGGCGCAATTGCGGATTCACCTCGACCGGCGTTTCGGTTGGGCCAGTCAGTCGTACGGGTGCCGAAGCCTGGCCCGGGCCGCAGCACAGCAATCCCAGCCAGAGCAGCAGGATTCCCCTCATGGCGGAATCGTAGCAGTCTGTCAGTCCTCTCCGCGGCGAACGGGATCAGGCGCGCTTGCGCGTCACCAAGGCCGAGGTGTCCTGCTCGCCAAGGCCCGCGTCGACCAGGGCCGCGTAATCGGCCAGCGATTGCGTCGTGGTCGGCAAGTGCAGACCCAGGGCCTCGGCCATCGGCAGCACGATGCGCAGATCCTTGAGCAGGTGCGCGCACTTGAAGCCGGGAGTGAACTCGCTGCGCAGCAGGGTGGCGCCGCGCTTGTCGAGGAACCAGTTGCCGGCGGCGCCAGCGCCAAGCGTCGGAAGCAGGCGTTCGGGGTCCAGGCCCAGCGCCTCGCCCAGTGCCAGCGCTTCACAGACGGCCTGATTGATACCCGCCACCATCACCTGGTTCACCGCCTTGGTGGCCTGGCCGGCGCCGTTTGGCCCCAGCAGAGTGATGCGCGCGGCATAGGCCTCCAGCACCGGGCGTGCACGCTCAAGGGTGGCCGCATCGCCGCCCACCATGATTGACAGCTTGCCGTTGCGTGCGCCCTCAACGCCGCCAGATACCGGCGCGTCAAGAAAGCCGATGCCGCGCGCGCCCAGCAGGGTCGCGGCCTGTTTGGCCGTGTCGGGCGCCACGGTGGAGTGATCGATCACCACCGAGCCTGCCGGCAGCACCCGCGCCAGGGACACGGCCCAGTCCAGCACATCAGCGTCGGCCGGCACGCAAAGCAGTACCGTGTCGCAATCGGCCAGGGTTTCGGCTGATTGCTCGGCGCGTACACCGAGTTCGTTGGCCAAGGCCAGTGCCTTGTCGACGCTGCGATTGAGCACCGCGCGCAGCAAGCCGTGCGAATGAAGATGACGCGCCATGGGCGCGCCCATCGCGCCGAGACCGATAAAGGCGCAGTGCTGGTTTGACATGCCGAGGCTCCAGGAGGCGAAGTGCGGCATCCTACCTTGGCGGGGAGTGTTCGCAGCAAATCGATGGCCGAATGATGTCAACATCTCCGTTCGTGGTGAGGAGCGCGGATCGAGATCCTGAGGCCGCACGAAGTGCGGATCAATGGGTCGAGGCCGCGCGTCTCGAACCACATTCGAGTGTGGTTCGAGACGCCATCTCGGTCGCGCTGCGCGCGCCTCCCCGATCGTGGTGAGGCGGGGGGATCGAGAACGCAGTTCGAGGCCGCTCGATCGAACCATGGCTCCTCACCACGAGCGGTTGAGAGATAACGGTAATGTCCCGGTCGCTCCGCCGCACTACACCCACCAATTGCCATGACCAACAAACCCCACGCGCCCGCCACCGCTCGCAACCGCGACCCCATTCTCGCGGTGCTGCGTGATGCCTTTGCCGATCGCCAACGCGTGCTGGAGGTCGGCAGCGGCACCGGCGAGCACGCGGTGTACCTTGCCGCTGCCCTGCCGCACCTGACCTGGCAATGCAGCGATCGCGACGAGAACCTCGCCGGCATCCGCGCCTGGCTGGACGAGGCCGGCCTGGTCAACACGCCGCCGCCGCTGCGACTCGATGTGGCGCGCGATGCCTGGCCAGGTATGCAGTTCGATGCCGCGTTCAGTGCCAACACCCTGCACATCATGGGTTGGCCGGAAGTGGAGGCGATGTTCGCCGGACTGGAGAAAGCCCTGCTGCCTGGCGCCACTCTCGCAATCTATGGTCCGTTCCGCGTCGGCGACCGGCACACCAGCGACAGCAATGCCGCGTTCGATGCCGGCCTGCGCGAGCGGGGGCCGCATATGGGCGTGCGCGATCTGGAGGCGGTCGATTCCTTGGCGCGCGGTATTGGATTGCGACGGATGCAGCCGCACCAGCTTCCGGCCAACAACCTCTGTGTGGTGTGGACCTGAAGCAGGTCCACTCTCAGTCAGGTATCGAGTCGATACGAAACACCGGATACAGGTCGCGTCGTTCATCCCAGGACGCATGACGCCGGTAGAAGAACTCGAGGCGGCGCTGCGGACTGCGCGCGAATTCGGGATCGCTTTCCAGCTTCAAAGCGAATTCGGCCGCCACGGCGGGATCCGTGGCCAGCATCTCGCGCGCCACGGCCTCGGCCACATAGGTATCCATGTATTCCTTGGCCTCGAAGTGATTGTTGAAAGCACCCCAGGCAGCCAGCGAATCGGGCGCCTGCGGCTCCAGCAAGGCCATCACCAGGCGTGCCTTGGCCTGCGCGATCGGCACGAACAGCGTGCCGGCCGGCAGCGCGCGGGTTTCAGCGGCCCATTCGCCTTCCAAGGCCATGCGCTGCCGTCCTTCCAGCGACTGCGCCGACGGCGTGACCTGGCTGGCGCGAAAGGCGCCGACCGCCTGCGCGTCGAGCGCGCGAGCCAGCACGCGATACTCGATGCCGTGCACGGCAAGTCGTGCGCCGACCGAGGCGGCGTGCGCCGCGGGCACCAGATAGCCCGCGCCGGGCGCGGTGACGCTGCGGGTAACGGTGACCTGATCGCGCATCGGCAAGCGCCACAGCTGCGGCGTGCCCGGGTCGTAGCGCACCATCAGTGCGCCGGAAACGGCCGACGGCTCGCGCGTGTAGGCGTAGCCGCGGAACTCGATCTCGCGGCTGGCCTCGCCGACGCCGTAGTCCAGCGCCACGGTGCTGCCTGCAAGCCGCGCGGCCGCCGCATCGGCTGCCGCGGCCAGTTCCAGCCAGCGGGCGCCGTGCCTCGCGGCTTGCTCCAGCACCGCAATCACGGTGTTGCGGGTGATGCGCACGCGGGTTGGGTAGTCCTTCCATGAGTGGGTCTCCACCAGTATCGCGAAGCGATTGCGCAGCTGGAAGTAGCCGGTGGAAAAGCGCGGCGGCGCGACGCTATCGGTGAAGCCCGAGGCCGGGTTGTCATAGTCCACGAAGGCAGGATAGAAGGGCAGCGGCAGCGAACCCTGCTGGGACAGTCGCGCAATTACGCCGTCGCGCAATGCCAGGCCGGCTTCGCGCTGGCCGGCGTCGCCGGCGTGCAGCGGCTCCACCTGGATCGCGACGTCGTGTTCAAACTGGGCGCCATTGGTGGCGTGTAGGTCGACCGTGACGATGGGATCCCACGCCTTGACCAGTGCCAGCATGGCTTGCATCTCGGCGCTGTCAGCCTTGGCGTAGTCGCGATTGAGGTTGAAGTTCTGCGCCGTGGTGCGCCAGCCCATTTCCTCTGGGCCATTCTGGTTGGGTCGGTTCCACGGACCGAAGCGCTCGTGCCCATCGACATTGAACACCGGCACGAACAGCAGCACCTGCTTGCCCAGCAAACCGTTCGTGGCCTTGCCATCAAGCAATTCACGCAGGGCGAGGAACCCGGCGTCCTTGCCGTCGACTTCGCCAGCGTGAATACCTCCCTGTACCAGCACCACGGGCAGGCCACGCTCGCGCGCCATCGACGGCGTCAGCGCGCCGCTGGTCGAGGCCACCAGGACCAGCAGCGGCCGGCCCTCCGGGCTACGACCGAACTCCACGCAACGCACTGCCTCGGGATGGGCCTGCTGGAAGGCCTCGCACAGCGCAATGACTTCGGCATAGCGGCCGGTGCGAAGGAAGCCGGACTGCTCTGCCAGCGTCTGCAAGGCAGCTGCAGACACGGCGCTCGACAGGCCGAGGCAACTCCACAATGTCAGGGTCAGCAGGGATCGAAACATTCGCAAGGCACTCACAGCGGGGGCCTTGCATCTTACCCGCGTCTTTCCGGTCAGCTGCGGACCTTACTTCGCAATCAGCGCACCGCGCTCGACCAGCAGCTCGCGCAGCAGGGATCGATGGCAACGCGATTCGTCCTTGCAGTAGCAGCCGACCGAGAAGTTGGCCTGCTGCGACAGCGCGGCCAGCACATCCAGGCTGCGACTGTTGTCCGGTGTGGCCATCTCGCTGCGATAGCGGCGCGCGAAGGCCGTCCACTGCGCGGCAGTCTCTACGGACTGGCCCAGCTTCATGGTTTCGGCACTGGGCGCCAGGTTCGGGTACCAGACGTCGTACCAGTCCTGCGCGGCAAACTCGGCCTTCGGCACGCCGCGCGGCGGTCGCCGCACCGTGCCGAGGCGCGTGCCTTCGTCCACGGCGCGCGGGCTGCCCAGTCGTACGATGCGTACGCTCATTCGAACGAATCCTGACTCGTCACCATCGACCTCAGCGCGCCGGAGGAAACCAGAGCTTCACGATGCGGCCGTCGCGCACTTCGTAGATCGCCACCGCTTCCAGCACGCCGCTTTCGCCCGGCATGCCGTGCACGCGCTCATGATCGACCACGATGCTGTCGCTCACCACGCGCTGCAGGATCTCGACACGGAACTCGTCAGGCATCTCGCGCAGGAAGGCATAGGCGGTGCGCAGACCGTCCAGGCCACGCGTCATCGGCCGCTCGCCCGACAGGTCATGCAGCTCGATTGCGTCGGAAAAGCAGGCCGCGAACGCGTCCACATCATGTGCGTTGTAGGCCTCGACCTGGGCCTGCACCACATCCTCGGGCGTGCCGGAACCACTACAGGCCATCCCGGCTTGGGCAGCGAACAGGGCAAGCAATCCAAAAACCAGATCCAGTGCTTTCATCACGCCTCCGTCAGCGCATCATCCCCCAGCTTGCCGGGCTCGCCGTCCGAACGTGTGTTGGCAACCGGCGTACTTAGCATCCGGCCCCCGCCATGCAGAGACAAGCCCTGAACATCCTTTTGGGGTGAAGCAGCACACCCCGGGTGGCCAGCGCCGAGAAGCACGGGCACGAAAGCGATAGGTCGTGGGCTATCGAATTTGCCATTCAGTGAGGCTCGCGTAAGGTAGGGGACGATGCCCCCTAGTCAGCACAGCAGCCAATGACGGCGTTCAACGAGCTCTACGACGGCGAGCGCGTACGCCAGGCCTACGAGCCGATCATGGCCTGGGTAAACCAGATGAGCGGCGATCTGCTGGTGCAGAAGCGTCGCGAAATCGAGGCCCTGTTCCGCCGCATCGGCATCACCTTCGCAGTTTACGGCGAAGGTGGCGACACCGAACGCCTGATCCCCTTCGACATGATGCCGCGAGTCTTTACCGAGACCGAGTGGCGGCGACTGGAACGTGGCGTCAAGCAGCGAGCCCGCGCCCTCAATGCCTTCCTGCTGGACGTCTACCACCGCGGTGAGATAATTCGCGCCGGGCGCATCCCGGCCCAGCTGGTGTATCGCAACGCCGCCTATGAACCGGCGGTGGCAGGCTTTCGTCCACCACGCAATGTCTACAGCCACATCGTCGGCATCGATCTGGTGCGCACCGGGCGCGACGAGTTCTACGTGCTGGAGGACAACTGCCGAACCCCCTCGGGCGTGTCCTACATGCTCGAGAACCGCGAAATAATGATGCGCATGTTCCCGGAGCTGTTCCAGCTCCTTCGCATCGAGCCGGTCGACGACTATCCGTCCCAGCTGCGCCGCACCCTGGCCAGCGTCGCACCGGAGAAATGCAACGGCGACCCCTGCATCGTGCTGCTCAGCCCCGGCGCCTTCAACAGCGCCTACTACGAGCATTCCTTTCTCGCCGACCTGATGGGCATCGAGCTGGTCGAAGGCCAGGACCTGTTCGTCGAGGGCGACTTCGTCTACATGCGTACCACCGAGGGGCCGCGTCGCGTCGACGTGATCTATCGGCGCATCGATGACGAGTTCCTCGATCCACTCTGTTTCCGGCCCGACTCGATGCTGGGCGTGCCCGGCCTGATGAACGTGTACCGTTCCGGCGGCGTCTCGATCTGTTCAGCACCGGGTGCCGGCGTGGCCGATGACAAGGCCATCTACACCTATGTGCCCGAGATGGTGCGCTTCTATCTCGGCGAGGAACCCATTTTGCGCAATGTGCCGACCTGGCGCTGCGGCGAGGCCGACGAACTGGCGCATGTGCTGGCCAAGCTGCCCGAGTTGGTGGTGAAGGAAGTCCACGGCTCGGGCGGCTACGGCATGCTGGTTGGCCCGGCCTCCACGAAGGAAGAGATCGCCGCCTATCGGCTGCGCATCGAGGCCGATCCCGGCGCCTTCATTGCGCAGCCGACCCTGGCCCTGTCCACCTGCCCCACCTTCGTCGAATCCGGTCTGGCGCCGCGTCATGTGGATCTGCGGCCCTACTGCCTGGTTGGCCAGCAGGTGCATCTGTGTCCCGGCGGACTCACCCGCGTGGCACTGCGTGAAGGCTCGCTGGTGGTCAACTCCTCGCAGGGCGGCGGCGTGAAGGACACCTGGGTACTGGCGGACTAGGAAGGCGACCATGCTCAGCCGCACCGCCGAAAACCTGTTCTGGATCGCGCGCTACGTCGAGCGCGCCGAGACCATGGCGCGCTTGCTGGAAGTTGGCTATCGCATGGCGATGATGCCGTCGATCGCGCAGGGCTATCGCAGCGAGTGGGCCTCGATCCTGGCCTCCGCCGGCAGCGCCGACGGCTTCACCCAGAAGTATGGCGATACGCCGCGTCAGGCCGATGTCGAGGCCTGGCTGTTCTTCGATCGCGACAACCCGGCCAGCGTGGTGAACTGCGTCGAGCACGCCCGCCAGAATGGCCGTGCGGTGCGCACCGCATTGACCTCGGAAGTCTGGGACGCACTTAACGGCGGCTATCTGGATCTGGCGCCGTTGAGCGCCCAGCCGCGCAGCTCTGCGCGCTTGCCTGAACTATGCGACTGGACCAAGCGTCTCGGCGCGCAGGTGCGCGGCGCGATCGAAGGCACCCTGCAGCGCCGCGAAGGCTACGACTTCATCAATCTCGGCTATTTCGTCGAACGCGGCGACAACACTTCGCGCCTGATTGACGTGAAGTATTTCGTGTTGCTGCCCACTACCGACATGGTCGGCGGCAGCATCGACAGCTACCAGTGGACCACCCTGCTGCGCGCCGTGTCGGCCTACCGCGCCTTTCACTGGGCCTATGGCGGTGAGTACACGCCGGCCAAGATCGCGCATTTCCTGATCCTCAATCCGGCCTGCCCGCGCTCGCTGCTGCACTGCCTGGACGAGCTGCAGCACCATCTGGGTCGCTTGATCAGCTCGCATGGCGCCAGCACGTCGGCACATGTCATGGTCACGCGCATGCGCGACGAGTTGGCTGCCGCCAGCATCGAAGACATCCTCGACGAAGGGCTGCACGAGTTCCTCACCCGTCACATCGACGAGAACGCCCGGCTCGGCGCGGCCATCGCCAGCGACTACCTGTTCGGAGCCCACTGATGCTGCTCTCCGTCGACCACCAGACGCTTTATCGCTACGACCAGCCGATGCGCCACGTCACCCAGAGCCATCGCCTGCAGCCCTCGCGCTTCGACGGCCAGAGCGTGATCGACTGGGAGGTCAGCGTGGAAGGCGGACGCTTCGGCGCCAGTTTCGTCGATGGTGCAGGCGACCGGCTCAACACGCTGAGCATGCCGGGGCCACTCAGCGAGCTGGCCGTGGTCGTACGCGGCCGGGTCGAGACCAGCGACACCTCTGGCGTGTTGAAGGGGCATCGCGAGAGCATCAATCCGGTCGCGTACCTGCGCTGCAGCGCCGCGACCCGTGCCGATGATGCCCTACGCCAACTCGCGAGTGACGCGCTGGGCGAAGCAGGCACCCGCGATCAGCTCGACGCTGCACACCGGCTTTCCGCGGCAGCTGCCGATGCAATCGAATACCAGCCTGGTGTGACCCATTCGCACACCACGGCCGCGCAGGCCTTGTGCAAAGGCCGCGGCGTCTGCCAGGACCATGCACATGCGCTGATTGCCATGGCGGTTCTGGCCGGCCTGCCGGCGCGCTACGTGATCGGCTACCTGCACAGCAGCGCCGACGGCGCCGCGCACGAGGCCAGTCATGCCTGGGCCGAAGTACATGTTGCGGGGCTCGGCTGGGTGGGCTTTGACGTTTCGAACCGTTGCTGTCCGGATGAGCGCTACATTCGTCTGGGTTCCGGCCTGGATGCACTGCAGGCCGCGCCAATCCGCGGCGTGTCGCGCGGCATGGGCGTCGAGGCGATGCAGGTCGAGGTTTCGATCAGCGCCGTCGGGCAAGATCAGCAGTAAATCCTGAGACAAGAACGATGACCTACTGTGTTGGCCTGCTGCTCGACGAAGGCCTGGTGCTACTGTCAGATACCCGTACCAATGCCGGGCTCGACAACATCTCGACGTTTCGCAAGATGTTCGTCTTCGAGGTGCCGGACGAACGCATCATCGTGATCCTGACCGCCGGCAATTTGTCGGTCACACAGACCATGCTGGCCAAGTTGCAGGATGCGATAGACGATCCGGAGGCCACGGAAGCCACCTCGATCCTGAAAGTCCAGACCATGCTGGGGATCGCCGAGATCATCGGCAACACCCTGGCCGCAGTCAGCCAGGACATCGCCGGCAAGATGGGTCAGAGCGGCAATGCTGCCTCTGCCTCGCTGATCGTCGCAGGTCAGCGCGCTGGTGGCATTCCGCGTCTGTTCCAGATCTATCCGGAAGGCAACTTCATCGAAGCCACAGACGATACGCCCTACCTGCAGATCGGCGAACACAAGTACGGCAAGCCGATCCTCGATCGCGTAGTGACCCCTCAAACCACGCTGGCCGACGGCTGCAAGGCGGTGCTGCTGTCGATGGATTCAACCCTGCGTTCCAACCTGTCGGTCGGCATGCCGCTCGACCTGATCACCATCGCCCGCGATCTGTGCAAGGTGCGAACCCGAGAGCGCATTGAACCGGGAAATACTTACTTCGCCGGAATGTCGGAGGCTTGGAGCGAGGCGCTCAAGGCGGCGTTTGTCGCGCTGCGCTGAGAACCAGGCAACTCATTGGCCCAACGAAGCGCGTTAGCGGACTTGGTAGGTTGGTGCTGAGCGCAGCGAAGCCCAACGCAGCGGGGTGGCAGGCTCTCACGGGACCCTGGTTTGCGCGACGTTGGGCTTCGCTACGCTCAGCACCAACCTACAATATCAATCTGCGCCGCAGCCGCTGCGCATAGCACTCCAGCACATCGCGCGCCGGCGTCGCCGGCGCCGCCGGATAGATTCGCAACACCTTATCGCCGATCAGGCGCGGATGCACATGGAAATGCAGATGCGGCACTTCCTGGATGGCAGCTTCACCCACCGAATGCCAAATACTCAGTCCTTGGTTGGGAAACTCGGCCGATACAGCTCTTGATATCTGCGCCAGGGTCGTAATCAGCGCGGCTCCAGTCTCCGGATCGAGCTCGCGGATGTCAGCCAGATGCCGACGCGGAATGACCAGAGTGTGGCCTGGATGAAACTGCCGCAGATCGACAAAGGCCAGGGTCAGCGTGTCCACGTGCACGATGCTTGCGGCCGCGCGACGCGCCGCAATCTCGCAGAAGACGCATGCGCTTGTCATGTCCAACACCGGCATCCGTCGCGTGCAGCGCCCGGCAACTCAGGTCTGCAGCTCGTACTGTCCCGACTCATCTGGATGCGAGGCTGCCTGGGTGCGCACGTCGTCGATGCCTCGACGCTGCAGGTGCTCGGCAAAGGCATCCACGCCACGCTCGTCCCAGCGCAGTACCCAGCCGTGCCAGTGCGGCGCGATCTCGTCGAACAGTTTGCGAAAGCGAACGGCACTCGACGCGCCCTCATCCTCGTCCGCTGCATCCTCGTCGTCGGAAGAGTCGGCATCGGACTCGTCGCCGTACGCCACGCTCTCGTCCTCACCCTCGAACTCGGAACTGAATTCCTCGAACTCGACCGACATGTCGTCCAGCTCGCCAAACACGATCAGCACATGCTCATCGTGATCGATCAGATAGCCGCCCTCGGCAGAGGACCAATCCAGCAGCTCATCAGTCGGATCGGACTGGCGAGCGGCCGCCTCGGCGGACTCCACGCCATCGGCTACGGCAAAAGCGCAGCCCAGTCCCGCCCACTGATCGAAGAAGGCCTCGGCTGCCCCGTCACGGACAACTACAAAATTTGCTCGATGTCCCATGCTGCCTCCATTCGTTCTGCTGCCTGATCATGCCAGAACTGCGCGCGGCAGATGGAGGTGCACTTGCTGCACTGGTCGACTGGCTGATGCACGGCTGCTTTCTGGGTTGCAATCAATGAACACTGACCAGGGTTCGCGCCGGTGCAAGGATGCGCTTCAACGCTGGGACTATGCTGAACTTCAGCGCCCTCAGCAGGTGCCCGCGCGGGCCGCGGAACAGGAACACCCAGCAGTGCGGACGGGCGAGCCGGGTCCAGACCCGCTTGGCCGCGCTACTCGTGCCAAGAAAGTCGCACTCGTGCCAGCCGCGCTCCACTGCATCGTGAAGTTCATCTTCCACCAGCAGCTGTCCAGGGCTGCAGTCGGCGAACCGCTCGTCGTAGGCGGTCTTGAGAACCAGCAGGCTGCCGCGGTGCTCGAGGGCGAAGTCGAACGCGACGGCTTTTCCATCGACTCGCAGGAACCATAAGGCCAGCCGGCCTTCGATGGCAGCCTGCTCTGCCAGCGCCAGATAGAACGCCAGCGTGGATGGATCCTGTTGAATCGCCGTGCCCTCACGGCCTTTCCAGCCGCTGGCTTCCAGTGCCAGGCCTTCGCCCAGCTTGGCTGCAAGCTGCGGCCCGCCAATGAAGCGCTCTGAGGTAACCACGCCGTGCCCCTGCAATCTGCGCCGGACACGGCGCAGATTGGAACGCAGGCGCCGATTCAGCGACAACTCAAACTCGAGTCGGGTCCCCGGCAGGGCACAGTAGGGCGAGTGTTGAGAGGTCCAGCACCCGGTCACCAGGCCGGCGCGCTCGGCCGCGGGCAGCATGTTCATGGCGGACCCGTCAGCGGGCGTGTCCGTCAGGCACAACACGTCCCATTCGCTGCACTGGCGCAGGTGCTCCACAAAAGATGTCGCCGCCATGGCGGGGTCGTCAGCCAGCAGGTCGAAGCGGCAAGAGTGCAGATTGCCCGCGGCTCGCAGCTCACGCACCGGAATGCCGAACATTCGCGAACGAACGGCAATCAGTGGCAATGCAGCGGTAAGCCGGCCCTTGCTGTCGGCGAGGGTAAGCACTCGCAGATCGGCATCCGCGGCGAAGCTCTGCAGCCACAGCAGGAGGAGTCCATTGCGATAGAACACCTGGTCGTCGCAGCGTTCGACCAGTGCGTCCCATTGCTCGGCCAGCGCACGGAGCTCCGCCGTTGTGGTAAGCACCCGCACGCACGACCCTGCCGTTCGAACAAGTTGGTCATCACGCTTGGCCGGCTGCAACCGGCCGGCTGAAATCGCAATGTTCATGGGCGTCGCTCTCGGGCTGGCATTCGTGGCTCCGCGGGCTGCCGTCGGACATCGGTCGAAGAGACTCTATTCGCTGAATGGTGGAAGATCGGTGCGAGACCGAACATGGCATGCACGTCATTCGTTCACCGACCGACTCGCGGATTCACCCGCGTCGCCGCACCAGCAGGCGGTATTGCAGCCAGTTGAATGCCCGCCTCATCCTGCCGGGCCGCGAGGGGGAAGCCGTGCTCCGAACGGCGCTGCCGAGCTGTTTGGCATAGTTCAGTCGCTGGCCTGCGTTCGGTTGCAAGCTGTATCCGCAGCGCTCATACAGCGCGATGGCGCTTGCGTTGTCCCGGTCGACGGCAAACCGGATGCATGGATAGCCCAGGCGCGACACGAACGACTCGTAGTCGGCCAGAACAGCCCGGCCCAGACCCCTGCCGTGGAACTCTGGCGACACCACCAGTACTTCCAGCCAGGCGAAATCGGCGCCATGGGTCGTGTTGTTGAGCGAAAACCCGGCGATGCGCCCGTTGGCGCGCAAGACGCGGGTGCCGTGCCGGTTGTTGGCGAGGAGAAACGCGATCATGCGGGGATCGGCGGCTGGAAAGCAGGCGATCCAAAGCGCAGCGAGCTCGTTCCAATCAAACACGCTGCAAGCGGTTGCATTCAGGTTCAGGCGAGTCTGCTCGATATCCATACGGATCAGCTTATACGCCGGCCTGGTCGAGCGCCTGCCTTCAGCCGTGGAACCGGCCGCGGGTGACGCCTCGGGTAGCGGCTCCATCGGGAGAACGCGGGCCGACAAACGGTTCGACACGCGAGCAGCCAGAAAACCCCGTCGCGGCAAGATAGGTCGGCGTTTTCCCGCGACCTCATGAAATCTCCGGGCCAGGCGTCGTGCTACGACGCATCACGATGCGCACTCCGCTTGCGCGTCCAACCGGGACGGTAAGCAACAATCCCGCCTGTGCGCATCCGCAGCGCAAGAAGGTGCCATTGTGCTATGACCCGCGGATTCCTACTCGTCCAATTCGAACCCGTTCGCGAAAATGCGTTTGGGGCCGGTGCCGTAAACCACGAACACCAACCCCGCATCAGTGAACTCCGCCGGATGGGATGCGACGTCCGCGCCGAAGCTGCTCACGACCACGTCGGCTCCCCCGTCAAAGTCGAGATCGCCCGCCGAAACGTCCCACCCGAGATTCGTGATGTCCGCGCCGCGCAGCACCGTAACCGCGAGGTCGAGCGCGAAGTGCGAACCGGTGAATCCGGACCCTCCCGCGACCACGAAAGCCTGCCGCCGCTGGCGCGATCCAACGATGAGGTCAGCCCGGTCATCGCCTGTTACATCCGCAGACGCCAGGGCACTGGCAAAGGCATCGGTCAGCGTGAGCACCGCCCGACTCGCGGCGGCGAACGTCTCACCTGCAACGAGTGGCCCCGGCACCACGAGGAGATCGTTGCCCGAAGCCATGACGATATCGTGGACGCCGTCGCCGGTGAGATCGGCAACCAGGAGACTTCCTTGCGCGTCATGCGGCGCCTGCAATCCGGTGATCATGATGCTCGACTGCGAGGCGCCAATGCTGGTCGGCCCCGGCGACGGCAGCGGGCCCAGCATGACGTACGCGGCCGTGTCGGTGCGCGCCACCAGATCAACTTGCGCACCCGCGTCGACGCGACCGACCGCGAGCGTGCCCAGTCCTTCCCCCGCGGCGGCGCCGGTCAGGGTGTAATCCGCCGGCGTCGCGGCGAGGTCTCGAAACGCGGGCAAGCCGGGTCCGCCGAACATGACGAACACCGCGCCTGCGTCCGTGGCACCGTCAGGGTCGGCCAACGCGTCTCCCACCAGCAGGTCGGCCACGCCATCGTTGTTGACGTCGCCGGTGGCCAAGGCGTTCTTGATGGAGAACCCGAAGAAGTCCTGACCCGGCGCCTGCAGGGTGAAATCCGCGGGCGTGTCCGCGCCCAGAGTGCGCGTTCCCGCGAGCGAGGCGCCGCCACGAAAGACGAACACGGTCGGAAACACCGCGCCGCCGCCGGCGTTGTCGTCGCGCGATGAACCCGCCACGAGGTCCGGGACGCCATTGCCACTGACGTCGCCGCTCACCAGCGCGGCGCCGATGTGCTGCAGGTTGAGCGTGCAGGCCACGGTGAGATCGGACGGGGTGGTGAGCAGGTCGAGCGTGCCGGTGACGCGCTGGCCAGAATTGAAAACGCCGAAGAGGCGACCGGTGGTGCGCGGGGCGTTGTTGGGATCGTCGGCCCAGTCCTCCGCGGAGGTGACCAGATCGTCGCGACCATCACCGTTCACATCAGCGGCCAGCGCCGAGAAACCGATCCAGTCGTTGACGCCATTGGTGGGAGAGCCCGGGATGCCGCCCGGGCCGATGATCGTCAGGTCGGCGCTGGCGGTATCGAGGTCGACCACGCGCTGCGGCGCGCCGGGAAATTCGTCGGCGCCGATGTCGGGACGGAACAAGCCGCCCGCTCCGGCCATCACCCGCGACTCCCCATCGAGGTCGAACGCGGGCGCGCCGCTGTGCGTGCCCGCATCGATCAGCGTGGATGCGGCGGTGAGGTGTTGGTCGGCGGTGAGCAGTGGATTCGCGAGCAGGTTTGAGCCGTCGAGGGTCCAGCCCGCCGTGTCCGCTGTGTTCCCGAAGAAATCGTTGAACGATACCGTCGCGGTTGCGCACGCCGCGGGACACGTCTGAAGGTCCAGGCCAACCGGGTGGCCGGAAACGATATTGTTGGAAAGGACGAGCGGCTGATTGGCGTACACGCCGTGCGCATCGTTGTCCGCCAGGGTGTTGTTCACGACGCGCGCGTCGGTCGCGTAGATCCCCACGCCGCCGCCCAGCGTCGCGACGCCGGAAAGGTGATTGCGTGCAATCACGTTGCTGGTGAGCGTCGCCGGCGAATTCTCGAGCATGACGCCGCCACCCACCGAGCCATCGCCGACCGCGGTGTTGTCTTCGATGCGATTGCGATCGAGCCACGGCGCGCCGCCCTGGATCCATACCCCGCCGCCGAACAGGTAGGCGGAATTGTTGCTGATCACGTTGCGGCGCAACACCGCGTTGCTGCCGAAGCGGATGCTGACGCCGCCACCATGGTTGGAATCAAGATCGGCGCGTCCACCGGTGATGGTGAACCCATCCACCGTTGGGCTCGCGGGTCCGGAGATGCGCAGCACCGAAAATTGCGCGGCGGGCGGCACCGGCGCCTGGATCGTGGTGACAAACACGGCTGGATCGCGCGCGGCAAATGCCGTGTCCCATCCGCCTTCCAGCACCACGGTCTGGTCGATGAAAACGAACTCTTCGTAAGTGCCCTGCGCCACCCGAATCGTGTCCCCGGTCTGCGCCGCGGCAAGCGCCAGCGTGATCGTGGCCTGGCAACCATCTCCCCCGCCCGGCTTCACGCAAAGCGTCGCCGCTGCCTGGGTGGCGGAAGGAAGCAGCGCGACGACGAACCCGATTGCTGCATACGAACCAGCCATCTGTACCTCCGGTGTCGTGAAAACGATCGCGGGGGCCTCATTCCGGAGGTGCGGTACCGTTGGGTAGGGGGGTGGTCAAGGTCGGACGTGTGGAGTTGCGCTCGGGATCAGCACCCTATTCGCCAAACTTTTCCCGTTGGGGGACACGAGTGCCCACGACTGTGAGCAGGATTCCGGGTGAAGTTGCTCCTGGCAGACAGCTTCCGAGGTAAAGGAAAGGACGTCCCATCAGTCTTCCCTGCCAAGGATACGCCCGCTTGGCTGCGCCTGCTCTGCCCGAATGCATCGGGATCGCCCTTCCTCGAGCAACCACCCGACAAGCTCGTTCCGCGATGACTTCGAGATCTGAGGGCTCGCGGTGGGAAAGCTTGCGCCGATGGAATCTCCATAGGGCAAGGGCGCGGCTTGCTCTCGTAGGTTGGCGCTGAGCGCAGCGAAGCCCAACGATGCGCATTCCAAGGCCGCGCCAGCCACCACAACCCGGCCGCGTTGAGCGTCGCTGCGCTCAGCACCAACCTGCAGAACCGCGAATTGCGGCCGTGAACGGAACGGTTCTGAGCTGGGGATTCGGGACTTGAACCTGGCGGAGGATCATTGGCACCCAGCAGACGCAAGCGCGGGAAGAAGCGCTCAGGCGCCAGACTCCACCCGTCGCTTGAAGATTCCTTTCAGCCAGAGCAGGACAACAAACGCAACGACGCAAACGCCAAGGTGGATCGCTTTCGGATTGATGGTCTGAAAATTGACAAACAGCAGGACATACATCATCAGGAACGCGGCGATGAGTGGCAGGCCAAGTGTCCAGTTCTTCAAGGCCCTTGCGGCACCCACGGAAAGCACCACGCCCATCAGGGCGATGTAGCCAACATATCCCGCGACCGACACCGGGATGATCGGCTTGTCTTCTGATTTCGCGAGAAATGCGCCGATGTCAACGATCGGCCCGCGAAAACCCTCCACATCGGACCAGCCGAGTTCCTGGCCCAGCAAGGCGCTTGCTACGCCGAGCCTGATCAGGCCGTAACCAAGAAAGGCAAGCGCTATGAACACTTCAAGGTATTTCCGCACACGATCTCCGGCCTGGGCGGTCGACCTGTTTCTACCCATCCACTGCGCATGGATGACGACATCGCAACTGACCAGCGCTCCCCCTTGTTGACTTGAGCGCTAGACCACTGCGCAGGCCCGGATTGACATCCATCTAGGTCTCGGCAGCCGCGGTCTGCTTCCCTTCAAGGGCCACCGGCGGGACCCGGTGCAGCCAGGCGTTCTGACCCTGAATTCGCAGCTCGAAACCAAGGTCCCAGGCAATGACCGGGAGAAGCTTGGCGGGGTTGTCACCCTCGAAGGTGGCATTGATCCGGCTTGTCGCAATCTCGGGATTGACCAGGCTCAGCCCCGCCTCGGTGGCGAGAATCGACAAGACGGTGCTGGCCTTCTCGTTCTCGAAGGCCGCGTCCAGCTTTTCGCAGCCGACAGCAGAAAGCGAAGCGGCGGCGAGTGCCGCGAAAACCAGAGTTCGAATCATGGCTGGTTCCTCAGGTGGGAGTGGTGAGGTGTACGACGCCGAAGCCTTCAGGAAAGTTCCGCCTTTCTGGCCTTGACTGCTCCGCCACATCAATCACCCCATCCCGGCCGATACGCGTCCGGAGAAAACCGCGCTGTCCTCCGTATGACCGATACAGGCACGCGCGGCGCGCCGGTGTTGCGGCCGCACCACTTGGCCGATCCAGACGCGGAGTACGCTCGAATGCAGTTCGTCAGCCCTTTGTTCCCACACCGCCTGGCGCTGCTGTCACTGCTGCTGCCCGGCGTCAGCGCCGCGCAGGTCGTTGACCGCGTCAGCGTGCCCAACGACCCGTACGCGCTCGGCGTGCAGGCCAATGCCTTCAGCGAACTGACCGAGTCGGGCAGCCCGATCAGCGCAGACAATCGCTACCTGGTGTTCACCAGCGATGCCGACAACCTGGCGCCGGGCGACCTCGACTCCGTCGCAGACATCTATCTGAAGGATCGACTGACCGGCGCGGTCCAGCGGGTGACTCCGGCGCCAGCGGACCGGCTGGCGGCCGCGTCAAGCTGGAACGCCAGCCTCTCGGCCGACGCCGGCTGGGTCGCCTTCACCAGCGATCGCACCGACCTCGTCCGCGATGACGGCAACCAGCGCGAAGATGTCTATCTGCTTGAGCGCAGCACTGGCGAGACCAGCCTGGTATCGCGCACGCCCACAGGTGCTTCCGGCAACAGCTACAGCATGCTGCCAAGCATCAGCCAGAACGGCCGCTACGTCGCCTTCGAGTCCGATGCCAGTGACCTGACCGAAGGTGGATCGGAATCGTCCGACGTTTTCGTCTATGACCGCATCACCGGCATGGTGAGTCTTGCGAGCAAGGCTCCGCGCGGTGCGGTCGCCAATGGTGGTAGCTGGGAACCGCAGATCAGCCCGAATGGCCGCTGGTTGTGCTTCTACAGCGAGGCGTCCAACTTGGTCGACAACGACGCCAATGGCGACTACGACGTATATCTTGCCGACCTCGTATTCGACGAGATGCACCTGGCCAGTCGGCGCATGGACGGCCACGCTGGCAACGGCGGCAGTTACGAATGCACGGTTGCCGACAGCGGCGAAGTTGCGTTCATGTCGGATGCAACAGACCTGGTCGCCGGCGACACCAATGACGAGAGCGACGTCTTCCTGTTCGATCCACTCACGCTGCAGGTGGAGTTGCTGAGCCGTACCGGGGCGCCGCAGGATGCGCCCTCGATCGGATCAAGTGATTCGCCCTCGATTTCGACGGACGGGCGCCGCGTCGCTTTCCTCGGCTCGGGTACCGACCTCCCCGGTCCGCATGCACAGACGCAGCAGGAAGTGTACGTACGCGATCGCGACACGCAGCAGACCTGGCGCATCAGCACGGCGCACGATCCAAGGCAGGCCGCCCTGGACTCCAGCTATCGGCCACGGATCTCGCCGGATGGCAGCCTCGTTGCATTTGATTCGTACGCACGCGATCTGGTGCCGGATGACTCCAACGGAAATTCCGATGTGTTCGTGCAGGAAGTTGGGGGCACGACCCGAGAATGCGCCTCGCGCGCCAGCATGGAACTGCCTTCGGGCGGAGGCGCGATCCAGAGCGCTGTGTCGGGTGATGGAAGCCTGGTCGTGTTCGCATCGCGGGCGCCGGCACTGCTGCCGGCCGCGGCCGAGGGCAACCAGCACATCTTCCTGTACGACCGCAGCACCCGCCAGATCGAACTGGTGAGCCGCTCCGGCAGGGGTGAGCTGGCCAATGGGGCCTCGGCATCGCCGAAGATTTCGGCTGATGGCCGCACCATTGCGTTTGACTCACAAGCCACCAACCTGGTCGACGGCAGTGACACCAACAACAGCAGCGATGTGTTCCTGCTGGATCGAGACACCGGGCGAATGCAGCGCGCCAGCAGCACTGCGGCGGGCAACGCCGCCGACCGTGGCAGTTTTGGTCCGTCCCTGGCGGCGGATGGTTCGCGCGTCCTGTTCATGAGCTCGGCTTCGAACCTGCTACCTGACACAAGCACCCAGACCACCCGACTGATCGCGTGGCAGCGGGACACCGGACTGGTGCAGCAGGTCAATGCAACGAGCGACGGCACGCCCGGCACCGGATTCTTCGGTATCGACCACGCGCTATCCGGCAATGGGCGCTATGCGAGTTTTGCGGCGGCAAGCGCCGATCTGGTCGCCGGAGTGCCCCAGAGCGAGATCCACACCTTCCGCAAGGACCTCGACACCGGCGCGATCATCGTGGTCGACCGCAATGCGGATGGCGTCATCGGCAACGGACACTCTGCCGATAGCGCGCTCTCCGTCGATGGGCGCTATCTCGCCTTCAACTCAACGGCGTCGAACCTGGTCCCTGGCGATACCAACGGATCCTGGGACGTGTTTCTCGCCGATCTGGATGCGCAGACGCTGGTGCGGGTCAGCCGCGACTACCTCGAAGGACCGGCGGCTTATGTTGGTGGCCCGTCGCTGTCGCTGGATGGCCGCTTCCTTGCGTTCATCAGTTCGGTGCCGACGCTCGTTCAGGACGACACCAACGAGCGCTTCGACGTGTTCGTGTACGACCGCGTCGCTGATCAGGTGGCACGCGCCAGTGTCGACACGCGGCGGCGCGAGTTGCGTGGCGACTCGGCGCTTCCAATGATCTCTGCCGACGGCGACTGGCTGAGCTTCGCGTTGGCGCCCGGCAAGGCGCTCGATTTCCCGGGTCGCATCGCGGCGCCTTCCGGATACGACGTCGTGCTCGGCAACAACCCGCTCGGCAACCGCCTGTTCGAGGATGACTTCGAGCCGTAACTGCCTCTCGCAGGACCTCTGAGAAGTTCGTTCGGGATACCTCGGAGCGCGCACGGCGCAACGCTGATCCTCGAGGCCGATCAGAATGGCGACAGATTGGTACCGTCGCCGCGGTCGAGCCAGGGAACCAGGCTGGTGGGATGCATCGCGAAAGCCGCTTGGTGCACCCGCCAAGCGTTGTAGGCGGCGATGCCATAGAAGACCAGGGCACCGATCGCGTGCAGCATCGGCTCACGCAGGGCCTCCGTGCCCTGATCACGCAGCAGTGCTTGCCCAATCGCGTACAGGGCCACCATGCACCCCATTACAAAACCCACCCAGAGCCGGTCGAAGGTCAGTGTCCTGCGCCGGATCTTCTCTTCCTTCGCGGCGCCCGGCAGCGTCCACAGCTCGCGGATGCGCTCGAACATCGACCAGGCCAGCGGCAGGAAGGCCCACATGCCGGCCGCGAAGGCCATCGCCAGCACGCCGAGCACTCCGGGATACATCACCATCAGGCCGCCGACGACAATGGCCGCCACCCACCATGGCGGGCGCTTTTTCACCCGTGACGCGAGTTCCACCAGTCCGCAGAAGAACATCAGCATGGCGCCCTCGGCCATCAACAGCAGCGGTATCGCAGGCAGCTCCAATGCCATCGGCTCGCCGGGATCGAAGGCCAGCCAGAGCACCGCAAGGCACATCGAAAGCTCTGGCAGCAGTTTGCCGAGCATTGCCGAACCCAACTCGCGCCTCGCGTCCATCGCCCGAAAGCCGTCTGCCTGAACGGGGAAAGAGTACCTTTTCCTGCACGTCGCGGATGCACTGGTTCTTGGTCCTTTTCAACCGGGAGACCGCGCGCAGAACAGACCCGTACTGAGTTGGGCCTCTGCTCGAATTGCCCCGCATGAGGATCCCTTCGTGTCGGCTGCACACGATCCGTCCGTGGGCGTCAGGCGGCGGAACCGCCACGAACGCCAAACCAGTACAAGCCCACGGTGATGGCTGCGCTAGCCAAGACAGACGCCCACAGCACGAACTGCACGGACGCGCCCCAGGCAGTCCAGGCACCTGAAATCCCGAAGTCCGCAAGGTACGCGCAGGCCCCGGCGTTGCTGACGATGCCGACCCATATCGGTCCCGCCGCGCGCTCACCGCGCAACGATGCGTGAAGCCCGAAGACGTAGCCAACGCAAAGCGCCAGGTAGGCCCAGCCGAGCAGGCGTACGAACATGTAACTGGGTTGCGGGGGGAAGCCGATCGCCTGCAAGACGGCCGCAGGAAACATGATCAATGGAACACACCAGAACACGACTGTTGCACTGATCTTGACGAGGAACACCAGCGAAAGACGATTCATGCAGCCTCCTTCAAGCAGTCCAGGACCGACCGTACCACCCTGCTTTGTCGCAGGTGACCAGCTTCATCCGAACAGAGGCAGATGGTGGCGTGCAGATCGTGGTGTTCCTCTTGAACTTGCGTCACTGCCAGCCGTGCCGGAAACTGTCGCAGTCCGGTAAGGGGACCGGGCGGCCGCAGCGCCGTGTTGAACGCACCTCGACAGCGAATGTCGTGACGAAGCCGCATTCGCAAGCAAGCTCGGCGAAACATGTCTGGTCCTTGATGCACCTGTCGTCCAACCACCCGGAGAAGCTTTCATGCGTGTTCTATCCCTGTTTCTGGTGTTGCTGGCTTCCAGCCTGGCTGCGCCTGCGTTCGCGTCCTTTCATTTCATGCAGATCGAGCAGGTCATCGGTGGCGTGAATGGCAATACCGACATGCAGGCGGTGCAGTTGCGAATGCGTGCCGGCGGCCAGAACCTCGTCAACACCACCCGCCTGGTAGTGCGCGACGCAGCCGGCCTCAATCCGATCACCCTGGTAGTGATGGGTTCGAATGTGGGTGGCGGCGCGGCGGGTGATCGCATCCTGATCGTCAGCCCACAGTTCCAGTCGACCTTTGCCCCGACGCCGGACTTCGTCATGAGCGCACTGATTCCGCCGGCCTACCTGGCCGCCGGCAAGCTCAGCTTCGAGGATTCCGGTGGAACCATCTATTGGGCAATTGCCTGGGGCGGCGCCAGCTACACCGGCACCAACACCGGCGTCACCAGCAACGATGCCGACGGCAACTTCAATCCGCCGTTCGACGGCGCGCTGCCTTCCGGCGGTGGGGAGTCGCTGCTGTTCCCGGGCGCCGCTGCCGCGCTGAGCACCAACAACGCGGCCGATTATGGCGTGAGCCCCGGCAACGCGGTGTTCACCAACAACGCCGGCGAAAGTGGCGGGTCGGTACCCGTTGAACTGATGGAGTTTTCGGTCGACTGAGGGCCGTAGGGGGCAACGCGGGCTCAAGAACCGTCAGGGCCACTCGCAGCCTGGCTGACCCGCTCTCACAGCTTTCGGCTCGCACAGCAAAACCCCGCATCACTGCGGGGCTTTGCTGCACCGAATCCTCTCGGAGTCACGCGGATCGATTGGCCGGCCCGGCGGCGATCACCTCGCGAACACGCCGAAACCGATCGATCCATTGCTGCCGATCAGGATCAGCTCCTCATCCTTTCCCACCTCGACCAGAAAGCCCCGGCCGCGATACGGCGCCAGCGCTGCGTTACGTGTGTCGCGGAACTCGAAGTCGATCAGGCCCGCCTCGCCTTCGCTGGTGCTGAGCACGCCGCGCAGCTCGCAGGTATCGATGAGGTCATGACCATTGAGGTCGATGCAGGCGTGGCCGTCGGTCCCCACCTCCAGACTCGCATTGCGCTCGAAGAACTGATCACGCAGCGTGATCGTGTACGCGCCGGCGAGCTGGCTCAGTGAAACCGGCGCCAGCAGCTGGACCTCATTTGGCGCAGCGGGGAACCAATCCTGTGACCCAGCGAAAAGGATGTCGTCAGCGTCAAACCGACCAACGACCGAGCCATCCAGCAGCCAGTGACCGGTCGATGTCACGCTGCGGGCGGTACGGCTCGTCCAAAGGTTTTCCATCGAGACGACCTGCACATCGATGCGGTCGCCATTGACCGCGAGCGGACGTGCCATCACCACCTGGCCGCGGGGTGGATAGTTCCAGTTGCCGGGAACCGGATTCGGCATGCCATCCGGCTGCCATCGCTGCACTCCCCACAGCCGGCCCTCGTGGTCGACGATACCCAGGCCGCGGCCGCCGATGCGATAAGCCGTACTGGCAAAGTCGGCCGAGTACAGCCCGGCCGGCAGGGCGTTTGGCGGCGGCAGGTCGCAATCGACGCCATCGACGAAGGCCAAGCGGGTGATATCCATCTCGCCGCTGGCGTAGGCCGGATCAGTCGAGTTCCAGCTCAGCTTCGCGTCGACGCAGTTGGTGAATTCGATATCGACCTCGCCCCACTCCGGCAGCTCGAGCGCGGCCGGATCAAAGCTGCCGAACGCCATGCCGCGCGGCGCATAAGCCCTTCCATCGATCCGCCGACCCTGCACATCGCCATCGATGTACAGGGTCAACGGCTCACCGTCGGGATCATAGACATGCCAGATCACAACGGCGCGAGCGCTGTCGACCAGGTTCACGCTGAGCCCGTGACCGGACTGTTGAGGGTTGTACCAGGTGCCACTGATGCCGCCAGGAAGCTTCGCCTGCAGCGTGGTGCAGGAAAGCAGGGCGATGGCCAGTGCGGCCCACCGAGCAGTGATCTTCATGGATGTCACTCCGTTGGTTGTTGTCATTGATTGCTCGGGACTCTCTGGTCCCGTGGTTGAAACTGACCCTGGCAGGGTCATGCAAGGTCTGCGGGTGCCGGCAGGCCACGTAACCCACTCGTCGACGCCGAAGCAAGCGGTTTCCTTGTCGGCCACTGCTAGCTCCAAGCGTTTCTGGTTGGCTTCGACACGCTCAGCGGTCTTTAGTTCGAAGGAGCAGGTGAAAAGGCAGACACCTGCGCACCACCAAGCGATGGTATTTGAGTGAATGTCAAACCATTGATCGGCCTCGGCCAACGAGCGGCTGTGGAAGCGCATGTCGCCGCAGCCGGACTCGTCACCTGCCACCAGCAGTACGGCGCGTCGGATTGACCTACAAACAAAAGAGCTTACTTCTGGCACCTAAAACAGCGAGATGAGCGCTCTAGTCTTGCGTTTCATTCTTAGCCAGGAACCCGCATATGCACGCCCAAGGTCATCGCCCGTGGTGGTTGTACTCGCTTGCCGTTGCGGCGCTGGCGACATGCATTTGGATCGGCTGGTCCGACGTCTCGTTCTGGATCCCGCAGGCGGCGGTCAAGGAAGCAGTCCGAGCCGCTCCACAACAAGTCATCCAGATACTCGTGCAGTTCATTGCACCCGCGTTGCTGCTCGGCTTTCTTGCCCGCGAGGGTGCGGCGCATATCAGGGCCCGACGCAGAGCCTGACTGGTTCGTCCAGTAATCGCGCAGGTCGCGCCGCCAGGAGCGGGCTGTGAGGACCGACCTCCATTACTGCGCACTCCCCAATTAGCGGCAATCCCTCGGCCGCAACTCGCGCTCAGCGCGACTCGAAGCAATCTTCAAACAGATATTCCGCCGAGCCGGTCGCAAGGCCGAAGGGCTCCGGGGTCATGCCGATGGTGTCGAAGTCCTCGACCTGGTTCCGCGAGCTGTACTCCACGGCAGCGGCGGTCACTTCCCACACGCGGAAGTCGGACAGATGGGAGTGGCTTTCGTGTCCCACATTGACGGGCGGGCACGGGCCTGACCAGGCGCCTACAGTGCTTCGAATCCATCCAGGAATGCCGATCCATTCCGGTTCAGCGTCAGGATCAGGATCGATAGCGGCGGAAGCTGCAAGCCCTCGGGAGGTGGCGTGGCATCCAGGCTTTGCGCATTGATGGTTTCCGCGTCTGCCGATCCCCCGGTAAGCAGGGTGGCGCTTGCCGGCAGCCAGCCGCTCAGCTCAGCAAGCTGGGCCGTCTGCGCGCCCTGAGGATCGCGATTGACCAGCAGCAAGGTGAGACGCGTTGCGCCCGGATCGACGAAGGCCGCGGCGCGCAGTGCATAGGACTCGCCATCGCTCGGCGCGTGACTGGCGACAGCCACCTGCAGCGCGCGCCCATGCAGCACGGGGCGCAGCAGCTCGTACAAGGCCGCCGCCGGCATCACGGTGAAGCGCTGCGAACCGTCGACATTGGTGCCGTCACTGCGATACGGATGCCAGGTCGCGGCGGTGTTGCCGTAAATGAAGAAATGCGCCCGCTCGACGAAGGACTTCTGCGACAGCATGGCCAGGAAATCGGCGGTGTCGACGGCGCCATGCCACTGCATCGCGAAATCGGGTGTGATGATGGTGGGCGGATTGGTGCTGTGGTCCAGATCAATGGCATGGGCGTGTTCGCCGATGATCAGCCGAACGTCGGTGCCGTGTTCGGCATTGTGTGTGGCCAGCAATGCGCCCGACTGATCGAGGAAGCTCTCCATGAAACCCACGCCGCGGCCGGCCGGTGCGCGGCCGTCGTAGTAGATGTTGGCGACCAGCCCATGGATCTGCTGGACGAAGGTGTCGAGTTGAGTGCGCTGCCAGGTGAATCCGGCTGCCTGCTGCTGGGCATTGATCGCCGGGCTGGGAATCGGCAGTGTCAGTTTCAGTTCGCTGTCGGCGGCGAGCAGGGCATCGACGAAGGGCTGCATGTCCTGGGCATAACGCAGGGCGCCGTCCTGCGCCGGGTCGAGCGCGCCACTGGTTCGATAATCGTACTCAGTGAAACTCCAAGGCTCGTTGCCGAGGTTGTAGCGCGAAACGCCGTAGGCCGCGGCGTGCCCGTTCGCGGCACGCTGTATCGCCCAGGTGTTGCCGCTGGCCTCGGGCAGGTTCATGTAGGCAACCAGATCGACTGCATCGGTGATCGCAGAGCCCCCAACGACGAGCCCGGGTTGGTAGATGTTGACCATCATGTTCAGGTCGTCATTGCCCATGCCGGAGGACTGCGCAACGACCGCCATCATTTCGTCCAGGCCGAATACCGCCGCTTGGCCCAGTGTCGGCTGCAGTGGGCGAGATGCCGGGGCGCCTACGCTCGACTTCCAGTTCCAGACGTTCACCGGACCCTGCGGATAGCGCAGCGAGGTACGCGGTGCGCGTTGCAGCCAATGCAGTCCCGTTGCGAGCGGTTGCGCCGTGATCGGATCGAAGTATCCGATCGGGGCTCCGCCCACCTGGAAACTGGTGCGCGCGTCGAACGACATGCCCAGCAGGCGACGGGCATCCGGGTGGCTGACCGAATTGAGATCGACGCTGATTTCGACGGCGCCCACCAGGACCGGCGCAAGACTCAGCATCCCGGCCAGCAGGAGCACGCTGCTGTGAGAAATGCTGCGCGATCGCTGCGCTGACTTGCGCGGCTCAGCCGACTCGGAACAGGAACCGGTCGGGCATTCCTGCCCGCACCCAGGCCACGTCGGCCCGGCCCTGATCGTCCAGATTCCTTGCGTGCACATGGCAATGGCATGGCGACTGTGCTGGAAGTGCAATCAGGCGCCTCGCGCACGCGCAATGCAAGTGCAGCGCTGTCTGCTGCCGTCGGCCAGCCACGGTTGCGGGCAGCACGTGGTGCCGAAACCTGGCCAGGAGCGCATTTTCGGGCCGGGAGACATCAGTCCAGCCGCCATACTCCGGCGGGGCCTTGGCCCGGGTTCGATCGCGAAGCAACCGTTGCGCTCGTCTTGCCTCGGAACTCTGGCGCAGCGACGGCAGCGTGGCGGGCACGCTACGCGCTGGAGATCTGCCCGCACGGTCCGCACTTCCGCTCGGCGGTGGGCCAGGCACTGACGCGCCGCGGCGAGAGTCGCACCAGCGCGGCAGCTAGTGACGGCCCTCCGCAGTGGTTTCTGGCTGCGCTTGTGCAGCCTGCTACTTACCAGGCGTCGAGAGCAGCGGTGCAGTGAAACTCACCTGATGTTCCTCACACGCGAATGTGCCGGCGATGAAGCTGTCATCGTCCTTCGACAAGGTCAGGAGCCCGGAGCCTTCACAGCGGAAGTCAGCGCCGTGCCCGGTGTCGTTTCGCAAGGTGATGCCGAGCACATGCTTGTCTTCTGGCATGAAGGAGATCATCAGCGTGGCACCTGGGTGCGCCATCAGATCGGCATCGTTGACGAGCCCATCGGCATCGATCGCGACTGCATCGAATGGCTTGTCGCTCACCGCGATCTGTGAGGACGGGTAGTCGCCGGCCGTCTTCCAGGCTACGGCGTGGACAGCATCGTATTCGACGTCCCGGAACGTGAACTTGCCGCTGGCGGTGGGTTCCGCCGCCACGGCGGACGCGCTGGCGAGCAGGATCAGTAGTCCGGTTACGGTGAGCGTGCGCATGATGGTGCTCCTTGGGATCGGTTTGCAGGTCGACGTCTGTCGGCCTTGTACTGGACAACGGGCAAAGCGCCGCGAGGGGGCCACCGGCGTACGACACCCTCGGTTCCCGCGAACTGCGACCCCTGCATTCGGAATGCGTGTCCTGACAAGGTCAGCTGTGTCATGGCAGCAGTGCCTCGAACCCATCCCGCCGGATCATCGGCGCAAGCGGTTCCGCATCGCACGGAAGCGTCCTCCTTCACCAAGCTGTCATCCGCATTCGGATCTTCGCAGTGCTGGCTCTCCGCCGTGGCCGTCAGCACCACCTTGCCGCCGCAATCCTCGGGCTGAGGCAACCCGCGACCTCGAACAGCGTTGTCTCGTCCACTGCCATGGCGATCCTGTGAAACTAGCGCTGATCCAGCTCGTGATGGATCAGTACGACGCACTGCGAGGCGAACAGCATTTTCGTTCCCAGCGAGATCTTCTTCGCTCCCAGTCGCTCAAGACCGTGCAGGGTGTTCTTCGGCATCGGGATGTGATCGGTCAACAGGAAGCAGGGAGCACCCTCGAATGCCTGCTCGCGCATCGGTGTGCCTTTCCTGTCCATGACGAACAACTGATGATCCTCAGCGAGTTCCGCAACCAGTCGCTCGAAGGCGACGGTGCGCACCGTGATGCCCGGCTCAACAGGACGAGTCTCGTCCTTGCCCATGCCTCGGGACGCGTCGAGCGCCTTCGCCACCTTGCCCAGCAATGCCTGCTCGTGAAATCCGCCCAACTCCTGCATCGCGTTGCTGTCGAAACGGATCGCCCGGGAGAAATCCGCGGTGCTCTCCAGCACCAGGTGCACCGTCACGTCCGCGCGGTGTGACTGCGCCACGAAGATCGCGTTCATCAGCGTATGCGCCAGAATCTCGACATGCGCCTCGGCGCCGACGGAAGCCAGCAGCTTTCCGCTCTCCGTGGGGGCCGACCGCGCTCTCAACAGGAAGGTTCGCACGTGGGTTTTGGACCGGGTTCGAAACAGGCGGGCATTGTGCAAGGTTTGCTCGCCGCGCGCCCCTGGTGAGCGCTGGGTAAACGCGTGCTGCACAGTCGTGTATCGAAGTCGGCACAGGGGTGCCGACCTACGCTGGCGGAGCGGCGTAGGGCGGCATCCCATGCTGCCGTCTCGCCCATCGGGACGGCGAATGGGCAGCGTAAGTGCGCTCTCCTGTGCGGACATCGCCCGAGCGGCTCAGACTTTCGCTCTGTCTGCCCCTCTCCCCAACCCCTCTCCCGCAGGGAGAGGGGATTGCTCGGCGAGCGGGTTCACTCGTGCCCTTGATCGGCTACTCAAACCCATCCGAGAACACCAGCGGCGATGGCGGCGCGAAGACGTGCACGCCGCCTTGCGAGTCAACCGTTGCGGATTCGAACGGCGCGCCGACGAACAGCGTGCCGTCGCTGGCGAGTTCAATCTCGTAACCGAAGTTTGCACCGGCCTGGGGCGAGGGCGCGACCAGGGCCTGCCGCTGCGTCCAACTGCCGGCACTGCGGGTAAAGCGATAGACCGTGCCTTGCGAACTGACCGTCGAGGTATGCAGTGCCGCGCCCACGGCAACATGGTCGGTTCCCACGGCAACCGAGCGCACCGGATCGTTCGCGCCGAGCTCGGCGATGATGAGTGACGCCTCGGGCAAGAAAAAGTTGCCGCTGCGCCGCCGCACGACAACGGGATAGTCCGGCGCATGGCTGGCGATGGCAATCAGGCCGTCGCGCACATCGAGGTCGTAGCCGAAACCCTGCCCCTGGGCCGAGCCTTGCGCTGCACCCACCATGCGCCATTCGCCTTGCTGGTTGGGCAGGAACTGATACACCCCGCCGGCGTTGTAGGCATTCTCCTCGCCACCAAGCACCGGCACCCCGACCACCGCGGTGCCAGCATCCCAGCCGCCGCCACTCATCCGGTACGCCTCGACGATGATGTCGGCGCTCCAGTTACCGTCGGAGTCGCGCGTGTAGAGCGAGGTGCCCGGATCGACGCCTTCATTCGGGTCGGGGCACACGCCGCTGATCATGGCGCGTGTGCCGTCGAAGGCGATGTCGCGGCCGAAGCGCCTGCGATCCACCTCGTTGCACTCGCCTGCCATCGACATTTCAAGCGACCACGCTCCACCGCTCCGGCGAAAGGCATAGGCGCGGCCGCGGTTGTCGACCCCACTCACTGTAGCGCCCGGCGCGCCGACCAGCAGGGAATCACCGTGCAACGCAACCGCATGGCCGAACACGTCGCCTGGCAGACCATCGGGCGACTGCAGTCGCGTCTCGAGCAACCAGGTTCCGGCGGAGTTCCTGCGAAACAGATAGACGGCCCCGGTGTAGAACTGGTTGCCCACCGATTCGAACGGTGCGCCGATGGCCACCGCATCGCCCGCGGCAGAAATACTCCAGCCGAAGAAGGACGAGTACAGGCTCTGGCCGAGGTCAAAGGCGCGAGCCAGCGGCGGAAAATCGACACCGCCGGAACCACGGCTGGTGAGCACAGCGCCTTGATCGTGGTTGATGCCATACAACTCCGCGTCGGGCACGCCCACCAGCACGGTCGGCCCGTCGCGATCGATCGCGACCACCGCGCCCACGCGCGCCTGCTGCGCGGGCAGCGGATCGAAACGCCGGGTCAGCGTGGCGTTGCTGAAATCCGAGTTGAAGCGCGCGCCATAGATCGCACCGGCGTGCAGGATCTCGTCGTTGTAGCGATAGGTTTCGGCACCAATCACGCCGAATGCGCCATCCAGCGCCACATCGCTGCCGAATTGCTGGAACGGCGATTCCTGGTTTCCGACCAATCGCATCGACTGGATCCAGTCGTCGTTGCTGCGCCGATAGCCGTATACCGCGCCATAGGTACCGTCCTCGCGCGGCGCACCCACCAGGATGCGGCTCGGTATGCCTTCGTCGAGGCCCGAGATCGCCACGGCGTCCCCGAAGTGCGCCGTCGCTTCCGGGAACTCCGAGGTCAGGCGCGCGACTTCGTTCCAGTTGGGCGTGGTCAGTTCGAACACATAGGCCGCGCCAGCGTCGGTGCGCAGGATCGCGTTGTCGAGCACGTCCTCGTACGGCGCGCCGACCACGACCGCACCGGAGACGATCGCCACCGACGATCCGAAGCGCGAATCGGCCTGCAGGTTGCTCGGTTGTAAGGTGGTCGACGACCAGTTGCCATCGCCGTCGTGCTGAAGCACCCGTGCCGACCCTGCTGAGGACGCATTCAGTGGCGGAGTTCCAGCGACCGCGATATCGCCCGCGATCGCGAGCGAGTAACCGGTGTTCGGATTGGTGGCGCTGAGGTTGTATTCCTGGGCCCAGCTCGCCCCGTTGTGTCTGTAGATGGCGAGCGATCCTTGGCCTCCCACCGTGGATACCGTGCTCAGGATGAGCACATTGCCGCTAAGCGCCATGTCCAGGAATATGCGGTTGCTCAGATTGCGGTCGTAGGACGCATTGCGTTGCCACACACCGGCTGTGCGGACGTAACCGCGGATGCGCGTGCGGTTCTCGTTGCCGGGCTTCTGTGCAACCAGTGCGAGATCGCCGTCGATGGCAACCTGGGTGCCGTGGTGCAAGCCCGGCTCGCCCTCGCCCGTCGGAGTGCCGCGCAAGGTCTGGGTCACCGAGTAATCCTGGGCCAGCCCGTTCCCCGTCGCCAGCCAAGCCGCGGCCAATATCGCCAGGAATCGGCCTGCGCGGTGGCGTACAGGCGGTTTCGCAAGGGCGCTGCGCAGTGCACATGATGGAGGGTTCAATCGACGGGACATGGCTCGTAACTCCAGGGTCTCTACCGGGTAAACGCCAAGAGCGCGGTTCGCGGGCCAGACAGGGTTCAAGTGACTTGCCATGCCATGGCAAACTGGGCTCGTCACCCAAAGCGGAGCGACCTCCATGCGTCTGACGATTCTGCTGATCGCTGCACTTGCTGTGCTGCCGGGCTGCGCCAACCATCGCGATCCGGGCTGGCAGGGCAAGGACGCCCATCCCTTCGGCACAGCCGACTCGATCTGCCAGTCCGAAGCCAATGCCACCGCAAGGGTCGAGCGCGACATGGTCTACCGCGGCTGCATGTTGCGGCACGGATGGACGCGGCCTCCTTCATCGGAGCGGTAGGAAAATTCACCCGTCCCTTTTTCAACTTGCATGCGAGATGCAGCGATGACCGGGCACCGAATCTTTGCCACGCCGTTCTCCAAGGTGTACCCCTTCTACGTGCAGAAAGCGGAGCGCAAGCAGCGCACAAAGGAAGAAGTGGACCGCGTCATCTGCTGGTTGACGGGGTACACCCAGACGGGCCTCGAACGGCAGATCGCCAGGGAACACGATTTCGAAACTTTATTTGCCGAGGCCCCGGCCATGCATCCCAATTGCGCGCTGATCACCGGCGTGGTGTGTGGCATCCGCGTGGAAGAAGTCGAAGACCCGCTGATGCAGAAGATCCGCTGGCTGGACAAACTGGTCGACGAGCTCGCACGGGGCAAGGCGATGGAGAAGATCCTGCGGCAGTAAGATGCGGTATTTCCTGACTGCCGGGTGGTCCGGATGAACGTCGCGGAGCTCAAGGACTTCTGTGCGTCGCTACCCGGCGCGGTCGCACGCGAATCCGGACATCCGTCCAACGTGCTGGTCTTTCGCGTGGGCGGCAAGCCCTTCGCCTGGTTCAAGACCAGCCAACCGGAGCGCTGGCGCTTCAGCTTCCGGGTAACGCCGGATCGCTTCCTTGAGCTCACCGACCAAGCGGGCATCAAGCCCGCACGTTACATGCATCGCTTCCACTGGGTAACCGTGGTGCGGGTGGCAGCGATGGATGCGGACTACCTGCGCGAGCTCGTTGCCTGGTCGCACCAGCGGGCCTTGTCCACCTTGCCCAGGACGGTGCAAAGGGCGATTGCTGAAGCGGCAGACTCGCAAGCCAGTAAAGAGTCGCGGGTCAAAGCAGTCCCGACCTGATTTCACGCTGTCAGAGCGGCGAAAGATACTTGCCCTCGCCGCGGTCGAGCCAGGGGACGAGACTGGTCGGCCGCTGTGCGAAGGCGGGCTGGTGGACCCGCCAGGCATTGCCCGCAGCGATGCCGTAGAAAACCAGGACGGTCACCGAGATGGCCGGGCCGAGCACCGCTTCGAAGCCTCCCTCACTCAGCATCGCGACACCGATGACGACCGCGACCGCGACGACCCCGATTACCAGACCCACCCAGAGCCGGTCGAAGGTCAGCGTCCGCCGGCGGATCTTCTCCGCCTTCGAGACGCCCGGCAGCGTCCACAGTTCGCGGAGGCGTTCGAAGAAAGACCAGGCCAGGGGCAGGAACACCCACAGGCCTTCCTCGAAGGCCATCCTCAGCACATTGATCACTTCGGGATACATCAGCAGCAGGCCGCCGACGATGAGGATCACCACCCACCACGGGGGACGTCTCTGCACCCGGGACGCGATGTCCACCAGGGTGCAGAAGAACATCAATGTGACGCCCTCGGCAGCCACCGCAACCGTGATCGCCATCGGGTGCGGAGTCAGCAGCCCGTCGGGATTGATGAGTAGCAAGACCACTGCCAGGAACATCGAAAGCTCCGGCAGCACCTTGCCGAGCATTGCGCCGGTCAGTTGCTGCTCTGTTTCCCGGCTTTCAAAAAGCATCAGTCAGCTCCCCGCCGCCCGGGAAAGGTTGCCTTTTCCGCGCGCTCGAAGCAATCCAGAAACACCGTGGACGACGCCGGCTCGAAGACATGCACTTCGCCTTGCGCGCTGGCCGTTGCCGGTTGCGAACCCGGAGAAAACGTTGCGTTCATCATCGAGGGGGCTCAATTGCTGAATAAACCCAGGGCCTGTTCCCCACAACCGGTGGCCTGGGTCGCACCCTTCCTTCATCCACGACCGGCCGGGTGGAAGCGGTACTCTAACCCTGGGATTTGCGGACCGCTGGATGGCCTGGGTGGCTCCGACATGCACTGCCCTGAAGGAACGACCGCTTTCTTCCGTATGGATTGAAATCATCCTTCCACAGGAATTGAGAACTCATGCATCGCAGTGTCCCAAGAACCACCGGCCACCACATCCTGGGCCAGGTCGCTGCATGGGCTGCGAGCTTCGCGCTTGCCCTGCCCGTCCTTGCCAGTGCCCAGACGCCGACCTTGCTGGCCGACATCTTCGGCGGCAGCGCGGCGGACTCGGACATTTACGAACCGGTAGTGATGGATGGCGTCGCCTACTTCCAGGCCAACTCCGCCGAGGGTGGTTTCGAACTCTGGCGCAGCGACGGAACCACCGAAGGTACGTACTCGATCGACGTCAACCCGGGGCCCGCCAGTTCCTATCCGGATTACCTTCTGGTCGATGGCTCGACCCTGTACTTCACCGCCTGTGTGCCGGTGTTCGGCTGCGAGCTGTTTCGCACCGATGGAACCGAGGCAGGAACGCTGCGGCTGACCGACATCGGCCCCGGTACGCTCTATACGAGTCTGAGTGGTACGACGCGGTTCGGCAGCGACATCTGCTTCAGTGCCCGCGACGACGTCGCCGGTCAGGAGGTCTGGTGCGTACCGGTGGCCGGCGGCAGCGCTACCCGCATCAGCGATATCGCGCCGGGTACGAGCGGCGCTTCACCCTCGCTTCTCACCGTGGTCGGCAGCACGCTCTACTTCACCGCGATCGATGGCGATGGTGATCGCGAACTGTGGAAGTCGGACGGAAGCCTGGCCGGAACCCAGCGGGTCAAGGACATTCGCGCCGGCGCATCGAGTGATCCCGGCGGGCTGCTGGTGCACGCTGGCGCTCTGTACTTCGCGGCCGACGATGGCGTGAACGGCCGCGAGCTCTGGCGCAGCGACGGCAGCGAGGCCGGAACGGTGATGCTGCATGACATCAATCCCGGCGCCGCGGGAAGTTCTCCGACACATCTTGCCGTGCTCGGCAATGAGGTTGTGTTTGCAGCGCGGACTGCCAACGACGGCGTGGAACCCTGGATTTCGGACGGCAGCCCGGCCAATACCCGGATTCTCGCCGACGTGTTTGCCGGCACCGACAGTTCGAATCCCTACGAATGGACGCCGTGGGAAAACGGATTGGCCTTTGTCGCCACGGGTGATGGAAGTGGTCGGGAGATCTGGTTCACCGACGGCGATGCTCCGGCCTTGATCGCGGACGTCGCCACCGGCCCCGACTCCAGCAATCCCGGCGATCTGGCCCGACTTGGACAATCCTTGCTGTTCTCTGCGAGCGACGCTGCGGCCGGACGCGAGCCGTGGATCCTCGGCACCGGCGCGGCACAACGCTTGCGCGATATCTGGCCGGAGACCGGCGTCGGGTCCGGTCCTTATGCGTTCATCGAGGTTGCGGGAGGCCGCGCGATCTTCAGCGCCGACGACGGTGAAACTGGCCAGGAACTCTGGGTTACCGACGGCAGCGATGCGGGCACGAACCTGTTGCGCGAGATTCACGTTGGCAACTCAGGCTCGAGTCCCGACAAGGCAACCGTGTTGGGGCAGATGGCGTTCTTCAGCGCAGAAGACCCCGAGCATGGCCGCGAACTGTGGGTCACCGATGGCAGCCCGCAAGGCACCCACCACTTCGTCGACATCGTGGCAGGGCCGCAAGGTTCCGATCCTTCGCATCGCAGCGTGCTCGGCGACGTCATGCTGTTTGCTGCGACCGACGCGGCGTCCGACAGGGAACTTTGGCGCAGTGACGGCAGCGCGCTGGGCACATTTCGCGTGGTGGACCTGAACACTACAGGCAGCTCGTCCCCTCAGTACCTCATGCAGTTCGAGGGCCATGTCTACTTTGCGGCCACAGATGGCCTGAGCGGCGTGGAGCTGTGGCGCAGCGATGGCACTGCGAACGGAACCGAACGCGTTGCCGACATCAATCCGGGCCCGGGCGGTTCACAACCGCTGAATTTTCGCGTCTTCGCAGACCGCCTGCTGTTCACTGCCAATGACGGCAGCAGCGGTATCGAGCTGTGGAGCACGGATGGGAGTGAAGCCGGAACCCAGCGGCTTCACGACATCACCCCGGGCCCTGTTGGCAGCTCGCCGAACCTGATCGGTGGCACGGAGTTCGGCCGCTACCTGTATTTCAGTGCGGTTGATGGAACGCATGGCCGCGAACTTTGGCGCACGGATGGCAGCACCGCCGGTACCGAGCTGCATAGTGACATTCGACCTGGCGTGGACAGCGGCAATCCGGGCGGGCTGCGCGTGCTGGGCGACCAATTGGTGCTTTGTGCACAGCATCCGAGCGCCGGCTACGAGCCGCACGTGGCCTCGGCCTTGCCCGGAAGCACGGAGCTGCTTTTTGATGTCCATCCAACCGCTTCTTCCAACTGCAGCATGCTCGACGCACCCGGAACCGGCGACGCTGTCCTGTTTTCGGCGAACGATGGTGTGCATGGCCCCGAGCTCTGGCGCACCGATGGCACCCCGCAAGGCACCCACCTGTTCAAGGACATGAATCCGGGAACAGGGAGCGGGCATCCAGGCTTGAATGGCGACTGGATCCTGCACAAGCAGCACCTGTTCTTCTTCGGAACCGATGATGCGGCCTCGGAACTCTGGCGCAGCGACGGAAGCCTGGCGGGCACGGTGCGCGTGGCCGATATCGCACCCGGCGACGAGTCGTCCAACCCGACCGACTTCGCCGGATTCGGCGACTTTCTCCTGTTCCGTGCCAACCACCAGCTGACCGGCAATGAGCCATGGTCCTTGCGTTTGAGCCAGGAACAGCTGCGGATTTTTTCAGCGGGCTATGAAAGTCGCTGACCGCTCCCACCGCAGGGTGCTTCGGCCCTCTGCCGACACTCCCCCGCACACCAGATTACACATACAGGGATTCAGAATGAGCACCACCCGGCAGACCATCTACATCATCTTTCTCATCGCGCTATCGATCTGGTTCGGGGGTGGCGTGTTCGACTCGGTGAGTGGCCACTTTGCGTGGTACGCCGACCCGGTCTCTTACGTACGCGGCTCCGTCGTACCGGAAGGCATGGTCAACCCGTGGCCCTTCACGACTGCATTCCTCGCACTGGCCACCCTGGTTTCGATTGCTGCCTTTGCCTTCGCACGTCATCCAGGTCGGCGTGCAGTTCTCGTGGCAAATTCTTGCGTTGTGCTCGCGCTGATCGCGACCGGTGTCTATTTCGTGCCGGTGCTTATCAAGCTCGGCGACCCCGCGCAGCTCACTGATCCGGAGATCATTTCCTATTCCCAGACCTGGATACGCCTGAACCTGGTGCGCCTGGTATTCCTGCTGGTGGTGTTTGCCTACGCATTGGTGGCCTTGATGCGGCTCGGGTCCCCGGTTCGAGACTGAGGTTCCTGCTTCTCGGTCCAGGCGACACGCCGGCGAGCGTGGGTGGGACTCGGGACCACCACAGGGGCGAGGGATGGTCGAACGGGTCGCTCAGCTACTGGTTGAATTCCCGCGTCCCCTTGATGTCCCGTAACAGGCGGTGTGGACGCAGCCCCTGGCGGCCGCGTCCACGCCGACATTCATCGCGTCACGCTGCCAGCGCTTTCGGCATGACCGGAAAATCGATCTCGGTGCGGGCCAGGTGGTTGGTGTAGTTGGTGTAGATGTTCAGCACCACATTCACCAGTACCTCGAGGATCGCGGCATCGTCGAAGCCCGCCGCCTTGAAGGCATCCAGCTCGGCGGTGGGCACATGGCCGCGGGTGTCGACGATGCGCCGTGCGAGCGTCAGCATCGCGGTGTCCCGCGCGTTGTCGCCCTGCGCATAGCGCGCCTGGGCAATCTGCGTCGGCGTCAGCCCAACCAGTTTGCCGATCGCGCCGTGTGCAGCGATGCAGTAGCCGCAGTCGTTGCTCTCGCCGACGATCAGCGCGATCTGCTCGCGCTGCTTCGCGGTCAACGTGCCACTGCCGGCGACCTCGGACAATTGCAGATAGGCATTCAACGCCACCGGCGTATGCGCGAAGGTGCGGAACATGTTGGGCAGCGCGCCGAGTTTCTTCTGGACCGCGTCCAGGCTGGCAGCGATGGCGGGAGAGGCGGCTTCGCGGGGAAGGGCGGGGATGTAGGACATGGGATTCTCCGTGGATGGTCGTTGATGTGCCGTTCGGGCACGGGACGAACTTTAGGGAGTCCCCATGGACTGAAGGTGATATAGAATCCACGGAACATGACCGATCATCCAGAAAAGCCGCTAGACCGCCTTGATGCCCTGCTGCAGCGCTTCTCGGTGAGCGCCCGCATGTTCCATTCCGGCCCGCTGTGCGGCATTCACGACTTCCAGCCCGAACCCGGCCTCGGGCAGTTGCACCTGGTGCGGCGCGGACGTGTCGACATCCACCACGTCGGCGCGCCCGATGCCTGCGTGCTCGAGCCAAGCCTACTGTTCTACCCGCGCCCGCTGGCGCACCGCTTCGATACCGATGCGCAGGCCGGTGCCGATATGGCCTGCGCCCACGTTCGCTTCAACGCCGGCAGCGCCAACCCGCTGGCCGATGCGCTGCCCGCCTTCGTCTGCATGCCGCTGGCCGAACTCGAAGGCACGGCCGGCGTGCTCGACGCACTGTTCGACGAAGCCTTCCAGCCGCGCTGCGGACGACAGGCGGTGGTGGACAGACTGTTCGAGGTGGTGCTGATCCGCATCCTTCGCGCGCTGATGTCCGCAGGACGCGTCGACAGCGGATTGCTCGCCGGCCTGGCGCATCCGCAACTTGCACGGGCGCTGGTCGCGATGCACGAACGTCCGGCGCATCCGTGGACGCTGGAATCGCTGGCGGCGCAGGCTGGCATGTCACGCAGCGCCTTCGCGCCGAGCTTCCGCGCCACGCTCGGAACCACGCCCGGTGCCTACCTCAGCCAATGGCGCGTGAGCCTGGCGCAGGACGCGCTACGCAAGGGACGCCCGATGAAGCTGATCGCCGACGAGGTCGGCTATGGCAGCGAGGCCGCGCTGTCACGTGCATTCAAGGCGCAATGTGGCGTGTCGCCGCGAGAGTGGCGGCGGGCGCAGGTTGGGTGAGTTGGCAATCGAGCGCGGGCTGAGGATTCCGCCAGTCGCAGAGCGCCGCGCGGCGTCTTCGGCGCTCGATGCGGATGCGTCACGCGAACTCCGAAACTGCGATTGACGAACCTGTATCTCGGTGCTTTCGCGCAGGTGTAGATGGCGACGGAGACTCAGCAAATGGCTTTGGGTGCTTGGCGTCGCCGGTGACTATCAGCACTGTGTGAAACCACTCCAGCTAGAAACAATCCGGCCCTCTGCACGCGAATGGGGTAGCAAGGATGCGAAGCAAGTTGCTGAAGGGTGGTGCGCTGCTGTGTCTGGGACTGGGAGTCGGGATCGCGTGGGTTGCGTGGAAGAACGCGATTGCCACCGTTACGCCCGACGGGCTCAAGCTCACTGAAGTGCAAGCCACGGGTGCGTTCCAGTCCGAGGCTTCGTGTTTCCAGGTCGGCGGGTACGACGCATTCATTGCGCGGATTCGCGGTCGCAACAGCGGCTGGAGGCCAAAACTCTGGTTGATGCCCTGGATGTTTCCACGCGAAGATTTCGAGCAGGCCCAGGCGACGCTCGACTGCCGCGCGGTGAGCTACGAGAGCGACGGACTCGCGATCTCGGGCTGGATGGTGGCGCCGAAGCGCCCGCCCGGCACGCGCTTGCCGGTGCTGATCTTCAATCGTGGAGGCAACGGCAGTTTCGGTGCGCTCACCTTCGCCGCCGCGATGACCCACCTGTTCCCCTATGCGCAGGAAGGATTCCTGGTGCTGGCGAGCAATTACCGCGGCGTGCACGAAGACGATCCACTCAAGGGCGGTCAGGACGAGTTCGGCGGTGCCGACGTACGCGACGTGGAACGCCTGCTGGAGCTGGTGGATCGCCTGCCGCAAGCCGATCCGGACAACGTGTTCATGCTGGGCGTGAGTCGCGGCGTGATGATGAGTTACCTGGTAGCGCGCAACACCGATCGCATCCGCGCACTGGCCGCGATCAACGGCGATGCCGACCTCGAAGCCGGTCTCGCATTCCGACCCGAGATGGAGCGCATGTTTTCCGTGCGCATGCCCGAGTACGCAACGCGCAAGAGCGAAGTGTTGGCGCAGCGCTCGGTGCTGCATTGGGCCGAAGAGCTGCCGCGCGACATGCCGATCCTGATGCTTCACGGCAGCCAGGACGAACGCGTCGATCCCGCCAATGGTCCACGCCTGAAACAGCGCCTGGACGAGATCGGGCACCCGAACAAGCTCGTAACCTACGCCAACGACGACCACTTCCTGCGCAAGAACCGTGACGCTGCCTTGGCCGAAGTCGTGGCGTGGTTTCGTGCCCATGCCAAACCGACGGCCGCGGCGGTGGCAAACGCCGCAGCGCCGTAGTCGACGAGGCACTGACTCTCGAATCGCTGCTGATGGACGCGGCGATGCACGTCGCACCAGACGCGCGGACGAGGTCGGCTACGGCAGCGAAGCCGCGCTGTCGCATGCGTTCGAGGCGCAGTTTGGGGTTTCGCCGCGGGAGTAGCGGCGAGCTCAAGTCGGGTGACTCGCTAGCCGGGCGCGGGGCGAGGCTTTGAAAGTCCTGCAGCAGATGCCGAAGCCGGTGCGCCATCGGTTCGGAAAGCAGAGACTCGACCACTGTGTCGAACTGTGGGATTGGTGACCCGCCCCCTGGTTCTGGCAGTAGCCACAACGCCCACGAGGTGATCAGCCAGCAACCTCGCCCAACGACTTCAACTTGACCGGCTTGCGATTCGGGAACGTAACTACAAGGTCCAGTTCCCCGCCCATGGCTTGCACATAGCCCTGCAAGGTGGAAAGCAGCATGTCGCTGCGCTGCTCGTAGCGGGAAACCGTATCTTGGCCTACCTTCAAGACCTTCGCTAGTTCCACCTGGGTTCGGTTCATCGCCTTGCGCAGGTCGCGCAGGGACATCTCCTCGGCCATCAGCTCAGCCGCGCGCGCCTGCACCTTCTTCCGGCGGGCAGCCGGCAGTTGCTGGATCTTGTCGGTGAGCGTGCGAGCCATGGTCACTTCCTCTTCGAAGCTGTGCTTTGCAGGTGGATGTCGAACCGTTGGTCTGCCTTCGCGATCAAGCGGTTGTAGAAGCGTTTCTCGCTGCCGCCGGATTTGTCGCCAGCCACCAGCAGCACGGCGTGACGGCGCGGGTCGAAAGCGAAGGCCACGCGCCACACGCCGCCATCGGCATCAAAGCGCAGTTCCTTCATGTTGGCGTGCCGCGAACCCTTCAGCGTGTCTACTCGCGGCCGACCAGCAGAGGGGCCGAACTGCTCGATGACCATGGCCTGCGCCAGCAACTCGTCCTGCACGGACGCCGGCAGCGCATCGAATTCCGACTCGAACTCATCGACCAGTTAAACGATCCATGTCATTGCGACACTATGTCACCAAAGCCATATGGCATCAAGTGCATTTTTTGAAAGGCAAGCGTGTCGCTTGCGATGTCACGCTGTAATGGCGCTCGGCCGCGAAGCGGGCCAAGGAGGTTTCGCCTGGCGCGCCGCCTGCCCGGTTGCCGAGTCACCGCTCAGTGGCTCTCCGCGTTGCCGCGCTTTAGTAGGCTTTCCTCGTTCTCGCGAGGATCAATCAATGAAGCGCTATTAAGCACCCGGCGATCCGAGTCAGTTTGGTGATCGGTTCATCGCTGACATCGAGCCGCAGTCCAAAGACGACCAAGCAGCCCGCACGCTGGTCCCGCCGCACCCTGTTTCCCGTGAAAGGTACTGAGCCCGATTCGAAGCACGAACGTTCGCGCGGCAGGTTGGGCCAGTCTTTCCGATTACACCGGGAGTTGCCGTGCGTCCTTGGACTTTCTTCATCGCAGTGTTGTGGTTCGGCGCGAGTGCCGGCACGGCCGAGTCGGCGCAGTTCACCGTTACCCGCCTCGACGATCCCGCCCCCAACGGCTGCGCTGCGGGCGATTGTTCGCTGCGCGAAGCCCTGATTGCGGCCAACGATACGGCCGGTCCGGATCTGATCCTGCTGGGTGCGGGCATTCACCAGATCAGCCGCACCGGCGATGCGCCGCCGGAAGAACCGATGAGTTCCGGAATCCTGATCGCCAAGGACGATGTCGAGATCCGCGGACTGGGCATGAGCCAGACCGTGCTGCAAGGCAGTCTTGGCCTGGATGCAGTGATGGCAGCGACCGAAACCAGCGACTTCGTTCCGACCCTGCATCTGTCGGACCTGCGCATCCAGAACTTCCAGGTGCCACAAGGCGCATTCGCCTCAACCGTGACCGCCCTGTTGGCGAACCTGCAGCTGACGCGCGTGGAGCTGATCGGCAACTCGGGGCCTGCGACCGGGGCCGTGCTGGCCTTTGGCAGCGAACTGACGATTGTCGACTCGCGCTTCATCGACAACGCCGCCAACGATGTCGCTCCCGGAAGTCGCGCTGGCGCCATCCTCGGGTTCTTCAGCACGATCTCGATTCGCGGCAGCCACTTCGAGGGCAACCGCAACGAAGGCGATGGCGGTGCCATCAACCTGGCGGGCGAATCGAGTTTGCCATTCGGCGACGTCGTGCTCACCAACAACACGTTCATCGACAATGTGGCGGTCGGCAACGGCGGCGCGCTTTGGCTGCAGGCGGAAGGCGGCATCAATCGCATCGACCTCGGCGGCAGTCGCTTCGAAGGCAATATCGCCGGGGGCGATGGCGGTGCGATCTGGTTCGGCTTGGGCGACAGCGCTGGCGCATCCACCCTGTTCGAAGTGACTGCTGCTGCCACCGTGTTCGAATCGAACCGTGCGAACGGCGCCTGCGGCGCCTACCGCTTCCACCTGCCAAGCAGCGTGAGTTTGCTGACATCAGCCACGCTCGACATCCAGGACAGTCGCTTTGTTGCGAACACCGCCGTGGCCGGCGAAGGCGGTGCGATCTGCCACAACGGCTCCCACGTCATCCTGCGCAGCACCTTCCACGGCAATAGCGCCGGCGGCAACGGCGGCGCCATCGCGCATCGGGGCGGCCTGCTCGACCTGCGCCAATCGACGCTGTCCTCGAACTCGGCGGGCAATTACGGCGGCGGCATCTACGCCGCTGCGCCGGTGCAACTGCGACTCTCCACGCTGAGCGCGAACCAGGCGGCCAACCTGGGCGGCGGCCTCTACCTGACCGGCGGTGGCGCCAGCCTTCTGCGTCGGGTCACCGTGTTCAGCAACAGCGCACCCACCGGCAGCGCACTGCGCGTGCTCTACGGCAGCGGGCAGACTACCCTGGCACTGGACGACAGCATCCTGCGCGGATCCTGTGCCGCCAGCGATCCGCTGGCGCTGGTGGATAGTCGCCAGAACGTCGAGTCGCCGGGCGACACCTGCGGCCTGAATCTGAATTTCAATTCGATCAACGCGACGCTGTCGGCGTTGGCGCTCGGACCCTTGGCCGACAACGGCGGCCCCACGCTCACCCACATGCCCGGAGCAACCAGCATCGCCTTGAATCGAACCCTGGTGGTGCCACCAGGCTGCGTGTTTGTGGATCAACGCGATTTCGTCGGGCCCGGCGGAAACTGCGATGCGGGCTCGGTTGAGCGCGGCGGCTACCTGGATACGCCGGACATCTTCATGGACGGCTTCGAGTAGGCGCGCCGAGGCATCTGCCTGCAGTTGGTATCGGCCGTCCTGCCTACAGCGCACGGCGGCGAAATGGTGGCCCCTGTTTCTGCTTTTTCTTGGCACACGAGTTCCGGAAGACCCAACAAACATTGGCCATGAGCCCGGTCCGTGGACCGGTCTGGGGGAAGGGCGTATCGTCGACTTGTCCGGGGCCAGGGGAGCTTGCGATGAATTCGCGTGCCATGCGGAACGTGGGTCTGCTCGGTGTTGGGCTGGTCGCGTTCTGCGGCGCCGCGCATGCGCAGCTGTACGGGGTCAACCCTTTCGAAAACAATCCGGGCTTACCCGAGCAGGCGGCGTTGTTCCACCTGGACGTGGATACCGGTGCGATCGTCGATAGCCGGCTCATCACAGTGCCCTCGCGCACCATCACCGGCGCCAACAGCATCACCGTGGATCCGACCACCGGTGTCTTCTATGCAATCACCAAGGCCAGCGGGGTGTCCGGCCGGCTGCTGATCACGCTCGATGTCGCTACCGGCGAAGGCGTCGAGATCGGCAATCTCGGCGACAACTTCTCGTCGCTGACCTTCGACGCAGCCGGGCAACTGTACGGCGTGACCGGCGATGGCGCGACCGTGCCCGAGTCGCTGTACGCGATCGACAAGGCCACCGCCGCGACAACATTGCTGACTGCATTGGGCAACGGCGCCGACGGCGAAGTGATCGCGTTCAATCCGGAGGATGGCCTGCTGTACCACTGGTCCGGCAACGCGACCTTGGTGTTCGAAAGTGTGGATCCGAACCCGCCGCACACGGTCACCGGCATCTTCTCCGGCGCGGCGGGCGGCGAGGTGTTCGGCGCGACGTGGGACGGTTGCCGGCAAGTGTTCCTGGCGCACGACATCAATTCGCAGATGGCGTCGTGGTCGAGTACCGGCGTGCGCAGTGACGTGCAGCCCACCACGCTGACGGACGTGCGCGGCCTGGCGCTGGTCGGCGGGCACGCCTGCGACGTCGACCTGTCGGTGCAGTTCGCCGTGTCCGACCCGGTTCCGACGCCGGGTGCGCCCGTGACGATCGATATCGACGTGACCAACAGCGGCCCGGCGCGCGCGCGCGCCAACGTGGTGGCCATTACCCTTTTCCCTGAGCTGACCTTCGTGTCGAGCACGGGTTGCGCCGAAGATCCGACCGGCGTGCCGACCTGCAGCGTACCGCAGCTGTTCGCCGGCGAAACGCACAGCCTTCAGATCGAGGCTGTCTACACGGGCGGCACCGGCCGGGTCATCGCGTCCGTGACGACCGATTCAGACGATACCGAACCCGCGAACGACGTCGGGTCCGTTCTGCTCGGCCCGATCGCGACAGTAACGCCGACCAGCGGCCTGGCCACCACCGAAGTTGGCGGAGCCGCCGGTTTCACGGTCGTGCTCAATGCGCAGCCCACGGCTGCCGAGACGCTCATTCCGGTGAGCAGCAGCGATCCGTCGGAGGGGGTTGCCGACACTGCGATGCTGAGCTTCACGAATGCCGACTGGGAACAGCCGCAGACCGTGGCGGTAATCGGCATCGACGATCTGGTGGTAGACGGCGATGTGGCCTACACCATCGTGCTCGGCCCGGCGCAAAGCACCGATCCTGGCTTCGATGGCGGCGAAGTCGACGACGTGGCGGTCGTCAACCAGGACGACGACGTCGCCGGCGCTATCGTTTCGCCCACCTCCGGCCTGCAGACCACGGAAGCTGGCGGCAGCGCGATGTTTGGCGTCGCGCTGACATCTCAGCCGGGCGCGGACGTGAGCATCGGTGTGTCGAGCAGTGATCCGGGAGAAGGCGACGTGTCGACCGCGACCTTGCTGTTCACCGATGCGAACTGGAACGATGTGCAGTTCGTGACGGTGACGGGCGTGGACGATGCGCAGGCCGACGGCGACATCGCCTACACCGTGATCCTCGCGCCGATGGCCAGTTCCGACATGGACTATGACGGGCTCGACCCCGAGGATGCCTCGGTGGTCAACCTCGACGACGACGTCGCCGGCGTCATCGTTGCGCCCACCTCCGACCTGCAGACCACGGAAGCCGGCGGCAGCGCGATGTTCGGCGTCGTGCTGACATCCCAGCCGGGCGCGAACGTGAGCATCGGTGTGACGACCAGTGATCCGGGCGAAGGCGACGTGTCGACCGCGACCTTGCTGTTCACCGATGCGAACTGGAACGTCGCGCAGATGGTGACGGTGACGGGCGTCGACGATGTGCAGGTCGACGGCGACATCGCCTACACGGTGATCCTCGCGCCGATGGCCAGTTCCGACATGGACTACAACGCACTCGACCCCGAGGATGTCTCGGTGGTCAACCTCGACGACGACTTCGCCGAACTCATCTTCAGGGACGGCTTCGAGAACGAAGCGACCCCGCTGACTGGAGCCTCCAGCTCGGGGGAATAGCCACTGACGTCTGATTCCGGCCACGCGTGCTGCAGGGGAAGCGGGGGTCAGAGCGTCGGTGGAATAAGCTCCGCAAGTGAACCTGGCCCCGTTCTTTTATCCGCTGTCCGTCATGAGACTCAGGATCGGCCGCCGGTGGAGGATGCAGGTCACCCCGCGCGATCTTCCCGCGGGTTCGGTCGGACGTGCTGATCACCGTTTCTTCTTGCCGCCGCCATCCTGCTTGTTGACCGTTGCCCAGGCACGACGCTCGGCCTCATCCTTCGAAACACCGCGTTCTTCGTAGCCTTCCTCGATGTGCTCCGCTTTGCGCTTTTGCTTGTTGGTGTAGCTCGACTTCTCGCCGCGTGGCATGGGGCTCTCCTGTCTGGCATTCGTTGCCGGTCGATGCGGCCGATTGCCGCACCAAGCTCATAGCATCAGGCGTGCCATGCGCGCTTCTTGCCATTGGGCGCTGCCGGTTCGGGAGTTGAGACGCCCTGGCTCGACGTGGAGCGATCGCTGGCTCCTGCTGCATGCTTCATGCGCGATCTGTCTGTGAATTCATGGTCCCATCCGGGGCGAGTCCGTCCGGGAGAGCATGCAGATTCTTCGAGTTCCGGAAATAGTTTCAGGCGGTACGTGAGCGCGCTATCAGACCGCCGCGGAGCGACCCGCGTCCTGATTGCCCATATGCCTCAGCCACACTTACGGGCGCCCGCTAAATCGTTGATATAGAGCCAAACACTCCTTCACCCTGTCCGTTCGTGGTGAGGAGGCCCGAGCGAGACCGAAGGTCGAGGCGGGCCGTCTCGAACCACATTCGCCGGCCCTTCGAGAGCCTGTCCTGAGGAGGTGCGAAGCGCCGTCTCGAAGGGCCGGGCCTCGGTCTGTGACCTCGTTCGGCGGCTACGCCGCTGCGCCGTCGCTTCGCTTGGTCCCGGCTCCTCAGGGCGAACGGGATGAGGGAGTGGTGAGCCTCCCTCACAAGTATGGCTGAGACACGTGGGTAATCAGGACCCGCGTTGGAACACTTGGGCGGGAGCACCTCGGAATAGCGAGCGTCGAGGAAGTTTTGTGGGTGCCCCGGTTCTTCGCTACGGTTCTTTGCTATCGGCCATCGTACCCGCAGCGCTCCCTCGCTGGCGGGACACTCGGACAAACCGACTCAGGCCGCCAGCTCGATCTTTGCCGGCTTGCCGAGCTTCGCGGCAAACTGCACCAGGGAATCCAGGCTGAACTTTTCAACCTTGCCACGCGTCAGGTCCGAGACGCGCCCCTGACTGACACCCAGTAGCTTGGCCGCCATCACCTGGGTCATCTTGCGAGCCTTGATCTGCTTCTCAAGCTGGGCCATCAAGTCAGCACGCAGCGCCAGCACCTGGGCCTCTGCTTCGTCAAAGCCCAAGTCGGTGAATACGTTGCCGCTGGAGGGGGTGATCTGCTCTTCCCCGGCCTTCTTGCGCATGGGACACCTTGTTGTCATGCAATCAGCTTGTAACGCGCCTTGCCCTAGTACCGCCACTCAGCCCGCTACTCAGTCTCCTAGTCGCGCTAGATACGAAACGGCCTCCAACTGGCAGCGCCGAGAGATTGCTCCTGGAAGATCGAACAGCTTCGGCTTGTCCCTGAAATCGAAAAGCCGGTAAAGGTGGTACTGATTGGAATCCGCTTCGGAACGCGCCAACTCATTGCGGCTAACGAAGAATGGGGTGAGCTGTCCGAACGCGGTGGTCTTCACCTCGATCAGCCGCTCACAGCCATCCTCCTCAAAAGACAGCACATCGAAGCCCAGGCCATCGCCCTTGGAGGCGGCTACATGGTCGACGCGATTGCTGAGCACCGGCTTGCCGGCCGCATGCAGTCGTCGGGCCTCCAGTTCGAGAACGAAAAGCTCGCCCGCACGTCCGAGAGATCGATTGCGCGCCTCCTGTGCTAGATAGTCGCGTCGGGAGGCCGAGAAGCTGGGGCTGTAGGAGGGGGCGGATTCGCGTACTCGGTTTGCTGGCTTGGGTGGCGCAACCCAGACAGAACCTGGGTCGGCTATCGCGATCTCCATCGCAGGGCGAACAACTGCTGACTGCGCCGCCTCGTGCAGTGCGGCGCTGCTCACGAGTTGTGCTTCGATGATGTCGGCGATCAGCGCCTGGTAGTTACTTCTCGGCTTGTAACCGTCGATGTAAGGATAGCCAAGCTCGACCATCACCGCGCTAGTGTTGCAGTGCTTGAATTCGATGGATTGGCGACTGCGACCATCCAGCTTCTGCATTAGCGCCTTGGCGTGTTCAGTCTTGCTGTAGCGTTGGCCATTCAGCTCAAGCGTCAACATGCGCAGGTAATCGGCCACGCAAGCTTCGACCTCTGTTCGCGACCAATCCTGCCCGGTGGCCATGCCTGCACTCCTAGGTGGCTACGCTTCTTTCGCCAGTCCGAGTCGTCTCAAGCGACCAGGTTAGCCGGCCTGCAGTGCTCTGGGAAGCAACCTACACGTTACTCACGATAAGAACACTGGGAACCTTGGCCAGAATGGATACTTTCGACCGCTTAGCCTCAGGACGTCTGAGTGTCGCGCTGTTCAACCCGCACTCATCAGCATCGGTGTCCACGCACCCCAGCCATGCGGAAATAGTAACCTGACCCCTGTTTTTGACACGCCACCCACGGTAAGAACACTGGGAACATTGGTCAGAATGGATACTTTCGACCGCTTAGCCTCAGAACGTCTGAGTGTCGCGCTGTTCAACCCGCGCTCATCAACATCGGTGTCGACGCACCCCAGCCATGCGGAAATAGTAACCTGACCCCTGTTTTGACTACTTCGGCGGACTCTTGGACAACGGGGCGAAATCGTCGATCGCTGCAAAGACCCCCCATAGCTTGTCGACCTTGACATGTGCTTCTAAGTAGTCGCCATACGCCTGCTCTGCATTCGTCAGTAGCTCGTCATAAAAGACAATGCGCGCATCCACCGTTTTGAGGCTGTCGATCACACCTCTCTGACCCGTACCGGACGCGTCATTCCATTCCGGCGGGGGCTTTCCGACCAAGCAGATGATTTCGATCGGCCAATTCTTGTAGCTGGTTTTCTCCAGGATTTTTCTTGCACCGTCTCTGTATTTTCGAACCTGTTTTGTGAGGTCGTCCACCGGTACCGCGATTGATGCGCGCTTAAGTTCGACGATGACGTGCTTCCCACCAGTCGTTCTGTATCCGATGTCGATCCGCGCCTTCTTTTCCGCGCCTTTGAGTGCGGCGGAGTTCGTCTTGAGGAATGCATTCACCTGTGTTTCCGCGTGTTCCGTGCCCTTCGCCCGCTCCCATCCCGGATCGAGCAGCCAAAGGTGGTCGAAAATGTAGTCGCGAAGCACAAGCTCCTTATCGTTATCTTTGAGCTTGTTCTGAAGGGTTCGGATAACTTCAATCCGCATCTTTACGATTTGACCGTAGTAGCTAAGTTCGAGATCGTCGATGGTTTTAAATATTTCCAGTATCTGACTTAGGCTCTCGTCCTGAATGTTTTCAAGTCGATCCAATTCCTCTTTGCGGCGATAGCTCTCAAAGGCGAGGATCGACGCCTTGAGAAGTTCCTTCTTATCGGACTCGTCTGGCGAACGTATGGTGTTCAAGCGTCCAATCCAGCGCTCGGCTTTCTTCTTCGTGTCGCCCGTCAGATTCTCAAGCCACGCAGAAACTGCGGGCACCGAGGCCGCAGTCTTGGCGCCGTCGGAACGGCGCCAGTCGCTCCATTTGCTTGCAATGTTGCGAAGTTCGGACAGCACGATTCTTCTCAAGGCTTCAAACCTCGGATCGTCCTGCTTCAATGCCTGACGACTGCTCGTTGCGATGTCGACCTCGCCATCCAGGTCCAGCTGTTCGCAATGCAGTTCGCCGATTACGTAATCAGCGTAGATTTCTTTTTGCCCGTATTCATTGAGGATGTCTTCTTGCGCCAACTTTCCGCGCATGAAGATGGCAAGGTGGTTGAGGTTGTCGCCTTCCTCGTCTTTCAGCTGGCTCGGACTTGAAACGGTTCCGATCCAGCCTTTCAGGCTGATTCCTGACTTCGTCAGCTCGGCCTTAATGGTGGCAAGCCGATCTTCGCTCGGCCGTTCGAGATGCTTGCAAAGCTTCGCGAATCCGGTCTCGTCGCCGTAGGTCCAGAGGTATTGCACCGCGTTGTGGTACGCGCGATCCTCCGGGCCGATCTTCGCGCCGTTGACGCTCGCGCTGAAATTATGCCTCGGCCCGATCACGGAGAACCTGCGCGCGATGCGGCGCTTCAGCCCCTCCACCGTCATTCCGGAAAGTGTCTTGGACAGACCGGACAACTCGATCCGCGTTCCCTTCTTTAGCGTGGTTGGCCAGACATTGATTTCTTCGGGCTTGTACTGCTTCAGAACCTTTCCCGAGATCGCTTTCCGAATCGCTTCCCTGTCCATGTTGAACGCAGTCTTAGTCTTGCCGCAGACGGTGTACACGCTGGCAAGCCGCGCGATGGAGAAGATGGAAAGTTTCCCGATCCCTTTGCGCCCCATCGGAAGTCGACCCGCAGGCGTTTTCTCTCCGAGCACTTCGCGGCGTTTGAACCCGACCGTCAAGAATCGATCGATGACGCCGTCGCGATCCATTCCGATGCCGTCGTCCTCGATCGTGATATTCTCCTTCGCCTTGTCGACCGTGATCGTTACCTTGTGCGCATCGGCATCCCATGCATTCGCGACGATCTCAGAAAGCACTGCCGGAATGTTGCTGTAGAGGTTGATGCCCAGATGCTCCAACGCATTCAGACTAATGGACATCACGAGTTCGCGCGGCTTCGTCATAGAAGTTCCTCAAGATGCTTGCCAACGCGGTCGGCGATGGCCGCGGCGAGTTTCACCGGCACGGCGTTGCCGATAAGGCGTCCGACCTTGGTGAAGTGCACAGGTGCTCCGGGAGCGACGAACTCATAATCGCGCGGAAACCCCTGAAGCACTGCGCCTTCCCGGAGAGAAAGCGCCCGGTCCTGTTCCGGGTGCCCGAAGCGTCCATTGCCGAAGCCATAGAACTGCGTCGTGATGGTCGGCGACGGTTCGTCCCATTCCATGCGGCCATAGACGGATGAATAGCCTCTTCCAGTTTCTACCTTATGGCACTTTGCGACCAGCTTTGGTGCCCAGTCGTTCCAAGTGCCACCAGGTTTGGAGGACGCGATGCGACGGGCGTTAATGTCGGAGAGGCCGCTCGCCCTATGCAGGCTGTCGGTCGCATCAATCGCGCCGTGCGTCAGGGGTGGAAGGTCGCCGATTTCATCGCGTACCGTTCGATGCTTACCCTTATGGGTTGTCGTCGGAAGGCCGATAGGCCCAAGCCGAGAAGCAAGCAACACCAATCGCGATCTTTTCTGGGCCAGGCCGAAATCAGGCCCGTAGAGTACGGCCCACTCGACGTGATAGTCGGCGTCGCGCAACTTCTTGACGAACCGTTTGAAGATCGAACCGTCTTTGAAAACGAGCAACCTTGGCACGTTCTCCATTGATAGAACGTCGGGGCGCACCTTGTCGATGAGATTGCCGAACTGGCGGAGCAGCTGCCACTTTGGGTCTTCGCCTTTCTGGTTGTATGTCGAAAACGGCTGGCATGGCGCGCAGCCGACGAGGACGCGCGGCACGCCCGGTGTGAACAGGCTGTTGATCTCTTCGGCCTTCAATGTCGAAACGTCGCGCCGTATGAAAGGAGCGTCATTGTTTCGTTCATACGCGTACCGGCAGTCTTCATCAATGTCGACGCCGCCGACGATCTGGAAGCCCTGTTGCCGGAAGCCGTGCGACAACCCGCCGGCTCCACAGAAGATGTCTACCACGGATGCCTTCGTCGCCACATCATGCGAGCGACTATTGACTGCGCCTTTGGGTTTTGAATTCTTTGCACGTGTCACTCGGCGGATCTCCTGTCTTGAAAGTCTCTATGATCCTGCAACGTCGCCGGTATCGCTTGTCGCAAGATCAACCATGCCTATTCCGCCTGCAATTGATACTGGCTTCAGAGTGTCAAATCCTGCGGCCGAATCAAAGGCCAGAGTACATTTTCTCGGGGCCCTGGCCTACTCCGCTGCGAGGCCTTCCCTTCCTACCTCACTCGCAACCCGACACCGAAAGCGATCACCCTCTCGAAATCCAGGGTCAAAGTACGTTTCTGCCTTCCTGACCTCACCCGCGTTGGCTGCATCGAAGGCCTCGTCGCGGTTCGCCACGACGTCGTCGGAAAAAGGGGCCGGAGGGAATTAACGCTGCCGTCTTCGCCCGATGCAAAGTCAGTAGGTCGCGGACCGGTCGTGACGAAGTCCCTCCATCCCCTTTTCCCCATGTCGCGGCGTCTGGAATGGTCTGAGGCAGTGGCTCGAGACGGGCCGCTCGACCCTTCGATCCGCGCTGCGCTCGGCCTCAGGATCTCGTTCGGCCCTCCTCTGCATGAACCTATTCAGTAACGGATTTTGAAAAGCGTAAACAGCCCCTCTCCCCAACCCCTCTCCCGCGCGCGGGCGAGGGGCTCAAGCTACACCATCAACGCCCCCTCTCCCGCGCGCGGGCGAGGGGCTCAGGCTACTCCGTCAACGTCCCCTCTCCCGCGTGCGGGAGAGGGTGGGCCGAAGGCTCGGGTGAGGGGCTCTTGTCTTCGGCCTACTTGGTTCATGCTCTGTGGGCAGGTCTGTCGATGGCGGACAGGAGGCTCACCTCGAACGGGTGGACGTGGGCGACTGGATTTCCCGATGCGAAGCCGGCCGTGCGTAAGTCAGGCTGAGGCATGTCGGCAATCAGATGCCAGCTTGATTGCGGCGTCGAGACGTTGACCCTCAGCTCCCTGCGTGAAGAGCCAACCGCTGTCGCAAAAAAGCCCGGGAGATTCGCTCTCCCGGGCCGATGTCGCGTGGAGCGTGCTTGGCTTAGAACTTCCAGCCGACGCGCGCGTAGTAGAAGCCGCCGTTGAATCCGTACGGTGTATGCACTGGATACTGGGCGCCGGCAACCGCGGCTCCCCAGGGGTTGTCGTCGGGCACCTTGTCGAACAGGTTCTGCGCGCCAATTCGGAAGTACAGGCCCGAGTCGAAGTCCCAGCCGGTCTCAAGGTCGACGGTGAAGGCGCTGCCTTCGTAGATCGGCAGGCCGCCGTCTTCAGCGCTCACCACGTCGCTATCGAGGTGATCCTCGTAAAACGAACCGTAGTAGTTCAGGCGTGCGTTGATGTGCCAGATGCCGCGCTGATGGTTGACGGAGAAGAAGCCTTTGGTCTTGGGTAGCGACTCTTCCAGCTTCTTGATCCGCGCTTCGGTGATGATTCCCGGGGTGAAGTCGTCGACCTCGGTGTCGTTGAAGTTCACCGCCAGTGCGTAGCTGGTCTCTCCGCCGAAGTGCTCGGTGTCGACGCTGGCAACCAGATCGAGTCCGGTGGTGGTGGTGTCGAAATCGTTGACGAAGAAACCCACCCGGCTCAGCGTGGCCGCCTGGGCTTGGCCCGCCGCGACCAAGGCGGCGCGGTCCTCATCGCTGAGGGTGAAGTCGGTGCTGCGTGCGATGCGATCTTCGACCTCGATGTGGTACCAGTCGGCGGTGAACTGCCAGGTGCCGTCGGTCCAGACCAGGCCGAGCGAGGCATTCTCCGACTCTTCCGGTGTCAGCGGTTCGGCGCCGTAGAACGCGGCAATCGGGTTGGTTGGCGGCAGCGTGGCGGTATCGCGCAATTCGCCGTCGATGAAGGCCGTTGTCACCTGGCTGACGTTGGATTGACCCGGCGTTGGTGCGCGGAAACCGGTGCTGAGTGCGCCTCGCACGGCGAAGTTTTCGGTGAAGTCGAAGCGCGAGGTCAACTTCCAGTTGGTTGTGCTGCCAAAGTCGTCATAGTCTTCGCGCCGAACCGCAGCGGCGAGCAGGAACTGGTCGGTCAGTTGCGCTTCGGCATCGAAGTAGATCGCCCAGTTGTCGCGTTCGTGTTCGCCGGCGGTGACCGAATTGAATCCGGGGAATCCATTCGAACCGATGCTGAAGCCCTGCTCGGTCAGCGGCCCGATCGCCGTCGAGGCGGTGTCACCCGCATTGATGCGGAAACTCTCGCGACGGAACTCGGCGCCCGCCGCCAGATTGAACCGGTCGAAGCTCTTGCTGACGTCAAAGTTGAACATGCTTTCGGTCTGCTCGTTGCCGCCCGGCCGGAAGAAGAAGTTCGCTGGCTGGTTCGGGCCGAGGGAGGCGTTGACCGTGTTGTACATGACAAAGTCGATCTCATTGCGTCCATAGCTGGCACTGAAGTCCCAGTAGATGTCGTTCGACCAGCTGCCCTTGAATCCGCCGGTGATCCCGAAATCCTGCATCTTGCCGCCGAAGCGCGGGGTGAAGCCGCCGCTGAAGAGCGAGAGGAAACTGAAGCAGTCGCCCGGCAATGCATTGACCGCGGCGCTGACCGTGGCATAGGGAATCAGGTTGCCGTCGGCGTCGCGCAGGGCGATCGTCGGACAGGCGGTATTGCCACTGGGCGAACCGACCAGCAGGGTCTCGCCGCCGTCATTGGAATAGACGCCGGCGCGGCTGGTTGGATCGCGGTAGTAGAACCCGCCGTCGGTATTGCGCTCGGCCATGTTGCCGAACAGGTAGAACTCGATGTTGTCGCCGGACAGGCCTAGGTTCATGACGATCTTGCTGTCGTCCTTGACCTCGGGTGAGCCCCAGATCTGGGCCGGATCCGGCACGCCCGGATAGCCGGCGGCAATTGCCGCTGCGGCGTCGTCGCGCTGCACGCTGCGCGAGGTGGCATCGGCCTGACGGTATTCGACGGTGAAGGTGGCGAAACCATCGGCCCCGAGCGGCAGGCCGACCTGGGCATCGACCTGCCGGGTGGTACCGTCGCCTTCGTAGTGCTGGCCTCCGAAGACTTCGACTGCGCCGCCTTCGCTCAGGCGCTTGAGTCCGAAATTGATCACGCCAGCGATCGCATCCGAACCGTATTGCGCTGCAGCGCCGTCACGCAGGACTTCCACCTGCTCCAGTGCCAGCGACGGGAACACCGACAGGTCGACGCCCTGGGAACCGTCCGACAGGCCATGGCCGAGGAAGGTGATGACCGCGGAGCGGTGGCGGCGCTTGCCGTTGACCAGGATCAGGGTGTTGTCGGGCGGCAGCCCGCGCAGGTTCGCCGGTCGCACCAGGGTTGCCGCGTCGTCGATGGGAATGGTGCTGACGTTGAACGACGGCACCAGCACCCGCAGCTGGTCGAGTACGTCGGTCGAGCCCTGGTTGTGCAGCTCTTCGGCGTCAATGATGTCGATCGGCACGGCCGAGTCGGTGGCCGAACGCGCCTTGCTGCGCGTGCCCAGCACCGAGATGGTGTCCAGCGTGGTGGTCTCTTCCGCGGTGGACTGGGCATGGGTTGGCGCGGGCATGCCGATGGCGAGCAGGGCGATCCCGGTCAACGCGAGCTTTATTCCGGAGGCAAGTGGGTCAAATGCAATGGATCCACGACTACGCTTCATACGATGTACTCCCCAAGGCGACTGGCAGTTGTTTGAGCAGGCAGTGATGTGATTGCCGCCCCCACGGCAGCCAACCGCGCAAGCGGCTGGCCCGCGCATCGTCACAAACTGGGGCACTAACTGCAATGCATTTGAACGGCTGTCGGCAACCGGCGGAATCCGGCTTGGCGGCGCAGGAAAATCATCAGCCCACCGCACGCGCCTGGCGGCATTGATGCTAGCGGAGCGCCGCTTGTGGCCCTAATCTTGCAGGCTGCGATGACAAGCCCACGGGACCCGCATGAGCATCGACTACACCCTGGTCAGCCAGCCGCACGAGGTCGAACTGATTCTCGCGCTGCAGGCCGCGAACCACCGCGATCGGGTCGATGCCGTCACCGCCGCCAGCGATGGCTTTACCACGGTGCGGCATGATCCTGCGGTACTGCAATCGATGAACGACGTTCATCCCTCGGCGATCGCGATGTCAGGCGCAACTTTGGCCGGCTACTGCCTGATGATGCCGCAGGGTTTTCGCGACCGGGTGCCGATCCTGCAGCCGATGTTCGCCAAGCTGGAGCAATTGCAGTGGCGCGGGAAGGCCTTGGCCGGCGACCCACGCTGGTTCGTGATGGGTCAGGTGTGCGTGGCGCGCGAATTCCGCGGCCTGGGCGTATTCGATGGCCTCTACCATCAACTGCGACGCGCCTACGCCGCGCAGTTCGACTTCACCGTCACCGAAGTCTCGCAACGCAATGTCCGCTCGCTGCGCGCGCATCGCCGCGTCGGCTTTGAAACCCTGCATGTTTATCCGGATTCGGTCGCCGATGATGTCTGGGAAGTGATGGTGTGGGACTGGCGGTAGGCGCCGCCCACCCGGCCGCGATGCCCGCCCTTCCTACTTCACGCGCAACCCGGCTGCAGAACCGTTCACCAACCCACAATGAGCTCAGCGTCGAGACTACCTGCATCTCCTCGCCCCGCGCAGCTCATATCCGATCACAACTTGAACACCGCTCCCTTCGTCGGAGGCGGTCGCTCAGGCCAGCGCGGGCACAGGGCTTCGACGACTTCCATCAGCGCCGTCCATCGCTCGAAAGGATCGCCGGCAGACTCGGGGCGATAGGGCAGGCCGGCTTCGCGAACCAGTACCGGCTCGGGCGCCAGCTCACCTGCCGGGCTGGGTGGTTTGGGCGAGGAGTTCATCGAGCAGCGCCTGTCGGTCGAACAGGGCGAAGTATTCCCTGATCTCGGCCATGTTGAGCGTCGCGTGGTGTTGGCGCAACAAGGCTAGCATGTCGTCGAGGTCGCGGAGACGGGACGCGTCGTTGACGCAGCCCTGAAGCTTGAAGGCGATTAGCCCCTCGGCGCTGATGACGCGAATCCGTCCCATGGAAGTGTCGCGGGACTCGGCCCTCGCCAGCAGGCGGCGTGCGATGGGGCGATGCGCATACAGCAAGCCTGTCCTGAGGCCGCACGCAGTGCGGATCGAAGGGTCGAGGCCTTCATCGCCCCGGATGTGGTTCGCGGCGTTTTCGCTGCGATGGATGCATGTGTAGCCCAGGCCGATGAGTATCGCGTGCAACGGGTCGGCATCGTCGGCGTCGACCAGAAAGTCCACGTCTTCGGTGGCCCGGATCACCTGGTGCGCCGCCAGGGCCAAGCCACCGATGAGTGCGGGAGGGTGCTTGATGGCAGAAAAGGCAGCCAGGGCTTCCTTGATCTGCTCGACGAGTCGGGGCATGGCGGTGTTGGGTCGTATTCGTCAGCCGATCCTACGGGCTGTAACAGCCAGCGTCATCCATCGCTCGAACGGATCGGCAGACCTGTCGGCAGCGGCGTCGGCCTGGGCACGGTGCGGTGGCACGGTGACAGCACCCGACGTGGCCCCCAGGAGCAACACAATCCAACTAGCTGCCCACAACCACCTTCCGAGAGGACACCCAGGCAAAAGCCCAACCTCCAACCGCACCAGTCAAGCCCATCAACACGAACCCGACGCTGCCACGCGTGGCGGCAATCACGGTGATCGGCAGCGCCATCTGCATCAGCCACAGGGTGGCGAACACCGCGACGGTTCCTGCGGTGATCAACAGAATGGTTCGGTGGCGCTTTAGGGCGTGGCTGATCAACAGGGCGGTGACGAAGGCGATCAGGAAACCTAGGGCCAGGATTGCAGCCCACAAGGGCGCGAAGCCGAGCAGGTCCTGGGCGCTGGCTTGCAGGTGGATGCTTGGGGTGATTGGTGCGCCCAGATCCTGCAGGGCGGCCAGGTTGAATTGGGTTTGGATCAGGCTGCCCAGGGTGGCGGTGGTCAGGGTTGCGGCTAGGTAGGCTAGTAGGGGGCGGAGGGCTGGCATTGGTAAGGCTCTCGACTGTGTTCTTGTCTTCAAGCTTCCATTCGCTTTCGCGGAGTAGCCGAAGCGGGATCAGTAGGCTTCAATAAACATTTCGCGAGGCTTGCCCCTCTCCCCAACCCCTCTCCCGTGGGGAGAGGGGCTTTAGGGTGCGGCCTCGGTTGGTTCTTGGCCAGAGTGCAGGGCTCTGCGGTCGATCATGCCGCATCGCTGCGTGGCTTGCAGGTAGCATTGGGCGCAATCGGATTTCGGGGTGCCGTCGCATGCTCATTCGTGTAGTTGCTGTGCTGCTGGGGTGGATGCTGGCGCTGACTTTTACAGCTGCGCAGCCACGGGTGGAGTTGGTGGCGGAGGGACTTGAGTTTCCTTCTTCGCTGGCCTTCTTGCCTGAAGGCGGGATGCTGGTGGCTGAGCGGCCGGGGCGGTTGCGGGTTATTGATTCGGCGAGTGCGGTTGAGCCACCGATTGAGGGTGTGTCGGCGGTGCATGCGGTGGGTCAGGGTGGCTTGCTGGAGGTGTTGCTGGCGCGGGATTTTGTTGAAAGTCGCTGGGTTTATTTGAGTTATTCGCACGGTACGAACGCGGCCAATACGCTGCGGGTGGCGCGGGGGCGGTTTGATGGGAAGGCCTTGACCGATCTGCAGGTGGTGCTGGAGGCGCGGCCGATGCGCGCGACGTCGGTGCATTACGGTGGGCGCATGGCTTGGGCTGCGGATGGCACCCTGCTGGTGGCAACGGGTGATGGCTTTGACTATCGCGAGCGGGCGCAGCGGCTGGACAACCATCTGGGCAAGATCCTGCGGATTGCGGCAGATGGCAGTGTGCCGCCGGACAATCCGTTTGTCGGGCGCGGTGATGCGCTTCCGGAGATCTACAGCTACGGGCATCGCAATGTGCAGGGCCTGGTGGTGGACAAGGCCGGCACGGTGTGGGCGCACGAACATGGGCCGCGTGGTGGTGATGAGCTGAATCGGATTGTGGCGGGCGGCAATTTTGGTTGGCCGCTGGTTACGCACGGAGTGGATTACAGCGGGGCGCTGGTCAGTCCGTTTACGACCTTGCCGGACATGATCGATCCGCTGCATGTGTGGACGCCGTCGATCGCGCCGGCGGGGTTGATGCGGTATGGCGGGTCGGTGTTTGCGGAGTGGCGTGGGGATTTTTTTGTGGCGGCGCTGGCGGGCAAGCAGTTGCAGCGTTTGCGGATGGATGGCAGTGGTGCTGTGCGGGTGGAGGCGGTGATGTTTGATGCGCCAGGTGAGCGGCTGCGTGATGTGCGTGAGGGGCCCGATGGGGGGATCTATTTATTGACGGATAGTGCGGAGGGACGGGTATTGCGGGTTGTTGGGGAGTGATTGGTTGCGCGAGAGGTGCATGCGCATTGCAGGAGCCAACCCTGTTGACGACCGTGGGGCATGGGTGCAACGAGAGGTTGGGGCAAGGCCGGTGATCCTTGTCGCGCACAGGGTGCGCTCCTACAACTGCGGGCGAATTCCACAGCGACGCGGTGCTGCACCCTGTGGAGCCGACCCTGTTGGCGACCGCGGGGCATGGGTGCAGCGTGAGGCTGAGGCAAGGCCGGTGATCCCGGTCGCGCACAGGGTGCGCTCCTACAGGAGAGCTTCGCGTCGGTTGGATTGCGTCAGCGGGCGGCTTCTACGCGGTTGCGGCCTTTGCGTTTGGCTTCGTAGAGGGCGGTGTCGGCGGCACGCAGCATGTCTTCGGCGCTGCGGGTGTCGGGCGGGATGATGGCGGCGACGCCGACGCTGAGTCGGATCGAGCTGGCCGCTTGGTCGAAGTGGCCGTGGATCGCATGGGCTCGCACCAGGGCGGCTTCCAGGTCGCAGCCGGGCAGGATGAGGACAAATTCCTCGCCGCCGAAACGTGCCAACAGTTCGCGGTTGGAGTCGCAGAGGCTGGCCAGTTCGCTGCCGACCCAGCGCAGTTTCTCGTCGCCTTCGAGGTGGCCATAGCGGTCGTTGAACTGCTTGAAGTGATCGATATCCAGCATCAGCGCGGCGATCGGGCGATTGGTGTCCTGGCAGCGCTGCCATTCACGCGCCAAGCCGTGCTCCAGCGCGCGACGATTCGCGACGCCGGTGAGGCTGTCGACCGTGGCCATTTCTGCCAGGCGGCGATTGGCTTCCTGCAGTTCGGTGGTGCGCTCATCGATGCGCTGCTCCAGGCGACGGGTCTGCAGCGCGTAGTTGCGTAGCCGCAGCCAGGCCACCAGCTGCACCAGGGCGACGACGGCGATGATCGCCAGCAGGACGGCGCCGACGCGGGCCCAGCGGGTTTCCCACCACAGGGGTTGCACGTCGAAGGCGAAGCGGTAGGGCGCGGCGCTGCGTCCAGCGCGGGTACGCGCTTCGAGTTGCAGCTCGAAGCGGCCGTGCGGCAGCTCGCGCAGGCTCAGCCTGTCATCGGTTCCCCAGACGCTCCACTGCGGCTGCAGGCCTTCGATGCGATAGCGGAATTGCGGCGCGCCCTGCATTCCCACCAGCTGGAAGTCCAGGTGCAGGGTGGCGCGCGGTGGTAGTGCATCGTCGTCGCCTTGCGTGTCGAGCGAAAGCGCTGTGGCCTTGCCTTGTTCGTCAAGAATCTGGGCTCGCCAGAGTCGCGCCTGCAATGCCGGCGCGGGCGGATCGCTGGCTGTCGGGTCGAACTGCAGCAGGCCGCTCCAGGTTGCGATGCGCACCATGCCGTCGCTGCCGCCATGCACATCGGCGAAGCCATGCCCCAATCCCGCGCTGATGTGCAGCGCCTGCCAGTCGCTGGCGCCGCTGCGGCGCAGCCACAACTCGCGGCTGGTGTAGGCAAACAGGCCGGCGTCGGTACGCGCGAGGCTGATCTCGTCGGGCGAGGCGATCTGATCGAAGGGCGCCGGGCAGCCGGGTTCGAACCGCGTTCCACGCCAACTGAAGCAACGCTGCCCGGAGACCGCGTAATAGTCGTCGTCGACCTGCAGCAGGGAAGCGCCGTGTGGCGCATCAAGTACCAGGCCGCTTTCTGGCCCCATCACTTCGATGCGTCGCTCGCCGGTCTGCAGGTCCAGATGCCAGCGCTGCGGCCAGCCGCGGTAGTCGCCCACCCACAGGCTGCCAGGTTCGAGCTCGTGCATGGAGCTGATTTCCAGCCCGTCCAGTGGCCAGCGGTGCACGACGCTCCAGCCTTGCGCGTCTTGCCGGAACAGGAAAAACGACTCGGCACCGATGGCGTAAAGCCGGTCGCTATCGTCGTCGGCCACGGCGAGGGTGTAGATGGCTTCGTCCGAGCTGATGCGTTCGGGCGTGCTCTGTCCCGGCCTGAGCAGGAGCAGGCCGTCGCGATCGGAAATCAGCAGGCCACTGCGGGTCGATTCCAGGGCATTGGCTTCCAGCGCGGTTTCCACGGCCAGTTCGAAGCGCACATTGCCGCCATCCTGGTGCGCGCGCATTACGCCATTCGAGGTGGCCACCCACATCGCCCCCTCATGCCAGAGGCTGGTGTACAGGCCGCCGCGCAGCCCTTCTTCCGGGCCGAAGCGGCTCCAGGGCGAGGGCAGCCGCAGGCGCACCGCCTCGCCCTCGGTGGCCAGCCACAGGCCGCCTTCACGATCCAGGCCCATGCCCAGCACGGTGTAGGCGCTGATCGGATAGCTGCCGATCAGGCGCAGATCGGCGGAGAACCACAACACCCGGCCGCCGAAGGTACCGAGCGCATAGCTGCCATCCGGCAGTTCAATTCCGGTATAGGGTTCGTCCTGCGCGAAGATCTCTGCGGCCTGCCCGGGCAGTTGCTTGATGCCGTGGTCGTCGGCCAGGAAAAACCCGTCGCTGCTCACCAGCAGCCGGCCTTCGGCGCGCGGAAAGAGTTTGTATAGCGGTTTACTCGCGAAGCGTTCGGCATCGGGCTCGGGCTCGAAGCTGCCATCCGACCAGCGCATCAGGCCCTTGCCGTCCAGGCGTGCATACAGCGCGTCGCCCACGGCGCTGAAGCCGCGCACTTCTTCCGACAGCGGCCAGTGACGTGTGCGCCCGTCATAGCCGAGAAACAACAGGCGCTTGGCGGCGCGGAAGTACACGCCAGAGGGCGTTTCCAGCACGTCCCAGATTTCCGCCAGGTTGATCTCGTCCGGGGCGAGGTCGAACAGCGGGCGCAGATCGGTATAGCGAAAGGCGCCCGTTTCGGCTTCCTCGATCAAGCCGAAGTGATCGTAGCTGCCGACGTAGATCCGCCCGTCAGCGCCCACCACCAGGGCTCTGGCCACATTGCCCAGCGGCAGCTCGAGCAGTTCCCAGTGCTGGCCATCGAATATCAGCACGCCCTCGGAGTTGCCGAGGAAGATGCGCCCGTGTGAATCGGAAACCACGGCAAAGTGGCTGGGCAAGGCGGGGTAATGGTCGCCCGTGAAGCGCTGCAGCAATGGCATGCCAACCGGCACTGGGTCAGGGACAGGCGCCTGGGCGAAGGCAGGCACCAGAGCGAGAAGCAGCAGGAACAGCAGGTGTCGCGTCACACCGCGAGTGTTGCGTGAGATGGCCCGCGGAAGCTTGCGCCTGGTCACGCTATCACCCCCTGTGGGGAATCAGATGCAGCGCCCCCCGTGTACCGGGATTCGGTTCCGGTTGGCACGGACCGGCAGTGAGGACCAGTACGGCAGTGCAGCTGGGACGCTTGGCCTCGCTACGCGTTACGAGTGTAACGTCAGCGACGGTGTGTAGGCCAACAGGTCCTCGCGGCTGTGCTTTTCGTTCCCGGTCCGCTGGCTTACGCTGCGCGCATGACACGACTCAGCGTCAACCTCAACAAGATCGCGGTGCTGCGTAACTCGCGTGGTGGTACCGAGCCCTGCGTGCTGCGCGCGGCCGAGTGCGTGATGGCAGCCGGCGCGGCTGGCATCACCGTGCACCCGCGCCCCGATGCGCGCCACATACGCAGTGACGATGTGCTGCAGTTGGGCCACTGGCTGCAGCGCCAGGGCGGTGAATTCAATATCGAAGGCAATCCGTTTGCGCCGCCGCGTGACGGCTATCCCGGCCTGCTGGAATTGGCCCGCGCCACGCGCCCCACCCAGGTCACCCTGGTGCCGGACGGCGACGGGCAGATCACTTCCGACCATGGCTTCGACCTGCCGCGCGAGGCCGCGCACCTGGCGCCCCTGGTGCGCGACTACAAGGCGCTGGGCTGTCGCGTCAGCGCCTTTGTGGATGCCGGTTGCGAGGGGCTGGATCAGGCTGCAGCCATCGGCATCGATCGGGTGGAGATCTATACCGGGCCGTTTGCCGAAGCCTGGCATGCCGGCGATGCTGCGATGGCGCTGGCCGCATGTCGGGCGACTGCCCTGGCTGCCGCAGCCCTGGGCCTGGGGGTGAATGCCGGACACGATCTCAGCCAGGCGAACCTCGGCGATTTCCTGGGCGCGGTGCCGAATGTGCTGGAGGTGTCGATTGGCCATGCGCTGATTGGTGAGGCGCTGTATGCCGGGATGGATGCGACGGTACGCGGGTATCTGGCGGTGATTGCGGCGGCGCGGGGTTAGGCCAGTCGCGCGTCGGATCCGCGCCGCCAAGCGTGATCGCCCAGATTGGCGATTTGGCGGCGCTTGATCCGACCTACGAAAATGTGTGCGTAGGTCGGCTCAAGCCGCGCAGCGGTGGAGCCGACGCGGAGCGTCGCCTGGGCATAAGGCAAACGATGTGGGATGCGGCGTGAACGCCCGGGGGCAAGGCGATCCGCAAGCGAGCAGGCGTAGGTCGGCTCAAGCCGCGCAGCGGTGGAGCCGACATTCGAATGCAAGGCCCAAACGCGAAATCGATTAGCGGGAAACTCTCAATCCGACCTTGGCGTGCGAGGCCTGCACGCTTAATCGATAAGCTAGGGCGTTGGCCCACGGAGCACCCCATGATCGAACAATTCAAATCACTCGCCCAGGTTATCGGCTACGGCATCGAAGCGCTCGGCGTGCTGGTGATCGTGTTGGGCAGCCTGTATGCCTGCTGGACCTGGCTGCGCAAGGGCGGACCGGGGCACGATGGCATCGCCTATCACGCCCTGCGACGGCAGCTGGGCCGCGCCATCATCATTGGTCTGGAGTTCCTGATCGCCGGCGACATCATCCGCACGGTGGCGGTCGACCACAGTCTAGAAAGCCTCGGCGGCCTGGCCATCATCGTGCTGATCCGCACCTTCCTCAGTCTCACCCTGTTCCTGGAAGTCGAGGGCCGCTGGCCCTGGCAGCCAGAGCGCGACAGCGAGAGCAGCTGAGCATGGCTGCTGGCGGTGATGCGGCCGCGCAGGTTCTGCTGCTGCCGTTCGAGAACGGGGAACTCAGCTGGCCCGGTTCGCCGGTCGCGATCCTGCGCGCGCGCGCCGGCATCGCGATGTATTTGATTCGCGGCGCGCTGCGTTGCGAGCAGAGCTTCCGGCCCTGGGCGAATGAACTCGAGCAAGCCGGGCGCGATGTGCAAAGCCAGATCGAAGGCCGCTTCGAGCGCGTGCTGGTATTGCCGCCACGTCAGCGCGCCGAATCACGCGCCCTGCTGGCGCGCGGTGTGCGCATGACTGCGCCGGGCGGCGTGCTGGTCGCGGCGGCAGCCAACGATGCGGGCGCGCGCTCGGCCGAAGCGGATCTTGCCGCGCTGGTCGGGTCGCTGCGCTGCGAAAGCAAGCGCCACTGCCGGGTGTTCTGGACTTCGCCGTTCGAACAGGCAAAGGATCCAGCCCTGCTGGACGAATGGCTGATGGCCGACGCGCCGCGCCCGATAGTCGACGGACGTTTTGTCAGCCGCCCCGGGGTGTTTGCCTGGGACCGCATCGATCCGGCCTCGGCCCTGCTGGCCGAGTGCCTGCCACCCGACGCGACGGGCGCCGCTGCGGATCTGGGCTGCGCATGGGGCTTTCTGGGCGCCGAACTGCTGACACGCTGCAAGGGCATCACTTTGCTTGACTGCTTCGAGGCCGAGGCACGCGCGCTGGAGCTGGCGCAGGTGAATCTGGCGCCGTTCGCGGAGCGCGTAAAGCTTGGCTTTCACTGGCACGATGTTGCGCGCGGCGTGACCGGGCGCTACGACCTGATCCTGAGCAATCCGCCCTTTCATCAGAGCCGCGCGGCCGAGCCGGCGCTGGGCCAGGCATTTATTGCGGCGGCTGCCAATGCGCTGCGACCCGGTGGCAGGCTGCTGCTGGTGGCCAATACCCACCTGCCCTACGAGGCCGTGCTGCGCGAACATTTTTCGGCGCTGCAGACGCTGAAGGTGGCGCAGGGATTCAAGGTTCTGGAGGCGATTCGATGAAACTGCTGAAGTACCTCGCCAACCTTGGCTATGGCAGCCGACGTGAAGTCGAGGCCCTACTGGACGACGGGCGCGTGACCGATGCCGAGGGCAACGAGCTGGACGCCGGTTCGCGCTTCGAGCATGCCCAGCTGCGCGTCGACGGCGAGGCACTGGATCCGGCGTCGGGAAGCCTGATGATGCTGCACAAGCCAACCGGATACACCTGTTCGAACAAGGATACTGGCCGGCTGATTTACGACTTGCTGCCCTACCGGCTGCGGGCGCGCAAACCGGTGATATCGCCGGTCGGTCGACTGGATCGCGACACCTCCGGACTGTTGCTGCTGACCGATGACGGCGGCCTGCTGCACCGGATCATTTCGCCGAAGGCGAAGATCGCCAAGGTCTACGAAGCCGAACTGGCGCAGGATTTACGCGGCGACGAGGGCGAGACGTTCACCCGCGGCGGCCTGATGCTGGAGTCCGACGACACCCCGCTGCTGCCGGCCGGTTTCGAGCAACTCGGCCCACGCAGCGCCCGCCTTACCCTGCACGAAGGCCGCTACCACCAGGTGCGGCGCATGTTTGCCGCGGTCGGCAACCATGTGGTGGCCTTGCATCGTAGTCGCGTGGGCGGGCTGGATCTTGGCGTGTTGCCTGCGGGTGAGTGGCGGTTGCTTGATAGCGAGGATCGCGAGCGGCTGTTTTCCTTGGCATCGGAGTATTAGGCGGCAGCAAACCACGCGGCGACTCGCCCGCGTAGGTCCGCTCGGGTCGCGCAGCGGTGGAGCCGACGTGGCGAAGCGGTTGGCGCATGGCACCGTCGGATCCGCGCCGGTTTGTCGCCTCGTATTTCCCGACGCGACTGCGGCGCTTGAGCCGACCTACGATGAGGCCTGCGTAGGTCGGCTCAAGCCGCGCAGCGGTGGAGCCGACGTGGCGATGGGCTTGGTGCGGGGCAACGTCGGATCCGCGCCGGTTTGTCGCCTCGTATTTCCCGACGCGACTGCGGCGCTTGATCCGACCTACGACATGCTTGTCCCTCGCGGCCATCACGTCTTACTGCTGGTCAGCCACGCGCGCAAGTCGTACCCTCGGTCGCTTGTTCAAACAGGGGGCTTTCGGATGCGAATCATCTTGCTGTTGCTGTTTGTCAGCGTTGGCAGCCACGCACAGGAGCGCCCGCTGGCGCTGACCGGCGCCAGCCTGATTCCGATCGATGGCCCAGTGATCGAGAACGGTACCCTGCTGGTGCAGGACGGCAAGATCCTCGCGATCGGCAGCGGCATCACGGTGCCATCCAACGCCGAAGTGCGCGACATGCGCGGCAAGGTGATCATGCCCGGCCTGGTCGACTCCCATTCGCACATCGGGCAGGTTGCCGGGGCCGATGGCAGTGGCCCGATCCAGCCCGATGTGCGTGCACTGGATTCGATCAATGCGCGTCACGCCGGCATCCGCAAGGCGCGCGCTGGCGGCATCACCACGGTCAATGTCATGCCGGGCTCGGGCCATCTGCTCAGCGGTCAGACGATCTACCTGAAGCTGCGCGAGGGAACCAGCGTGGAGCAACTGGCGATCCGCGACGCCGCCGGCGCGATTGCCGGCGGCATCAAGATGGCGAACGGCACCAATCCGATGCGGCCGGCACCATTTCCCGGCACGCGCGGCAAATCGGCCGCGCTGATGCGCGCGCACCTGGTCGCGGCGCAGGAGTACTGCGGCAAGACCGGCGACAAGAAACTCGCCGCCGACAAGAAGCCAGCGCGTGATCTGGGCAAGGAGGCGCTGTGCAGCGTGCTGGCGGGCGAGCGCGTCGTGCATCACCACACCCACCGCCACGACGATGTGCTGACCGTGCTGCGCCTGGCCAAGGAATTCGGCTTCCGCGTCGTGCTTCATCACGTCAGCGAGGCCGGCCTGGTTGCAAAGGAGATCGCCGCCGCTGGTGCGATGGCCTCGATCATCCATGTCGACAGCCCAGGTGGAAAACTCGAAGCGATGCACCTGCTGCCCGACAATGGCAAGCGTCTGCACGACGCCGGCGCGCTGTTCGCATATCACACCGATGATCCGATCACCGACTCGCGCCTGTTCCTGCGCTCGGCCGCAATGGGCGTGCGCTTTGGCCTGGATCGCGACAGCGCACTGGCAGCGATGACCATCAATGGCGCGAAGATGCTGGACCTGGCCGATCGAGTCGGCTCACTGAGCGTCGGCAAGGATGCGGATTTCGTGGTGCTCGATGGCGACCCATTGAGTGTTTCGACTCGCGTGCAGGAAACCTGGATTGAGGGCCAGAAGGTGTTTGACCTCGCTGTGCCCGAGGATGCGCTGTTTGCCACCGGCGGTTATGGCGCCGGACGCGATTCGCTGGCCGAACAGATCATCCAGCTGGAGGGTGGGCAATGAGCCGCATCCTGATCGGAATGGCAGCATGGCTGCTGGCACCAGCGTTGTGCGCGCAGGATCTGGTGGTGTTGGCCGAACGCCTGCATACCCAGGCCGGCGAGCCAATAGAGAACGGCATCGTGCTGATCGAGGACGGCAAGATCACCGCGGTCGGCTCGCAGGCCAGCATGACGATTCCCGCTGGCATCCGCACCCTGCAGGCGGCGCAGGTTACGCCTGGCCTGATCGATGCACGCAGCGTGGTCGGCCTGTCCGGTCATCTCAATCAGGTGCATGACCAGGATCAGCTGGAAACCTCGGCGCCGATGCAGCCGCAGCTGCGTGCCCTGGATGCCTACAACGCGCGCGAGCGCCTGGTCGAATGGCTGCGCGAACTGGGTGTCACCACCCTGCACACCGGACACGGGCCGGGTGCGCTGGTGTCGGGCCAGACCATGATCGTCAAGACGCGCGGCAACAGTGTCGAGGCCGCGGTACTGCGTTCGCCGGCGATGCTGGCCTCGCACCTGGGGCCGGGCGCGTTCGGCGCCGAGAACAAGAGCCCCGGCACGCGCGCCAAGCAGATCGCCCTGCTGCGCCAGCAGTTGATCAAGGCTGGCGAGTATCGCGGCAAGAATCGTGCAGCCAAGGAAGGATCCGAACCTTCGCGAGATCTGGAGCTGGAGACCCTGGTCGAGGTGCTGGATGGCAAGCTGCCGCTGCTGGTCACCGCCTACCGCGATCAGGACATCCGCTCGGCGCTGCGTCTGGCCGAAGAGTTTGAAATCCGCGTGGTGCTGGACGGCGCCTCCGAGGCCTATCTCGCGATCGACGCGATCCGCGCGGCCGGTGTGTCGGTGCTGCTGCATCCGACCATGGCACGGCAGTTCGGGGAACTGGAAAACGCCAGCTTCACAACCGCCAAGGTGCTGCACGAGGCCGGCATTCCGTTCGCCCTGCAGAGCGGCTTCGAAGCCTACGTGCCGAAGACGCGCGTGGTGCTGTGGGAAGCCGGCATGGCGATGGCTTACGGCCTGCCATTCGACGCGGCGCTCGGCAGCATCACCCTGCAGGCGGCGCGCATCCTGGGCATCGATGATCGGGTCGGTTCGCTGGAACCGGGCAAGGACGCTGACCTGGTGTTGTTCGATGGTGATCCGTTCGAGTACACCACGCATGTGATCGGCGTGGTGATTGATGGTGAGGTGGTGAGTGAAGTGGTGCGCTGAGGGTTCGCTTGAGTGGGTGTGGCGCGACCTGCTCACAAAGCAAGAATCGCTTGAAGCCCCTCTCCCTGCGGGAGAGGGGTTGGGGTGAGGGGCGATCCGAGCGGGAGCTATTGCGCCTCGCCAGATGTCTCAATGCCAGTTCTTCGCCGACTTTTCGCCTGACTAGACTTCTTGCCGACACCAGCCCCTCACCCCAACCCCTCTCCCGCAGGGAGAGGGGCTCTAAAGCGCTAAGCCCCAGCCGGCAATCCCAGCAACAGCGCCGCTCCCAGCGCAATCCGATACAGCGCGAACGGCGTGTAGGTGTGTGACTTGATGTAGCCCAGCAGCCAACGCACCGCGAGGAAGCCGGTGAGCGTGGCGGCGACGAAAGCCGCAATCAGTTGCCCCCAGTTTTCCGGCTCGGCAACTGGCCCCTGCATGGCGTACTCCAGCCCCGCAAACGCGCTGGCAGCAAACATGGTGGGAATGCCCACCAGGAAGACGAACTCGGTGGCAGCGGGACGATTACGCGTACCGGCCAATAGCGCGATGAAGATCGCCGCGGCCGAACGCGAAGTGCCGGGGAACACGCCGGCCACCACCTGTGCCAGGCCGACCAGAATCGCCACCGTCCAGGTGATGTCGCTGGACGGCTTGCCGCGCGCGGCGAGGCGCTCGGCGATCAGCATCCAGACGCCACCCAGGATCAGCGCCCAGGCAATCGGGCTGACGGTTTCCGGCAGCTTCCATCCGGCCAGTCGCACCGGCAGGCCGACTGCCGCGGTGACCGCAAACGCCACGGCAATCTTGAAGGCGTAGTCGCGATTCACCCGCTGCGACAGCCCGGTTGCCAGCGCCCACAGCCGCTCGCGATACACCATGCAGATCGCCAGGATGGCACCGGCCTGGATCACGATATTGAACAAGTCCGAGCGCGCCCCGACCCAGTACTGCGCGATCAGCAGATGGCCCGTGCTGGAGATCGGCAGGAACTCGGTGAGGCCTTCGATAACGCCGAGCAGCAGGGCAGCAAGCAGATCGTTCACGCGGCGCGGTGATCACCAAGGTGGGGCGGCAAAGCATACGCGGGGAAGTCCTGCCAAACACGCACCATGTTGGTGCGTCCGACGCCAGGCCCGCACCAACAACGCTCACACCAGGCGCTTCAAGAACCCGCGAACCAACCATCGCAGTCGGCCTTGGCGACGGAGAGCCCCTCTCCCCAACCCCTCCCCCGCAAACGGGGGAGGGGCTCTGAACTGAAGTTGCCCCCACTATCAGCCGGTAGGTCGGCACCCCTGTGCCGACGTTGCCTGATGGTCATTCGGCCATCGAAGGAACCGCGATGGCGGCATGGGATGCCGCCAGCCGCCTGCTCTCCCCGCCACGCTCCGCGCTTCGCTCCCCCGTTCCCCGTTCCCTGTTCCCTGTTCCCCGTTCCCCGTTCCCGCTCCACGCTCCCCTGGCACGTCCCTTGCACATACCGCCCATCCCATCACCACCGGAGCCACACCCATGTCCTACGAACACGTCGAGAAGCTGGTCAAGGATCACAAGATCGAGTTCATCGATCTGCGCTTCGCCGACATCCTTGGCAAGCAGCACCACGTCACCTATCCGGTGCGCATCTTCGAGCCTGGCCTGTTCGAGGAAGGCAAGATGTTCGACGGCAGTTCGATCTCGGGCTGGAAGGGCATCAACGAGTCCGACATGGTGCTGATGCCGGACACTTCCACCGCGGTGGTCGATCCCTTCACTGCCGATCCCACCCTGATCCTGACCTGCGACGTGCTGGAGCCGGCCACCATGCAGGCTTACGGCCGCTGCCCGCGTTCACTGGCCAAGCGCGCCGAGGCCTTCCTGAAGTCGACCGGCATTGCCGACCAGGCCTTCTTCGGACCGGAGCCGGAGTTCTTCATCTTCGATGCGGTGCGCTGGGCCAACGAGATGGGCCGCAGCTTCTTCGAGATCGATTCGGAAGAAGCGCCTTGGAGCTCGGGCAAGAAGTTCGAGGGCGGCAATGCCGGCCATCGTCCCGGCGTGAAGGGCGGCTATTTCCCGGTCAGCCCGGTCGACTCGTTCCAGGACCTGCGCGCCGAGATGTGCAAGGTGCTGGAGGAGTGCGGCATCGAGGTCGAGGTTCACCACCACGAAGTGGCCGGCCCCGGCCAGTGCGAAATCGGCACCAAGTTCAACTCGCTGGTGAAGAAGGCCGACGAGCTGCTCACCATGAAGTACGTGCTGAAGAACGTCGCGCACCGCAACGGCAAGACCCTGACCTTCATGCCCAAGCCCATCGTCGGCGACAACGGCAGCGGCATGCACGTGCACCAGTCGCTCGCCAAGGCCGGCACCAACCTGTTCACCGGTGATGGCTACGGCGGCCTGTCGCAGCTCGCCCTGTGGTACATCGGCGGCGTGTTCAAGCACGCGCGCGCCATCAATGCCTTCGCCAACAGCAGCACCAACAGCTACAAGCGCCTGGTGCCTGGCTTCGAGGCGCCGGTGATGCTGGCCTACTCGGCACGCAACCGCTCGGCCTCCTGCCGCATTCCCTTCGTCACCAACCCGAAGGCGCGGCGCGTCGAGTTCCGTTTCCCGGATCCGGTGCAGACCGGCTACCTCACCTTCACCGCCCTGATGATGGCGGGCCTCGACGGCATCATCAACAAGATCGATCCGGGCGAGCCGGCCGACAAGGATCTCTACGACCTGCCGCCGGAAGAGGCGCGCAACATCCCGCAGGTGTGTTCCAGCCTCGACATGGCGCTGGATGCACTCGACAAGGATCGCGACTTCCTCAAGGCCGGCGGCGTGATGAGCGACGACTTCATCGACGGCTACATCGCATTGAAGATGCAGGAAGTCACCCGTTACCGCTCGGCCGCGCATCCGCTCGAGTTCCAGATGTATTACTCGATCTGAGCCCTTGGCCCGGCGGGGCCAGCCATTGCCCAACGAGTTCGGGCCCGCGCTGCGGGCCCGAGTTTTTTCTGTGGCACGTCGGCGGCTGCTTCCAGCGCTGCGGATCGGGGCTCCTGTCGCCAGGGTCCGCATCCAGCGGCGCGCGGACAGGTATCCGCACCTCTGCGTGCCTGTCGAGCGAGCTCTCACCACCCTGGTCCTGCGCGAGCCTGAGCCTCGATTGCGCCGCGCGGCCGTGGGCGCGAAGATGAGGCACTGGAGCAGGTCACGGGGAGACCGACACCATGCGGCGATGGGGATTGTTGCTGTTGTTGCCAGCCATGCTGGCCCTGTGGCTGATCCTGGTGCACAGCGGCTTGATGCCACCGCTCAGTTCCACGCAGCGGGCCGATTTAATCCTGTTGCGTGCTCCCCCGTCGCCGGTGACGGGCAGCAATGCCTTCCAGAGCCTGTGGCTGGCGGCTTACGAAGTGCCCGCGTCTCAGCACGAGGCCTTGCTGCAGCTGCCGCCCGAGGAGCTGCCGCGCGAACTGCAGGCCGGCTTTACCGCGCGCTCGTCCCCCGAGGGCGTCTGGAGCGAGCTGTGCCGAAACCTTGACCAGCCCTGCCTGGCGCCGGTACGCGATGCGCATGCAGAACTCGCCGGGGTTCTGCAACGCTCTGCTGGTGTGGACGCAGCCCTGCGCGGACTGCAGCGTCACGGCCACTACCGCGACCCGCGCCACAATCTGAGCGAGAGTGAATTGCCGCCCTTCGCTGGGTTCGTCGGCTGGAGCCAGGTGGCGAGCGCGCTGGAAGCAGTCGATGGAAGGCCGGCGCAAGCGCTGCAGCGTTTGTGCGATGACGCAGCGGCGTGGCGTCGACTGCGCCATGGCAGCAACAGCCTGGTGGTGGACGTGTGGGGAGTGCGGCAGATCCGCCTGTCCGCACGCCTGCTAAGCGAACTGCTGCGCGAGGCACCGACCGACCTGGCCTTGCCAGCCTCCTGCGCCGCAGCCTTCGCACCCTTGGCCGATTCCGAACTGGACCAATGTCCCGCCATGCAGCGCGAGTTCCGTCTGTATGAGAGCACGCTGCGCGAGAGCCTCGCGGGGGGCAAGGACATTTCGTGGTCGGACCGTGTCGCCGGTGGCTTCTTCAGCAGCGAACACACCCTGGCCTTGATGGGCAGCCCACTGGCTCGGCACTGCAGCGTCGCTGAGCGGAAGCACATCAGCTTGCGCCAGCCCTTGCCAGCGCAAGCGCCACCGAAATGCAACTGGCTGGGTTGGAGCTTCAATCCCTTTGGTTGCGTTCTGACCGGTGTCGGGCCCGGCGACATCGATCGTTATTTCCTCTCCCTGCTGGACCTTGATCGCGAGCTGCGTGTCGTCGGCACCGCGTTGTGGCTGCGCGACCAGGCGGGCGACCCCGCACAAGCCTTTGCGCAGCGGCCCGCTTCGCTGGCACAGGACGACTTGCGATTCCACACCGACCCGAGCAGCGGCGATCATGTATTGAGCGTGCCCCTGCTGGCACCCGGCACCACCAGCGAATTCCGCTGGACATGGCCGAGCGTCGCTGCCGCTGCAGATGAACCCGCGGCGGAGTAGACGTCAACGAATGAACATCAGAACCCCAGCCAGGCGGTAGGCAGGGTGCGTTCGAGCAATTCCTTGTGCGGGCGCAGCAGTTCGGCGTTGTGCGCCGCGGCGCTGCCGGCGAACTCCTTGGGGGTTTCGTCGTTCAATGCGATGCCGGCAGCCAGGTAGGCCTGCATGCGCAGGTAGCGGTACTCGGCCAGCGACATGCCCTGCGCATTGAGCGCGTCGACCTGGGCCTGCTTGGCGGTGAGAATGATGCCGGACACGTCGCCGTAGGCGCCGAAGATTTCCTGCATGTTCGGTTCGCGGCCTTCCTGTTCCACATCGCGCTTGAGGGCATCGTACTTCGCTTCCAGGGCATTGCCGTGGCCGCCCAGACCCTGCTCGATGGCCGACTGCACGGCGAGGAAGCGCTGCACCTGAACCTCGCTGAGGCGGCCGTCCACCGGTTCGTCAAAAGTCTGCGTGTTGCTGACCTTGGCATCGAGTTCGGCCACCTGTACCAATTGCTGGCCGGCAGCGTAGATCTCGCTGCCCGCGTCCCACATCGGCTTGACCACCACGAACCAGGCCACGGCGCCACCCACCACCAGAATCACCAGCCCCACGATCAGACAGCCCAGCAGACCCTTGTTCATTTGATGCTCCCCGAGCAATGCACTTGGTGATGGTTACGGTGCGCGACACCAGACTGCGGCCGTGCGTCCCGATGCCCGTGACAATAGCGCGCAACGGACGAAGGATTCAAAGCCAGGCACGGGCCTGCTTGACCAGTCGATTCTCATTTCCCAGTCGTGCGGCGAGTTGCTGCACGGCCTCGGCATGTCGTCCTGCCTCGCCCGCGTCGGCCCGCTGGCGATGGCGCGCCGCCGCCTGCAGGGCGCGGCCACTCTGCACTTCCCAGTGCGATTCATCGACCCGCTCGGCCAGTAGGGTCAGACATTCCGCAGCCAACGCTTCGGCTTGCGCGGCCCGCCCCTGTTGCATCGCCAGTTCCCCGCGCTGGCAAAGTGCGGGGCCGAGAAACAGCCTGCCGCTGGCGCCTGCCGCGCGGAGTTTGCCGATGGCCTGCTCGAACAGGGAATCTGCCACCGTCAGGCGGTTCTGGCCCGCCCGCGCGCGTGCCAACGCGATCTGGGCGCGGGCACTGAAGGCATGCTCGGCACCGAAGCGCTGCTCGAAGCCGGCCCGCACCGCATCAAACTCGTTCGCGGCCTGCTCAACATCGCCGCGTGCCAGCAGCAGATCACCCCACGCCAGGCGCACGCTGAGGGTATCGAGGCTGTCATCGCCGGTAAAATTGCGCTGCAGTCGCAGGGCGTCGCTCAGGCTGGTTTCGGCTTCGTCGAGCCGGTCGAGGAGGGTGAACAGGCGGCCCTGGTTGCTGAGCAGGGCGCCAAGCGCGGCCGAGTCGCCACTCACGCTGCGACGCACCGCGAGGGCGCGATCGAAATAGGTCTGCGCGCGCTCCAGTTGACCCATCGACAGTGCCAGCGCGGCCAGGTTGCTGAGCGCATTGGCGGCATGCGAACTCTGTGCGTAACCACTGGCGTCAAAGGTTTGCAGTGCGGCTTCGAGATGGTGCAAGACGTCCTCATTGCGCCCGGCTTGCAGGTAGGCCAGGGCCAGATTGTTCTGCGCTGTTGCGGTACGTCGGGTGGTGTCGCCATCCACGGCGCGGCGCAGGTCCAGCGCCTCCTCGTAGGCGCGCAAGGCGTCGGTCACCTTGCCAGTCAGCCGCAGACACTGGCCCTGCAAGCTGAGCAGGTCGGCGCGCACACCGCGAACATCAGCCGAACTGTGCTGCAGTTCGGCGATGCTCTCGGCCACTCGTGAACAAGCTAGTTCAGATTGACCCTGGCGCAGCGCCGGGTCGCGCGCGAACTCCTGTTCGATCTGACTGACCGCCTGGTCGAGCACGTCCGTGGCGCGCGGCGCCGGGCCATCACCAGCGTCGCTGCCGGCATCGCGGAACATCATCAGCAGGTGGTTCAGCACCGCCTCGGATCGAAGCGCCTCGAGCCGCGCCAGATCACGCTCTTCGGCCAGGCGTTGCGACTGCCAGAACAGCCCCAGACTTCCCACCACCAGCGCCAGGGCCGCGGCGCCACCCAGCGAGGCGGCGAGCCAGTTGCGTCGAAGCCAGCGTCCGATCCGGTAACCGATGCCGGCAGCGCGCGCCTTCACCGAACGCCCGACGAGGAAGCGTCGCAGGTCGTCCTCCAAGGCATCGGCCGAGGCATAGCGCTGGGCTGGATCGCGCGCCAAGGCGCGCATCACGATGGCATCCAGGTCGCCGCGCAGGCGCGCGGCGGGAATCGGCCCGTCGCCGTCACGCACCGCCTGGCTGGGCGGCACCGGGCCGATCCGGCAGACCGCTTCGATATGCGCCTCCCAATTGCCATCAAACGGCGGATGCGGCGGGTGATCGGTGAGCATCTGGTACAGCAGGCCGCCGAGGGCGTAGACATCGGTGCGCGTGGTGATGCCGCCGCCATCGAGCTGCTCGGGCGCGGCAAACTCCGGCGTGACCGCGATGCCGCGCGTATCGCCGCGCGGCGGCGCATCGAGGATCTTGGCGATGCCGAAGTCGAGCAGCTTGACCCTTCCATTGTCTGCCACGCGGATGTTGGAGGGCTTCAGATCGCGGTGCACCACCAGGTGGCTGTGCGCGTAGCTGACCGCCGCGCAGACATCGATGAACACTGCCAGGCGCCGCTGCAGATCAGGCTTGTGTTTTGCGCACCAGACATCGAGGTTCTCGCCCTCGGCCAGTTCCATTACCAGGTAGGGCTGGCCATCGCGCATCAGGCCACCATCCAGCAGTCGCGCAATGCCGGGGTGGTCGAGTCGCGCCAGCAGCTGGCGCTCGCGTTCGAGCTGCTCCTTGAAACGGCCATCGGCGTGCCGTAGCAGCTTTACTGCTGCACGCTTCTCGAACGCGCCGTCATCGCGCTGCGCGACGTACACCGTGCCCATGCCGCCGCGGCCGATCTTGCCGGTCAGGCGCCAGGGTCCAGCGCGCAGGCCGCGACGGTCGGTGGCGGGCGAACGCGTTACTTCCGCCGCCACCGATCCCAGTCCCGGCAAGCTGTTGCCGGTTTCGACCAGGCCGCGGCGCAGGTCGTCGATCAGATCGGGGTGGATCTCGGCGCAGGTGCGCAGAAAGCTGGCGCGGGCTTCACCCTCAAGCTCCAGGGCGCGATCCAGCAAGGGTTCCAGACGCCGGAAGCGGTCGGCGACCGACTCGCTCATTCGTGCTGCTCACCGTGCTCGCGCTGCTCCAGCGACATGGTCAGGAAGGCGCGCGCCTTCTGCCAGTCGCGATTGACGGTGCGTTCGGTGACATCCAGCAGGCCGGCGGTCTCGGCCGCAGAGTAGCCGGCAAAATAACGGAACATCACCACCTGCGCCAGACGCGGATGCTGCTTCTCCAGCTCGCTGACCGCCGAGTCGATTTCCAGCAGGCGCTGCAGTTCGATCGCGTCGGATTCCGGTCGCTCCTCCAGTTCGATGCGCACCACATCCATGCGGCGGCGCTCTGAGAGCCGCGAGCGCGCATGATCGATCAGGATCTGGCGCATGGCGCGCGCCACCAGCGAGAAGAAATGCTCGCGGTCCTGCAGGTTGGGATAGTCGGCCCGACGCAGCTTCAGATAGGCCTCGTTGACCAGGGCCGTGGTCGACAGGGTTTCACCCGGCTCCATGCGGCTGCGCTGCGCACGCGCCAGGCGACGCAGATCGGCATGCACCAGCGGCATCAGCGTATCGAGCGGATTGGCATCACCTGCCGCTGCAAGAATGCGGGTGATGTGCGCGAGCGGATCGGTCTGGCCTGGCTCCGATTGCATGGATTCACGGGCTCTGTGGTGATGGCGCCTGGCTGGGCAATGTGGCGCATGGATTCTGGATTCTGGATTCTGCGCGTCCGGTCCAGCGGGTTCAAACCGCGGCTGAGGGTTCGGTGGGCCAAGGCCCACCCTACGGGGCTGGTTGCATGATGCACCGCGATAGCATGGGTAGGGTGGGCCTTGGCCCACCGGCGTAGCACGAAGCTTTGCCACAGCGAGCATTCAGGCGTTGGCCGCCTCCAGCACCGAGGCGGTTTCTGGCGGCAACAGGTGCGCATTGAGTGCGCGCAGCAAGGCTTTGCTCGAAGAATGCAACTCACGGTTCACGTTGAAGAGGGTCGACAGTTCCAGTTCGTCCAGCTCTCGCCGACCCGCTGCCTTGTAGAGGTCGGAAACGATGGCGTCGCGCGCGTCGCGCATCTCGTTGCGCAAGCGCGACAAGGCCTCGATGGTCGAGCCGGGTGATTGCGCCGGATCGAGATGATCCAGCGCGGTGTAGAGCTTCTCGGCATTGTCCTCGAAGCGGCTCAGCCAACCGTCCACAACACCGCGCATCGCCAGACGCAGTTCCACCAGATTTTGCCGCACATCCTTCACCGACTTGGCCGAGATCACCGCCAGACGCATGGCTTCGAGCTGGTTGATGAGGTTGCGGCCCGCTTCAAGCGGCAGTTCCCGCGCCTGCAGCGCGACGACGTACTCGGCGAGTTCGCCTTCGAGGCGTTTGAGGCGTTCGTAGCGCTGGCCATAGCTGCGCCGCCCGGCGCGCGGATCATTGGCATCCGGGTCCGGCCACAGCGTGTTCTTTGGCGGATGCAGGCGCAGCGCGTAGCGGTTCAGGCCCATGCTCATGCAGACCCCGCGCAGCACCTCCTTGCGCACGGCTTCACAAGCCGCCTCGGGCACCTCGATGCCGGTGCGGTGCAGGAAATCGTTCACTTGCTGATCGCCGCTCTTGAAGCGCCGGCCGAGAAAGCGTGCGCCGATGCCGGTCAGCGGCAGGAACGCCAGGATGCCGATCAGGTTGAAGCTGCTGTGGAATGCGACCAGACGCAGCAGCGGATCCTGCAGGGCAGGAACTCGTCCCAGCAGGTCCAGCAAGGGATACATGATGCTCAGTGCCAGTGCCGCCTTGAGCAGATTGAAAATCACATGCGCGGCGGCGACGCGCTTCTTGTCAGGGCTGCCGCCGACCGAGCCCAGCACGGCGGTTATCGTGGTGCCCACGCCAGTGCCGATGGCAAAGGCAGCGGCCGCCTCCAGGCTGAGCACGCCGCCGTGCAGCGCCGAGATCGCGATCATCATCGACGCCGAACTAGACTGGATCACCGCGGTAACACCGACACCGAGCAGCGCCAGCAGAAAGATCGACCACCCCGCAAACGGACTGACGTCGAACTGTGCGGCAAAGGTTTCCACGCCTTGCTTCATCAGGTCCAGGCCGAACAGCAGCAGGCCAAAGCCAACGATGAAGCCGGCCAGATCGCGTAGCTGTCCACCCTTGGGCAGCAGGGTGACGCCCAGCCCGCCGACGCCGACAAAGCCCAGCGCCAGCGGCGTGAGGTTCAGCTTGAAACCCAGGGTCGCAACCAGCCAGCCAGTCACCGTGGTTCCCAGGTTTGCGCCCATGATCACGCCAATCGCGCCCGACAGCTGCATGATGCCGGCACCCACGAAGGCCAGCACCAGCAGCGAGACGAGCGAACTGCTCTGCAACACGGCGGTGGCGGCCGTGCCCACCACGATGCCGCGCAACGGGGTATTGGCGTGATCGCGCAGAAAGCGCCTGAAAGGCACGCCGGCCAGCACCGCGAGTGACTCCTCCAGCTGCTTCATGCCAAGCATGAACAGGCCGAGCCCGGCGAGCAGGGGAAGAAAGTCCATCGGCATCTCCGCAGCCATGCAGCGACCGCTGACGATACGCATTCGCGGCGCTTCCAGCCAGATGGCGCCTGCATTGAAACAGGGCTTGCGAAACCGGCCTCGCATGCGGCTACCATCTGTCACCCATCGACTCCCGGATAGCGGCCCCATGGCGCCAGGCAGCCACGCGCATCGCAGCGACCCGCGTAACGACAGCGTGCAGGTCTACGTCAATGGCGAGCTCAAGCCGCGCAATGAAGCAATGGTCTCGGTGTTCGACTCCGGCTTCGTGCTGGGCGATGGCGTGTGGGAAGGACTGCGCGTGCACGGCGGGCGCATCGCCTTTCTCGATGCGCATCTCGACCGGCTGATCGAGGGCGCCAAGGCGCTCGACATGGACATCGGCCTGGATCGCGCCGAGCTGACCGCCGCGCTATACCGCACGCTCGCTGCCAATGGCATGAGCGAGGGCGCGCATCTGCGCCTGATGGTGACACGTGGGCTGAAGTCCACGCCCTACCAGGACCCGCGCGTCTGCATTGGTCCGGCCACCGTGGTGATCGTGGCGGAATACAAGCTCCCGGCACCCGACGCCGCCACGCGTGGCCTGCGCCTGTTCACCGTGCACGTGCGGCGCGGTGCGCCCGATGTGCAGGACCCCAAGCTCAACAGCCACTCCAAGCTCAACTGCATCACCGCCTGCATCCAGGCGACCAAGGCCGGCGCCGACGAGGCCCTGATGCTGGACCCGGACGGTTTCGTCGCGACCTGCAATTCCACGCATTTCTTCATCGTGCGGCGTGGCGAAGTGTGGACCTCGACGGGTGACTATTGCCTGGCCGGCATCACCCGCAGTAATGTCCTGCGCCTGTGTCGCGAGCAAGGCATCCCGGCATTGGAGAAGCGTTTCAGCCTGAGTGAGGTGTACGGCGCCGACGAGGCCTTCGTTACCGGCACGTTTGCCGGTGTGGTGCCGGTAGCGGAAGTCGATGGCCGCCGCATCGGCAGTGGTACACGTGGCGCGATGGTCGAACGCCTGCAGCTGCTTTATCGTGACCTGGTCCAGCGCGACATCGCCACACAGGAGAGACCCTCATCCTAGATTCCGCAGTTGATCGCTTTCAGCTTCGCACAAGGCGTCGAGATGGATAGAATTCTTCCGCAAGCATCACCTCTCCCGATTGGCGCGGGCCGCTACACACCCGATAGCGCGCCTGGCCGGCCGCCTGGCGGCGTTGCTTCTCCTTGCAGGTGGCCAACCTGCTCGTCGTCGCGCCTTGCCAGCCAACCGGCCAGACGCACTCTCGGGCGCGTCCAACTACGGGATCTAGGATGAAACCCAAGCCGCTGCGCATCGCCTGCTGGTCCGGACCGCGCAATATCTCCACCGCGATGATGCGCGCCTGGGAGAACCGTCCGGACTGTGCCGTGGTCGACGAGCCGCTCTACGCCCACTATCTGGCCGAGACGGGCCTGGATCATCCAGCGCGCGACGAGATCATCGCGAGCGGTGAGATCGACTGGCAAAAGGTGGTCGCGCAGCTGACCGGACCGGTGCCCGACGGGCGCGCGATCTGGTACCAGAAACACATGAGCCACCATCTGCTGCCCGACGTGGGCCGCGACTGGCTGAAGCAAGTGGTGAACTGCTTCCTGATCCGCGATCCGCATGAAGTGCTGCTTTCCTACAGCAAGAAACGCGCCCCCGACAGCGCCGAGGACCTGGGTTATCCGCAGCAGGCCGAAATCTTCGAACTGGTCTGCGAACGGCATGGCGAAGTGCCCGTAGTGATCGATGCACATGAGTTCCTTGCCGCCCCCGAAGCCATGCTGCGGGCCTGGTGCGGGCGACTGGGCATCGCCTTCGATGTCAGCATGCTGGGCTGGCCGCCTGGACCGCGCGAAAGCGATGGCGTCTGGGCTCCGCACTGGTACTCGGCGGTGCAGCGCTCGACCGGTTTCACCGCGCCGGCGCAGCGCGTGGAACCGCTGCCGGACGAACTGGAAGACATCGTCGAAGACTGCCTGCCGCACTATCGACACCTGCACGCGCATCGCCTGCAGGTGCCAGCCGCTACCGAGAAAACGGCAAAGGCCTCAGGGCACCAGGGCTGATTCCTTCCATTGCTTGTTGCCGCGCTCGAAATGTCGGCGCACCTGGCCGTCGCGATGCAACCAGAGCGCATCGAGCGACTGAAGTTGCAGCCGCGCCAGGCGAAACTGGCGCGGACTCGCTTCCTCGACCCGTGACACACCGGCTGCAGGTAGCTCGCTGCCCGGTGCCGCGTCGCCCAGGTACATCGCGCGCTGCGTGTCGCTCAGTGCCAGCCAGGCCTGCTCTGCGCTGGGAGAATCCTCAACCGCCAGCAACTCGACATTGCCTTGCGCGCGCAGCTGCAGGCGGTCACCGTAGAAGCACCAGCTGGCACGCGGATCCAGCGCCAGATGGCGGATCTTCATCGCGCGCGCGTCGGTGTGAAACGACAGCACGCCAGCCTCTGCATCCGCGGCGCGCAACACCACGTAGCGCGCCTGCGCTCCGTCGGGCGACAGGGTAGCGAGCACGCCCTGATGGAACGGCGACTCCGCGGAGCGCACGCCTTCAGCCAGGCGTGCCCAGCACGCATCCCAGTGCTCTGACAGCGTCGCAGTCATGCGGGCGGAGCGATCAGGGCGAGCTCAAACCCAATATTTCCAGACCCTGACGCAGCACGATATCGACCGGAATTTTCGCCGCCTGCAGGCGCTGCAGATCGGCGGCCAGCTCCGGCTCGATCACGCCCAGTTCGGCATTGAGCGCCTTGGCGCCAGCGTAGTCACCGTCACCCTGCAGAGTGAGGATCTTCGCCGACAGTGCATCGATCGCGGCAGGCATCTTCTCGAAGTCGACGCGGTACGCGCCGCTGGCTTCGTCGCGCGAGAAGGCGCCCTGCCCGAGCAGGAAGTTGAACGCCACCATGTTCGCCTGGCCATGCGCCGAGCTCGCGCCGAACCGCACCGAGCGGAACATGCCGGCCAGGAAGGTGACGTAGTTGTCGTGCAGCTTGGCGGCGTCGAGTTCTCCCATCTCGGCCAGCTTGCCGATCATGTAGAGCCCAAGGATATCGGCCTTGCCTTCCTCGAAGCTGCCGGCCAGGTCGGTCAGCGCGTCGCGCACCGTGCCCTTGTCGTTGATGGTGTTCTTGATGCCCAGGCCGTGCGCCACCTCGTGAAACATGACGTTCTCGAAGAAGGCATCGAAGGTGATGTGCTGACGCTGCTCCGGCACGATCAATTGCTCGGCAATCGGCACCAAAATCTTGTCGAACTTCGCCTTCATGGTGTTTTCCAGCTGCAGGCGACGCGAGCCCTTGGCCAGCTGCACCGCTTCATCGTTCGGCAGGTTGATGGCGATGGTCTTGGCGCCGGAGTTGGCGTCGCCGCCGTAGTACACCGCGAAGTAGGCGTTGAGGTCTGCGTCACTGCCCGGCTGTTCGACCTTGTAGGCGGCCTCCACCGGCAGCTCGCGCTGCAGCGCCGGCAAATGCTGCGCGAAGCGCGCCAGGCGCTCGCTCCATTCGATGTCCTTGACCAGCACGAAGGCTTCGAAAGCGGTGCGATAGCCGAACAGGCCGTCCTGGTAGCTTTCGATCGGGCCGATCACCACATCGATCGGGCTGGTCTTCATGTCCATCCAGGCCATGTCGCTGGCCTGGTACTCGTCACTCAGCAAGGCCTGCGCGCGCAGCTCCAGATAATTGCGGAAGCCGTCGTCCGACACCAGCGGCGCAGCCTCGCGCAGCAGGGCGGCGGTGCGCTCCAGGCCGTCGCGGAAAGCCTCGCTGTACGGCACCACGATCAACTTCCCTTCCGCATCGCGGCGGATCAGGCTGTACTGGCCCGTCTTGCCCGGCAGTTCGGCGGCTTCGAACGCTTCGCGCGTCATGTCAGCCGGGTAGAACTGGGCGCCCGGCGGACGTGGGCCAATGCCGTCGACAAATGACGTGTCATTGTTGAGCCGATCCCAGGGCCCGTAATTGATCGCGATGAAGCGCCGCGTGGCTTCGTCATCGGCCTTGGCGAGCAGCGCCTCGCGATCACCCCAGACCTGCTGCCAGAACAGCTCATCCATGATCTCGCCGGCACGGATCAACAGCACGATGGCCTTGCGATCGCCTTCGGACAGATGCGACAGGTCGGCAGTCAGTTCGACTTCGGCATAATCATCCACCCGCTGCGCGGCGTAGCTGGGCGCTGCCGGTGCGATCTCGGCGGTGGCATCGGCCGGTGGCGCTGGCGCCGGAGCAGCGGGTGGCTCGGCAGTGCCGCAGGCCATCAGGCCGAGGGCGAAGAGCAGGGACAGGGCGAGGGCGTGCTGGCGCATGGTGATCCTTGATGACGAGTGATGCCTGGGTGGTGCTGGCACGGCGGCGATGGGTGAGCTTGCAGCGATTGTGCGCGGTGGCATCGGCGTGCCGGTTCACGGTGCTGATGATAACTGGGTGACGAGACCTGCATGTAGGCGAACAGCTGCGGCTGGTGCCGAACGCACGAGGCCCTGCCTTGGCGGTGCGCAGCACAGAGCGGGAGCCACCGGCTGTGGCAGGCTGCCTGACGGGTTTTTCGCGCGGCGGGCCTGGCCCGTCGGTGCTTCACGCGCCGCTGCACGCCCTATGCGCATTCTGTTTGCTTACCCAGACACCTTCCTGGAGTCACCATGCCCACGCTGTTTGATCCACTGCAGGTCGGCGACCTGTTGCTGCCCAATCGCATCCTGATGGCCTCGCTGACCCGCGCGCGTGCAGGACGCAGCCACATTCCCAATGCCCTGATGGCCGAGTACTACGCGCAGCGCGCCACGGCAGGACTGATCCTCACCGAGGCCACCATGGTCAGCGCCGACGGCTGCGCCTTCACTGGCGAGGGCGGCTTGTTCGACGATGCCTGCGTCGCCGGCTGGCGCCTGGTGACCGATGCGGTACACGCGCGCGGCGGCCGCATCATGGTGCAGCTGTGGCATCCGGGCCGCGCCGCGCACTCGCTGCTCAACGGTGGGGTTCAGCCGATCTCGGCCACCGACCGCGCCATCCGCGGGTCGCGCATCAGCACGCCGGAGGGTGAGCAGGACTATGAAACACCGCGCCGCCTTGCGCGCGACGAGATTGCCGCCATCGTGGAGGCCTTTCGCACGGCGGCCGAGCGTGCCGACGCGGCCGGCTTCGACGGCGTGCAGCTGCACGGTGCACACGGCTACCTGCTGGACCAGTTCCTGCGCGACGGCAGCAACGACCGCCACGACGAGTACGGCGGCAGCCTGGCCAATCGATCGCGCCTGCTGCTGGAGACCGTGGATGCGGCGATCTCGGTAGTTGGCGCCGGGCGGGTTTCGGTTCGCATCTCGCCGCTGGTGCCGTTCAACGACATGCTCGATTCCAATCCGGCCGCGCTGGTGGAGCACATCGCCAGTGAACTCGACGCCCGACACATCGCCTTTCTGGAGATGCGTCATGACAACTTCGTCGCGCCGGCCGAACAGCAGCTGGGGACGATCGCGCGGGCCGCGTTCCGCGGCGTACTGGTCTCGAACGGTGGCTACGCGCAGGCCAGCGCCAGCGCAGCGGTAGCCAGCGGCGCGGCGGACGCGGTGGCCTTCGGCAAGGCCTATCTCTCGAATCCGGATCTGGTCGAACGTTTCATGCGCCATGCCGATTTGAATGCGGTCGACTTCACCCGGCTCTACACGCCGGGTCCGGCCGGCTATACCGACTACCCGATTTTGGCGGCAGCCTGAGAGGCTGAAAGCAACTCGCCCGCTGGCTGCGACCGCCAGCCAGCGCGCGGCCTGGATTGGGCGTCGCGCAATCCTGGCACGGTGCAAACCGGCGGCGTGCGCCCGGCGGGCGCCGGCACGCTGCCGCCTCCGCCCTGCCGAAAGCGCTCGTCCGGCATCAGCCGTTCCTCCTCGCGCTTGTCCGCGCCGTAGCACTCGCAGACGCGCGACTCCAAACCCGCGCGATCGAGCACCGTGATATGGCCTCGCCGGTAACTGATGACGCCGGCTTGCTGCAGTTTGCCGGCAGCCACGGTGATGCCTTCACGCCGCACGCCGATCATGCTGGCAACCAGTTCCTGGGTCATCACCAGCTCCTTGCCTGATATCCGGTCGGCCGTCTGCAGCAGCCAACGGCACAGCTGCTGGTCCAGACTGTGGTGACGATTGCAGGCCGCAGTCTGCATGGTCTGATTGATCACGGTCTGGGTGTAGCGCAACAGCAGATTCCGCAGTAGCCCGCCGCGCATGAACTCCTTTTTCAGCACGGCTCGGTCAAGCCGCCAGGCCTGGCCTGCGGTTTGCACCATGCACGAGCTGGAAGTGGTGTCGCCACCCATGATCAGGGCGATGCCCAGCATGCCCTCCTTGCCGACGCCGGCTGTTTCTGCCGAAGCCCCGGATGCCATCACGTAGTGCAGGGAAAGAATGCAGGTGGTAGGAAAAAGTGCGTATTGCTGGTGTCCGCCGGGCTCGTAGATCACCCGCCCCACGGGCAGGTTGATCAGCTCCAGGTGCGGTTGCAGACGTTCGAACTCTGCCGGCGGCAGGGCATCAAGCAGCTGGTTGCTGGCCTGGCTAGGCACGTGCGGCCTCACTATCGAGGATTTCCACGCCAATGCCCCGGTATCCCACATAACGGCAGGACTGGTTGAACATCGGCTGGCCGCTGACCCGGAAGCGCTGTCGCGTGCCGTTTGCACGGGTGCGACTGAAGACCAAGTCCAGGAAGGGTTGACGCGCCTCGATGGTGGCGCGCAGGTGGGCCCGCTCGGCTTCGTCCCAGCCTTCGGTATCGTCGTTGCGCTGGTCGCCGATGAGGGGCTCGACGCTGATTCCCAGCATGTCCAGCACCGGCCCGGAGACGCGCGTGAAGCGGCCCTCCTGATCCTGTTCCCAGTACCAGTCGGTAGCCAACTCGGTCAGGCAGCGGTAGCGCGCTTCGCTCTCACGCAACTGCGCGGTACGCTCTTCCACCAGCTGCTCCAGTTCGGCCTGGTGCGACTCCAGCTTGCGGTACAGCAGGCGCACTTCCAGCATGTTGTGGATGCGCGTCTTGACCTCGAGCAGATCGAACGGTTTGCTCAGGAAGTCTTTCGCGCCGGACTTCAGGGCGCGCAGCTTGTGTCCGGGCTGGGCGGTCAACACGATCACCGGCAGATAGGATTCGCCGGTGTCGGCGCCAAGCCCCGCCATGACCTCGAATCCATCCATGCGCGGCATCTGCAGATCCAGCAGGATCAGGTCGTAACGGTTGCGCCGGTGCAGGCTGCAGACTTCCGTCGGATCGCGGGTGCTGGTTACGTTCTCGTAGCCTTCGTCCTTCAGAAGCTCCTCCAGCAGCAGCACATTGGCCTCCTGGTCGTCGACGATCAGGATGCTGGCGGCCAGTAGTTCAGCTTCGCTGAGGATCATGCGCTGCGCTCCGTTGTTGGCGCGTCGATGCCGGATTCGGCAAATCGTAGTGCCGTTTCTAGGGTATCCATGAATTCGGTGACCTTGATGGGTTTGGTGAGATAGCGGAAGAAGCCGGCGTCCAGCCCCCGTCGGATGTCGCGTGGCAGGGCGTTGGCGCTCAGGGCAACCACCGGAATATGTGCCGTTGTCGGGTCGGTGCCGAGCAGCTGCAGTGCCGTGATACCGCAGATACCAGGCAGATTGATGTCCATCAGGATCACGTCGGGTTGCGCCCTCCGCGCGATCTGGATGCCGCTATGACCATCCCGCGCGCTGAGCAGACGCAGGTCGGGTCGGCGTCCTATCAATTCCTCCACCAGCATCATGTTGGCCGGATTGTCTTCGACGTAAAGCACGGTCCGAACCGCTTGCACACCCTCCGCCGCTGACACAGGCACAGGCAGGGCTTCAGGCAGCTCGATCAGCGCTGGCGCTGACGTTGCACGCGGCAGATCGATCCAGAACACGCTGCCCTCACCCACCACGCTGTCCACCCCGATCGTGCCATTCATCAGGTCGACCAGTCGCTTGGCCATGACCAGACCCATTCCGGTACCCTGCTCGGCACTGGCCTCCTGGCCGAGCCGATTGAAGGGCTCGAACAGTCGCGCCAGCTGGGCGGCAGACAGCCCCAGGCCGCTGTCCTTCACCTGGATGCGAACCCGGTTCGGCGGGCTCGCCAGGCAGGCCACCTCAACCCAGCCATCGGTCCGGTTGTACTTGATCGCGTTCGACAGCAGGTTGATCATCGCCTGCTTGATGCGCACGCGGTCGGCTTGCACGATGCAGGGCTCGATGAACTGCGGAAATCTGAGGCGAATGCCGCGTTGTGCGGCCTCCGGGCCGACCATGGCATGGCATTCACCCAGCACTTCGCCCAGCGAAACCGCTTCCAGCGACAGGAACATGTGGCCAGACTCGACCATCGCCAGGTCGAGGATCTCGTTGATCAGGCCCAGCAGGTACCAGCCCGCCTTGAGGATTTGCGTGACGCTGCGCTGCTGCGCCGGGGTCGGCGGTGGGGTCGACGATTCGATCAGCTGGGCAAAGCCGAGAATCGAACCCAGCGGGGTGCGCAGCTCGTGGCTCATGCTCGACAGGAAGTCTGACTTGGCCTGGTTGGCCCTGTCCGCCTCGAACACGGCTTTTTGCAGGTCCACTTCAACCTGCTTGCGGGCCGAGTTGTCGGTGCCGATCAGCAGGTAGCCGATCACCGACAGGCGTTCGTCGCGCAGGGCGGTGATCGAAACGATGGCCGGGAAGCGGCTGCCGTCCTTGCAGATGTAGGTCAGCTCGTAGATGTCCTCGATGCCGCGTGAGGCTTTGAACGCCAGCGCCTCGAAGCCCGGCGTGATGGGGGTGCCCAGCTCGATACTCAGCTCACGGGCGCGCGCCAGAACCTCGGACGGGTCGTGGATGTCGCTGGGATTGATGCGGTTGACAACTTCGCTGGCCTGATAACCCAGCATGCGCTCGGCGCCGACGTTGAAGAGCTGGATGATGCCTTTTTCATCGGTCGCAATGATGGCGAAGTTGGCGCTGCCGAGGATGGCGTCCTGCAGCGCCTCGGCCTTTAGCAGGGCGCGCTGGCGCTGGGCTTCGCCGTCGGGCGAAACGGCCCCGGATGCTGAGTCGGACATGGAAACTCCGTGCGTGACTGTTAAGCAGCTGGTCGCTGCAGACACGGAGTTGCGCCGTGGGGGCCCGCCCAGCGCCAGAGCAGCGCGGGCTATTGCCAACGTTGCGCGGTTCCCGGTTGATCGTATGTGCGTTTGCGCACATAGCCGGAGATTGCCCGCCGGTGCGACATCGGCGCCTTTCAAGCAAAGCTGTCCTGCAGCTACTAAAGCACCGTACCAAAGAGGCCCAGCCTGCGCATGTGCGCTGGGCAACAGACGTTCTGCCTGCTCCGGCGAGAGACTGATGCCGAGCAGTGAAGCGTTCCGCGGCGTTTGGTGCAGGCTGATCCAAAGCCACGGGAAGTCTACCGCCCAGCGCAAGCGCGGAACGCGTGTTCCTGTTCGCTTTCGCATCTCCAACCGAACCACCCGGAGTAGTTCATGAATTACGAAGAACGCGATTCCTATGGCATGTACAAGACGACGGTGATCGAGCCGGCGGGTCCTGATGCCACGCACGGGCCGGGTCCGCACCTGATGGGCGCCGAGACGCTGATCGGCAACGATGTCTACAACAAGAATTCCGAGGACATCGGTGACATCAAGGAAATCATGCTCGACATGCGCACTGGCAAGGTGAGCTATGCCGTGCTCTCGTTCGGCGGATTTCTGGGCATGGGCGAGAAGCTCTTTGCAGTGCCCTGGGCTGCACTGAAGCTCGACACCGACAACAAGCGTTTCGTGCTGGACGTGAGCAAGGAGCAGCTCAAGGATGCGCCGGGCTTCGACAAGACGCATTGGCCGAACATGGCCGACGAGACCTGGGCCAAGAGCATCAACTCGTATTACGAAAACGCGACGCAAGAGTTCAGCACGCGCCGTTGAAGTTTTGGGACCGCCGGCCATGGAGGGCCGGTGACCACGGGACGCCCATCCACCATTGAATGGTCTCGATGGGCGTCACTCATTTCGACGGGCAATTGCCCCGAATGCAGGCCCGCCGCTCGCAAGCAAAGCTCACCCCAAGGGGAAGGGAGGGGCACTCACTTTCGCTGGCACCTGGGCATCAGGCCCCTTCAGGGAGCACCACAGCTACCTGAGCAACAGGTGCTTGCGGAAGAATCCCACCAGCTCAAGTGTTGCACGCACCCGATTGGTGTCCTTGCGCCAGCCGTGGCCTTCATCCGGGAACAGCACGTAGTCCACCGCGAGACCGCGCGCCTTGAGCGTGTTCACAACCTGCTCGGCCTCGATGACCGGCACATTGGTGTCGTTGGCGCCGTGCATCACCAGCATCGCGGCCTTCACCTGGTCCAGCTTGTGGATGGGTGACAGGGCGCGCAGCAGGTCCTTCTGGCTGACCGGGTCGCCATATTCGCCGACCGAAATGGCGCCCATCCACGGCGTTGAGTGCGAAAAGAAGGTCTCAAAGTTCACCATGCCAAACAGGTTGGCACCGGCGGCAAAGGTGTCGGGGAATTCGGTGACGCCGACCATGACTGCGTACCCGCCGTAAGAGCCGCCCATGATGCCGAGCCGTGTGGCGTCGCCGATGCCTTCGGCCACCAGCCAGTCGGCTGCGCTGCGGATATCCCGGTTGGCATCGAAGCGTTTCTCGTGGTTGTCGAGATTGACGAAGGTCTTGCCAAAACCCGACGAGCCACGGATGTTCGGCGCGAACACCGCAATACCGCTGTCCAGCAGAGCCTGATAGTCGGCGCGGAATCCCGGCCGCTCCTGGCCTTCCGGACCACCATGAAAACTCAGCACCACAGGGCCGGGGTGGGTGAAACCCGGCGGCAGATACAGCCAGCCGGACAACGGCAGTTCGTCGTGCGCGCGGAACTCGCGCAGCGTGGGCCGCACCATCGCATCGAGGTTCACGTCGACGTGTGGGCTATACGTGAGCCGCTGGTACTCACCCGTTTCCAGATCCAGACGCCAGACTTCCGAGGGCGAGGCTGAGCCGCTGATGGTCAGCGCCACGTGTTTGCCGTCGGGCGAAAAGTCCGCCGCGCTGACCAGTTCGGCTGGTGCCGGCGGCAGCATGCGGCGCTTGCCCCCAGGCAGTTCCACCAGCTCCAGTTCGCTGCGCCCGCCGACATTCCAGAACAGCAGGGCGCGGCTACGCGCCCGATCCAGTTCGTAGGCGTCCAGCTCGACTCCCTCGCGTTCGGCCAGCGTCTGCGGCGCCGAAGGGTGGCCGTCCTCGCCGATGTCGATGCGCGCAAACACGCTGTGGTCGCGCTCCAGGTTGTGCGACAGGTACACGGTGCGCGCATCCGGGCCGAAATCGCCCGCCGCGCTGGCCGGGCCCTCGTGTGGCGTCAGCAATACGCGCTTGCCGGAGGCCAGATCGTCCAGCCACAGGTTGTTGTCGCCGCGCGTCACCAGGCGCCAGACCAGGGCGCTGTTGCCGATCAGGTCGGAGATGCCGCCCAGGCCGTCGATCTGCAGCGCCAGGCGGGCTTCTCCCTTGACCGGATCAAACAACCAGGTGTCGGTACTGGCCGGATCGCGCGCATTGTTGCGGAACCAATAGCGCCCGTCGCGTGCGAAGTCGCCGCTGAAGTTGTTCTCCGGCCCGCCACTGGTTACCAGTCTGCGCTGCTGACCGTCGCCTGAAACCACATAAATCTGCGCGTTGTAGCCGCCACCTGGGGCAATCGCGTAGGCCATCTGTCCGTCGCTATGCCAGGCCAGCCCTGAAGCCGCATCGCTGCCGCTGGTGACGGCACGCGGGTAACCACCCTGCGCCGGCATGCGCCAAACCTGCGGTACACCGCTCAAGCTGGTGGTAAAGGCGATTTCGCTGCCGTCCGGCGAGTAACGGGGCGAACCGGCGTAACCGATCCGGCCCATCGCTTCGATACGCGCCCTGAGCGCGGCGTCTTCCGTGCTGGGTGTCTCCTCGCCCAGCGCCGGCCCTGCACCGCCCAGTGCGAACAGCAACAGCATGCCAGGCAGGTACTGCAAACGATGGGTATTCATTGCGCGGCTCCGGATTGATCTGGCCCTGAACCGGCAGGGTAGATCACTTGGGCCACCGTGGCGACGAATTCACTCCGCGCCAGGCAATGGAATCCGCCGGAAGCCTTGCAAGCCGATTGGCAGGTTGGACGTGGGCAATGACTCGTCGTAGTGCCACTCATCCGAAGCCCGGAACCTTGCTGCCGACCGCCTTACGCCCGCATCGCGCTGCTCGTGCTTTCCGTCAGGTCGATCGAGCAGGAATCAGAACCCGGTGCCTGCTTGCTGGCCGCCTCGGCGGTATCCACGCCGTCCTGCCACAGCTGGTCATACTCGTTCTTGACCACGGCATAGCATTCGCAGGAGCGCTTCTCAAGACCTTCGCGATCCAGCACCTGGATGCGTCCGCGTCGATAGGCGATCAGGTCGGCCTTCTGCAGATCCAGTGCTGCCACAGTCACGCCCTCGCGACGCACGCCAAGGATGCTGGCGATCTGCTCCTGGGTCATCACCACCTCATCGCAGCGCAGGCGGTCCAGGCTCAGCAGCAGCCAGCGACAGAGCTGCTGGTCGACAGTGTGGTGGCGATTGCAGACCGCGGTCTGCGACATCTGGGTGATCATGGCCTGCGCATAGCGCAGCATCTGGTGCTGCACCCGGCCGCAATGATTGAACTCGTCCATCAGGACACTGGCCTTGAGCCGGTAGCCGCGTCCCGCGCTGCGCACTTCGGCGTCGCAGGGCGAAGACTCGCCACCCATGAACAGCGACACGCCTACGACGCCTTCGAACCCGACCACGGCGGTCTCGGCGGTGGCGCCGCTTTCCAGCACGTACATCAGCGAGACGATCGCGTCGGTCGGAAAGTAGACGTGCTGCACCGTGGCGCCGGCCTCGTACAGCACCATGCCCACCGGCATGTCGACAGGCTCGAGCTTGGCCAGCCAGGCTGGCCGGCCATCGTCCCAGAGAGACTCCAGCAGCAGGTTATCGCGTGGATTGGGGGCTAGCTTGCTCACGTAGGTTCCGGAAGTTTCAGTTGATTCGGTATGCCCGGCGCGGGCCGGACACTTTCGCGTGAGAGTGTGAGGCTTGATTCTGGCAATCGTCCGTTAGTTTGCGCACAGACTAAAGGAATCGCTTGCTGTAAAGGATATTGTCATGCCGCCACTTCGAGGCCGGATGAATTCCGAATCTGGCTGGCTGTCTTGTCCACGCTGAAGTGTCTCGTCGCGTGTTCACGGCCGGACGGCGGCGCCCGATCCGCTCCACGAGTGTCTTCGCAGCAGGCTGTCAGGTTCCTGCGCCCAGTCTGGTCTTCTTCCCTCAATGCTTCTTTGGACCTTGTTCCGGCCTCCGCGCATTTCCTCGCGCAGGTCGGCTCAAACCGCTCGGCGGTGGAGCCGACCTTTACCGGTTCGGACTCACTGGGGCCGGCTGCCCACTTGCTCAAGCAGCACGTCAAAGGCCTGGTCCACGTCGGCCGAATCGAACGCGCAGTGACCATGCCCGACCGATGGCAGCTCGGTCACCTTGTCGGCATTGCCGGTGGCTTTCGCCAGCGCCACATAGCGCGAGGAAAAGGCCGCAGGCACGGTCGGGTCATAGGCGTTGGAAAGCAATACGACAGGCGCCCGGGGCGTGCCAAGCAGGCGTGCGTTGGCGGCGGCATAGGCCATCGCTGCCGGGTCGCCTGCATGGCGACGCACGCTGGCGTTGAAGACGGCATCGTCGTCCATGCCGCTGTAGACCACTTCTCGGGTATCAACCGGAAAGCCGCCGGCGCGCTGCATCAGTTCGCGCAAAATGAAATAGCGGAACATCAGGGCGCCCGCCAGATCCTCGCGCAGGATGCCGAAGCGCTCGGCAAGCGCGCGGGCCTTCGCCTCATCGCCCTGCAGGCTGAGCTCCAGCGCTTCGGGATCGACCGCATGGGGCGAATCCGGATCCGACAGGCCGCCCCGCGCCAGGCCCATGGCCCCGGGAAAGAAGTGATCGAAGGCCACCAGCGGCGGAACCAGACCATCGGCGAACAGCTCGGCCGCCGGCGAATTCGCTCCGCACAGGCTGAGCCCGCCGTCGTAGGCCTGCGGATGCCGCTCCATGCTGGCCAATACGAGGTGCCCGCCCATCGAATGGCCGATCAGGAGGGTGCGATCCGGCTCACCATGCAGGGCGATGAAATGCTGGCGCAGGCGCTCGTTGTCGACCAGCGCCTCGGCCACTGCCCAGCCCTGGGTCGAATAGGCGCTCTGCGCCATCGCATAGCCGCGCGCTAAAGCCCAATCCTCCATGCGCCCGCCGGCCATCTGTGCCTGTCGCTCGCGCCCGCGCGGCTCATAGCCGTGCAGGTAGAGCACCAGGTCGCCGTTCCAGTTCTGCGGTATGGCGATGCGGAACGGCGCACCCTCTATGCTGCCAGTGTTGGCACCCGGCGCCGCAACGGGTCTTGATTCGGCCGCTTGCATGCCGACGCAGCCGGCCAGCAACGTAGCCAACAACAGGCAAGGCAGATAGCAACGCAGCAAACGCATCGGGTTCATGGATCAGCGGCCGTTAGTCGATGACGCCAATCGCGCCGCGCGCCAGCATGACGAGGGGCTGTCGCTCGGGCAAGCGGCGCTGTTTGCTGCGGAGGTGGTCCTCGTCGTTTGCCGCTCCGGATTGCGTACTGGCGAGCATGGGCTGAAGCAATCGGCCGTCTGGGTTACCCTGCGGCCCAGGGAACTCCGCGGGAAACGCCGGCGCGTCCGGCAAGCGAGGCGAACATGCGCTACTGGATCGGACTGGCCTTTGCAGGTGCAACGGCTATGGCCCAGGCACAGCACAGCAACCCCAGCGTGCCGGCGGCTTTTCCCAACGTGGCGCAGACACCGGGACAGTTGCTCTCCTCCGGCCTGATCGCACCCGGCCAGGGCCGCACCGCGATCATCGCGTACCACAACGGCGTGCTGGTCACGATTCCCGAGGCCCCGTCGAGCAATCCCGGCTCCGACCTGCAAGTGCGGACCTGGGACATCAGTACTTCGGTGCGCCTGCTCAATCCGCTCGAATTGGCCCAGCACGGCGTCACGCCAATGCCGATCAATGCGCATGGATATCTGAAGAACGGGGATTTCCTCACCATCGGCGACAACTACGACTGGGATCCGAAGCGCGAGCCCTGGTCTTTCCGCGCCGATCCCTCGGGCGTGATTCGTGAACGCAATCCGGACTTCCTCTGCGCCGGCGTGCGCGGCTGCCTGTTTGCGCCCTGGCTGATCCGCGGCACCTTCTGGAGTTACAACGAAGTGGGCGGCAACGCCATGATCGACTTCGGCAGCTGGGGCAACACCCTGGGCGAGTGGGATCACCTCGGCCAGACCGGTGTCATCGGCCATCCCTTCCTGATCGGCAACCTGCTGATCTTTGCCTCCGACCAGTCGCGCACTGGCGTTGCGACCTACGATGTTTCGGACCCGTCCAACCCGGTGCTGCTCGACGTGCTGCAGGAAGGCGGTCCTGGTGGCTACTGGCCCGAACTGTGGGGCGGCGGCGGCAAGCTCTACATCGTGTTTCCCTACAACAACGCCGGCAACGGCATGCGCGTCGTCGACGCCACCGATCCGACCGACCTGCGCATGATCGCCGACGTCCCGCTGCCCGGCGACGAGGCGATGTACGCCCAGTTCCAGGACGAGTTCGCCTTCATCGGCTCCTGGAAGATCGACATGCGCACCACCGAACCGGTGGTGTTCTTCGATCCGGACACGGCCTGGGCGAATGGCTATGGCTCAGGGGCGCGCATCAGCACCAGCCAGTTCGCCCTGCCGCTGGGCAACCTGTTGGTCACCGGTGGCGCCGCACCCGACCACGGCATGGCGATCTGGGCGCACCAGGCCGCGCCGGACACGCGCGGACCGGAAGTCGGCTACCACATCCCGCGCGGCGGCCAGACTGATTGGCCGACCAACCGCCTGCCGGTCAGCCTGCTGATCCACGAGGAAATCGAGACAACGACCCTGATCAATGGCGACACCTTCATCGTGCGCCCGCTCGGCGGCGCGGCGCTGGACGGGACCATCACCTTCGCCTTCGACGACGTGCTGACCTTCACCCCGGATACCGCCTGGCAGGCCGACACAACCTACGAAGTGTTCCTGCCCGGCGGCGGCATCAAGGATGCGGCCGGCAACGGCATCGCCGAATACCGGTTCACCTTTTCAACCGGTGGCAGCGTCGGCGGCAATGCGCCGCCCGCGATCACCGCACTGACAGCCGGGCCGCAGCCGGCCACGCCCGGCCAGAACGTCAACCTGAGCGCGACCGCCACCGATCCCGAAGCCGGCGCGCTTGAGTACCGCTTCGACTTCGGCGATGGCACGCCCAAGACTGATTGGTCCGCCGCGCCAGGCGCAGTGCATGCCTATGTTGCCGAGGGCCACTACAGCGTCAGCGTGCAGGTGCGTGACAGCGGCGGCCTGATTGCTTCGTCCAGCCGCCGCATCAGCGTGCTGGCCAGTGCCACTGGTGCGGGAAGCCATTCCGCTCCGCTGGTTTGCGCCGCGGCCGCGCGCCGCGTGTTCACCATCAATCCGGACAACGATACCCTCACTGCGGTCGATGCCGACACCCTGGCGGTGCTGTACGAGGTACCGGTATGCGAAGACCCGCGCAGCGTGGCGCAGGCCGGCGACCGGCTCTGGATCGCCTGCCGCGACGCCGATGCGATCGAGGTGCGCGAGGCGTCGGACGGCTCCCTGGTCGAACGCATCGACACCGATTACGGCAGTGCGCCGATCGCGATCGCGGCCAGTCCCGACGGCAGCACCGTGTACGCCAGTCTGTCCGGCCCGGGTGAACTGGCACGCTTCGATGCGGCTAGCCTGGCCCGCAGCGGCACGCTCGCGCTCGGCCCCAGCGCTGGCGCGATCGCGGTCAGTGGCGATGGCGGCGAAGTCTATGTCGCACGGCACCGCTCGGCCCTGCACCACGCAGAGATCTGGGAAGTGAACAGCGCCGGCGGCATGAGCCTGGCGCGCACCCTGCGCGTGCGCCGCATCGGCGGCGAGACCAATGTCGACGGCACCGGCAGCGGACGCGGCGTGCCCAACCTGCTCTCCGGCCTGCAGCTCGATCGCCACGGCGAAGTGCTGTGGTTCAGCGCGAACAAGGCCAATACCGAGCGCGGGCTGACCTTCCTCGACGACCTCGACTCGGACAACACCGTGCGCAATGTGCTGGTCGGCGTCGACCTTGCCACGGGCGCGCTGCGCCGACACCTCGATATCGACAACGCCGACTCCGCCAGCGGCGTGGCGCTGTCACCGCACGGCGATTACCTGCTGGTGCCACTGCAGGGCAACAACCAGATGGCCGTGTTCGACGCGCTCTCGGCTGCCAGCAGTGCCGGCATCGGTGGACTGGTCACGCGCCTGGGTGCGGGCGCGGCGCCGCAGGGTGTGTGCAGCGATGCCGACACCGGGCGCAGTTTCGTGAAGAATTTCCTCGGCCGCTCGCTCAGCGTGATCGAAACCGCGCCGCTGTTCGACGCCGGCAACATCAGCGTGACGGCCAGCAGCGTGGCCACGGAAACCAGCGAGGCGCTGTCAGCGGATGTGCTGCAAGGCAAGCGGATCTTCTACCACGCCGGTGATCCGCGCATGAGTGCGGAAGGCTATCTGTCCTGCGCCACCTGTCACCTCGATGGCGACCAGGATGGCCGGGTGTGGGACTTCCACGGCCGCGGCGAAGGCCTGCGCAATACCACCAGCCTGCGCGGTCGCGCCGGCACCGCGCAGGGCAATGTGCACTGGAGCGGCAACTTCGACGAGATCCAGGACTTCGAGCACGACATGCGCGGCCCGTTCGGCGGCAGCGGCTTCCTCAGCGAATCCGAGTTCGCGCTGGCGCCGACGCCGCTCGGCCCGCCCAAGGCCGGGCTGGATGCCGACCTCGATGCGCTCGCCGCGTATGTTGCCAGCCTCGGTCACGATCACCTGCCGCGCAGTCCGTATCGCGAGGCCAACGGCGCCATGACGCCGGCCGCGCTGCAAGGCCAGGGCATCTTCTTGAGCGAAGGCTGCAGCGACTGCCACGGCGGCGCCGAGTATTCCGACTCGCGCCTGGGCTCGGCCCTGCTGCACGACGTCGGCACCTTGCGCACCAGTTCCGGTTTCCGTTTGGGCGAGCCGCTGACCGGCATCGATACGCCCAGCCTGCTCGGTGTCTGGGACACCGCGCCCTACTTCCACGATGGCAGCGCGGCCGAACTGGCCGACGTGTTCCGCGTCGCCGGCGGCCCGGTGCTGCAGGCCGAGGACGGCGCCCGCGCCGGTGGTTCGCAACTGTTCGCGAACTGGGTCTGGCCACTGGCCGACTTCAGCATCAAGTCGACCCAGGCGGTGCAGTTCGACGTCGCCGGCTCCAGTGTGGCGTTCGCCGGAATCGACGGCGGCAGCGGCGGCAGTGGCGCGCTCGAAGTCCGCTACAGCGCGAGTTACGGCGCGGTGCATGCCTTCGAGATCCGCATCGTCGGCAGTGGTGTGGACCAGACCACGCCGTTGCTGCTGCCAGTGACGGGCAACAACCCCGAGTGGCTGTTCCACGTTTGGCGTTCGGTGCGCGTCGAAGGCCTCACGTTCGCAGCGGGCACCAACACGGTGACTATCCGCGACCCGAGCGGCCGCTACGTCGCTATCGATGAAGTGCAGATCACCACGCCCACCCAAACCCTGCTGGCCGATCCACACCGACGGGTCGGCGCACTGCCCGCTGGCGAGCAGGACGCATTGATTGCTTTCCTGCAGCAGCTTGACGCCAGCGCCGATGTCGCGCCGCCTTCGAGCAGCGTGTTTGGGGATGGGTTCGAGTAGCGCAGCAAGTAAAGCTCCTGATCACCCCTGACACTCAATCCTGCTTGCAGGCATGTCCACACTTCGTTCGCCCTGAGAAGCGTGGTCGAGACCGAAGGTCTGCCGCTTAGCCCGCATGCGGGCCAAGGCCGTCAGCTTCCCCTCTCCCGCATGCGGGAGAGGGTGGGCCGAAGGCTCGGGTGAGGGGCTCTCGCCCTCGGACTCTGGTGCTTCATTGTCTGCAGGCAAGCCTGTCGATGCACGAACTGAAGGCTCGCCACCAACGGATTGGTACTTGCCGCTGAACAATTGCGGTTCCGGTTGCTAGCTCAACCTGGCCCAAGTAATGCCTACGAGGCCTCAGGCACGGTTCGAGAGGGCTCGACCGTTGGCGGGGCCGTCACCGGGGTGGGCTTGTCAGGCTGATCCACAGCGGCCTCGTATCCCGGCGAGAACCAGAACGGAATGTGGTACTCGCGTGGCTTCTGGTCGCCGGTTTCGGGGCCGTCCGGATTCCAGGTCACGCGCAGGTCTTGCCGACCCGGCTGCAGTCCCTGCATCGGCAGGTAGCCCTGCAGGCCACGCAGACCAAGGTCTCGGCGCTCGCTGGGCAGGAAGCCGGAGACGTCGGCCGCGCTGTCGTTCAGCGTGACCTTCCAGAGCCCCGCGAGGCAGACCACCTGCTGCGCCATGCGTTCGGCCCTGCCTGGCTGGGCATCGACGGGTGTCGGGCAGCGTTGGGCCAGCAGTTCCTGATCCCGGTCGGGGATATGCGGCAGGAACAGGCGCAGGTGCGAGGCGTCGATCAGATCGGCGGGAATCATCGGCAGGCGCAGCAACTGGTCACGCTGGCTTCGCAGGTTTTCGTAGTGCGCGCTGCGCATGCCCAGTTCAACGCTGTCTCCGTCGAGATGGGTGTAGCTGCCACCGGGAGCAAAGCTGCGCGACTGGTTCAGGTACAGAAGCCCCAGCCCTGGGGCCAGGGCCGTCACCACGGAGAGAAAGGCGACGAACACCCAGGCCGGCAGGTTGCTCTGCAGGGTGAGCTGCACCGGCATGATGAGTCGCTGCGGAATGATGAATCCGTAGAAGCTCAGCATGCCGTTCAGCAGGCGCCTGACCATCGCCTTGTGTTGCAGCTGCGGCCAGCGTTTGATCAACATCACATCGATCACGAACAGCAGCACGGCGCAACCCAGCACCAGGACCATGAATACCGCATAGACCATCGCGATGCCGCGCCCGGTGTCACCCAGCAGCTGACCGAGTGCGGCGCCTAGCAGGATCACCGCCAGAATGATCGCGGTGACCCATAGCAGCATGATGGCGATCAGCGTGGCGATGGCGAACAGCACGGAACCGGCCCGATCAGCGCGGTCGATGCTGTGCAGCAGGTCGGGCAGGCGGCGCTGGTAGTAGTCGCGCGATACCGGCCCCATGGTGCCAACCGCGTCCCAACGGATACCGCGCGAGAAGCTCGCCTTCAAACCGATCAGGCTGACCCAGTATCCTCGTACGCACAGGTGGACCAGGAAGAAGCCGCCGAGCGAATAGCACAGGCCAGTGCCGAACATGAAGCAAAGGGTAAGCACCATGTCCCAGGCACCGGTGGCATGCACCGACGCCTCGGCCCAGCGCGTGAACAGCCAGCTTGGCGTCGCCAGCAAGGCGAATGCGAACAGACCCGAAAGGATCAATTCCAGCTCGTCGGTGCGCTCGCGCAGGCGTTCGAAGCTGATGCGCCGCTCACTCGCATCAGCGGCAGGATCCGAGGCCGGAATGTCAGAGTCGGTGCGGTAGGAATCGCTGTTCATGCGCTCATCGAGATTCTTCACGTCGCACGAATGATACGGTGTCGATCGTGGTGCGGTGGCGCACCGGCCTCGTCAGGGAATCGAACAGCACGTATCGGCTATCGCACGGCAATTCCGGTATCCGATGTTCGACCGCAGCAACGTCGCAGTTCATGCGACGTGTAGTGCGCAGCATTTCCTTTCCTTCATTCACCAAAGCGCCCATGCAGATCATCACGTTGTCTGGCTGCCGCGCTGCCGGGGCTTGCCTTGTGTCTCGCGACCTCAGGCAACTGATCGATATCATTCCGGGCAGGTCTGCAGCGGCGACTCCCCGCGTTTTGCGTGGAAGGCTTTGCGCGCAGCGAATCCGTTGCAGTGCCCACGCGATGCTAATGAAATGGAAGTGATCTACAGCCAGGCAATGGTCGCTCCCGACCAGTCGTTCTCACCCAGCGCCGCCAAGCCTGCTGCGGTGATGGCTGCGTGGCTCGAAGCCGTGCCGGATCTTGTCGTTCTGCCACCGCGACCGGTTGTATTGGACGACTTGGTGCGCGCGCATCAGCGCCGCTATGTGGAAGACATCATCGCCCTGCGTCGGCCAAACGGATTTGGCTCGCACTCCGACCTTGTCAATGCCAGCCTGTGGCAGACCAATGGCGCGATGCTCACCGCGGCCCGGCGCGCGCACGCGACCGGCAAGCCCGTCGCGGCGCCCTGTTCTGGATTCCATCATGCCGGCTGGGATTTCGGCGGCGGCTTCTGCACCTTCAATGGCCTGATGGTCACCGCCCTGGCCCTGCTGGACGACGATCCGACACTGCGCATCGGCATCCTCGACTACGACTACCACGAGGGTAACGGCACCGCGAACATCCTCGACCGCCTGCGGCCGCGCGGCATCGTGCACATCACCGCCGGCGCGCAGTGGACCGAACCCGAACAGGCCGGCGCCTTCCTTGCCAATATCCGCGACGATCTGGACGCGCTGAGTGGATGCAACCTGGTTCTCTACCAGGCGGGCGCCGACCCGCATATCGATGATCCGCTCGGCGGGTTTCTCACCACCGCGCAAATGACGATACGCGACTGGTGCGTGTTTGAAGGTCTCGCCGCGCGCGGCATCCCCGTGGCCTGGAACCTGGCGGGTGGATACCAGAAGCCGCTGTCGAAGGTGGTGGCTTTGCATCTGACAACGCTGCGGCTGTGTGTTGAAAGCACGGCTGCTTGACCTCGACGCGTGGTTCACCCTAATGCATTGGAGGGCGAATCTTGATCCGCCGTCGCCACATTCAGACACCCCGCAGCGGCGCATCAAGATGCGCCCTCCGGCAGCGTGATGCAGGTGATCGGATGCGGGCAGGACTGTTCCCGCATCAAGCCCTGGTTGGCGCAGCCGCCCGCAGCGTGACTTCCGCGACCAGCACGAGTCGCTCCGACAGTCCAATGCCGCCTTAATAGCTGGCCATGGCGCTCTTCCTGCCCACGCGTTTGGGCGAGTACTCCTCATTCCAGTCATCGCGCAGGCTGAAGCGGATGTCGCCCAGGCGCCAGGGGCGGCCGGTGATGTCGGTGAAGCGCTGGGCGCGGCGTCCGACGGCCTCGACGATCTCGTCCTGCAGCCCGTGGGTATGCTCGGCCAACAGGCTGGGCTCCAGGGCGTAATCCACCGTCGGTGACTGGATCGCGATGCCGGCAACGCTGGCTCGACGTACCCGTTCGGCCAGGTTGTGGTTCTCGCCTGACGGCACGCGCGAGTGCGCCCGCACCAGCACGCGTTCGTATAAAGAGTGGCGCGCCCGAAAGGCCGCAGGCCTTCGCAGGCGCGACTTGTAGACATGCAGGCATAAGTTGACCGTGTCCGCGGGCAATTCTTGTCCGCTCAGCCGGGAAATTGCCAGCAAGCCTGGAGTTTTGTGGGCAATTCGTGTCCTGTGAGAGCGAGCAGTGCAGCGCGTGCGGGAAAGGTGCATGAAATGTGCATATATACTGCGTATCGTGTGCTCGCGTGCCCATGACGAGACTGTAGCGTGACCTTAAACCTCGACGAGTTCATTGACGGTCTTAGGCTCCCAGGGACCGCGCTCCTTTCCCCGATGAAGATGACCCAAGCTCTGCATGGAAGCGCGGGAGCTCGCAGAAGTTGCGGGCGTCCACCGCAATACTCTCAGGGTGAGCCCCGGGTCGACACGACTGCAACAATCGTTGAGAGACATTCTGCGAGTGCTATCGGCGGCCCGCGAGCTGGGACGGTCACCAGCTGACGCGCTCTACTGGATGCGTAACCACCCGATCGCGCACCTTGGGCACAGATCAGCGCTCCAGCTAGTCCAATCCGGGAAGACGGAAGCGGTGATCACCTACCTCGCGTCGATCGATTCTGGTTATGTGGGGTAGCAAGCGTGGTGTCTCTTGAAAGAGAAGCCAAATCTCGACGGACTATCTGATTCAGATGCGCTCAACGTGATCAGGCTTCTCGTCGATGAAGCTTCGGATACGCGCAACATGGCCCTAGTAGATCAAGCACTAGCTCTGAGTGACGAACTGCAGGATCGCGTGGACCGTCGCGCCCCCGGGGGTCCTCAGAGTCGCACGGCTTGCGACGCTCGCATGGCAATCTCGACCGTAGTTGGGGCTGGCATCCCGAACAACTCTGATCGATGACCTGCCCATCTGCTTCCTGCCGACGTTGGCGTCAACCCTCTCATGACCAGAAGCAAGCGGAATAAGCGAACAAGCTGTAAAGGCACGCCGAAGCGCGTTCAGGGCGGTCCCGTGTACATGCCGATGCCAAGGCTGTTCCGGGATGATCTGACCGATGATGAGCGCCGTAGCGCCATTACAGCGATGGCAAAGTCATTCAGCAATTCCAGGGACGAGGCCTTTGCTACGGTTAGTCGATTCGTATCGAATTTCCACCCCCTCCACGCGCTGTCGGTGCTGGCCGCCTACGGGCTGTCGATCGACGTCATCAAGGATGGTGTGCGGGCTAGCGAGGCCAAGAGCGACAAGATTCATCAGGATCATGTGGAACTGCTTCAAGCGTTTGTCTTGCAGAGGGCTGTCGGGGACTGGCCCCGGCAGCCGCCGCGACCCCCCGACACCCAAGAGCTATGGGATGCGCTGATCGAGCTGGGTCACGGTTTCGACATGTCCAGGATGCGCCCGCTGGATATGGAGAACGAATCCGATGCACTTGTCAGGCTGCAGGAGAGGATCCGCGGAAATACTCGCGCGGTACGCAACTGGGGGTACTACCACCAAGTCAAGGACATCAGCTATCGGCTTCTCGGTCCTCTGGACGAGAGGACGAGATCCTTCCTTGGCTTCGCTGGCACGGAACTGATCGCGGTACTCGACAGCCTTGTTCGTTCCAACGAGGCGCGGATCAACGACCACCGTAGGAGATTCTTCGGTGCTATCAGCAAGTCGAGCGTTGCCGACGTGGTGAACGCCTACGCCGAAGCCATGCCGGAGGCCGACTGCAGCGGCCTTCTCGACTACCTCGTCCAGAACAATTTCAGTCTGCAGGCGGCCAAGGCAATCCTATTGGCGCATTCTGAGCATGTACTCGAGGACTGCTTCACCCATGAAGCCGGCGAGGTCTCCGCTAGATCCGGCGTGGCAGCGGCTCAGGTCAAGGCCATCTTCCAGGCATTGGGTCTGAATCCCGGCGAGTTGAACGGTCGCTCCGCAGAACTTTTTTTGCTCGACAACCCGGTCTGGACGTCGCCTTGGATCTCTCTGTCGGACGACGTCATATTCGCTTGCATCCCTCAGACCGGATTCTCGTTCCTGTTCGAGATCTTCGAGCAGCTGGTCGCGTCCAGCGAGCCGCTTAAAGCAGCCTGGCATGACCGGCGTGCCGCATTTCTCGAGGCCGATGTTGCCGCCACGTTGTCGAAGGCGCTGCCTGGCGCTGCCGTCTACCGAAACCTGGAGTGGCGACTGTCCGAAACTGAGCAGCAAGGCGAGACTGACACTTTGGTCGTTCTCGACAGCGTCGCGATCATTGTCGAGGCCAAATCGGGGGCTGTGTCCGCACACAGCAGACGCGGCGCGCTGGAGCGGCTCAAGACGGAGATACGTGAGTTGCTGGAATCTCCGGCCTTGCAGTCCCAGCGCCTGTTCGCGGCAATAGGGGCACACCGGGCCGGCGAATCCGAGCTGGTCTTTTCCGAGGAGGTCGATCTGTCTTCGGTGCGGTACATCATGCGCATGTCCATCACCCTAGAGGACTTCAGCACGATCCAGTCCGATATCGGCAAGCTGCAAACGCTGGGGCTGGTCTCGAAGGACGTTACGCCGGTGCCGACCTTGTGTTTGGCCGACCTCCATACACTTGTCGAGATCCTAGATGTGCCGGTGGTGTTTCTGCACTACCTCCACCGGCGGATGCATCTGGAGGGCAAGCTTTTGCACGACTCGGACGAACTCGATCTGCTCGGCACCTACTTGATGAACGGACTGCTGTTCGGCGAAAAGGAAACCGACGGGACCCGCATCACTTTCCACCGGATGTCGGAGAAGATCGACCTCTACATGATGTCTCTCAGCGAAGGAATCCGCATCATGAAGCCCAGGCGCGTGACGGCCGAGCCGTGGGCGCGAATTCTCGAGCGGGTCCTTCAGGTCCGCTCCCATCGCTGGCCAGAAATCGCCATCATGCTCCTGGACGTCGACGATCACGCACAGAAGACGCTGGCACGCAACATCCGCGGGCTCGTTAAGAAGCATCGTTATCAGAGAACGAAGCCTTACGAGAACATCCTCATCTATCTTCCCGACGGCGTCGGTCTGAGCGCGCTCGCCGTAGTGGTCCTGCACAAGGAGACCATCACGCATCGGCAGGAGGTCGCCAGGGCGGCGGCGGGAAAGTCCTTCGAGGATCCGCGCCCGACGCGCTGTCTGGTGCTGGTCTACGACGCGAACGCGCCCACGTTCCCTTACAACTACCTGATGCTGGCGGATCGCTCTCAGGCAAGGATCAGTGACAACGACGATAGGGCAGGACCTCGTCCTCTGGACGATACCGGTGACGGCTTCGCCGATTAGGCTGGAGACGCGTCCAAATGACGGTTCGTTCAACGAAGACAGTGCCACAGGTGCGTGTCGCCAATCATTACGTTCCCAAGCTCTACCTCAAGCAATGGTCCACGTCGGGGATGATTCCAACGTATCGACTGCTGGTCCCAAACGAGTCATGCCCTCTTTGGAAGCTACATTCCCTGAAGGGCATTGCCTACCATCAGCATCTCTACACCTATATGGCAGGAGACACGTCCACCGACGAGTTCGAGCGCTGGCTGGATAGCGAGTTCGAGGGTCCCGCCGAAGAGGCCATCGATAGGGTCGTTCGCGAAGACAGGCTAACCCCCGAGCACTGGATGCGTCTGGCACGGTTCGCCGTAGCGCAGGATGTACGTACGCCGGTTCGGCTGAGGGAGTTCCTTGCAAGGCAGTCCGAACTGATGCCTGACCTTCTGCAACGCACTGCTCAAGACGCCGTCCTACGCCTGGAGCAAGACGAATCTCTGGTAGAGCGTCACGCGGCAGTTCAGGACGCGTCCAAAGCATTCCCCATGAAGGTCACGGTCGAACGCGAACTAGATGGCGGGGGCATGCTGAAGGCCACGACGCTGGTAGGGAGGAAAATGTGGATATGGAGCCTCCGCCATTTGCTTACTAATACCATCGAGAAGCTTCCGCGCACCCACTGGACGATCCTCCACGCTCCATCGAACATTTCGTGGCCAACCACGGACAACCCGCTCGTCCGGCTGAACTTTTTTAGCCCTACCAACTACAACTTCAGTGGCGGATGGGGAGTTCAGAATGGCGACATCCTGCTGCCCCTGAGCCAAAAGCACTTACTTCACAGCTGCATTGGAAGGAAGCCGCATCCAAGGGGCACCACGCTGGACACGAACACTGCACGGCTCATTCGTCGGATCATCGTCGAGCACGCCGATCGCTACGTGTTTGCCAAGAAACCGGAGGACATCCATTCAATACGCCCACGTGTTGTTTCACTTGACACGTGCAAGGCTGAGCGAGATGCATGGCAGCGTTGGCATGATGACCAAAGCCAGGCCGAAATCGAACTATCTCGGTAGTATCAACCCGTCGTCCCGCAGCATCATCCGGCCGCAACTGCTGGCCCTAAACAATCGGACTTGGGCGACCCTTGGGATTCTGCGCATTCCGGCGAGGTTGAACATTTATTTCAACCGAGCTGACCGCAGCGCTGGCGCTGATCCGGCGTTGCTTCCGCTCTCGGCCGATGCCGTGTGAAAACTCCCGGCTTGATCTCTCGGCCCGGGATTTCGGCTTAGGTGACTCGCCCGTACATGAATTCTGAGTCCGCTGGACTATCGGAACAGCTCAGAATCTTGCGTACAACGCGCGCGCGACAAGTGGCGAGGAGTTTTCGCACAGCCTCGGCCAGGAGGAGCCATTCGCGAAAGTCGAGTTGCAGAACTCGAAAGCGGCCGTTGGCAGCGCGATCTGCGCAGTGCTGACGCCTGCCTCATCGGCCGATGATTTTCGCGCCCGCAAATTACCTGTCTGTGATCGCTGGCTAATTGCACGCGCTCAGCAGCAATCCGCGACCCTTGGAATGCATGGAGTTAATGCCGACGATCGCATCCAGTCGAGCCGCCACTGCCGGGCCTGCAGGTGCTGCCCGGCTGAGTCCGGATGTTGAATCAAATAGCCGCACTGCCGGATCGCCGCCGGCAGACGCACTAGTCTCAAACCACACCTAGATCCGGATACCCAAGTGTTCCTGCGTTGAGAGCGCAGGCCAGACTTCGGCTCCTGGTGAGTAGGTCCCACGGTCACGCCCTGTCGCCCGCGTCCAAGTTGCACGGGGAGTGCGCGCCGGAGCACTCCCGCTACTAGATCATGTGATTTGAGCTCGACGGGCCGAGCGCGCTCGGGCGAGTGAGTTAGGCTAAGCATCCCGACATAGAGGAGATGCTCGATGACAATGGTAAAGCTTAGGCGGGTGGACATGGGGTCGGCTTCCCCCTCACTGGATCGTCCAATCTGGGTGAACTCGGCGGCGATCGAATGGTTTGAGTTCGAAAAGAGCGCGAAGGCCTATTCCATTGTGATGCTGCGATTCGGCGAAAGCATTCCAGTGAGAGAGTCGCCGGATGAGATCCTTGCTCTCTTGGCAGGCGGTCACAACACGCCGGACTAAACCCTGCGGCTCTACAAAGCCGTCTGCAAAGCCGTCTGCAAAGCGCGAGGGCAGCTTCGCCTCGGCCTGAGCTGTTGCTGGCTCGTTGGAGCGAGACGAGGTACGGAGCGCAGCAACGCATGCAGCTGGATGCTTCCAGTTCGAAATTCGCAGGTCGGCCGGGACTAAAAAAGAGTTGGCACCGCAAGGGTAGGACGCTTTCGGCCGACGAGAAGCGCCACCGCGCCAACAGCGATCGCTACCAGTCAGCATCGCCGGTCCCGGCGGCATGTTGGCGCGCGACGTCAATCACGCGTTGCGCGTCGTGAGGGAACACCTCGGCAGGAATCTTTCCATCCAAATCAGCATGGGGCTGGAAGCACCAGAACACGGCGGCCCATCCGCCGTCGCGCTCCTCGGTCGGCAAGAGCGGCAAGAGGCTGCGCATTGCCGGCAGAACGTGACCGTTCTTGCCAAACTGAAACGCTGGATGCACATACTGCACACCGCGTTTCGCGCCAAGCAAGCGGCCTTCACGACGGAGACGGCTAGCCAACTGACTCGGGTTGCTGTCGATCGCAGTATCACGCGCCCGCTCTGCAATTTGCTTGCTGGTCAGGAACACATGGTTGCGTAGCAACTCCATGCGATGGTGGCGGGACCGGTTACTGGACATGCGCGGCGAGCTCGGGGAATGCCGCAATGATGTAGCCATCAAGAGAGTGGTCGGCTTCGGGTCTCGGCCATTTCTCAGGATGGTGCCATTGCGTGAACTTCTTGCGCCAGTTCCCGCGCGCGTCCTGCGCTTCTATGGCGCTCAGTCGGCCGTAGGCTTCCAACGCCGGCAGGAAAATCCAGAGCCATCGATCGTGTGCTGCGAACACATGGTGGGCGGCCCCCCAAAGATTGGCAAAGTCCCAGCCGACCGACGCATTGGTCTTGGCCGAGAGCAGGATACGCGACACATCCTGCACGCCTGGGTCATAGAAGTGAGGCAGGGCCACACCGGTCTTGCTCGCCTCACGCCGGATGCCACGCCACTGCGTCTCAAGCTGCGTCGCCGATGGCCTCTCTCGCCCGGCAATTCGGTGGTACGCGAACCAGAACTCCTGGACGGCGCCGGCGACGCGTCCGTACTCGATCTGCCGTTCAAGCTCCGCTCTCTTCGCATCAACGTCGCAGTAGTAGGTGCGCTGCAGTTCGGTATCGATCGTCAGATCAGCGAATCGAACGCGCGCCTGCCGCTCATTCCAGGCAATCGCATTTTGCTCGATACATGGCTCGGTCCAGATCACGTCTAGGAGGAACTCTCCCGCCGCTTGGGACGCTGCCAGTGTTTCCTCGCTCACTATGAAGGCGTTGCGGTTGTTGTGGACGAAGATAACTTCCATCAACAGCCTAACCTCCTCCAACGAGAATGACCCGAAGACCCACAGTAGGATCGCGCCCTCATTGCGGTAGAAGATCTCGCGCTCCGCCATGATCCGCGCGAAGGTCGTCGACAACTGCACCTCGAGTGCGATATCCAGCCGGCCCTCGAACCGTGTGCGCACATCCGGGCGTCGCAGGTCCTTGTTGGAGCGCCCACGCCAAGATCCCTCGACTATGGGTTCAGAAAACGCGCTGTCGACGCGCACGCTGTCGGCAATGATGTTCTTCAGACGGATGTGCCGGGCGCTTTCTCTTTGTCCGTGATAACGGAGTGCATTGATCTGAGCCTCAGAGAGGTTACGGCCGGCCATAGCGGGGCACGAGTCATCCTCAACGAAGTGCTTGAAGTAGAACGCGGTCTTGTCCTTTTGACCACAGAGATAGACTGGGCAATAGCACTGGACGCACAAGAGCTTGCCATCTTGTGGCGCATCGGACGTTCTGGAGCGCTGCAGGCGTGCCAGCAGTTCGAGTACCTCATCGCGGGAGCACGTCAACAGGCCTCTGACCGCGATCTCGCCACCCGTCTGCTTATCGATCAGGAGTGAAAGTCTCGGATTGGCGTTTAGTGCGAGGAAACAATGCATGCTGGCTGACATGTGGTGGTGAACCGATAATGACACCACCCCGCTGTCTCAACACAGGAGACTGCGCTTTTCAAAAACGCCGCCGTCTGCAGTGTTCTCTTGGGGTGTCGCGGAACGCCCTTTAAGCAGACCCTTCAATCGAGTGAGTGACCCAGCGGGCAGAGGTTCATTGCGAGGCCCGCAGATAGCCGCCGGGTTCCCAGAACGATTCCCATCACGCCGCCCCTCGAAGGAATCTGCGGCTTGGCCTAGCTGGCTGAGCAAGAACACTTATTGATCCAAGAGCAGATTGCGAAGCAGTGCGGTGGGCTGTGCTTGCCTGGGTCGATTTCGCGCCGGTGGGCAGGAGTTTGCCGTGGAATGGGATGGCTCTTCGGAAGGCGATTCGGGGGGTGACAGCGAACGATAGTCGGCTCAGACGAAAAAGATTCGATTGCGAGATTGTTCACATAAACGTCGGAAAGTTCTCGCGCACCATCAACGAATAGATGGAGGTCGCCGCTCCCATCTTCTTGAGGTGTGCCCTCGCTCTCGCAGCCTGCGAGGTGTTCCCGCGCGCAACGTCCGCCAGCAGCTTGAGTGTTTCAAGATGCTGAAGACGCTCTTCCACAATCTTGCTTCTATTGAGGCCGGTCCGCTTAATCGTTTGAACACCCATCTCGTGCCCGTTGCGTGCGACGGCCATTTCTTGATTGAACGTGAGATATTTGGCCGGATCAACGCGACTTGGGTCGATGATGAGCGCCTTCTCGGCGGCGAGCGAACTCTTCGGTCCACTTGCTCGCTTTCCAGCGCTAGCGATCGGAAAGTAGTTTTTCTTGTAGGTCTGGTTGCAAAGCTGGCACGACAAGAATAGGTTCTTGAAGTCGTACGCCAGCCACCAGTATCCGGGCTTCACGAGCACTCCCGGCTCGCTTTCTTTCCACCCGCCCTTCGGTCGGAAATGCTCGACGTCGCCGTGGCTCACATGCGAGACCCTCGCCTCGCAGAAGCAACACTTGTCTGCCTGAAGTTTCTTGAGGACGTCTTTGACTTCCGCGCCGCCGTACAGCTTGCTGTTGAATTTATGGGTGCTGAGCTTCACCTTCGTCAACTGGGCAAGCCTTTTTGTTTCGGTCTTCCCTTTGTCGGAAAGTATTGACGGTGTTATTGCTGCAGGCTTCTTGATTCGGATCACGGACGTCAGGCTCCCATCGGCTTGAGTTCTTTCGCCGCCTGCCGAACAATTTCCATGGCCTCAAGGTTTTCGTGCGTCTCCGCGACGGGCACGCGTCCGAGCTGCTTCTCGATCTGCTGCAGCTTCGTCTCATCTTGGCTGTCCATCCCGGGCTTCACAAGCAACGCCCGACGTTCCACCAGAAGCTTCTCTACGTCTTCAGAGCGTGCGGAGCTCAGGCCAAAAATGTCGCTCGTAAGAATCTGATCAATACGCCAAGTGCGGATTGTTTCAGTTTCGTTCTCAATGATAACCTGTGCGCCGCGTCGCTTCAGCAGCACGAGGTTGGCTTCCAGCGCCGCTTGAACGATAAGCGGACTGTGGGCCGTTGCGATGAACTGCGTGTTGGGAAACTTTCGTGAGAGATAGCCAAGGATTTTGCGTTGCCATCTCGGATGCATGTGCAGGTCGATCTCGTCAACGAGCACCATCGCAGGCTCTTTGAAGGGATGCGGTTTGGTGCGATGGTAGTGGTACATCCGTGACGCAAAGTCCACGAGCCAGGCGATGAGGCTCTTGTAGCCCAGACTCATCTCGCTCAGACGAACCCAGCCAAAAGGCGTCTTCGCCTCAACGACGCGAGCATTCGCAGCCCCCTTGGTTATCCTCAGATCCGAAACATCTGGGAGTATCTCCACAAGCAGCTTGCGGACCGTCTCTCGTTGCTGAGTGGCCTTTCGTGATCGCGACGTTTTTGCATCGTAGTCAGCACGAAGAAAAAACTCCTCGACGTTGATTAACGGGGCGTCGTCGTCGAAGAGGCTAACGCTCGCCGTTGAATACGTGTCATTTGTCAGCGACGCCTTTCCCATTCGACGCGACGCACCGTACGCGAAACAGAGGAAGTCTCCGAGTTGCGAGTACTCCTCCGCACCGTAGGTGATTCGGTTGCGACCACTGTGGCGCTGTTCTACCCAAAGCTCGAGGCGTTCACCCTTGGCGGCGCGGGCACGCGAGCGCGATTTAGCTGTGATGCCGGAGATGCGCGCCGTCATGTTTCCCGACTGCCGACGTGTGTCCCAAACGCTGGCCCAGTCTTGGAGCCCGGGATACAGATGGAGCTCCTGATTCTGGCCAAAGATCTGCTTGGGTGATGGGGCAAGCGCGACAATCGCCTTGAGAAGCGACGTCTTGCCCGTTCCGTTTTCGCCAAGGATGATCGTCCACTGATGCGGCACGCCATTTGTATCCGCGAGCTTCATCGTTTGCTTCTTTCCGAAGCACCGAAGATTCTCGAGGCTCATTTCGAGCAGGTAGTGCCCCGGCACCTTCTCGGTTTCGTAGGTCTCGTTCGATACCTTGCGCATGCAACAGCTCCGGGTTGTTCAGCGTGTACGGTTGCGCAAACATCGCAGCTCTGTCACGCGGCGTCAAACGGGATGGGACGCGACGGCTAACTCATTCCCCGATCTCTGGTGAATGAGTGCTCCTGGACGGTCGGAGTCAGTCATTGGATACCTGCACAGGACACTGGTGCTCGTCTCCTCTTGGACGAGATCGACCGGGAATTCTTCCAGCTAAGCTCTGATCACAACACCCGCTGGTGAGCAGCTCACCACGGTCCGGCTGATCCACTTCATCGGTGTGCGCAGCCAACCCATCGATGGCCGGAACTTGCCGTCAGGATTCGACGTGAAGCGGCCGTCCCGAATCCGATGCGAGTGTCTCTGGTACCGTTCCCGGGAAGGAGTGCGAACATCTTGGGGGGCTAGTCCGTGATCGAGTTCCACGACCTGTTGGCTAAAGCTGGTGTGGACCCGAACCGGGTCATGGTCATGCGCCACCGCCCTACAGAGAAGGAGTTGCGTCGTGCATTGCCTTCCTTGGCGACCGAGCGCCACGCGATCTACAACGCGTATCAATCTCAACTCGGAGAGCGCACCGAAAGCTTGCTGTCCAAGGCGAGTCATCTGGCCTCGTTCATCGGGCATGAGGCGGGACACGCCATGTTCATCTGCTTGTACGAGGTTGCCGGATTTGAACGCATCCGCACTGCACAGCACCTGCAGATCCCTGGCAATGAAGAGCTGACTGCGCTGGGCTCTCTTGGGCCTGCGCCAGGTTGTTCTCCGTTGTGGTTCGGACGAGTCGGCACAACTGAAATGGGCTGACAATTGGCAAGCTTGTCGCCGAAGTGCGCAAGTCCATTATCAGTTCCCCCTTGCCTTACGCATGTCTAGCTCCTCCGGACCCGGCATTCCGGAACAGGGCCAGCGGGACTGTTTGCGCTGGGGATGGTGGCATTATCGAAGCCTTGGCCAAAGGAGCAGTCGGGTGACACGAGCCAGAGAGGTGGGGCGGGTAGGGATCTACTTCTCGGATTTCTTCGAGGTAGACAAGGAGATCCTGGAATCCTTCGGCGCGTTCAACGTGTCGCTGGTCAACGATCTGCCACTTTTTGTCGACCCGTTCCTGCTGTTCGACAGTAAGAACGCCGTGTACCAGGATCTCCATGAGCAGATCGTCGACTACCTCAAGTTCCTGCGCGATGTGTCTGCCACCGGCGCACTCACCCAAGTCCATGTCGACCAGTGGTTTCGCTTCGCGGAGGTCAAGCAGAACTGGCTGGGGTTCAGCCGGTCGGGCAACAGTGGCAACGGCCTGGGCGCGCAGTTCGCCAATACGCTGCACAGGAACCTCCACCACATCTTCCGAGATTTCGGCGCCGAGAAGATCACCAAATCCAGCCACTTGGAAAAGCTGTGTTTGCTGAGCGAAGGGGTAGGTCGAGATCATCTGAGCGATTTCGTCACCAACCTGATCAAGCAGTTCCTCCTGGACTACACCCAGACCTTTGCCAGAACCCACCTCCGCCCGGAGTTCGTAAGGTTGGTCGGGGTCAACCGCGTGACCTTCAATCCAGCCAGCAAGCGCTGGATACCGGGGAGGTATGAGCTGCCCTTCGTCAACGGTGACTACGTGATCCTGACGCCGAAGGACATGCTGACTAGGGACGATGCGTGGATCAATCGCGGGGACCTGCTGGACGGGATCGAGGACGTCTACCAGTCCATCCCCAACGAGCAGCTGCGCAAACAGGTCGACACTTACTTCATGTCCCGCTTGGCCGAGGATGCGACCAACCAAGATCGAAAGCGCTTGGCGGCGCGGACGGTTGAGCAGTTTCCTATCCTCCTGGACCATTTCATTCGCACCAAGGAGGACAACGCCGACGAAGCTCACCGGACCAGCAAGAAGAAGGTGGCCGACACCCAAGCGCAGTTCGTCGACGAAGTGTCCCGGCTGGTGCGGGAGCATCTGGAAGGAACGGTCTTCTACACCGGCGGCAACTCGTTTACCGAGAGCATGGCCCGGGTCAACTTCTTGAAGAACGTCATCGAGCACAAAGATGGGTGGCGGATCTTCTACATCAACGGCAAGCCGATCACGCAGGAGGCTCACCTACAACTCCTCTACCGACTAACTTGGTTCGCGTCGCGGATGGACGTCAACCGTGAGGTCAACAACGGCCGGGGGCCGGTGGACTACAAGATCTCGGAAGGCAACGCCGATAAGACGCTGGTGGAGTTCAAGCTCGCGCGGAACACCAAGCTGAAGATAAACCTGCAGAACCAGGTGCAGATCTACGAAAAGGCCAACGACGCATCGTCGTCCATCACGGCAATCCTCTACTTCACCGATGGCGAATGGGCGCGGGTAAAGAAGATCTTGCAAGACCTGAAAATCGAAACCTCCAAAAACATTGTCCTGATCGACGGCCGCTCCACCAACAAAGACTCAGCGTCGACTGTGAAGTAGTTCGAGACGATGCGATCCAGGTGATTGCAATGCGTCAGGTCACGCTTTCTCGTCAGGCTCGGCTTTGAGGAAGATGTTGTTCGCCAAGGGGCGTTGAAGCGAAAGTCTTTCGCCGCGGTCTCTTGGCGCTAACTCGAGTCTTTCTCCAAGAAAACACGCAGCACCTACGATTCGCTCGGGCTCCCGTGCTTCGTAGAAGCACTATGTTGAGTCAAGCGCTCAAGCAATGCTTGCGCTACTTCTTCCTTCGGAATGAACTCTTGCTCAATCCGCCCCTTGGTTTGCTGGAGCAGATACTCGTAGAACGTACGCTCATCGTCGTTGAGTCCATCTGGGGGCGCAGAACCTGCGGCAACCGACTCTGCCACCGCCAAGGCGGCACTGTGCCGTTCAAATAGGGCCCGATCCATCAGAACCGGCTCCAGGTGTGGTTGGAGTGCCCGGGCCCTCGACAGCATGTACAAGCCCCAAGTGTCCATATCACCCCAATAAACCAATCGACGCCGACCTATCCAGTCAGCTTTGAGCCACGCCAGATCTAGACCGGAACCGAGCACGGCAATGCTGTTTCGAACCTCCGGTAGGAGGTGCACGCAGCGCTCATTCTCAACCAACACCAAGTTCGCTGAGGGCAGCGGGGTTTCTGTCAACTCACGGGCACGTACGCGTTGCTGCTCGAAGGGCATTAACCCTGGCGACATCGGCACCACCAAGAGCCAGTGATCCCCCTCATCAGCGGCGTGGAGAAAGCTTGCAAGGCCCTGCTCGGAGGCTTCCCCGTCGAAGCGGACATCCAGGAGCGCCGTGACCAGTGCGCGATTGCGTTCGATGAACTTGCTGTCGACACCTGCTGCAGCTACTGCGCGTAGGGGCCGGCCTGCAGCCACCCCCGGCTCCAACTCCAGACTCAACGCTACTGCCTGAACAATCTCAATCTCGCCTCGGTCTCGCCAGAGTGCGCGCTGCCTGATGAGCAAAGGGTGGAACCTCGAGTCGACGCGGTCGAGCAATCTTCGAAATCGTTCGAACTCCACTTGCACCTGCACGTCGCCCGTCGCCTGCGCCCACTCTTCGACTGAAGCGATCAGCCAGCATTGTGGCAACAGGACAGGTTGGGCGGCGCTGCGATAGCGAACCTCCTGCCAGCCGACTTCGCCCACGGTGACAGCCCGCCAGCGTTCGATGTGCCCACGTACTACCGCGGTGCGGCGTTCGAAAACGTCCGCTGGCGGACGACCGATGGTCAGCCGTATCGGCCATGAATGCGGATCCAACAAGCGTCGTTCGCGCTGGTCCGCCAGGTGCCACTGACGCGTCAGGACAGCAGCCAGTTCATCCGGGGACTTCAAGATCGCGTTCCTGTTGCTGCGCCCGTCTCAATGCGTGTGCTTCAAGCTCCTCCCAGCTGAGCGAGGTCAAGCTGGCTTGAAAGCCTCGACGATGCACGACGATGGCCGAGCGGGTGTGTTCACGCAGCAGGCGAAGCTCCTTGTTCGGCGTGACGAACAGCGGATGGAGGCCAAACTCCGACAGAGCGCGGATGATTCGCCCAGCTACCGCCTGCGAGCTCTTCGAGAAGGCCTCGTCCAGCACGATGGTGCCAAACAGTGGTCTTTCGCTGCCCGCGGGGCACAGCGCGTAGCTGAGCGAGGCAGTGAGCACGTAGCTGGCGATAATTTCCTTCTCCCCGCCGCTGCCTCCCTGCGAGCTGGTGCGTTTCTCCACCATCGCTCCGCTTCCCCGTTCGATCACAAGCACGGCAAACTGCAGCCGGTAGCGGGGATCCAGCAAGGCAAGCGCGCTTAACGTCTTGCGCCGATCCACCGCATCGCGCAGTAGGCGGACCAGCTCAGCCAGTGCGTGGTAGTGACTTTCGCCTTGGTCGTCCCGGAGCTGGGCCGAGCGCAGCTGGGCGCGCGTTTGGCGCAGGGTACGCAGACTCTCGTGTTCGACCCGCTGGGGTTCCAAGCGCAGGTAACGGTCTGGCTGAAAGTCCACCCGTTGTAGGGTCGCATTGAGATCGGCGATGCGCTCCTCGATTGCAGTCACTTCGCTTTCTATCTCACTCAGAAGTTGCGTCACGCCCTGGTCTGATGACTGGTTGAGATAGGTTAAGAAACGGCCGAGCTTCTCGGGGAGCGCTTCTTCCTCCAGCACTCGAAGGCGCTCCATAAAGGCCGGAACGTCCTGCATTTCGGTTCCGACTTCGCTGAGTGAGCCGGTATCGGCGACCTTGGCCTTACTCATGTCGCGCACCAGTTGCTGCTCAATTGCAGCGCAGCGCTTCGTGAGCGTCTCCAGCGCTTTGTGTAGGCCTTCGGCTGCCTCGCGCTCCTTCTGATCTAGATTCACCTGATCTCTCGCCTGGATAGGGCCCAATGTGCGTTCGGCCAGTCCCTGCTGAGCCACGCTGAGACCTGCGCCGACGCGTGCCTTCAGCTGCGCAATGACTTCCATTGCTTCACGCACGCTGCGCTCCAGGAAAAGGATGGCCGACCCTAGCTCCTGCGCCTCATTGCGAAGTACCGCTAGACCCGCCTGCGCATCTTCCCAGCGCAGCTTCGCCTGGCTGAGGTCGGACTTCGGCGATGTCAAGGCAACTAATCGCTGCTCAAGTAAGTCGAGTTCACGACGCGCGCTGGTCACGTCGATGTCCACAAAGTCGATCGTCTCAATTTTTTCAATCAGAGCTAGTGCCCGTTTGGTACTCTCAGCGCTTAGTTTTGCAGCGAGGAACTCTGCGCTGCTTCTTTCGCGGCGATGAGAAAGATCTGACAGTTCGCTGCCTAAGCGCGCCAACTGGTCTCGGTTGTCGAAGCCGGTCATCCAGTCCGCGGCAAGCGACTTCTGATCCTGTTTATCGAAATAGCCCTGACGACCTGACATCAGCCCGCCAACCGTCATTGCATGCGCAGTGCGACGAAGGCATTCAACGTCGCCTACACAATGCCGGTCGATCCCGGCCAGCAGCCGCTTGAGGGATTCGCGGTGCATGTGGGACTTGAAGTTGAGCTTGCGGGTGAAGCCGTCATCGAAGAACCGAATTGCCTCACCAGCAGCAACCGCCTCGTGGATCCGCACGTGCAGCCTGTTGTCGCGCGACTCGACCCAGTCCAAGGCGCGCTGTGCATGCTGAGGGTCGATCAAGATGCGAAGTCGTTCGCTTCCGATGGCACGCTCGATCGCACCCCGCCACACCTGTTCGGCCGACTTGACCTCCAACAGCTCTGCAACAAATGGCAGGTCCGCTTCACTCAGCCCGAGCTGCTCAGCGAGCTGGCTACGAAAGTGCTGCTGCGCCACCGGAATGTTCGAGCCTGGACGCTTCTTCGCCTCATCCAACTCCTGCGCCAGTTGCTGGTGCTCGTTCTCTACTGCTTGCTTTTTTGCCCCAAGCTCCCAGGCGGCCTGCTCCTCTTTCGCGAGCTGTGCCGACGCTTCACCACGTCGCAAACCGGCGGCACGCCGATTGGCATTCAGGGCATCCTGGCTCACTGACTTGTCTAGCCCAAGAGCGTCCGCGACTGCCTGGTAGTCCTTGGCCGTCTGTTCGCGACGAAGTAGCACGCCTTGCTGGCTTTCGATCTGCTTGCGCAGCAGCTCCACTTCACCACCACCAGCCTGCAGGTAGACCGCCTGCAGATTGCGGGCCTGCTCGTCGGCCTGCCTTATCTGCTCCGCCAGGACCGACTGCACCTGCCCCTTTTCCGCCAGTGTCACGCGATCTGCGTCCAGTCGATCCTGTTGCAAGGTCAGGCCATGCAGCGCAAACCAGACCGGCAATAGGTGCTGTACCTGTCGCTGCTCCTCAAGCTTCTCGGTGGCCTCCTGGTGTTCGCGCCATCCTTTCGCAACAGGCCAAAGACTGTCGCGCTGCTTCCTCGCCGTCTCCAACTCTTGCCGGATTCCGGCCAATGTGTCGAACTCGTCTGCGACGGCGCGCGCACTGTCGAAGGCGGAACGGTCATCCAAAACCAGCTCGCGGAACACCTTGTCGATGCTGTCTAGCTGCTTCAGACCCGCGGCACGGTTCAGCAGTGCGAAGGCGTTTTCCCCGACTTCGAAATGGGTGCGCAGCCGAGCCAGAAAGGCCTGCTTGGTCTCGTATACCTTGAGGCCCGCATGCGCCCTCTCCAGGTCTTTCAACGCTCGCACACCGCCCTCATGGTGGGTCTCAAGCCAGTCGTCCAGGCCTGGCCCCTCACCTTGGCAGAACAGCCAACGGCGCTTCAGATCGGCCCAAGCCGAGCTGGTGCCATCGAACCAGAACAGGCCGCCGATGCGTAGCACCGACTGGCCATCGCCGAAGCTTGCCGCGATGGCCGTGACCACCGGACCCGGACGCACGATGTGTTCGTTGCTGCCGTCGTCCTTGCCGGCGCCGGAAACGCCCCGCACGTAGGAGACCAGATCGCGGTCGCTGTCGTGGCCGCCGGTTGAAGCAAGGTTGTAGCGGGGATTGGCGACCAACAAGGTCATCAGCGCGTCGACCAAGGTGGTCTTGCCGCTGCCGGTGGGTCCGATGATCGCAGTGCCCGTTGTGTCGATGGGCGCGCTGTGTCTCCCACTGAAGGCTCCCCAATCGTACAGGTCGAGGTGCGTGAGAACGTAGCTGGCGCTCGCTGTGAGCGACGACGCGCTCACTCTTCCTTCTCCGCCGGTTCGTCGGCAGGCTCGGTGCCGCGGCCAGCAGACTCTCGCAGGGCCTGCATCAAATTGGCAAGGCTTTCGGGATTGGCCAGATGGGCAATGATCGGCCGAATGGTGACGCGGTCCTCCTGGTCGACATCGCTAACGATGCCATGGACCTTTAGCTGTTCCAGAAGATTCAGCAGACGCTTTTGCTCCTGTGCGTCGCTTCCAAGATCTCCGAGGTATGCCTGTAGATGGGGCCGTAAATCCTCCAGCGCGACACGAGCACTGCCGGCACCGACACCAGCCTCTACTTCATACGCGACAAACTGCTGACGAAGGATTGCAAGGAGCAGGGATTGCTCCAGGGTCAAGCGCTGGCGCCGCACTAGTGGGTGTGACCACTCGTCGTCCTCGCGGTTTGCATCGGTGGCCACGACGACGAATACCAGGCCGCGGACATCATCAATTTTCAGGCCCAGATCAAGAGACGCCAACACGCGTTCAATCTCGTCGCGATGCAGCAAAGTCATTCGGTAAAGATTGGGCTTGCTGGATTCTTCCAACAGACCGTGCTTCATGAGTTCGAGCAATGCGGGACGCACCACTGCGGCGCCCCGGTCTTGCTCGAGCGGAAGGGAGTTAGCGGAGCCAGAGAGCGGCAGACTCGAGCTCTTGTCTTCGGTGCCAATCCTCACGTCAAGGTTCCCAGTCAAAGCCTTCGAAAGACGTAGAGCTAAGCTCAACACGAGGGACCACGAAACGTAGGTGTCGTTCATCTCGAGAAACGAGGTCCAGGGCCTCACGCTCCTCCCCGATCGCGCTACCCGCTTCGCGCGCCATGCCGATCCACACAGCGATTGTCTCGAGGTCATGAGTGGGCGGCAAGCGTAAGGCTAGGTCGCCCAGACTGATCGGACGATCGCTGATGCGAATTGCTTCGACGGTGTCCCGAACCAGCGCCTCCCGGTCCAAACTATCCAGGGAGGACCAGAATTCCTCGTCGATGTGATTGATGTCTCCCGCCAGGCGTTGGAGCTCCAGATCCCGCTGAGACTTCCCATCCAGCGATTTGCACCGGAGTCGTTCCACCGCCGGGATTCCGGCGCATGAAATGGCCAGAGGCGGTAGACCAGATGCTTGTCGGCGCACAGAGGCCGAGCTCCAGTCCACGGCCTGCGCATACCGGAAAACTTCCTTGAGCAGCTGACCAACGCGATGGTGTTCTGCAGCAAGTCCGGTTCGCAGAAAGCTGCGGACATCCCGCTCGCTACGCGAGCGCGTCCGGATCACCAGGGCTGACTCCTTAACCAAACGCATCACGAGCCAGCGCAAGTCGGACTGCTGCGTAATGTTTAGGGCGGCACCAGCCTGCGGATGTTGGAGGATGGCGCGCAGCCTTCGCTTCATAGCCTCCAGCTCGACCTCCTCCTGTAATTGCTGATGGAATGCCTGGAAGACCCGGCCCTCGGCGGTCTCGAGCAGACTATCGTGACCGTCCAACAAGGTGTCGACAATTGCGCCACGATGATGTCCGTCGCTGACCACAGCGTGGCGCAGCCGCATGTCTGCCTCGCGCCAGGAGTCCTCGACTCTACGGAAGTCCGCGCGAAGGCTGGTGGCCAAGGAGTACAGTTCTCGAATACCTTCGGCAGCCTCACGTGCATCCGCAATGTCGATGCGACCCGCTTTAGCCTCATCCAACTCTCGCTGAAGATCGGTGATCTGCCGGCGCAGCCGCTCGGCCCTGCTCTGCGGGTCTGGATTCAGCCTCGCTTCCAGGCGCTCGACCTCGCGCTGCACGACCGCCAACCGCGATGCGGTAGACGTCATGATGCGGCTGTCGAGGGAGTCTACAAATCGGAACGCGGACTCGAGCGCATCGGTCGCATAGAGCCGCCCTTCGCGCTCGACCACGAGGGAGCGCCGGATCCAATTGCGCAAATCGCGTCGCGCCAATACAACAGTGTCCCCGCTGATGTCGAAGTCGCTTAGTCCGGCATGCTCGGTAAGCAGCTCAGCGAGGCCCTGCTGTGCTTCGTCGAAATTGATGCCGTCTTGGCTCTGCTCGAACAGCGATTGTAGGCAGCTCAAGACCAACGGTCCCCGTCGCGCAGCCAAGAGCTGCCAGGCGGGATGTTGCTGCCGCGCCAGGACATAGGACTTCGTACGTTCGTGACGACTGCTTTCCATACCCTCCGCTCACCTTGCGAGACATGCGTCCCAATTCGCCCTGTGGTTCTGGGCCCCGATCGCTCTCCGAGGCATCTCCAAAATGCTTGGGGGCGTCGGCCTCAGAAGGCCCACCCCGAATATCCCTTATTGGGCCGGGTCCGGAAAGGTCAGCGCATCGGCAGCGCTCGATTGTGTGCCCTCAACCCATTGATAGCGCTCTACGAATCCCGAGGGTATCCCTCAATTGGTCCCTTTGCAGTACGTGGCACATGTGGGTGCAAGGACTACCACCGCATTGGCAATGGAGAGCGTCGGATCTTGTTCACGTGGATCAAGATCGAAAATGTCCCGACGTTGCAGCTGTTGTCGGGTAAATCCTCAGCCTCGGAACAAACTGGATATGGCTGACCCAGCGTCGACTCCATTCGCCTGTCCAGCTTTGGCCCTCGGTGCTCGCGCGCGAACGTACTGCTCTCGCGCAACCACCAGGCGATGTTTCTCAAGCCATGCTGCCCTACCGGTGTCGCCATCGAAAGCGGCGAATACGTCCTTGATCTCTCCTTCCTCGCACGCTTCTGGCGCGGTGATCGCCTGAACGAGTGGCCAAAAAAGCGTGATGCTGAATGATGATGGCCATGCATCGTGGCGCTGCTTTAGACGAATGCGACCGGTTGCACTGAGTAGTGCAGCGAGCCGGTTGGTCAAGGCGCCGCAGATGTGGCTCCAATAGTCGTCGGCAATTCTGATTTCCCGGTTGCCCGCCGCCATTCCGTCCAGCAGGGTGTCTTTCAGCAGTCCCCATACAACTTCCGCCGCATCCTTCATCCCTCCGATCAGGGACCACGCAAGCATCGCCCGCAGAAGCCCGAGCGCTGCATCGAAGCAGAGTCGCTCGTCACGCTCATTCACGCGCATGCTCGCAACGAGACAGGCCATGTGCCTTCCGTCGTAGAGATCCTCGATCAACAGCTTCGGTCGATCACCCTCAAGATAAAGCTCCGAGTCCGTCACGCCGAGCTGGCGCCTGCAAGCTGCGATCAGATCGACCAGGGTTCGGAGATCGGTCGATGCATCAAGGGCCACCCACAGTGTTGAGTCGTACAGCCGACGGGACAGTGGGAGCGCAACTGCCAAGCGATCTACGGTACTGCGGTTCGGCTTGGCTTCACCGCTCAGGTAATGATCGCGGTCGCGTAGCGTGGTCCACACGGGCGCCAAGTTGCGCCCAAGCTCCCCGCTCAGCCTGTCATCCAATAGCCGCAGCTCGTCCTCTGCTGCCGCGACACTTGCCCAGGCCTTGACTCGATCCGATGCAACCCGCCGCTGATAGGTTTCCCCTCGCGATCCAACCCGTTTGTCGAGAAACCCCGACAAAGGCGGAGACGACGGAAATGCCGGCGTTCGACTGGTCAACTCGGTGATCCTCGCAATGGCGGAGTGATCAATGGGTTACGCCCACTTGGACGCAGAAGTGGGGGGTTCACCAAGCGTGCGGCCGTCGCGTAACGTCAGTAGAGGCCCCTGCTGAGGAACCGCCCACCCGAACCCTTAAGCCGCTCCCAACCAACGCAACGAACAAATTACCCTGCGCGAGAAAGCAGAAAGCCCGCCGGTTGCAGCCAGCGGGCCTTCCAAAGTGAGCAGAACTGCACGCTCTGCATCAAAGCTTCCTCCTGCAGATGCCACCTGTCAACTGCTGCTCCGTCGCGGCACGGGCTCCTATTGCCCAGACGCCGCGCGAAGCGAGAGAGGAACGAAGCCATGTCTCGCAACAATCCGAATCACTTGTGCCGCCCTCCCGCCACAGCTGGGGAGACTGCCCGATGAACTTCGACGAACTACTTCCCCGCATCGACCACTTAGGACTATTGCCACGCGCCATCGCCTATATACAGCGAGCAATGGAGTCCGACCCCTCAAGAGTTGTCGGCGCACATGGGCACCTGTCGATCCGAGGCCTGTACACCTCTACACGGCTCGACGCTCAGCTTCAGGTCGAAAGTCGGGGCGTGGAACTTCCATTCCTCATTGAGCAGGATCTGGACCCCAATCTCTTGGTTCTGGTCGATCAACCGCCTCAGATCCAATTGCGGCGGCAGCTCGATTCCCGCCGAGTGCACGTCGCAAACTACACGCCGGATTTCTTGGTCGTGTCATCGAACTCAGTGAGGCTCGTGGAGTGCAAGCCGGCGAGCTTCATCAGGGAAAAGCTTGCGGAGCAGCACTCAGATTGGGCATTGGAGGGTGACGCGTACGTCTTCGTGCCCGCCGTGCAAAGCGCTCGTGAGCTTGGCATCAAGCACGTCACTGTCACTGACGCTGCCTACAGCGCAGCCTATTGCGCCAACCTGGAGCTCCTCTCCGACTACATCGCGAAGCCGCCCACCGAAGCCGAGCAGGGAGTCATTGATCGCGTCCTCGCTTTGTTGAGTCGACGTCCTCGATCAGCCGAGGAACTCCACACTGAGGTGAATGGTGCAACGCTCGAATGTCTCGCCAAAGGACTGGTGCAGAGGAACCTTTTTGGTCTGTTGCGCTGTTTTCCAATCTCCGTTGAGCATTCCCACAGGTTCATGCTGTATTCGAACGGCGAGGATGCCGCACGGCGGGAAGCAGAGATTCTTTCGGAACGCGCAGCGGAGCAAGCCTCTGAATGGATCGATCCCGATTCAGAGCCCCTGCTCACCTGCTCCGCTTCGGAGTTCAAGCGTGCTGAGGAACTACACGAAGGTTACCTGAGCGCAGAGGCAGGTGTGCGGGGATTCACACGTCACGAGAGGCGATTCCACGAATCTGTCCGGGATGCCCGTGCGACGGGAAGGAGTGAGCTCGAAGCATTTCTTCCCCACTACTCATCGCGTGGAAATCGGGATCGCCGGGTGATGGAGCAACTTCCCGTCATTAAAAAAGTCATTGAAGAGAGGATCCTAATTCCTACGCCGGATTCGATATCACAAGCACTGGGTGTCCTTGATACAGAACTGGAGGCTAAGGGCCTTAGCAAGGTCTCGCGGGACACACTGAGCCGCGAAGTCAACCGGATTTGCCGGGTTTCCCGAGTGAACGCCCAGCAGGGAAGGCGTGCAGCAAACGCGATCGAACCACCATCGGATCCGCTCGACCGACATATGTGTTCCCACGTGGGTGGACTGATTGTCCACGCGGATTCAACGCCCGCGGACAACCGGATGTGGGCCGAGGTGGCGGAGCAAATGGGCCTCTACCGTCCGATCGTTGCAGTGGCGGTTTGCGCGTATTCGCGTCTACCCATGGCGATGGCCTTCGTGTTTGGCCACGCCTCGCGATACCTCACAGCCCTTCTCCTGCGGGACTTTGCCCGACGACATGGCTACCTTGCTCGCTACATGTTCCTTGACCGGGGGTCGGAGTATGCAAACCACTGGCTCAGAGACTTGCACTCGAAATACAGGGCGCACATCCTCGATCGCCCTGCTACAGCGCCCAGGTGGGGAGAAGTCGTCGAGAACCTAGTGAAGCAGCTCAACTACCAGCTTCTGCGTCGCGTTCCCGGCTCGACTGCCAACGACACGGCAGGGCGTTCGGCAGATGGCAGCCACAAAAGTCGGCGAACCGCTACGCTGGCATATCAATCAATCCGCTCGGCGTCGCAGGATTACCTGTTTGGGGACTATGGCGATACGCCTCAAGGCACAGCTGAAGCCAGTCCCAGGCAGATGTACCTCGAGAGCCGTGCGCAGCTTTCTCCTGGCGTCGCTGTCGATGTCAGTTCCTTGGATTTCTTGATCGTAACTGCGGTTCCGGCGAAGCCCGGTGAGTACAGCATCGACCCGACCAAGGGCCTGCGCTACGGCTATCGCACCTACACTTCGCCCGAGATGCACTCTCGTTCCCGCGAAAGCAAGTTGCTTGAGGTGAGGATTGATCCGGAAGATCCGAGGATCACCTACATTCGCTTCGAATCGGGATGGGAGGTCGCGCGCTCCAACGACTATCAGAAGCTTTGTCTGCTAGACCAGGACGAGCGCTTGGTGGATGGAATGCACATCGGGATCCGCGCCGGCGAGAATCGAGATGCTCGCAGGCTCGCACATCAACGAAATGCGGAACGCATCAATCGTCTGCTCGCTGCGCAGCCGGCCGGCTCGGCGGGTGATCCCGCCCCATGCAGCGAACCGCTACCCAACTCCGAACCGAAGGACGAGGGGCGAGTCCAGACTCCCATCTTTCCAACACGAGAGGTTGGAAACCATGGCTAAGACAACCCAGCTACATACGCTCTACGCAGAGGCATACTCTCTTGCATATCACAGCTGTGTGATGGCTGAGCCTGGGGAGATCATTTTCATTGTTGGCCCCACGGGTGCCGGCAAGACGCACATCTGCCACGAGCTGCGCGCAGAGTTGGTCGGTGCACCAGAGACGTGGACTGCGGGCTCCATCCCGTTGATATACGAGATCGCCATGACGTCGGACCAGTCGTACTTCAGCAGCAAGTCGATGTTTGAACGCATCCTCGAGGCTTTGGGGGACCCATTCCTAGCCAGATCATTGGCGGCGATGACTGCCGAGGACATCGACTCAAAGCGCAGCCCGATTCAACGCGGGATGACCGAGCCACGCATCCGGATCGCTGCAGAGCGGTTGGCCATTGCAAGGGGTCTCAAGTTCCTGATCATCGACGAAGCGAATCTGATTTGCATGACGGCTGGAAGCAGGTCGCCAGAGCACCATTTGGAAGGACTTCGGGTGTTCTGCATGCGCGTCGGCGCCGTACTTGTTCTCGCCGGCACGGTGCGGTTAATGGCATTGTGGAACAACTCCGGTCAGATCAATCGAGCGATGCGCGTAATACACGTGCGTCGGTACCGTCAGCACGACGCCAACGATCACGCTGCGTTCCTCGCGGTGGTCGGATGGCTTTGCGGACAACTCAAAGTGCTTCTCTCGCCACCGACGTGCATGGAGCGCCGTATAGAATTGGTCATGGAGGCTACAGCCGGCGTCTTCGGTGAGGCTCGCTCGGCGCTGCGGCGAATGCTTGCTATTCAAGCCGCCGAATCCGCCCCTGCCATCAACGACTCGATCATCTTGCGAGCGTTGCCAACGCGTCGTGAGGTCGAGAGGCAGCACGCGGAGGCCGTCTCCATCGAGGTTGCGTTTGAGCCGTTTCAGCCGAAGCGCGGCAGCGGTGGTAAGAGTCTCCCAAACGCGGATGAAGCGGACCCGAATGCTTCGCCCAACGCTGGCCACGAGTCGTCGGCACCAACTCGGCGAAAAAAGCGAAGTCGCCACGGCCCCAAGCCAAGGCCTCGCGCTCGAAAGCGGGTTGTCCCATGAGCACCGCACTGCCACCACTGCCCCTGGAGGGGGCCGGCACGTTCCTGGTGGAGAGTCTCGCTTCGTACACAATTCGATTGGCTTGGACTCACGCCGCCACACCCTTCCAGTTCGCTCGCTTGCTCTCAGAGGAGTGGGCGATCGAGTCTCCGGGTCCCGGTAATCGCCGATTGTACTTGGACTACCGCGCCCTTTGCTCCTACTCGCCGAGCACGGCCTACTCCGTCCAGTTGTTGCAGCGATTGACTGGTCAGTCGAATCTTTCGCAAGGAACCTTGCTCCCACTCAGGGGGCTGCTTGGTGAGAGCTATTCAGGGTGCATCGCAGAGCAGCGACACTGGTGCTCAGCCTGCTATGAGGCGGCAGATGAAGGGTTTGCAGAGCCGCTAGCATGGGGGATGTCGCTGATAGCTCGTTGTCCTGTCCACGACATTCCACTCCAATGGAGGTGCGCTTCCTGCGGATCACCGCAACGCCACTTCCGAGGCATGCACCTCCGTCACAACTGCGTTGCCTGTGGCGAGAAACTTTCAAAGCACCGCGAGCCGAGCCACGGCACGAACCCATGGGCCGACTGGTGTCAGATCCAGATGCTACATATGCTCGGCGCATTGGCCGACGATCCTGGAATGGTGTTCCCTTCAGAGCCCATCCGTCTGTTCATTGAGAAGACACGCGAATGGACTAGGAACGAACGCGCCGCACTGCATAAGGTGGCTGCAGACAGCCTGGTCAAGGTCAACCAAGTCTTCTCCAAGCCAAGACTAAGAACAGTCTTTCGAATCGCCGCCCTACAGGGGTGCACGCCACTTGAGCTATTGCAGCATCCAGAGCAGTGCGCGAGCCGAATGCTCTTCAGCTCAGCGACACCGATCATCCCTCCGCCTGATCCGAAGCCACGAGTCAGTCTGCCTCTACTGAAGCGATTGGATGACATCGTGCAGGATCTCCTGTCGACACCAGAGCACCTGCCGCTTCCGCCCTTGAAAAACGTCTGTCGTGCGGTGGGTCTAAGAGCTTCGGTACTGTGGAATCGGCGCAGGGATGCGTACACCAAGTACAGCCAAGAGCGCGCGAAGCGTCGGTTGGAGAGCAAACATCGATTTACGGATCGCGCAATGGCTGTAGCCCTTGAAGAGATTCGCGGCTTGAGGCTAAGCGAATCGGAGAGTACGGGCAGGAAGCGCTCAGTCGCCAAGATCATGAAGATGACGGGACTGCCCAAGCACGTCGCGGATGACGCGTGGACACAGGTGCTCAGGGTCGTCGTCGCTGCTCGCGACGACAACGGTGGCGAAGGAGAAGAGGCGCATCCTGAGGAAGCCGGTCGTCTCCTCCAGTAGCACCGGTCATTGAAAAAATGCTGGGGAGCCCCAGATGTTAATTTCGGTGCCCGCGTCTGCGTGGCGAAGTCGGGCAGCAATTTCCTGGCCGACTTTTGCCGCATTGAGTCGGTCTGCGATCTCTCGCGGCGGCGCACGGAGTTGGCCTAACGCGGCGACAAAGGCCGCAAAGAAGGACCTCGTTCGGACCAATTCAATCGCAAGCAGGACCCCAAAGGTCGCTGCAGCCCAATTCTCTGTCGGCCACAGATGGGATATGACCGCCTGATCGGGGCCAGCGATGGCGGGGGCGAGTCCCACACGAGGGAGGAGTCCGTGCTCCCCTGACCGTGCACCGTCGCAGACATTCAGCATGAGTAGGCGACGTGCAGCGCCGCGCGGCGATGAGTCCAGGATATCGTCGATGCTGGTGTAGGACTGGACTCTATCTATTTGAACACGGGCGGACTTTGGATCCCAGTGATTAAATTCTCCGTGCGAGGCAAGCCATACAACGTCCCAGCGCGCACTTGAGTATTCGGCCAGGAACTGGTCCCTTGCCAGGCCCTCGGGCGCCTCTAGCTGCACGTGTGCGCCGGCGGCTTCAAGGATGGCTTGAACCGCTTCGAGTTCGATGGCTTCAGTCATCGAGCCGCCACCCGACCAAAGAAGCACGGTCGCCAGTGGACGATCAGGCTTTGGACGCCGAAGGCTTGATGTGACCGGCCAAGTGGTACCCCATGTGTGAAGTTGAATCGCTTGGAACGGTTGTGCTTGGCTGCGGAGTACGACCTGCGAGGAGTTGTCCGTCAGGTCTGGCGTGAATTCGTTCGGACAATAGGCCTCTCGAAGGGCGGCTTCGAAACGTGGCGCAGATTGAGCTGTGGGGACGCCGAAACGATCGGGAGTGTGCACCGGAAGAGCACTCGCGCCTGAGATGCTGTTAGCTACACCGAGGAAGACATTTCCCGAGTACGCAAGCTCTCGAAGAACAGCATCTTGGTTGCGCGCGACCAATGTGCACTGGCGCCCACTCACCGCAATGTATCCATCCGAGTGCATCGGGCAGAAAACAATCACCTCGCCAGTGTCGAGCCGATCCTCACGGACGCCGTACCAGTGCGCCAAGAGTGTCAGGGCGCGTTCCAACTCGCCGCGGGTCAAACTAGATCCGACCATCGCGAACGAATAGTCCGCGCACGCATCCACCATTCTTCTTGCATTGATTCCTTCAGACTCAAGTGCTTCGGCTTGCAGTTGATCGACCGCGACAACCAAGTCCTCGAACATCTCTTCAGTGCCCAACCTGCCGTACGCATCGGTCAGTACATGCAGCCGCTGCATCGCGTTCAGCTGATTAAACAGTGGCCCACGGGCTACGTTGAGCCAGTGCATTGCTCCGCATCGTGATGCGTCTCCAGTTTTGCCTGTCAACGTCAGGATGAGAGGGATCCTGATTGCAGGTGGCAAGCTCTCATTGCTTGCGGCATCTTCGAAGGCTGGCATCAACTCCGCGACTAGATCGGCGCGCTCTTGGTTCGCCCACGCCATGGACATCGCACCTAGGTCTGCGACCCCCCTGTGCTGCACGGGCCCCATTTTGAAGACCATCACCGCAAGTGGGAACACTGCCTTCGCGATTTCCGGCATCGCGGCGCGAATGCGTGCGTAGTAGAAGAAGTGCGCGAGCCAGCTAATGAATAAGTCGCCAAACGGCGACTCCATCAGGCCAGCCCTGTCCGGGAAAGAGTAGAGCCGGCCGACGTGCAGTTCTTGCGCTTGATCGTCGACGACCCTACTAGTCAGGGACCAGCAGATCCAGTCTCCGGCCTGGCTCATCTCTCGCTCGAGAATGCAGCGGTCAAGAGCGATGCTGCCCAACATGAACTGCTTGACGTGGCGGATGTCTTCGGCCGTACCTTGCTCGCCAACCGTTGCCTCGAGCAACGTTCGCGCAGCGCCGAATCCGTCGCCCACAGCCTGATCGGCGCTTCTGTGAAAGGTTGCGAGGTCGAGCGCTTCTTGTTCGTTCATGGGCGGTGTGGATCGCCGGCAATCGTCCGTGCCAATCCTACGGGATACGGTCGGTCTGCTGGCTACCAGCTGCCGGCTGCCAGATCGGAGGCAGTCAGGTAGGATGTTGCTCGCGCTCCACCTCGCTTCAATCTGCAAGCAACGGGTGGACCCGCGTTCTCAAGTCGCCAATGTAGGAGTTCAAAGCCGCTTGAACGTGCTGTGCGTCTGCACTGCAAGATCTCCCCAAGATGATGTGTGCTGCAGAATCGCGGTCGACGAACGGACGCACCCGCTTCTGCAGCTCCGCTAGACCAAAGCGCGTAATAGCAAAGCTAACCATCTGCTCAGTACAGATGCAGCGCCCCGCAATGGATTCAATGAGGTCGCCCCGCAGACACGTCGGAATGGCGGTCAGTGCGCGCTTGTCTCCCGTCAGTAGCATCGCGGTTGGCTGTGCTAGTAAAGCGCCGATGAGGATTTGTTCACCCGGGTCGATGCCTTCTTGGTCCACGAGGTGAGCGCGGATTTCGGGTGGCGGTAGGCACACGATTTTGGCAATCTCCAGATTGACCAGAAGCTCGGCAGCGATCTCAGCGCTGGCGAACAGCCTGTCCTTCTTTCCGCTAGCAGCCCTGCGCGTACGGTGCAGAAGCGTGTCTAGGATTGCCACGTCTTGCCAAGTTCCGTCGACGAGCAATGGTACGCACTCGAGCAAGTCCCAATGCGCCGCCTTTGCCAACGCGTCGTTGTCCGCTAGCAGCACCGAAGTGGGCTCTAGTTCACGCGCTCAGCATCGACCCCCGTAATCTGAGCGACGAACTCATGAAGATCGTCCGCAATTGCGGAGGTATCGATGTTTGCGCGAAGGCTATTGATGAGCGTCGCCTGCGCTTCCATGTCATCGTGTAGAAAGCGCAACGCAATCTGCGCCTCCTGCCACCGGTGACGGAGAAAGGCATAGCGCAGGATCAACTGACCTGGTGCAACGCGAAGGTTCTGCGCACCTTGTGTCGCCCATGCCGCAATTGAGACAGGGTATCCGCTTGTCGGCCAGCCATTGACCAAGGCGTCGGCGTCGGCGCCACCAAGCAACGCATGAGCAAACTCGTTGGCCTCGATCTCTTGCTGATCAGCCTGCCCAATGGCATCGAACTCCACTGTGTCTTGAAGCGATCCCTCGATGATGGAGCCATTCTCGGGCACATGACCTTTCACGATGTGACCGAGCTCATGCGCGAGAAGGAAACCAAGCCAAGCTTTCGAGTCATTCTTTCGGGTGATGACAATCGCCGGCCTCAGGCCGACCTTCAGCGCCGCGGCGTCCATCTTCTTGACGCCCTTCGGCAGGTTGGGAAGCGGAACAACCGGAATTCCGAACTCCCAGCAACACGCAAGTAGCGAGTCGAAATCGACGCGACCGGACGGGCCAGCGAGCAGCATGGCACGCACCTTCTCTGCTGAGAGGTCCGTTGGTAGAGGCACCTTTTTGGTCGCGCCGACAACCGCCCTCGCCAGAGAGGAGGCTATCAAAGTAGCAGCCTGCAAGGCTTCTTCATTGAATCGTGCGGTGTGCTTGAAACGGAGATCCGAAACAGCACCGACACGACGAATAGCGCCATCAGCAAGCGCTACCGCGTCAATACTCAGGCGACGACTCAACAAGAGCGTGGTCTCCCACAGCCCGGATTCTGTGCGCGCGACGGCTGGCTCCCACCAGTCGGGCAAGAGCGCGACGGCCTGCGAACGCGTTAGCCCTGCGCTGCGCAGGGTGGCGAACAGTTGCTTGTCAGTTGCCATGTTCATTCGGGGTGCTCCAGAGAAGGGGTGGCGCGCATGGCGACCATTGCGGGCGTTACCGCTTCGATGACGCGGGCGAGCACTTCGACGGCCCGAGGGTCGTCATGATTACCGAGCGCCTGTCGCAATGCACGCGACAGGCGTTTCTCTGCGGCCGAAGGGTGACCGAGAGCTGGGACGTCACAGTTGGCATAGTGGCATAACTTTTCGATGGAACTTGACCACCGTTTTCGCACACCGGTTAACAGTTTGCTGATCTGCGGCTGCGGGACGCCAGAGCGCCTTGAAAGCTCAAGAGCGCTCATTCGGTGCTGCTCCAAATAGTGCTTGATGTCATCTCTGGCTCGAGCGACACGGGGATCGTTGGATAGTGGTCGCGCTGGCATAGTGGCATAGCATATGGCATACTAGAGCCATGCGCTACGGCATCTCCGAGAACGACCTAAGGCACGCACTAAGACGCGAGCTCGAATCGCGTATGCGCGCTTGCGACGTGCTCATCGAAGAGCTCAACGTGGAGCAAGGGGCGGTGCGAGCCGATGTTGTGGTGGCCGGCGCCTTGCTGGAGGCGTTCGAGATTAAGAGCGACTTCGACACACTTGATCGTCTGGCGCGGCAGATGCACGCCTATCATCGCGTGTTTGATCGTGTTTCATTGGTCACGACTGCCGCCTACATTTCGGCTGCGGAGAAGCTGCTACCGCCCTGGTGGGGATTGATTTTGGCGGAGTCAGTGGATCGCGAGCTTCGCCTATTGGAAAGACGCGCCGCCAGCTCCCATCCCAGGCAGGAGCCGCGGGAGATCGCAGCACTGTTGTGGCGCAATGAAGTGATGGATGTCGCGCGATCCATCGCCCCGGACAGAGTCAGAGCTCGTAGCACCCGAGAAGAGTTGTGCGACGTGCTGGCGGATGTTGGCACGCTCGCCGACGTTCGGCGGTGGGTGATTCAGGAGCTCAGATCGCGCTTCGAGCGTAGGGCACCGCGCAGAGCCTCTGGTTCTACGTCGTCAGCTGCCTAATTGTGTGTACAAGATGATGGTTTGTGGCATCGCGTCGCCACGTCTGCGGACTGCCAGTGGTGACTTTCGGACTCGGGTCGCTGTGGTGCTTAATCATCTTGTCCCCGTATGAGTACGGCTCGCCGCAATACTCCGGACTGGCCATCATCACAACGCAAAGTTGCTTGTACTGTTGAAACCCCGCGCTTCCCTTGATGACGGCGCCCCTCTGCAAGACCCACCGATCAGTGACGGCGTAGCGTATCTGTGCCAGAACGGGGATCGGCGTGCCCTTCGGGATGATAAGCAGCTTCGGATTGGTCACTGCGTAGTCGCTGAAGATCAGCCCTGAGAGGCCAGGCTGCTTCTGGAAGTGGCTCCAAATCGCCCATTCGCGCCGTGAGATCTCAGAGCGTCCCTGCTTGTATCGACTGAGCGACGCGGGAAAGCTACCGCCGGCCAGCGACACCCTGTTGGCCGTGCCGGCGGACATGACGGCCTTGATCATCGGGTCAACGAGCTTCATGAACATGCTGTTGTCCGCGTCACCGAAACCATCCATGTCTAGCACTGCAATCACGTCGGCGCGTTTTCCAATCGCGTTCCGCAAATCGGTAAGCGCTTGCAGCGTTTCTACCAATGGAGTGACGCGCACTGGAACGCGAAGTATTACTGCACGAAGTGGCTTGAGCAGCGATAGATCGATTGTCTCTGTCAGCACTCTATCGGGCTCAACAACCGGAATTGCATTGAGGCTTTCCTTGCGAAGGTCGCCGCAGATGCGCGCCAAGCGTTTTATCGAAATGCCGCTTGCGAACAGGTAGCGGCCATCCAGCCCAAAGCCGTTCGAAAAGAGACCGAGACTGGACTTGATCGCGACGGCGACAAACTTGACCAACGTCGCGGTGACTAGCTCCTTAGGGGCCAAATTTGCATCCAGAGGAAGGATCTCGATGATCGGCAACATGGGAAGGCGCTCCGCGCTTTCCAGCCGCATAAGCGCGCCTTGCTCTGCAGGCTTCCATTTCAAGATTGGGATGTACTGGATCATGCGATGCCCTCTGCATTGGCTTCGGGACCCTAGCCTGTCCCATGATGGCAATCAAACAACTGCGGTTGAACACGTCGCCGCTTGAACACTAGCGTGTGTCTTCTCATCCGAACTTCCCGACGACGGTTCGTGGCAGATTGAATGGAAATGTGAAGCGTACTTCGGTCACTTGCCCTTACAAGGAGCGTCGTCTAGCTGCGGAGTCTGATCTTCCTGTTTACGGGCTCAACAGTAGAGTCGTCCTCGTCTGCCTCGCGCCACCTGGGCTCCGCGTCCGGCATCAGAAGGAGCCCCAAGGTATAGGGATAGGAACCCTGTGAAACATGCACCAACTCATTCAGCGGCATACTGTCCGGCTCGCGCGGGAACCATAGCTGAGCCCGCTGCCGAACTGGTTGGGTGTCAGACACCGCGATGATTCGACTCAGGGAAGAGGCCTCTGGCACCTCGATGGTTCGCTTGCGCGTGGCCAAGTAAGCGCCCGAATTCAGAGCCGCTTTGTTCGATCGCGCCCAAAGGACAAATCCGTCTCGAGCTGCGACAACTACCGCGCGTTTTGGCGCGATCTCCAGCCACTTTAGCGCCGCCGCCATCATGGACACGCCGTACCTGCAGGCGCAATGCGCCAACAGTGGGATCGAAATGGACTGCCCTTCGAGCTGAGTTCTGAAATCATCCAGCGGCATGAGCAAAAATGAGGCAAACGTGTCTGCCTCCGATTCCATCAGGCGCTCCTGCGAGTCCCAGTCGTGCATGTCATTTTCGCTGCATTCGAAGAGGGATTGCCGCTCTCTATGCAGGATGTAGTGGCCAAATTCGTGCGCGAGGGTGAATCGGACGCGTCCCGCGGAAAGGCGGTCGTTGTAGACGATCAGCCACTTGGTTTTGGTCTTGTGCGCGGCCAGCATGCCTTCAAAGCCAGGCAGGGGCTGCGCTTGAATTTCGCTGATCGGAGATTCAGGAAAACACGTTCGCGAATACTCGAGCGCAAGCTGCCTGACATCGACTGGAAAACGATCACCCTGCAGGACGGTCCGCAGCATCGCGGAGAGCCGGTTCGCCTCCGCCATCGGTTGCTTCTTGGCATCAGTCCTTGGCATCGAAGACGTCAAGGATGTCGCGGAGCTTTTCCTTGCTTGACTCGTCGAGCTGCAAGTACTTCCGGAAGAACGCGACGTCCCTGACTTCGTTGGATGGCGTCGTTTCGTTCTTTGCCAGGAAGAATTCGGACGTGACTTTCAACGCTTCTGCGATCTTGGCGAGCTTCTCCGCGGACGGATTCGGATCCTTGTCGCGATTCTCTAGTTCCCAGACGTAGCTCTTACTTGAGCCTGTGAGTTTCGCCAGCGTCTCGAGCGACATCTCGAGCTGAAGCCTTCGATCCCGAATCTTGGTGCCCAACGGCGACGGCATTTCAGCCTCCTGCACTTCTGAGTTGGCTAGTGTAGCTGCCAACCGAACAAAAAAGTACCTGTTGACAGGCAACAGGCACAAGAGCAGAGTATGCAACGAGTTCGGTACACCGAACGAAACAAGACCTACATGGAGATACCCCCTATGAACGCCGATACGAACCCGAGCACCGCCGATTGCCTCCTCCAGGCCGTTTCTGGAGGCCTCACCATTCATGTTAACGACTTGGCTGTTCCGATCTCGGAACGCATGCCCAACGGCCGGCAGGTGCTGGCGGCGGCTGGTCTGCACCCGGCGGCAGAGTACGCGCTGATTCTGTGGCCCCCTGACGGGCCCACCCAGGAAGTCGGACTGGAAGTGGAGACCGACTTGCGCGCCTATCCACCTCCGGTGATGTTTTTCGCCCGCCAAGTCGACCGACTGTTCTACTTCGTTCTGGACAACGACCGGTTCGCCTGGGCCGGCCCCCTGGATGAAGCAACGGTCCGCCGAATCGGACGGATTTCGAACGATCGCGAGTTGTGGCTCGTGCGCCGCGACGAACCCGATCTGCTGGTGGAGGCCGGAACTGCGCTCGACCTCGCGCAGCCCGGTGTCGAACGCCTCTACACGCGCCGCCGCAATTGGAAGCTCGATGTCCAAGGTGTAGTCATCGAGTCGGTCGAGCCAACGATCGGAGTCGAAGAGGCTCTTCAGAAGGCCGGAATCGATCCGTTTCAAGGCTGGATCATCGTGCTGAAGGTACGAGGGCAGCCAAAACGCCAGGTCCAGCTCACCGATCAGGTTGATTTGAGACAGCCGGGGATAGAGCGCCTGCGCCTCACGCCCAAGCAGATCAACAACGGCGAGGGCGGGTCCAGTCTCCGCAGGCAGTTCGCCCTTCTCCCCAAGGATGAGTCATTTCTGGAGGGGTGCGGCTATCGCTGGCAGACGGTCGACGAAGGTCGGCGCTGGTTGATCATCAGCGACTATCGGCTTCCCGGCGGCTACGGACTGGCGACATGCGACTTGGCAATCGAGATCCCGCCGCCCTACCCGGCGGCGGAGCTCGACATGTTTTATTGCTATCCGCCACTGGCTCGGTCGAACGGGGCAGCTATTCCGAAAACAGAAGCACGCCGGTCGATTGGTGGTACGACCTACCAGCGCTGGTCGCGACACCGCGAATCTGGCCAATGGTCGCCGTCGCACGACAGCGTTGCCACTCACTTGGGGCTGGTCGAGGAATCGTTGTCGCGCGAGGTAGAGCAATGAGCGCCCGGCCTTCCCTGGTACTTGCGGGCGACATGCATCGTCGCCTGCAAGCTCATCTCTTTCCAGGCGACGGTGCCGAAGCGGCGGCAATCCTCTTGTGCACGCGCCTGATGTTGGGGGAGCCAAAGCTACTGGTGAAAGATGTGCTCCTCGTCCCTCTCGAAGCGTGCGCACGTTCCCCAGACCAGCTGGATTGGCCGGGTGAATTTATTGAGGAAGCGTTGGATCGCGCCGACCAGGGTGATCTCTCCCTGGTCCTGCTCCACTCCCATCCTGGCGGCCTGTACCGGTTCTCGGCCGCCGACGATGCTTCTGATCGACTAGTCATGCCTTCCTTGTTCATGGCACGCAGCCACGATCAAGCACCCACCTTTCACGGCAGCGCAATCATGGTGCCTGGAGGAGCCATCCGGGCACGCTTGTATGACGAGCGTCTTGCTTCTACGCCCATCGCATTGGTGGCGGTGTACGGCGATGACATCTGCTTCTACTGGAACGCCGATACCCACCCAAGGAATCGACCCATGGCGTTCTCAGGAGCGATGCGGAAGGAACTAGGCGGCTTGCGCTTCGCCCTCATCGGAGCTTCCGGGACAGGAAGCATCGTCGGGCAGCAGCTAGCCCGCATGGGTGCTGGCGACATCACGCCTATCGACTACGACCGAATACACGCACGAAACCTCAACCGCATCTTGGGCAGCACGACGAAAGACGCACAAGTAGAGGAATTAAAGGTATCCGTTCTCGCACGGGACTTTGCGACCTTCGCGTCCGACGTTCGCGTCCACCCGATGCCGCAGTCGATATCAACCAGGGAAGCGGTGCTGGCCGTCGCGCGCGCCGACATCGTCTTTTGCTGCGTCGATAGCGATGAGGGTCGGAGTCTCTGCGACCGAATGGGCGAGGCGTTCTTGCAGCCTCTGTTCGATGTCGGAGTTGTAATTCCCGTGCGAACGACGGCAACTGGTGGGAAGGCCATTCTCGACATCAATGGGCGGATCGACTATGTGCAACCAGGAGGCTCTTCGCTTGCCGACCGTGGCGTTTATAGCCCGGAGTCCCTCGCGGCCGAGTACCTCGCACGAACAGACCCGGAGGCGTTCGCAAGGCGAGTTAAAGAAGGCTACATGCCCGGTTCCATCGAACAAGCTCCCTCCGTCATCACCCTGAACATGCGGGCCGCGAGCGCGTGCGTTCAGGAGTTCGTCGCAAGAACGTACCCCTATCGTCTGGATGGCAACCGGAACCATGCACGAACGTCTTTCAGCTTAGCCGCAGGCGAGGAGGAATCACTAAGCGAGGATGCGTTCTCCTCTGAGCCAAAAGTGCTCTTCGCGACGGGACTCGGGCGTCCGCTACTGGGCCTCCCTGCATTGGAAGCGCAGCGATGAATCTGATTCGCCTACTAGCGGATCTATTCGACGCAGCAAAGGGATGGTTCGCTCCTCGGCTGCGTGTGATCGAAGTATCTGGCGACAGGCTACCTGAGACCATCCCAACAAACCGGATCGTTCATCTGATCGACGACGGAGAGAGCTGGTCAGTCGCACTACGCTGCCCCTGCGGGTGCGATGATGTGTTGGAGCTCTTGCTGCTGCCAGGAGTCAGTCCCCGCTGGGATCTGAGCTTCGACAGACGGGGGCGCCCAACTCTCTTTCCATCTGTTTGGCGGGCCACCGAATGTCGCTCGCATTTCTGGATTCGTGGTGGACGAATAGTCTGGTGTGACTAGCGTTCCTCGGAGGCGCACCGCACCTTCCGGCCAAGCTGCCCAGATCCAAGCGAATTCAAGACGGATGGAACGGCTACTGGCGTGCTCGATCTCTGCCTCCAACACCTTACAGGTTCGCATCAACGTCTCTACTCGCTCGAGGGTCGCGCCTTGCTCAGCGAGGTGCGGCAAGGCGCCGCGCGAACTTCAGACGGTCGCCGGATTCCAGCGTCCTAGAACTCGCATACGAGCGGAATCTCGGTCAAATTCCTGACCGGTGCAATTGCGGGAGTGCGTGTTAACGCAGCCTCCACCCAGAGCTACCCGTCAGTCGGCTGCCCACTCTGTACGCGTAGCCGAGCAGGTCCGCTGGCGACCGTGATCAATCAGCTCGCGGTTTGCGGATGGTCCGAAGCTTTCGACAGCTGCTCGACATGTTCAGGTTGGCAGCCGAAGAGCCGAACATTCGGAGGAGGCGCGCGCCTCCTTGAAGAACAGGCCGACCCAACTCGTTGGAACGTAGGTTCCGGGCTGAGTTGGAGATTCGACCATCGGAGATGGAAGGATTCGTTCGAGGCTTCGGCGGACAGGAATTGCCATTCCCGTTGGCTGGAGTTCGACTCCGGCGCATGCATCAGTCAGGAGCCCAGTGCCTGGTCGGACCGGAACCTTGGAGCAAAGCGGTTGCGGTGGGCTACAGGCAATTCCTGTCCGCCCCGTACCGGCAATTCTTGACCGTTCGGCCAGAAATTGCCGGCATGCCTACTTGAGGGATTGATTGGCGAGAGAGAGTGGCGCGCCCGACAGGATTCGAACCTGTGACCCCTGCCTTCGGAGGGCAGTACTCTATCCAGCTGAGCTACGGGCGCTAAGTTGTTGAAGTCATTGCTGCTGGGTTCTGATCCCAGAGTCACACCCCTGCACTGGGTGGCTGGCGCCTTGACGCGCTTCGGCTTGCCCGGAAGGCCTGCCGGCGCGAAGTATAGCGCGGTGGCTGCTTGTCACGATGTTTGTGTTTCCCGCGCGCCTGCTGTTTCGGATTTCAGGTGGCCCGCGTGGCTGGCAGGACGGTTTTGTGCTTTCGGCGTGGATTCTTGCGGTCGCAGGCGCTGCGACAGCCACTCAAGATCCTTGAGCCAGACGGGATAGCCGTTGGCTTGCGGGGGGTTGGCAATGAGTGCGGGGACGGTGATCGATCTGGAGGCATGGCTGCGGCGTAACAGCGGCGGACAGGGCGCGCGATGTGGAAGAAATGGATTGCGGGTCGGCGGCGCTGGCAACAGGCAAGGCAGCAGCTCTACTGCAGGGCCCGACAAGCAAGAGTGGCTGGTGATGAACCTGCATCGCGCCAGCCTGCTGCGCGAGTGGTACGCGAGTTCAGGCGAAGTGGGCAAGTGGCGGGCGGTGGCGGATCGGATCGCCGATGCCCTGAAACATGGACTCAGCTATGTCTGCCTTGAACCCTGGTTGGATACGGGCGAGACGGTGGCCTTCGCCGAGCTGTTGAAAAACGCTGACGCACGGTATCGGCAGCAGGTGGGCGAGGATTTTGATTGAGTGGCCTTGCCGGGAAATGCTGCCGCGTGGGCGCGTGATGTACCAGCGGGGTACCGCGGCTTTGGGTCGTTAATCCTGCCTGTCCGCTTTGCCGCCATTTTGCGTTCCTCTATTCAGCGCTGCGGATTTCCCGCCGCGCTCAACCTTGCTGAGGAATTCGTCATGCGCGTCGTTGTCTTCACTCTCTGCACCCTGCTGCTGTCGCTGGGCACCGCCCTTGCGCAAAGCCTGCCGGCCGATGGCGGCGCGCCCGGCGCTGCCTTGCTGGCGCACTTTGCTGCGGTGGCATCAGGCGAGGCCGAACGCATTCGTGCCGAGACCCATCCGGACAATCACGCCCAGCTCGACGAAATGATCGCGTCCGGCGAGTTTCCGGAAATTGTGTCGATGATGCAGGCCTTTACACCAACCGACATCGCGATCAGTGGTGGCCAGGTCGAGGGTGATACGGCAACGGTGAACTTCACCGGTTCGATGGACGGCGAAGCGACCGGCGGCTCGGCAACGCTTGCCAAGGTGGGAGAGCGCTGGCTGGTTCAGAAGGTGAAGATGGGGAACGGCTGAGGTGCGGGCGGCAAAAAGTGGCACGCCTTCGCTGCTGGCTTCTGGTTTCCGGGATCCGGGATCCGTGGTGCTCGTTCGGCCTGGGCCGCCGAACAAGCTTGACTTGGTGTGTCGGCAGCTCCACCGCGGGGCAGCATCGGACGCCGCCTCAACGTGTCTCGAAACCGTCGTCGAAAATTGTGGTGGTCACCGCGGCTGAATCGGTGTCGGAGTAGACATCCACTGGACCCGGATTGGATACGGTCCAGGTTGCCGACTCGACCGCGCCGCCAGCGGGCACTTCCTCGCGCTGGGTCAGGAACGCGCTGGCGCTGGGCACGAGGGTGTAGGGAAAGTCGTTCAGCAGGACGCCCAGGCGTGGACTATCGAGATCATGGCGGGTGAAATCGATGGCGGCCTGACTGCTCACCTGGTAACACCAGCGCACGAACTGGCCAGGTTCGGCATAGACGGTTTTCGCGCTGCCGCAAAAGTCGTAGCCCGGCGGCAGTGGCTCTGGATCGACCGAGACCGTGAGTTCAAGTGTCATCGATTCCGCCTGCAGGCGCGCCGCGTCGGCGGCCACATGCACGTCAACCGGGCCGGGGTTGTAGGCAGTCCAGGTCGCCGATTCGACGATGGACTCCGTGACGGATTCGGTCTGGGTAAGGAAGGCCGATGCGCCGTCGACCAGGGTGTAGGGGAAGGCGCTCAACACGGTGCCGTAGCGATCGCTTTGCAGGTCGTGACGGGTCAGATCGGTGCCGGTTTGGTTGCGGATCGTGTAGCACCAGCGGACCGTGCTGCCCACGCCGGTGGTGATGACCGTATCGGTGCCGCAAAAGTCATAGCCGGGCGGAAGCGGCACCGGATCGATCGACAGGGTGAGATCCAGCTGCAGGCCGGTTCCGCCGAGCACAGATGACGTAGCGGACACGGTGACGTCGGTCCTGCCCCCGCCTTCATTACGGTTTTCCAGGATGCGTGTCGCGGCGCTGGACGCCGACAGGGGTGCCAGTCCCAGCAGCAGGACCACGACACTGGCAATCCGGCGACATGGCGAGCAATTGAAACGCATGGTCTGCCCTCATCAGGGGAGTGAGTCATTAACGCAAGCGCGGCGTGATACCGCGCCGCGTTGCGGCATCCCCAGAGCGTGCAGCACACGCCTGGCCCCTGATAGGTCAATGGTACGCCGAATGCGCGCAGCCGTTGAGGTCCGGGTAGTAGATCAGGTCACGCCATGACCCGCTCAATCGCGCCCGTTGTACACCGCGGCGTGGATACACGAAAAGATGCTGATCAGGAACACGCCGAAGGGCGCCATGCCCAGGGTCAGCAGCCAGGTGACCAGGCCGGCGAGACCGGCCAACACCAGCCAGACTATGGCCCACAGGATACGGCCCTGAACCAGTTGACCAAGGCCGGGCACGATCAGGCTACAGATTGCGGCGATGACATTGCCGGCGGCGCCAGGTCCGGTGCTCATGGGCGGGACTCCGTGGTGGGTTGAGGAACCAAAATGCGGCTTGTCGCTGCGCGAATCAAGCATCCGTGATTGGAGTGATTCAGGTAGCAGCGGCAAGCACTCACTGTGCTGCGCGGTCTGGCTGCGCGATTTGGCGAAGCGGTTGGATGGCGGGCGCTGCAACCGTCATGGTCGCGCCGGCGGGTACAAGACCCGCCCTCCAACCGCGATGCTCACCGGGCCAGCGGGGCATGCCGGCCCACGCGCGCCCTACTTGGGCTGCACAACCTTGCCCTTGAGGTGCGTGTCGAGGAAGGTCAGCACGCGCGCGTAGCCCTCGATCTGGTTCTTCTTCTTGGTGAAGCCGTGGCCTTCATCGGCGAACAGCACGTAGTCGACCGGCACGCCATTGGCCTTTACCGCGGCGACGATGTCGTCGCTCTCGGGCTGGATCACGCGTGGGTCATTGGCGCCCTGCAGCACGATGAGCGGGCGCACGATCTTGTCGGCATGGAACAGCGGCGAGGTGGCGGTAAGGAACTCGCGGTCGGTTTCCGGATTGCCCACCTCGGCGTACAGCGCCTCGCGGAAGCTCTCCCAGTAGGGCGGGATGCTTTCCAGGGTGCGCAGCCAGTTGCTGACGCCAAAGATGTTCACTCCGACATCGAACTCTTCCGGATGGAAGGCCAGCGCGGCGAGGGTCATATAGCCGCCGTAGCTGCCGCCCATGATGCCGATACGGTCGGCGTCGACGTAGTCCTGTGCCTGCAGCCACTTCTTCGCTTCGACGCAGTCCCACAGCGGCTCGCGGCCATGCTTGCCGTCGTCGGCGGCAAAGAAGGTCTTGCCGTAACCCGAGCTGCCGCGGTTGTTGATGCCAAGCACCACATAGCCGTTATTGGCCAGGAACTGCGCGACATAGTTGTAGGCGCGGGTGGTCTGGCCGCCAGGGCCGCCGTGCACCATCACGATCGCCGGCACCTTGTTGTCGGCATTGGCCTGGTGCGGCTTCCACAGGATGTTGGGAATCTGCATCCCGTCGAAGCTGGGGAAACGCACCACTTCGGAATCCACCAGGTCGGCCGGATCGATTGCCGGGTTCAGCGCACTGACCAGCTGCTTCGGCTCGCCGCCCAGTTGCAGGCTGTAGAGGTTGCTCGGCTGGCGGTCACCGTTCAGATAGAACGCCATGCGCTGTTCGGATCGGGCGATGGACAGTCCGCGGACTTCACCGGCAGGCAGCTTGGGCAGTGCCACGCGCTGGCCGTTGGCAACTTCGTACAATTCAACCTGCAGGCTGCCGTCGACGTTCACGCCGATCGCGCGGTAGCGACCATTGTGCGAATAGCTGGCGTAGGCGATATCCCACTCGGCCTGCTGCACCTCGCTGTGCGCCGCCGTGGCGAAGTCGTAGCGGCGCAGGCGAAAGAATTCGTTGCCTTCGTTGCTGGTGTAGATCAGGTGCGATCCGTCCGGCGCGAAATCCTCGACCGAAAACTGCGCGGCTCCCTCGTGCGGGCTGAGATGGGTCAGCGCAGCGGTGTCGCGATCGAACACGTAGATGTCGTTGTTGACCGTGGTGTCGGTCTTGGTCAGGCCGATCCAGCGCCCGTCGCCCGAGACCGGGCCGGGCTGGAAGCCGCTGTCGTTCTGGTAGATGAGTTCGCGCTCGTAGCCATTGCTGGCGTAGGCGTAGACATCGAAGTAGCGTGCGTCGCGCTCGTTGCTCATCACGAAAAAGCGTTCACCATCGTGGCTGAAGCCGCCAAACATGGCGCGCAGGTTCTCGCCCGGCGTGAGATCGCGCTCGCTACCGTCGGCTTCGATAACGTAAAGGTGATTGAGCTCGTTGCCGCCCTGATCGCGGGTGATCAGCATCCGGTCATCCGCAGGGAAGTAGGCGACCGCGTAGCTGTTGTCGGCTTCGGACTTGGTCACAGGCGTCCAGTCGCCGCCGGCCGCAGGCAAGTGATAGACATTCCAGACGCCGCTGCGATTGGAGGAAAACAGGATGCGCGACTCATCATGCGAGAAGCTGGCGCCGCCGATGCTGGTGCTTTCGACGAAGTCTTCGATACGGTAGGTCTTGGCCGGACGCGCGGCGACCTCGGCTACCGGAGCCGGTTCGGTCACCGCGACCGGCGGCGGTGTGGGGGCCTGGCTGCAGGCCGCAATGGCCAGCGCCAGGGCGCTGGCGGGAAGTACACGCGAGAATCGAATCACGGCTTGGCTCCGGCTACAGGGACGCGAATCATGCACCGGGGTTGCAGCCCGGCACAGTCCCCAAGGTCATGGGTCGGCGGTGGGCAGCCGCGCCCCGGTTTACAATGCGCGCCCCGCCCGGAGCCATCCATGAAGCCGATTTCCCTGACCCGCTTCCTGATTGAAGAACAGCGCGACAAGGGCCAGATCAAGCCGGACCTGCGCCTGCTGATCGAAGTCGTGGCGCGCGCCTGCAAGGTGATCGCGATCCAGATCGGCAAAGGCGCCCTGGGCGGCGTATTGGGCAATGCCAATGCCATCAACGTGCAGGGCGAGGCGCAGAAGAAGCTCGACGTGCTGTCCAACGAGATCCTGCTCGATGCGAATGAGTGGGGTGGCCATCTGGCCGCGATTGCTTCCGAGGAAATGGACGACCCGCACCTGATCCCGCACCGTTTTCCGAAGGGCAACTACCTGCTGGTGTTCGACCCGCTGGACGGCAGCTCGAACATCGACGTGAACGTCTCGGTCGGCACCATCTTCTCGGTGCTGCAGTGTCCCGATGGCGTCACCGATCCGGGTGCCGAGCATTTCCTGCAGCCGGGCACGCGCCAGGTCGCCGCCGGCTACACCGTGTATGGCCCGAGCACGGTGCTGGTGCTGACCCTGGGCGACGGTGTGCACCAGTTCACCCTGGACCGCGAGATGGGCAGCTTCGTGCTGACCCAGAGCGACCTGACGATCCCCGAGGACACCGCCGAGTTCGCCATCAACATGAGCAACCAGCGCCACTGGGAAGCCCCGGTGCAGCGTTACATCGGCGAACTGGTGGCCGGCAAGACCGGCCCTCGCGGCAAGGATTTCAACATGCGCTGGGTCGCCTCGATGGTGGCCGACGTGCACCGCATCCTGACCCGCGGCGGCGTGTTCATGTATCCGGTCGACGCCAAGTGCCGTGACAAGGGCGGCCGCCTGCGCCTGCTGTATGAGGCCAATCCGATGGCCTTCATCGTCGAACAGGCCGGTGGCGCCGCGACCGACGGGAATCAGCGTCTGCTGGACGTGCAGCCCAGTGGCCTGCATCAGCGCGTGCCGGTATTTCTCGGCGCCAGGAACGAGGTCGAACGGGTTACCCGCTACCACCTGCAACCGGAATCTGACGCATGAGTGCCGACTTCATCGAGGTGTACGACAACGCCCTCAGCGTGGATCAATGCGCGGCCTGGATTACGCGCTTCGAGCAGGGCCGGCAGTACTCGCCTGGCCATGTCGGCTCGGGCTATCACCCGGATCTGAAGGACAGCAGCGACCTGATGGTGAGCGGCAATGCCGCTTGGCAGGACGTCGAGAACGCCCTCAACCAGGCGGTAATCAGCAAGCTGGTGCAGTACGTTCGCCGCTATCGCTACACCCTGCTGGCACCCATGATGCTGGCCATCGAGGACCCAAAAACCGGTAAACAGCGTCGCGTGCAGCCGGACGACCTGGAAGGCATGCCCGACGACCAGTTGCTGCGCATGCTGACTGCCGTGTTTCGCCCCGGCGGCATCAACATCCAGCGCTACACCGCCGGCAAGGGTGGCTACCCCTACTGGCATTGCGAGCACTATCCCAAGGACACGCAGTGCGAGACCCTGCACCGCACCCTGCTGTGGACGATCTACCTGAACGATGCCTTCGCCGAGGGCGAGACCGAGTTCTTTTATCAGCAGCGCAAGGTGGTGCCAAAAACCGGCAGCCTGCTGATCGCGCCGACCAGCTTCACCCATACTCATCGCGGCAATACGCCGAAGGGCGGCGACAAGTACATCGCCACCAGCTGGGTGCTGTTCCAGCGTGCGGAAATCCTGTTTCCGCAGGGTGCCGCGCAGGGCGGCAGACGCTGAACCTTCGCGCCGGGATCCACAGCCCGGCCGAGTTGGCAAGGATTGCCTGCGCACGATAGTTCGTCCTCGCCTGCGCTCCGAACGGCACGCTTGCGTTCACGCTTGGGTTTCTATACTCCGCGGCCCTTTCAAGGCGCGGGCCGGATTGCGGCCGCGCAAAAGCCATGGAGAACAAGAATGATCCTGCGAACGACCTTGACTGCTGCCCTGCTGGCAGCCCTTCCGTTAACCGCCCTAGCCGATGGCTGGACCGGCAATGGCGAACTGGGCCTGGCCGTAGCGCGTGGCAATGCCGAAAGCGAGAACCTCAACGGCAAGCTGAACTTCCTCAACGAAGACGATCAGTGGAAGCACGCCTTCTACCTGACCGCGTTGCGCGCCAAGGGACAGGTGACGGGCGACTTTGATGGCGACGGCATTCCCGAGACCCGCTCCGAGCTGACCGCCAACCGCTACGAGTTCGGCGCGTCGAGCGCCTACAAGTTCAGCGAGCGTTCGTCCTGGGTGGCTTCGCTGCGTTATGAGAATGATGAGTTCGCCGCCTACGACTGGCAGCAGACCATCGGCATCGGCTTTGGTCACCAGCTGATCGACAGTGAAACCACCAAGCTGGGCTTCGAGATCGGCCCCGGCCTGCGTCGCGCCAAGGATGCCAGCACCGGTGAAACCGAGACCGACGGCATCGTGCGCGGCAAGATCGACTACAAGCACAAGCTGACCGCCAACACCGACCTGGTCAACCTGTTCCTGCTCGAATCGGGGGAAGACAACAGCTTCGCGCAGAACGACCTGGGCCTGGTCGTGTCGATGAACAAGAGCCTGGCGCTGAAGGCCGGCATCCAGGTGCGTCACAACTCGGACGTGGCGCCGGGTCGCGAGAAGACCGACACGCTGACCACGCTGAATCTGGTTTACAGCTTCAAGTAGCTTGCGTGCTGGGCGGATGAACCGCGGAATCGCTGCAATGTGCGCGGCGAGTGCGAGAGGTCCGGCATGAAATCGGGCATCTCGCGCGGCACGCGACACGCGTGCCCTACAGATGGGGTTACGGCGGTGGACCGGTCGATCGCCGCTGCGCTCTCCTGTAGGGCACGCGTGCCGCGTGCCACGTGATCTTTCCGCAGTCCGACTTGAGGGCTTCAGCCCAGCAGTCGCCCCGCGCCGAGCGCCAACAGGCGCTCCGCAACGCCCTTGCCAAGTGCTTCGGGATCGTCGCCTTCGGCCTCGGCAAGAATCGTTTCACCGGTTTCCGCCGAGCCCACCAGGCCCTGCAGATGCAGGCCGGCGCCACGTGCTTCGCAATAGGCCGCGACCGGCACATGGCAACTGCCGTGCAAGGCGCGGTTCATGGCGCGCTCGGCGCTGACATGGCGGGTGGTTTCAGGGTGCGCCAGCGCTGCGCACAAGGCTATGGTCTCGCTTGCATCGCTACGGCATTCAATCGCGATGGCGCCCTGTGCCGGGGCCGGCAGCCAGTGCGGTGCGGTCAGGCGCTGTCGGATGCGCGAATGGAATCCAAGGCGTTCCAGGCCCGCGCAGGCCAGCACGATGGCGTCGTGCTGATTGGCATCGAGTTTGGCCAGGCGCGTGTTGACGTTGCCACGCAGGTCGGTGATTTGCAGGTCAGGTCGCAGCGCGCGCAGCTGGGCTTGCCGGCGCAGCGATGAGGTACCGACGCGGGCGCTCTGCGGCAGCGCCTGCAGCGTGGCGAAGTTGTTCGAGACGAAGGCATCGAAGGGATCGGCGCGCAGCAGGATGGCTGCCAGGGTAAAGCCGGGCTCCAGCTCCATCGGCACGTCCTTGAGCGAATGCACCGCGCAGTCGGCCTCGCCTTCCTGCATCGCGATTTCCAGCTCCTTGAGGAACAGGCCCTTGCCGCCGATGGCGGCCAGCGAGCGATCCAGCACTTCATCGCCGCGCGTCGACAGCGGCAGCAGCTCGACCTCCAGGCCGGAATGGTGAGCGCGCAGCAGATCGGCGACGTGTTCGGTCTGCCAAAGCGCCAGCGCGCTCCTGCGAGTTGCGATGCGGATTTTCAACCTAGGTTCCGCAGTTGGACGCGCCCGAGAGTGCGTCTGGCCGGCCGGCTGGCAAGGCGTGAGGAGGCGCAGGTTGGCCACCTGCAACGACGACCGAGCGCAGTGAAGGCGCAGGCTGCGTAGCAGCCGTTGCCGCGAAGCGGCCGAACAACGCAGTCAGACGGCTGGCCAGACGTGCTATCGGGTGCGTAGCGTCCCTCACCAACGCCGGCGCGGCGGTCAATCGGAGAAATGTTCATGTGCATCAAACGTTTGGTCGAAGACTGGAGCGGTCAACTGCGAAATCTAGGTTCATAGGTGGCTTACCAGGGTGCGGAGCAGGGACAGGCAGCGACGGCTGACTTCGAGCTGATGATCATCGTGCCGCAGTACCGCCAGATAGTGGCCATCCGGCGTGCGGCGCAGCTCCTGCAGTTCGGCGCGCGCCACCAGGCAGTTGCGGTGGATGCGTACGAAGCGTCCGGCGAATTCCACTTCGAGCGCCTTCAGGGACTCCTCGATCAGGTCCTCGCCGCGGGCGTGATGAACCACCACGTACTTTTCCTCGGCCTGCAGGAAGCGTACTTCGTCGAGCGCAATCAGCCGCATGTTGCCGCGCAGACGGGCGCAGAGGTGGGTTCGAACCCGCGCATTCGGAAAGTCGGCCTGCAGGTCGCTGAGGTTCTCTCCCGACAGGCGTCGGGCACGCTCCAGCGCTTCGTGCAGACGTTCGCGCCGGATGGGTTTTACCAGGTAATCCACGGCGCGCGCCTCGAACGCCGCCAGGGCGTGTTCGTCATAGGCGGTGCAAAACACCACGGCCGGTGGCTGTTCAAGATGCGCCACGTGACGCGCGGCTTCCAGGCCGTCCATGCCCGGCATCTGGATATCCAGCAGCAGCGCATCCGGACGCAGCGCGGCAGTCAGCTCGACCGCTTCGCGTCCGCTGGCAGCCTCGCCCACTACCTCCATGCCGGGAATTTCGGACACCAGGCTGCGCAGGCGGTTGCGCGCCAGCGGTTCGTCATCGGCGATCAGCAGTCTCATAAAGGCAACTCCAGCTCGACCGCATAGTAGCCTTCGCCGCGCGAGCTAGTCATCCGCGCGCGGCCCTCGAAACGATGCGCCAGGCGCTGCGCGATGCTGCCCTGGGCGTGCTGGTTGCCCGGTTGATTGTCGAGCTCGCGCGGGCACGGGTTGGTAATGCGCAGCACCAGGCGCTGGCGCTCGACCCGCGCGCTGATCTCGATGCGACCGCCGGCGGTGAGCCGTGCGACTCCGTGATTGACCGCATTCTCGACCAACGGCTGCAGAATCAGGTGCGGCATGGCGAGGCTGCGCGGCAGATCCGGAGGGAGCTGCCAGCCGACCTGCAGGCGATCTCCCAGGCGCAGCGCCTCGATCGAAAGATAGCGCTCGACCAGGGTAATTTCCTCGCCCAGCGTGCTTTCTCCCTTGCCGGCGCCGAGCGCGGCACGGAACAGGTCGGAAAGATCTTCCACCGCGCGCTCGGCTGTTTCCGGATCGGTTCGCACCAGGCTGGCGATGGTGTTCATGCTGTTGAACAGGAAATGCGGATGGATACGCGCCTGCAGGGCACGAACCTCGGCCGCCGCCTGAGCTTGGACCTGCGCCTGCCACTGTTCCTGCACGTAGAAGTATCGCAGTGCCACGGCACCGATCAGGGCCGCGATGGCGGCGCAGCCGCTGGCGAATTCCAGGCGCTGACTGAGCGGCAGCGAATATCCGAAGCCCAGCGACACGTCCAGCTCATGCACCAGCGCAGCGCCACCGCCCGCCACCAGCACCGGCAGCAGCCAGGCCACTCCGAGTGCCAGCGACGGCGCAAGCCGCTCCAGCGGCTTGCGGGCCTGGCACAGCAGCACCGCAGACGTCAGCGCCAGCCACTGCGCGAACAGGCTCGCAGCGAGAAATCGCGGCCAGCCCCACGAGCCCTCCTCGCGCGGCGCCAGCGCCAGCACCAGCACCACAACCTCGGCCACCACCAGCACCGCGAACAGGCGCTGCAGGCGGCAGAAGTCGGGTATGCGGAAGCCTGGGCTGTTCACTGAGTCAGTCGCGTGAACCACCAAACTGCGCGCCCAGCCACTGCGCGATGTCGGCGATCTCGTCGGCGCAGACCTGGTGCGCCATCGGATAGCTGCGCCATTCAACGGTATAGCCGAGCGCACGCAGACGGTCCCGGCTCATCAGGCCAAGCGGTTCCCCGACCACCGGATCGCCACTGCCGTGCGCCATCAGGATCGGCAGGTCGCGGTTGGCGGGGCTGGCTTCATCGGGCAGAGTGTGACCAAGCGGCAGGTAAGTCGACAGCGCCATGATGCCGCCGAGGCGCTGCGCATGGCGCAGGCCGGCCGCCAAGGCAATGGCGCCGCCCTGCGAGAAACCGGCCAGGATGATGCGCTCGCTGGGCACGCCGCGGCTGTTCTCCCGCGCGATGATCTCTTCCATTTGCGTCACCGACTCGCGCACCCCGACTTCATCCTGCCGATTGGCGATTTCCAGGCCGAGAATGTCGTACCAGGCGCGCATTCGCATGCCGCCGTTGATCGTCACGGCGCGCACCGGCGCATTCGGAAACACGAAGCGCACGCCGGGCCAGCCGGGGCGGATCAATTCGGGAACGATCGGCACGAAATCGTTGCCGTCGGCGCCCAGGCCATGCAGCCAGATGACGCTCCACTGCGGCTCGACTCCAGTACTGCGTTCGATGCATTCCAGCATGCGCTGTCCTTCCGGGGTTCATTGACCAGGCTGCATTATCGGGGGCTTGCGACCTGAACGGGCAACAGCCGCCCTTGTCGTGGAACGCCGCAGACTGCAGGATTGTAAAAATGAGTGACATGAATTCCAGCAGTCCCCATGCCACCACCATCGTTTCGGTGCGCCGCAACGGCCGCGTGGTGATCGCCGGAGACGGCCAGGTCAGCCTGGGCAACACGGTGATGAAGTCCAATGCGCGCAAGCTGCGGCGCCTTGCCGATGGCAAGGTGCTGGCCGGGTTCGCTGGCGCCACGGCCGATGCCTTCACCCTGTTCGAGCTGTTCGAGGCCAAGCTGCAGAAGCACGGCCAGCTGGTTCGCGCCGCGGTCGAGCTGACCAAGGACTGGCGCACCGACCGGCGCCTGGGCCGGCTTGAGGCCCTGCTGGCGGTGGCCGACAAGGACGCGTCCTTGATCATTTCCGGCAATGGCGACGTCATTGAACCCGAAGACGGCCTGATCGCGATTGGCTCTGGCGGCCCCTTCGCCCTGGCCGCGGCGCGCGCGCTACTGGCGCACACCGAAATGGACGCGCGCGCGGTGGCCGAGGCCGCGATGAAGGTGGCCGGCGACATCTGCATCTACACCAATCATTGCGTGACGCTGGAGGAACTGTCCTGAACCGGCCGCTGGTCCGGGCCCGGGGCGCGCGGCTTCGCCACCCGTCGATCCTGTGCAGGCCCGCTTTGAGCTGAACTGCTCCCTTATCCTTACCTTCAAGCCGATTCAGCCCATGTCCGCACTCACGCCCCGCGAGATCGTCACCGAGCTCGACAAGTTCATCATCGGCCAGAATGAGGCCAAGCGCGCCGTGGCGATTGCCCTGCGCAATCGCTGGCGGCGCATGCAGCTGAAGCCCGACCTGCGCAACGAGGTCACGCCGAAGAACATCCTGATGATCGGTCCGACCGGCGTCGGCAAGACCGAGATCGCGCGCCGCCTGGCGACCCTGGCCAATGCGCCCTTCGTCAAGGTCGAGGCGACGCGCTTCACCGAGGTCGGCTATGTCGGCAAGGACGTCGAGCAGATCATTCGCGACCTGGCCGACGCCGCGGTGAAGATGTACCGCGACCAGGCCAAGGGCAAGGTTCGCGCGAAGGCTGAGGAACATGCCGAAGAGCGCATTCTCGAGGCCCTCCTGCCGAAGCGGCGCGGGCCGGGCTACGCAATCGAGATCGAAGGCGACGGCAGCACCGATACCCGCACCAAGCTGCGCGGCCAATTGCGCATGGGTCGGCTGGACGATCGCGAGATCGAACTGGATTTCGCCCACGCCAGCGGGCCGGAGCTGATGACCCCGCCCGGCATGGAAGAAATGGGCCAGCAGCTCAAGCAGATGTTTTCCCAGTTCGGCGGACAGCGCGCGCAGAAGCGCACCCTGACGGTACGTGCCGCCTGGCCGCTGCTGGTCGAGGAAGAAGCCGGCAAGCTGGTCAACGAGGACGAGATCCGCACTCGCGCGATCGAAGCCTGCGAGCAGAACGGCATCGTCTTCATCGACGAGATCGACAAGGTCGCCAAGCGCTCCGAGGGCTATGGCGCGGACGTGTCACGCGAAGGCGTGCAGCGCGATCTGCTGCCGCTGGTGGAAGGCTCGACGGTCAGCACCAAGTACGGTGTGGTGCGCACCGACCACATCCTGTTTATCGCGTCGGGCGCCTTTCATCTGGCCAAACCCTCGGACCTTATCCCCGAAATGCAGGGTCGGTTTCCGATCCGTGTGGAACTGCAGGCGCTGTCGCGCGCCGACTTCAGCCGCATCCTGACCGAACCCAAGAACGCCCTCAGCAAGCAGTACATTGCCCTGCTGGCGACCGAAGGCGTGAAGGTCAGTTTCACTGACGAGGCCATCGAGCGTCTCGCCGAAATTGCCGAGCAGGTCAACGAGCGCCAGGAGAACATCGGAGCGCGGCGTCTGCACACGGTACTGGAACGATTGTTCGAACACCTGTCCTTCGAGGCGCCGGACAAGGGTGGCAGCACGGTCGAGATCGATGCGATGTTTGTCGAGAGTCAGCTGGGTGATCTGGTCGAGGATGTGGATCTGAGTCGCTATATCCTCTGAGCATTGGCAAAGTCGCAGGGCGGCATCCCGTGCCACCCTGCGGGGCAAGGGCCACCCTAGCTCGCAACGTCGGCTCCACCGCTGCGCGGCTTGAGCCGACCTACGTGGGTTGGCCTCACCCAGCTCTCGTAGGTCGGATCAAGCGCCGCGATATCGCCCTGATTGGCCGATGAACCAGTCGGCGCGGATCCGACGATCAACTATCAGCGCCCACCGCACGGCAGCTCCGCAGCCACCCCGCTACAATCGCGCCATGCGTTCGATACCCAGAGTTTTCCTGATTGCCAGCCTAGTCCTCGCCGCCGGCGCCTGCGCCGAGCCGGGCGCCGAGGTGGCATCCGATCCTTCCGCGCCGCCAGCCAAACTTGGTCTGTGCTCGAGCTGCCACGGTGTCGACGGCATCAGCCGCTCGCCGGGGACGCCGCACATCAAGGGCCAGGACGAGACTTACCTGCGCGAATCACTCGGCCAGTACCGTCGCGGCGAGCGCAAGGCCGGGCCAATGACTGCCGTAGCCGGTACCCTGTCGCAGGACGACATCGATGCACTGGCGCGTCACTACGCGCAACTTCCCTGGGACACGAACAAATGAGACCTCGCTGGTTGTTTACCATCGTGCTGGCAATAGCCGGATGGCTGCTGATGCGCCATCCGGCCGGCGCCGTGCTCGGCGGCCTGCTGGGATATGCCATCGACAAGGGCTATCTGACGCCGCGGCTGGGCCGCAAGCGCAGCAATCCGGAGGAGAATCCCTTCGCCGTGCTGGGTGTTTCGCCGCTCGCCACCGAAATCGAGATTGAACGCGCTTATCGCCGGATGATGTCGCAATACCACCCGGATCGGTTGATCAATGTATCGCCAGAGGAGCGCGAGCAGGCCGAATCGCGCGCTGCCGCAATCAATGGCGCGTACGACCGCATCCGCGAACTGCGCAAGTAATTGCCGCCCGACCACAGCGCCGCTATGCGCGGTACTTTCCTCCGGAACCCGATCCATGCAGCCTACCGTCATCGCCCCGTCCATCCTTTCCGCGAACTTCGCCAGGCTTGGCGACGAGGTCGACGCGGTGCTCGCGGCAGGTGCCGACTGGGTGCACTTCGATGTGATGGACAACCATTACGTTCCGAACCTGACCATCGGGCCATTGGTCTGCGAGGCGCTGCGCAAGCATGGCGTGACGGCGCCGATCGATGTTCACCTGATGGTCAAGCCGGTCGACCGGATCGTGCCCGATTTCGCCGCCGCCGGCGCCAGCCTGATCAGCTTTCACCCCGAAGCCAGCGAGCACGTGCATCGCACCATCCAGTTGATCAGGTCGCTGGGCTGCAAGGCCGGCCTGGTGCTGAATCCAGCCACCCCGATCGAGGTGCTGGACTACGTGCTGGAGGAGCTCGATCTGGTGTTGCTGATGTCAGTGAATCCCGGTTTCGGTGGACAGGCTTTCATCCCTTCTACGCTGGACAAGTTGCGTCGGGTGCGGCAGCGCATCGACGCCTGCGGCAAGCCGATCCGGCTTGAGGTCGATGGTGGCGTGAAGGCCGACAACATCGGCGCGATTGCCGCAGCCGGTGCCGACACCTTCGTCGCGGGCTCGGCGATCTTCGGTGCGCCGGATTACGCCGGCATGATTTCGCAAATGCGCGGCGCGGTCGACGCGGTTCGATGAGATCGGCGGCTTTCACCACTGCCGATCTGTGCGATGCGCATGGCGACAAGGTGCGCGTGCTGGGCTTGCCGTGGCACGACTTCGGTGGTCGCGTCGCGTTTTTTGGTTCGATCAGTACGGTGCTGGCCTTCGAAGACAATTCGCGCGTGCGTGAAGCCGTCGCCGAGCCAGGCAAGGGCCGCGTTCTGCTGATCGCCGGCGGCGGTTCGCTGCGGCGTTCACTGCTCGGCGATCTGCTGGCGCAACTGGCCGTCACCACCGGCTGGGCCGGCGTGGTAATCGACGGCGCGCTGCGCGACAGTGCGGTGATCGCCACCCTGGATCTGGGCGTAAAGGCGCTAGGCACCTGTCCGCGCAAGACCGACAAGCGCGACCAGGGCCTGCGCGATGTGCCGGTGGAAATTGGCGGAGTCCTCGTGCATCCCGGCGAATGGCTGTATGCCGATGGCGATGGCGTCGTGGTCTGTGAAGCGGCATTGATTGCGTAGTGCGGACTCCGAGGTTGAGCAGGGCGACGGAGACTGGCAAGGCCTTGGTACTTTCCACGTTTCCTCCTGCAAGACCCTCTCCTGAAGATTGCACCATGGTTCGCGTCGCTCCGAGTCGATACCTTTGGTTTGCGCTGCTGCTGATGTCCAACGCCCCGTGCTCGATCGCCGGCGACCAGATCCAGATCGTGGGCGGCAGCCCGACCAGCCAATGGCCCGGCATCGGCGCCCTGGTGACCACGCAAGGCGATCTGGTTTGCACTGGCGTACTGGTTGGGCCCGAGTCGGTTCTCAGCGCAAGCCACTGCATGGACCAGTCCGATTCACTGCCCGCCTTTTTCCTGATCGGGCCCGATGCCGACCAGCCGCAGCAAGCCTACGCGGTGGCCCAGATTCATCGCCACCCCGGGTACAACGACATTACCCTGGCCAATGACGTTGCCCTGGTGCGCCTGGCGCAGACCGCCACCCAAGCCCCACTGGCGCTGCGGACCACGCCGCTGACGGATGCCGTGGTTGGCTCCAACGTGCAGATCGTGGGCTACGGTCTGGACGGGGCGGGAGTGTCCGGCATCAAGCGTCACGCCACCACGCAGATCGAGTACCTGGACGCGACCGCCCTTGGGGTCGGGCTGTCCGGCCCGCCACAGGCCTGTGCGGGCGACAGCGGCGGGCCGCTGTTCGTTACCACGTCGCCGATCCCGCTCATTTACGGCGTGTCGTCGTACGTAATCGACCCCAACTGCCAAACCGGGGCTTTCTACCAGCGGGTCGACACCGCGTCGGTGTCGAGCTTCCTGGCCGGCTTCGACCGCTTGTGCTTCGAGGGCGACGCCTGCACGTTCATCCTGCAGAACCTGGTGTTCCGGGACGGGTTCGACGCGGAATAACCTGACCGTGCAGTGATCGTCGCGCGAGACCCGTTCAGCCAGTCGCTTCGCGCATCGGCGTCAAGACCGCGAAGCGCGACCGCGAACTGCATGACGTGCCCGTCGAGATCGCCGGATTCGTCGCGCAACCGGACGCGGTCCGGGTCGCGGATTCAGCCCTGGTTTGAGGTCTGTGCGGCGGCCCGGCAAGCTGTCTCGCAGGCTGGTTGCATCTTGCGGTCGGAAGCGGGGCCGGCAACGGCATGCCGGCACGCACGCCGCCGCGTCGCTCAGGGTTGTTCGAAACCGTCGGCAAAGATCAGGGTGCTGAAGCCTTCGCCCTGCAGATCGATGCTCAGCGGACCCGCTTCGCTGTCCACCTGCAACGCGTCGCTGGCCACGCCGTTGGCCAGGGGCTCGAATACCAGGTCGATGGTGCAGCTCGCGGCGCTGGCCAGGCTGCTGCCACAGGCGTTCTGGGCGATGCTGAACTCGAGGCCCTGATCAAGCCCGATTGCTGCTATGGCCAGGGGCAGCGCGCTCGGATTCACCAGTGTGGCCTGCTGCACAGCGCTGGTTTCGTCCACCGCCACCGTGCCGAAGTCGAGCACGGCCGGTCCCAGCTCGGGCGGCAGTCGCGTCGCGGTACCTTCCAGGGTGATCGAGGACGCGCCGGCAACGGCATCGGTATTGAGCAGCACAAAGGTCGAGACCTGCCCGGGCTCATCCGGCGAGAAGCGATAGCTCACCGTGCACTCCGCTTCGGGCGCGATCTGGAATCCACTGGTGCCGCAGCTGCCGCCGATCCGACTGAAGCGCGGGTCGTCCGGCGGGAACACCGTGGTCACGTTGATTTCGGTTCCGCCGACGTTGCGCAAGGTCACCGTTCCATCGACCGTGCTGCCTTCGGCGGTTTCCAGCGCCAGGCTGGGCGGGTCGAGCTGCAGCACGCCGCGCGGCACCAGGTCGATCTGGCCGGGAATGTCGTTGCCGATCTGCCAGTCGCCCAGGTCCTGGCCTGCCGGCAAGGACTCCAGCACCAGCGAGCCGCTGGGCGGCCCATTGATGGTGATGAGCCGGTAGCGACCGAAATCGCCGAGCGCGGCGATGTCGACGCGCCCACCCGCAAGGCTGGCGGCACCGTCGATGACCAACAGATCGTTCACCCCACCCGCAGTGCCCGGCTCGGCCATATCGAAGCCCAGGAAGGCCAGGTCCACCAGCGCAAGGCTGCCCATGCGCAGTGTGCCGGGTTCGGTATCGGCATTGGTTCCCGGCCGGATCGCCGCTCCCGCCGCAACCGCGACGTCACCGTGCACGCGCCCGTCGCCACGCAGGGTGGAACCCGCCTGGACCGTGACGTCGCTGCCGGTCAGTTCGCCCTGCAGTTCCAGCGTCGCACTGCCGCCGATGAGGGTCGGCCCGGTGTAGCCATGATTACCGGGCAGCACGCTGTGCACCGCGTTGCTGGTGATCAGGCGCATGCTGCCGCTGAGGCTGATGGGCGAGCCATCAGGCCGTTCCAGCCGATAACCGTTCTGGTTGTGGGAAAGTTCGATGCGCGCGGTGGCATTGACGCCCTGGTTGAACGCGAAGCCCGCGCAGTCAAGTCGCCCGGGCGGACCGAGGTTGCCGATGCTGATACTGACGCTCGCGCCGGCCAGGGCATCGAGCAAGGCACTGCTGCCCAGGCAGCCCAGTACGCCGCCATTGGTGAGGTAGATCTCGGCCAGGGCTTGGGCCTCGCCGGTGGTGAAGCGCAGCTGGCTGTCGCTGCCATCCACATCCACCCGCACCCCGACCAGGTTGAGCGCGGGGGAACTGACCGATGCGCCACCCAGCACCGACAGCCGCGCCTGGTTTGGCAGACCGAGTCCGGCCAGGTTCTGGGCGATGACGCTGGCACCGGCGTCCACGCGCAGGTGGGCCTCGGAGCCGAGCGAAACATCGGTGGCGGTGAGGTCCACCTGCAGCGTGTTGGTGCCGCCGGTTTGCGCAAACGTGCCGGTCGCGACGCTGCCGTTGGCAAAGTTGAGTGCGTCGGCGGCCTGCAGGCTGAGGCTCTGCACCGCGGCGCTGCCACCAGCCAGCGAGATTGAACCCGTGGCGGCGACGCCGAACACCGCGTCGTCGGCATTGCCCGGCACACCGGCGCCGCCGCTCCAGTTGCCGGCATCGAACCAGAGCCCGTTGCCGGCTGCGCCGGTCCAGGTCACGGTCGCGGCCTGCGCCATCGACAAGGACAACCCGGCGCCCAACGTCAGGGCAAGGGTGTAGGCCACAGGGCGGGCGATCCGATGGGTTGTGCGAGGCATTCGAGGTTTCCTTCCGACGAGGGTCATTGGCAAGGCGATCCGTGGTGTCGGAGTCGCCGGGCGGCTGCAGCTTAGCGGCACACGCCGTCGCTGTCCGCTCCGCTTCGGCTACGGAGGACTGCGGCGAAATGCGACATCCGTTGGCCTGGTGCGCGACTGGCGATCAGGCCGTTGGCGACCTGACCGGGATCAGCGACGCGCGATGCTGCGGCCTAACCGGGGTCGGATCAGGGAAGCTGCACCAACGTTTGGCCGGTCGGCTCCGGCAATGCCTGCACCAGATAGCGCTGCGAGCCGCCACTGGCGACACCGTCCAGCGGCCAGCAGGTGACCAGCCAGAGTGCATCCTCGTCACCAATCTCGAGCTGATGCAGCAGCGCGTCGGCGCGCTGTACGCGTTCCACGCGGTAGGTGCGTTCGCCTTGCGCGCCTTGCAGTGCTATCAGGTCGCCCGGCTGCAGCTTGCCCAGCCAGGCGAAGTGGGTGTCGCGGTGGCCGCTGATAACGCTGGTGCCGATCGCACCGGGTTGGGCGGAGGCTTCTGCCCAACCCGGCCCAAATGCGAGAGTGCGGCCAGAGTCGCCGGCCAGAACGATCTGCGAAACGCCCAGACGCGGCGCGTGGATGCGCGCCACCGGATGCGTATCGGCCCAGGGCCAGGGTTTGTTGTCGGACTCGCCAGCCAGGACGCGCTGCCAGGCGCGCTCCAGCAAGTGCTGGGCGAGCTCGGCCTTGGCGTGAATCCAGCCGGCCTGCAGCACTAGCACGGCGGCGGCGGCGAACAGCAGCAGCGCGCTGACACGGCGCAGCTGAGTAATTCGCTGCGCTGCACGGTCCGGCGGTGGCGGCGGCAGTTCGTCCTCACACTCGGGCCGGGCGTTGGGGGGAATCGGGCGTTCGATGACGAGGATCATGATGGTGCTCCGAGTCACTTGGATGAGCCGCTGGCTCGATGTCGGCACAGGGGTGCCGACCTAGGCCAGCGCCTTCGTAGGGCGGCATCCCATGCCGCCACCTCCGCGCGGAAAGGATTGGCTCCCCGCGGTCAAGCCCATGAGGTTGTTGAGGTCCGGGCAGGGGTTCGGGAGTGAATGTCCAGTCCTCCCCGCGCCGGCCGCAGCGCGATTGCCAGCAGGGCCAGCAGCATCGCGAAGCCGAACAGGCTGCGCGCGGCGGTGCTGCCCTGTGCCAGGGCGAGGCGCTGCGCCGGTTCGGCATTTGCGATGCGCACTGATTCCAGCGCTTCGTCGGCGGGGCGGGCGATGCTGCGCTCGACCGCGACCAGGCTGGTGTAGCGGCTGACCAGGCCGAAGCGCAGCGCTACCTGCAGGCTTTCCAGGCGGGTCAGTTCGGCATCGGCACCGGCGCGCAGGCCGTCATCGAGGGCCTCCAGGCGAGCCCTTGCCCACAGCTTGGCAACGCCGCTGCTGCTGGTGCCACCGATCCTGAGCGGCAAAAACTCCTGCCAGGCGCGGGCGCCGCGGCTGCCGCTCAGCTTCACGTCGCCGGCCAGCTGCGGCAGGCGCGCCACCACTTGCAGCGGCTCATCGGCATACAGGTCGGGCAGACGCTCGGGATAGCCTTCCGCGAACACCGGCCAGTCCAGCTTGAGTCCGGTCATGGCGGGTCGATCCAGGCGCGCGAAAAGCTGCTGCATGCCAGTCTGTACATCGCTCAGGTCGCGGATCACCACCGAGCTGCCGCGGCCCAATTCAGCCGCCTTGCGCAGGAAGTGGCTGTTCGGCGCGCTGCCGATGCCCAGTGGAAACAGGCGTGACTGGCCAAGTTCGCTTTCGATCTGTGCAAACAGGGCCTGCTCGTTGCCGATGCCGGCATCCGTGGCCAGCACGACCTGGCGCACGTACCCGGGCGGCGCGACGCCGGCAAGGCTCAAGCTCAGGGCACCGCCAATTTCGGTGCCACCTTCTGCGCTGAGACCCTGCACGAAACGCCGCGCCGTCTCCACCTCCGGCGGCAGTGCCGCCACGGCCTCGGGAAAGAGTTTTTCGGACGTGTGGTTGAAACGCACCACATTGAAGCGATCGCCCGGGCGCAGCGCAGCCAGGGCCTGGTCAAGCGCGGCGATGGCCTGCGCCATCGGCGTGCCATGCATCGAGCCGGAGTTGTCGATCACCAGGATCAACTCACGCGGCAGCGGCGCGACGGCCTGCGTCGGTGGCATCAGCATGATCAGGGCAAAGAATTCTCCGTCGACCTTTTCGGTGAACAAGGCGCTGCGCGGCATGCTGCTGGGCTCGGGCGTCCAGCGCAGCTCGAAGTCGTGCTCGGGCAGGATCACCTGGTCGGTCAGCTCGACCAGCCACTGTCCGCCCTGGGCGCGCGCCGTGACCGGATGCGTGGTGCTGGCGACGTTGGCGAGTGGCATGCCGGGGTCAAGCCGAACGCGGATGGTCAGGGTTGGCGGCAGGGCGGTTTTCTCGCTGCTTGCGGTGCGCGCGGCGGGCTGTGCCTCGGCGATGTCCTGCGTGCCGCTGCCGGGGTAGCGCGGCACGAAGGTCAGCGGCAAGCTGAAGCCGAACGCGCCATCGGCGTAGCGCGCCACATGCCGGTAGCCGATCTCGATCTGCACCGTCTCTCCCGGCCCGATATTGGCAACCTGGGTGCGGAACAGGTTGGGCCGCGAAACCTCGACCAGGGCCGCGCGTTGGCCGCTTGCCGCGGCCCGCTGATAGGTGGCCTGGGCCTTTGCCTTCTCCTGGATCTCACCCTCGATCAGGCGCTGTCCGACGCGCAGGCGCAGCGAGTCGACCGCCGCATCCTCCGGCAGCGGCAGCAGGTAGCGGCCCTCGATCCACTGCTCGGAATCATTGATGAAGCGTTGCGTCACCACGGTTTCGACCAGCAGGCCGCGCACCTGGATGTCGATGCTGCTTTCCAGCGCGACGGCTACGGTCCATTCGCCCTGCGGACCGCGCAGCAGCAGGCCTTCTTCCGGCGCCTGTGCCTGCGCTTTCAGGGCCAGCAGCAGGCCGGCGAGCATCGCGGCAATGCCCAGCACGCGGCGCACATTGCGCGCTCTGGAGTCGAGGATGGCGGGTTTGCGGGTGTCGCGGGTGTTCATGGCAGCGTCCTCTTCGGGGGCGTTGCCAGTTCACTCCCCGAAGTGGGCCGCGGCCGGCCCACAAAGCGACACTGCACGGATGATTTGTGGCGAATTGCAGGCGGTGCATTGCGCGCGACGTGCCTGCCTGCCTATGCTCGGCGCCATGTCCAGAACCGTTGCCATCGTAGAAGACGAGCCCGCGATCCGCGCCAACTACAGCGAAGCCCTGCGCCGCTATGGTTTCGAGGTGCGCGCCTATGCCGACCGGCTCTCGGCGCAGTCGGCCTTTGCCCAACAGCTGCCCGACGTGGTCATCATCGACGTCGGTCTGGGCGATGAGGCCGAGGGCGGTTTCGACCTGTGCCGCGAACTGCGCGCGCGCGCGCCGACCCTGCCGATCCTGTTCCTCACTGCGCGCGATTCGGACCTTGATGTGATCTCCGGACTGCGGCTGGGCGCTGACGACTATCTGTCGAAATCGATCAGCCTGCCGCAGCTCACCGCGCGGGTGCAGGCCCTGTTCCGCCGTCTCGACGCGCTGCGCGCGCCGGGTGTGAAAGAGTCAGTCTGTGAATTGCGCGGCCTGCGCCTGGAGCTCGAACGCATGCGCGTCACCTGGCACGGCACCGAGGTGCCGCTGACCGTCACCGAGTTCTGGATGTGCCATTCCCTGCTGCGCCATCCGGGCCACGTAAAGAACCGCGAGCAGCTGATGCGTGAAGCGCAGATCGTGGTCGACGATGCCACCGTCACCTCCCACATCAAGCGCATGCGACGCAAGTTCGAGGCCATTGATCCGGCCTTCGACGAGATCGACACCATGCACGGTGCAGGCTATCGCTGGCGGCCGTGAAGGCCGAGACATCAACCGCCCTGCAGCGCCCTCAACGTGTCGGCCGGCGGTGCCGAGGCAACTTTTCGCGTCGCGATCAGACCAAACACCGACACCAACACAACGCCCGCCACCGCGCCGGACAGCATCAGGCGGAAATCAGGTGTCCATGGCAGGTCGAAGACCTGCACCGCGATCGTGCCCGACAGCGCGGTGGCGCCCAGCGCGGCGGTGACTCCGGAGAGCAGACCCAGGGCAGCGAACTCCGATAGCTGGGCCAGGCGCAGTTGCCGCGTATTGGCGCCCAGCACGCGCATCACGCCGCCTTCCAGCAGACGCTCGTCGCGACTGGCCGTTATCGCAGCGAACAGCACCAGCAGGCCAGCCACCAGGGTGAAGTAGAAAACGTACTCGACCGCGGTGGCGACCTGGTCGGCAGTGCCGCGGACCTGCGCCAGGATCGCCTCGATGTCGATCACGCTGAGATTGGGAAAGCGTGCCACGAGGGTGTTCATCGCAGCGGTACTGTCCGCCGGCACGTGCAGACTGCTGATCCAGGTGGCAGGAAAACCATCGAGGCTGCCCGGCGCAGCCAGCACGAAGAAGTTGGGCTTGAAGCTTTCCCACTCGACCTGACGCAGGCTGGTGATTTCAGCAATGAACGGTCGGCCGGCAATGTCGAAGCTGACTTCGTCGCCGAGTTGCCAGCCGAGCCGGTTGGCGATGCCCGCTTCAACGGAAACCTCGCTGCGGCCGCGGCCACCGGCGGGCCAGTATTCGCCAGCGGTGAGACGGTTGTCTTCGCGCGCTGGCTCGCCAAAGCTCAAGTTGAATTCGCGCTCGGCCAGGCGCTGGGCGCGTTCGTCCTCGAATTGTTCGCCGCTGACCGGTGCACCGTTGTGTGCCACCAGCCGGCCGCGGACCATCGGAAACAGGGTCACGCCGCGCAACCCGGCCTCCTGCAGGAATTCCTGCACCGGCTGCACCTGTTCGTCCTGCACATTGATCAGGAAGCGATTCGGCGCGTCGGCCGGCAGCGCCGCCTGCCATCGTCCGACCAGATCGGTGCGCACCAGGGTGAGCAGCAAGATTGCCATCAAGCCCAGGCCCAGGGCCGCAATCTGGGCCACCGAGGTGCCGGCGCGCCGGCTGACATTCGCCAGCCCGTAGCGCCACGGTCCCTTCAAGCGGCCGCGCAGGCGACGCAGCAGGGCAACCAGGCCGAAGCCCAGCGCCGCCAGCACGATCAAGGCCGCCAGCAGGCCGGCCAGCACCAGGCCGCCGAGTTTCAAGCTACCGGCCTGCCAGGTGAGCAGTGCCATCAAGGCCAGCAGGCCGGCCAGACCGCTGCTCCAGGCCGCGGCGCCCGGCGCATCCAGATCGCGCCGGATGACGCGCAGGGTCGGTGTGTTGCGTAGCGCAAGCACCGGCGGCGCGGCGAAGCCGGCCAGCACCGCGAAACCGACGGCGAGACCTTGTATTGCGGGCACCAGGCCCGGCGCCGGCACCGACACGCCGAGCGCATCGGCCAACCAGATAGCCAACCCCGCCTGGATCGCGAAAGCCGCCAACACGCCGAGCACCGATCCGATCAGCCCAAGCCAGGCCAGACCCAGCAGGTGCAATCGAATGATCTGCGCCTGGTCCGCGCCCAGGCAACGCATCACCGCAACGCCATCGAGATGCCGCGCGCTGTGACGGCGCGCCGCCATCGCCACCGCGACTGCCGCCAGCACTACCGCGACCAGGGCGGAGAGTCCGAGAAACTGCTCGGCACGATCCAGCGCCGAGCGAATTTCCGGGCGCGCATCGGCGGCAGTTTCCAGGCGCATGCCGCGTGCCGGTCGGGCGCGGGTAAAGTCTTCAAAGGCCTGCACCGCAGCGCCTTCTCCCGCCACCACCAGGCGATAGCCGATGCGGCTGCCGACCTGCTCCAAGCCGGTTCCCGGCAGATCGCCCAGGCTGATGAACACCTTCGGCGCGACATTGAAATAGTCCAGCACCGCGTCGGGCTCGGCCTGCACCAGTTCGGTCAAGACCAGGCTGGCGTCGCCCAATTGAATGGTGTCTCCGATGCGCACGCCGAGCTTGTCGGCTCCGGCGCGCGACAGCCACAGCGTGCCGGGCTGCGGCACGCCATCAGCGATACGCCCATCCGGCTGTGCCGCATCCACCAGGCGAAACGCACCGCGCAGCGGAAAGCCTTCGCCCAATGCGCGCACATCGGCGAGGCTGAAATTCTCGCCTGCGCCGACCATGCTGTTGAAACCGCGGGTTTCGGCATGTCGCAGGCCGAGCTGCGCCGCGCGCGCCAGAAACTCCGGCGCCAGCGGACGATCGCCACGCAGTGCGGCATCGCCGCCGAGCAGGCGATTGGCCTCCTGCGACAGGGCGCGGCCGGCACGGTCGGTGACGAAGGCCACCGTGCTCACCGCGCAAACCGCCAGGATCAGCGCGGCCAACAGGACACGCAGCTCGCCCGATGCCAGATCGCGGCGAAACAGACGCCAGGAAAGCGGTGCGCGCATCATCCTATATTCCGTAGTTGGACGCGCCCGAGAGTGCGTCTGGCCGGCTGACTGGCAAGGCGCGACGACGCGCAGGTTGGCCACCTGGAAGGAGGACCGAGCGCAGCGAAGGCGCAGGCTGCGCAGCAGCCGTTGCCGCGAAGCGGCCGACCGAGCGCAGCGTCGGGGCGAAGCCCCGCGTAGCCGGCTTGCCGGCCGACGGCGCAGGCTGCGCAGCAGCCGTTGCCGCGAAGCGGCCGAACAACGCAGCCAGACGGCCGGCCAGGCGTGCTATCGGGTGCGTAGCGGCCCTCTCTTAGCGTGAGAGGTCGGTCGTGACTGTGAACTCCGTGTGTATCACTCATTTGCTCGAAGTCGGAAGCGGTCAACTGCGGAATCTAGGATCACACCAGCACCTTGCCGCCGGCCAGGCGGATGCGTCGTGCGCAGCGCGCTGCGAGGCGCTCGTCGTGCGTCACCAATACCAGGGTGGTGCCGGACTGGGCATTGAGCTCGAACAGCAGGTCGGCGATCGCGCCGCCGGTATCGGTGTCGAGGTTGCCGGTCGGCTCATCGGCGAACAGGATGCGCGGCCGGGTAACGAATGCGCGCGCCAGGGCGACGCGCTGCTGTTCGCCGCCGGACAGCTGTCGCGGGTAGTGATCGAGTCGTTCGCCCAGCCCAACCCGCTCGAGAATCGCGCGGGCACGCGGCCCGGCCTCGTCGCTGCCGGCCAATTCCAGCGGCAGCATCACGTTCTCCAGCGCATTCAGTGAAGGCAGCAGCTGGAAACTCTGGAACACGAAGCCGACGCATTCACCGCGCAGCCGCGCACGACCGTCTTCGTCGAGCTGGTCCAGGCGTCGGTTTTCCAATGCCACATGGCCTTCGCTTGGCAGGTCCAGTCCAGCCAGCAAACCAAGCAGGGTGGACTTGCCCGAACCTGAAGCGCCGATGATGGCGAGGCTCTCGCCCGGCTCGATCTGGAAACTCACATCCTGCAGGATGGTCAGTTCGTGGTCGGGCAGCTTCACGCGCTTGCTCAGCGCGGCAGCAACAATTGCGGGCGTGGTCGGCAAGGCGTCGGCCGGCATGGCGTTGGAATGGTTTTCAGGAGTGATTAGCATGATGCCCCAAGGGTGGCGCAAGGCAGTTGAACGTGGCGTCATGGTCCTGTTGTTGGGGCTGGGATCGCTCAGCGCAAGCGCGGCCGAGCGCACCCTGCTGGTGATGGGCGACAGCCTCTCGGCGGCCTACGGCCTGCGCAGCGAACAAGGCTGGGTTGCTTTGCTGGAACAGCGCCTGATCGAACAGCAGCGAGACTGGCGCGTGGTGAACGCCAGCATCAGTGGCGAGACCACCGCCGGGGGCGCGGCGCGTATCGACAGCGAAATCGCCACACACTCACCCGATCTGGTGCTGATCGAGCTGGGCGCAAACGACGGCTTGCAAGGTCTGTCGCTGCAGCACGCTCGCGTCAATCTGGAGCGCATGATCGTGACCGCAAAGTCCGCGGGAGCCGAGGTACTGCTGATCGGCATGCGCATGCCGCCCAACTACGGACCGGCCTACACCAACGGCTTCTTCGACCTGTTCGCCGAACTGGCGCGCAAGCACGAGGCTGCACTCCTGCCCTTCCTGCTTGAACCGATCGCGGTCGATCGCGATGCCTTTCTTGACGAAAACCTGCATCCCACCGCCGCGGCCCAACCGCTGCTACTGGACCACGTCTGGGCGGCATTGGCGCCCTTGCTGCAGACAGTGGAACGGCGGCCTCATCCGTAGGCGACGAACAGGGCCACGACCAACCCGATCAGGATTGCCACCGCAACGCCGACCATGATGGCTGGCCAGCGGTCGCCAGGCTGCATCTCGGGCGCACGTTCGGGGACGCTGGCACCTCGGCGCAGCATGTCCTGGTACATGGCCTCGTGCGAGGCGAACACGCGCGCTGCAACCGCCGCCGCGAGGCCTGCGAACGCCGGAACCGCCAGCAGGCCGAGGAGGATCCAGCGCTGCAGCGCCTGCAGCAACCACGCGGTGCTGCGATTGCCGTCCTCGCTCATGGTCGATCCCAGCACGAAGGCGAACACCAGCCCGCCCAACGCGCCGACCAGCAGCGCACGCCAAGCGACGCCGCGCTGCCCGATGCGCCGTCGTCGGGACCACTGCCAGAGAAACCGATCGCGCTGACGGTCGTTCATGAGATGGGCGGGATTGACCTGGCAGCTGGCGCCAGATTTTTCATCATGAGTGTTTCCGTGCGCATGCTGGGCTCCGATCGAGGTGCTCTGAAGGGGAAGCGGAATGCTGCGATCAAACCCGCCATATGCTCTCAAATCGCATGCGACCGGACGCCAGTGCAAGTGCACAAGGCCGTTCCCGCGTGCACACTTGGCGCGCATGGCACGCCTTGCCGGAAAGAGACGCAATGAACAAACCCATCCTGCTGGGCCTGGCCGCGCTGGTGGTGGTGAGCGCCGCGCTTATCTTCCTGCTCTCGTCTGGCGATTGTCACGCCAGTCTCGACGCCTTGAAGGCCAGCGCCGCACGCGAGGGCTGGCAGTTCGCCGGCCGCCATGGCGAGGCTTGGCCGGCCTGCGAACAGCGACGTGAAGAAGCCGACAATGGCATCGTGTTTCGTCGCGCGAACGGCGTGGAGCAGCGCTATCAGGGCTTCAATGGCTACCGCATGCAGGTGCGCTTCCTGCGTGCCACCGCAGGCGACGAGATCATCGTCGTACTGCGTTCAGCTCAAGCACGCGCGAATCCTCGTGACGAGAGCGAGAGCGTCGAACTGGAACCGCGGGTGCGCTGAACCCGATCGCTGCAGCGTTATGCGCGCCAGGTTCGCATGACCAAGGGCACGCTCGTCACTGCGTGGCGCGGCGCACAGTAGCGGCCTTGATCCAGTAACGGAGACTTCACATGCGCCTACGCCGAAAGCTGCTGCTGGGACTTGCCGGTGTCGCCGTGCTCGGTGTGGCTGTACTGGGTGTCGTGCTGAGCTATGACTCGACCTGCCCGCCGGCGGCTGAACCGGCCACCGGCAGCGACACAATGCTGGCGATTCGCGCGCACTGCTATGGCGGTAGCGAGGTGTTGCGTCTGGAGCGAGTGGCGCGACCGGTGCCGGCCGCGGACGAACTGCTGGTGCAGGTACATGCTGCTGGCGTGAATCCGCTGGACTGGCATTACCTGCACGGCAAGCCCTATGTGATGCGCCTGGACGCGGGCATCGGTCGTCCGGCCAGCGCGAGCGTTGGCGTCGACTTCGCCGGCACGGTGCAGGTGGTGGGCGAGGCGGTACGCGACTTCAAGCCGGGTGACGCGGTATTTGGTACGCGCAATGGCGCCTTCGCAGAGTACCTGGTGGTGCGCGAAAGCCGCGCGGTGCAGCGCCTGCCGGATTCGATCGACTTCGAGCAGGCCGCCGCCACGCCGATCGCCGCGCTGACCGCCCTGCAGGCGCTGCGTGATGCGGGCAAGGTGAGCTCGGGTACGCGCGTATTGATCAATGGTGCCTCGGGAGGCGTCGGCAGTTTTGCGGTGCAGATTGCCAAGTCGCTGGGCGCGGAGGTCACCGGCGTCAGCAGCGCGCGCAACGCGGCGATGGTGCGCGAGCTCGGTGCCGATCACCACATCGACTACGCCAGCGAAGACTTCACCGCCGGTGGCCAGCGCTTCGACGTGATCATCGACAATGTCGGCAATCATGGTCTTGCGGCGATGCGTTCGGCCCTGGTCGACGACGGCATCCTGGTGATGGTGACCGGCCCGAAGCGCAACAACTGGCTCGGCCCGCTCACTCGCATGCTGGGTGCGCAACTCGGCGCACCCTTCGTCAGCCAGACCCAGGTCACGCTGTTTGCCGAATCGAACCGCGAGGATCTGGCCATCCTGCGCGACATGCTTGAAGCGGGCACACTGCGCGCCGTGATCGATCAGCGTTTCACCCTGGCCGAGGTTCCGCAGGCGATCGACTACCTGGAACAGGGTCGTACGCGCGGCAAGAACCTCATCGTCCTGGACGTGCCGTAGCGGACATGCGCATCGACCATGACGGCCCGACGCGGCCCGACGTGCTGGCCCTGCTCGCGGAGCACCTTGACGAGATGCGTGCGCTGTCGCCACCGGAAAGCGTGCACGCGCTGGATCCCGCCTCACTTGCAGCCAGCGGCATCAGCTTCTGGACCGCGCGGCAGGACGGTCTGTTGCTCGGTTGCGCCGCGCTCAAGCAACTCGGCCCGACACAGGGCGAGATCAAGTCGATGCGCACGCCAGCGCAGTTGCGCGGTCGCGGGGCAGCACGCTTGCTGCTGTCCCACCTGATCGACACGGCGCGCGCCCGAGGCTACCGGCAGCTTTACCTCGAGACTGGCGCCATGCCGGCGTTCCTGCCCGCGCAGCGCCTGTACGAACGCTTCGGCTTCACCCGCTGCGCTCCCTTCGGCGACTACGTGGAGGATCCGCACAGCGTATTCATGTCGCTGGACTTGTAGGCAGCGCTGCCCGGACGTGCAGTCGGATGGCTGGCTCCGCAGGCGCAGCAACGCGCTGTTGTCAGCCAGTGTTCTGGATGCCTGCTGCGATCCCATTCACCGTGGTCGCCAGGGCGTGGAACAGGGCGTCCTCGGGCCGACCGGCATCGCGCCAGCGCCGCAGCAGGTCGACCTGCAACAGGCTGAGCGGATCGACATAGGGATTGCGCAGGCGGATCGACTGCCGCAGGCGGTAGTCCTGCTGCAGCAGGTCCGGTTCATCCTTCAAGGCCAGCACGGCCTCGCGGGTGCGGTCGAACTCGGCCGCGATGCGCGCGAAGAAGTCCTCGTGCAACTCCTCGGCGAGGCGCGAGTAGCGCTCGAAGATGGCGAGGTCGGACTTGGCCAGCACCATTTCGACATCATCGATCAGCGCTGCGAAAAACGGCCAGTCGCGTGCCATCTCGGCAATCGGCGCCAGACCATGCACTTCAATGGCCTCGGACAGGGCACTGCCGACACCGAACCAGGCGGTCAGACCGGCGCGGTTCTGCGACCAGGCAAACACCCAGGGAATCGCGCGCAGCGACTGCACGCCGCCGGCGCTACCACGCTTGGCCGGTCGCGAGCCGATGCGCAGACGCTCGATCACGTCGATCGGCGTGGCGGCGCGAAAGTAGGCGGGAAACTGCGGATCGTCGTAGACCAGGCCGCGGTACACCTCGCGAGAGCGCTGGGCGATGTCGGCGGCAATCTGCCGCCAGCGATCCTCGCGGGCTTCCGGCGGGCGCGGCCGCAACGAGGCGCGCAGCACGGCGCCGGTGGCCTGCTCCAGGTTGCGCAGCGCGAGCGAGCGGATGCCGTACTTGCGATGGATCACTTCGCCCTGCTCGGTGACACGCAGGAATCCATCGACCGAGCCGCGTGGCGCGGCGATCACGGCGCGCTCGGTCTTGCCGCCACCGCGCGACAGCGATCCACCGCGGCCGTGGAAGAAGGCGATGCGGATGCCGCTCTCGCGCGCCAGTTCGGTGAGCGCCACCTGGGTACGTTGCAGGGCCCAGCGTGAGGCAACGATGCCGCCGTCCTTGGCGCTGTCGGAATAGCCCAGCATCACGATCTGACGATTGCCGCGTGCCGCCAGATGCGCGCGATAGACGGGGTCGTCGAACAAGGAGCGCACGGTGTCGGGCGCTGCGGAAAGATCATCGACGGTCTCGAACAGCGGCGCTACATCCAGCGGCACCGCGCTATCGCCGGCAACACAGCCGGCGATGCGCGCCAGCGCCAGCACTGCCAGCGCGTCGGCTGCGCTGCGGCTCATGCTGACGATGTAGGGCCCGAACGCGCGCGCGCCAAAGCGCGGCAGGGCGTCGGCCACGGTGCGGAAGACATCCAGGGTGTCGCGCGCGGTGAGGTCATCGCCGCGCTCCGGCGGCAAACCGGTTTCGATCAGGGCGCGCAGGCGCCCGGCGCGTTCGGCGGCCGGGCGCTCGGGCCAGTCAGCGTCTTCAAGCAGGGCTGCCAGGGCGATTTCGTGCACTGCGGAATCCTGGCGCAGGTCGAGCGTTGCGAGGTGGAAGCCAAAGCATTCCGCGCGCCGGATCAGACGCCGCAGGGCAAAGCGTCCGGCGTGTTCGCCGCGATGCGCGGCAAGGCTGGCGTCGAGCAGGCGCAGGTCAGCGAGAAAGCCCTCGACATCATCGTAGCCGGCCAGTTCGCCGGCATCCGTGGCGGCCAGCCGCGCCGCCATCAAGGCCAGCAGTTGGCGGTAGGGCATGTCGCTATGCCGCGCCTTGAGCGCTTCAGCTGCCTCGGGCAGTCGGTTGGTGTATTGCGTGATGCGTTGGGTGATCTCGGCACCGATTCCCACCCGGTCGGGCGACTGGGTCAGCACATTGCCGAGATGGGCGCAGTCGCGCCGGTAGTTGCCGAGCACCCAGGCGCGTTGCGTCGCCAGGCTTGCGGCAATCGTCTCGGCGCCGACATTGGGATTGCCGTCCATGTCGCCGCCCACCCAGCTGCCGAAACCCAGCAGCGCCGGAAGCTCGATCGACTCGCCGTACGCTTCGCGCAGGGCCATATCGAGTACTTCGTAGAAGACCGGCAGAACCTGGTACAGGCTTTCGCTCAGGTAGAAGCCGACATGCTCCAGCTCATCGGCCACGGTAGGTTTCTGGGGCGGCGTTTCGGCGGTCTGCCAGGCCGAGGTCAGGGCCAGGCGAATGCGCTCGGTATCGGCGGTGCGTTCTTGTGGAGTGCGGGCACGGTCCATGTCCTCGACCAGGCAGCGAACGATCTCGCGCTCTTTTTCCAGCAGCACGCGGCGCACCGCTTCGGTGGGATGCGCGGTGAACACCGGCTCGATGCGCAGCCGACCGATCAGTTCAGCGAGGGTGTCGCGCGACACGCCCGCTGATTTCAGTTCGGCCAGTACCGCTTCCAGACCGCCAGGCTGCGGTGCAGCTCCGGCGCGCTGGTAGTCGCGGCGACGCCGGATGCGATGCACGCGCTCGGCGAGATTCACGGCTGAAAAGTAACTGGCGAAGGCGCGCACCAGGCCCTCGGCCTGATCGATCGGCAGATCGCGAAGTTCTGCTTCGATCGCCTCGATCGGCGCCGCGCTTTCGCGCCGACGGATCGCCGCCTGGCGGACGCGTTCGACTTCGTCGAGAAAGGCCTGGCCCTCCTGTTCGGCAAGTACTTCACCCACCAGGGCGCCGAGGCGGCGCACGTCTTCACGCAGGGGAATGTCTACGCTGGGTAGATCGACCTCGCGCAGCGGCTCGTTGTCCGGTGTGATGGGCTGGTCATTCATGCCCTAAGGCTACACCGCCACGCTCGGCTTGTTGCATCGCAGCATACGAATGCAGCCGGTTCCATCGGCTTTCCGCGTTTCCTAGGCAAGCATCTACACTGGCGACTTGGCTTCGGGGGATAGGGATATGCATTGGCTGTTCGGATTGCTGGGGGCTTTTCTGGGTGCCATATCGGGCGGGGCCGACGAAGTCTTTCTGGGACTGGTGCTGGGCGCCCTGGTCGGCTGGCAGGGTGCCCGCCTGGGGCAGTTGCGCAGCCGGGTCGCGCGGCTCGAGGACGAAGCGCGGCTCGGGGCGGGCCGCCAGGCTTCGGCCGCAAGGCATCGCCCCGACGCGGCATCACCCTTTGCAATGGCGCAGGCCGCTGCGCAGACCGCTGAGGACGAAGGGCCGGAGCTTGCCGAGCCTGGGGTGCCCGCAGCGGATGCTCCAGCCGGATCAATAGACTCGCCGACGCAGCCGGCAGCGATCGCCACGCCAGCTGTCTTCGGCCAGCCATCGGTCGAATCCGCCGCGCCACCCCAACCCCCACGGCCTCGACCACCTCCTCCGCCACCGCGTCCCCAGACTTTCGCGACGCAGGACGAGCCACCGCGCTGGAGACCACCGCCCGAGCCACAGACCCCGGCCTGGATGGAAGCCTTCGGTGGCTTTCTGCGGCGACTGCTGTTCGAGGGCAATGTGCCAGTCAAGATCGGCATGCTGGTGCTGTTCGTCGGCGTCGCCGGCGCACTGAAGCTGGCGCTCGACGAGGGCTGGTTCAGTTTCCCCATCGAGCTGCGTCTGGCCGGCATCGCGACTCTGGCGCTGGCCGGCCTGGTCTGGGGCTGGCGCAACCGCATCGATCGCCCGGCGTTCGGGCTGAGCCTGCAAGGCGGCGCGATCGGCGTGCTGTTGCTGGTGGTGTTCTCCAGCTTCAAGCTTTACGGCCTGCTCGCACCGGGCGCGGCCTTCATCCTGGTGCTGCTGCTGGTAGCCGGTGCGGCTTTGCTGGCAGTGCTGCAGAACGCGCCGTGGCTGGCCCTGCTCGGCTTCATCGGCGGTTACCTGGCGCCGGTCTTGATCAGCACCGGCAGCGGCAATCACGTGGCGCTGTTTTCCTACTACGCGATCCTCAATGCGGCGGTGTTCGGCATTGCCTGGTACAAGGCCTGGCGCGCGCTGAATCTGGTCGGCTTCGGCTTCACGTTTGCTGTCGGAACCCTGTGGGGCATCGAGTACTACCGCCCCGAGCATTACGCGACGGTGCAGCCCTTCCTGATCCTGTTCGTGGCGTTCTACATCGCCATCGCCGTGCTGCACGCCTTGCGTGGACGCAAGCCCTTGGTCGACGGCACCCTGGTGTTCGGCACACCGCTGCTGGCCTTCCCCTTGCAGGCCGCGCTGCTGTACGACGATCGCATGGCGCTGGCATTCAGCGCGCTGGCGCTTGCCGTGGTGTATGCAGGCCTGGCGACCTGGCTGCGCGGCAAGCGCAATGCCGAACTGCTGTGGCAAAGCTTTGCCGTGCTGGGCCTGGGCTTCGCCACGCTGGCCGTGCCCTTGGCCTTCTCGGCGCGCGCCACCGCAGCAACCTGGGCCCTGGAGGGCGCGGCGTTGATCTGGCTGGGTCTGCGTCAAGGTCGTTTACTGCCGCAGGCGATCGGCTGGCTGCTGCAGCTGCTGGCCGCCACTGCGTTCGCGTTTGCCCTGACCTACTACGGCTGGCGAGCCGAGCCTGAGGATTTGCCCATTCTCAATGGCACAAGCCTGGGCATGCTGCTGCTGGCCCTGTCCGGATTTGTGATCGCGCTGACCTACGAGCGCCAGGCTGGCGGGCGGCTACCGATCTGGACCGGCTTCCTGCTCGGCACGGGCTGGTGGGTTCTGGGCGGACTGCGCGAGATCGACACCCAGGTTTTTGCCAGCGAATGGTCCCAGGAACTGTTCGGCTTCGCCCTGCTGACCGGCGCCCTGGCGGCAGTGGGCCGGCGCCTGCTGGACTGGCCGCGCCTGGGCTGGCTGGTGCTGAGCGCGCTGTTGGCCGGAACGCCGCTGGTGCTGATGATGGCGATCGAGGAAGTCGACCTGCTGCTCTGGCCAGCCGTGGCGCTCATCGCGCTCTGGATGGCGGTGATGCTGGCTGCGTTGGCCGGACTGCGCGTGCCCCGCCAGCGTGGCATTTCGCTGGCCCATATCGGCCTGCTCTGGACGGTCGTGGTGTGGCTGAGCATTGGCTGGGTGCAGATCGCCTCGCAGCAGCTGCAACTCGGCCATGGCTGGCAGATCGCAGGCGCACTGCTGCCGCTGGCCCTGCTGCTGCTCGGCATCGGCCGTCGCCCGGAGGCGTTCACCTGGCCCATGGCAGAGGAGTTCAGCCACTATCGCGAGCGCTGGGTCATACCGGCTGTCGGCGTGCTGTGCGGCCTCTGGCTGCTGGCACTGGGCGTCTCTGGCAAGGCCGCGCCGATCGCCTTCGTGCCGCTGTTTAATCCGCTCGACCTGGTGCAACTGCTGCTGTTCGCCGCAGCCGTGAGCGCGGTTCGTGGCAGACCTGAGCAGCGCGCCCTGGTGCTGCCGCTGGCTTTTGCGGGCCTGGCCCTGCTCAGCGTCATGGGCCTTCGCGGTGTGCATCATCTGGCCGGGGCACCGTGGTCGGCAGCCATCCTGCAGGACGACATCGCCCAGGCCACCTTGACCGTCCTGTGGAGCCTCGCTGGTGTAACGGCCTGGGTGTTGGGCTCGAAACGACGCAACTGGGGACTCTGGTGCACTGGCGCGGTGCTGATGGGTATCGTGTTGCTCAAGCTGGTGCTGATCGACCGCCGCTACATGGGCGATCTGGCCGGCATCGTGTCGTTCCTGGCGGTCGGTGGCTTGCTGGTGCTGGTCGGTCGCATCGCTCCCACCCCGCCGCGTCGCAACGTCGAGGAATCCGCATGAGCAGATCGCCCATTTCTCGGCGGTGTCTGGCCGTCGCCGCGCTTTGCCTGAGTGGTGCCACGCTGGCGCAAACCCCGACCGACTTTGCCCAGCAATGGCCGATCCAGGGCCAGCACAGCGATGGCCTGCTGCGCGTCGAGTTGCAGGCCGAGGTCTACGCCGCGCTGACCCGCGAGGATCTGCGCGATCTGGTAGCCTTCGATGCCACGGGACAGGTGCTGGCACTGGAGCCCATGCCCTTGCCCGCGCGGCCTGCCGAGCGGAGCGCCCCGCGGCGCATGGATCTGGCGATGTTTCGATTGCCCGCAGCGGTTGCGGGCGAGACACCGGAGCGCATCTCGCTGTTCATCGCACGCGGCGACGACGGTCGTCTACGCCAGCTACGCGCTGACGTTGGCCCTGATGCCGCTGCCGTTGCGGGCGAGGTTCTGCTGCTCGATGCCAGCGCCGCACAGGAGCCACTGCAAACCCTGGTTATCACGCTGGACTCCAGCATCGAGACACTCGATGCGCGGGTCGAGGTGCAGACCAGTCATGACCTGTCGAACTGGCAGGCACTGGGCGCACCGCAGGCCCTGGTTCGGCTGACCCAGAATGGCCTGAACCTTGAGCGCCTGCGCCTCGCCCTCGGAGGCACCCGCGCCCACTACTTGCGTGTACTGCGGATCGATTCTGACCTCCCCTTGCCCATTTCCAGCATCGTTGCCGAGTCCAGTTCCGTCGAAGTACGCAGCGAGCCGAAGGCGCATTGGGTGTCCCTGACTGGCGAGGCCGATGCGAGCACGGCGGGGCGTTTTGTCTATCGCTTGCCCGGACCCTTGCCCGTCGATCGCATCGCGATGCTGCCGGCCAACGGCAGTGGCGCCTTTACGGCGCGGCTGGGCACGCGCCGGGCGACGAACGCAGCAGTGCAGCCGCGCACCGAACAGGTGGTATTCCAGCTCGGCCAGGGCCCTGACGCACTGCGCCCGGAAACGCTGCGCATTGCAACGCTTCGCGATGCCGAGTGGGTCATCGATACGCAGCCGCCGCAGTCGCGTGCGCCACGCCTGGAACTGGGCTTCGTTCCCGAACAGGTGCTGATCCTGGCGCAGGGCCAGCCACCCTATCGCCTGGCCGCAGGCAGCGCGCGTGCGCAACGCACACCGGTACCGCTGCAGCCGGTGTTGGCACAAGTACGCGTGCGGCACGGCGCGCAGTGGCTTCCTACGCTGGCTTCGCTTGGATCCGGAAGTGCGCTGGGCGGCGCGGTGGCACTGGAAGTCGCTCCGCAGCCGATCGCCTGGCGTCAAATTGTGCTCTGGGGCGTGTTGCTGGCTGGCGGCTTGCTGGTCGTGGGCCTGGTCGTGCACCTGCTGCGTTCTGAGCGGCCTGCCGCGGAGCAGGAGTCGGAGCACTAGTCGCTGCAGACTGGCTACGGGTCGCGAGCTCGCCGCGGGACCTTTCTATCCGGGCGTTCGCGTTCGACTCGAACCCAGCTTGCGGGTCAAGGTATTGCGACCCAGCCCCAGCGCTTCAGCCGCCTGCTGCCGGTGACCGTCGCAATGTTCAACTGCGGCCTCCAGCAGGATGCGATCAAAGCGCTCACGCTCTTGGGCATGCAGGTTGGGAACACCCTGCTGCAGGGCGGCGTCGATATGCCGGCGCAGCGCGCTTTCCCAGTCGGCAGGCGCAGTCGCGTCGCCGACTTCAGTCTGATTGAGCGGCTTCCAAACCTCGTTCAGATCTGCGATGCCGACGCTCTCGCCTGGCGCCAGCGCGGCCAGCCGCCAGCAGACATTCTCCAGTTCGCGCACATTGCCTGGCCAGTCGTGCCGAGCCAGGTGCAGCAGGGCGGCAGGCTCGAAGCGTTTGGCGCTGGAACCGACCGCCGCTGCCGCCTGGGCAAGAAAATGCGCGGCCAGCTCGGCGACATCCTCGCGTCGCTGACGCAGGGGCGGCAGCTCGAGTCGTACCACATCCAGTCGATGCAGCAGATCGGCGCGGAAGCGCCCCTGTTCCACCAGTTGATCCAGATCCTGGTGGGTTGCCGCAATCACTTGCACGTCGACATGGATCAGCTCGCGTCCTCCCAAGCGGAAGAATTCTCCCTCAGCCAGTACACGCAACAGGCGGGTCTGCAGGGCGAGCGGCATATCGCCGATCTCGTCGAGAAACAGGGTGCCGCCATTGGCCTGTTCGAATCGCCCTCCTTGCCGCCGCTGCGCGCCGGTGAAGGCGCCGGCTTCATGGCCGAACAGTTCGCTTTCCAATAGCTCCGACGGAATGGCCGCGGTGTTGAGGGCGATGAAGGGTCGATCGGCGCGCGGGCTGTGGCTGTGCAGGGCACGAGCAACTAGCTCCTTGCCGGTGCCGGTTTCACCGCGGATCAGCACCGACAACGGCGCCTGCGCCAGGCGTCCTATGGCGCGATAAAGCGACTGCATTGCCGGGCTGCGGCCGATCAGGCTGGCATCTGCTTGCAGGGTGACCGGCGTCTCTCCGGACTTTTCCTTGCGCGCACTGTCGACGGCTCGCTGCGCCAGCAGTGCCGCCGCGTCCAGATCAAACGGCTTGGAAAGAAAATCGAAGGCACCACCACGGAAGGCGGCCGATGTGCTGGCGACATCGGTATACGCGCTCATCACGATGACCGGCAGGTGGGGCGTGCGCTGTTTGAGCTCGGCAAGCAGGGCCAGGCCATCCATGCCTGGCATGCGCACGTCGGTGAACAGAACCGCTGGTACACGGTGTTCCAGAGCGTCGAGGGCTGCGGCAGCGCCCTCGTACTCGCTGACGCTGAAGCCAGCGTCGCGCAGGGCTTCGCTCAGCACGAATCGAACCGAAGGCTCATCGTCCACTACCACGACATGGGCCTTGTCAGACACTTGCATCCTCCAGCGGCAGCAACAGGGTAAACACCGTGTGGCCGGGGCGTGATCGATAGGCGAGCGACCCGCGGTGTTCGCGTGCAACCTGCTGTGCAAGACTCAGGCCAAGACCAGAGCCTTCCGCGCGACCCGACACCAAGGGCAGGAAGATCCGTTCGGCGAGGTCTTCTGGCACGCCGCGTCCGTTGTCGGCGATATCGATGCGAATTGCGAGGCGGTGCTGCGCTTCGCCAATGACGACTCCGCGCTCCGCGCGGCTGCGCAGTTGCACGTCCGAGGCGCCCGATTGCAGGGCGTTGCGCACCAGATTCCACAGCGCCTGCGCCAGACGGTCCGGATCGCCGAGCACTTCCGGCAAGGAGGGATCGTAGTCGCGCGCGATATGGATACCCCAACCGGCTTCGGCCTCGGCCAGCAGGCGCACCTGCTCAAGCGCGGCATGCACGTTCATGCGTTGATGCGGTCGCGGGATGGCGGGATCGAGCAGGCGGTCGACGAGGGCTTCGAGACGCTCTGACTCGGCGCGTATCACCTCGATGTAGCGCGCGCTGTCCTGATCTGTGTGGCGCCTGGCGAGCAGCTGGGCGGCGCCTTTCACGCCCGCAAGGGGATTCTTTACTTCGTGAGCCAGTCCCTTCAGCGCTGCATGCAGGGCCGCTGGCAAGGCGCTGATCGGATCGGTACCGGGAAATTCCTCCGTTGGATGCAGTTCAATCTGCAGGCTGCCATCGCTCTCACACGGAGAAATCCACAGGTTGGCAAATCGCACTTCGCCATTCAGTGCCTGCAACGCCTGCCGGCGAACATGCAGCGCGCGCTGGCCGCTGCGGGCCTGTTCCACCACGGACGGCTTGGCTGCCGCCGCGAGCGTATTCCAGTGCTGGCCGAGCAGACGCCGCGGGGTGCCAGCCAGCCAGCTTGCCGCTGCCTGGTTGATCCGATCGACATGATCGGAAGCATCCAGTGCCAAGCACGGTGTCAGCAGGTTCTCGCAATAGTCGGACGGCGGCATTGCACCATCGTAGTGCAAACGCTGCCCGCCGGGTTTGTTTCGCTCCGACTGGAAGCAGAAGCTTGAGCAGTGCTCATGGGTCCTGGTTTAGGGCTAGAGGGCCAGCAGGCACAGCGGTGCGATGTCTCGGTGCCTTGCCTGACACAAGGAGGGTGGGTCGCGAGGCAGAATGCCAATAGTCGGAGAATACGCAGACGGAATCGACCTGCGCGCTTTGGAAAACAGGGCCAGCTGCCCCGAAGCCTTAACCGACGAAGCGACGCAAAGGCGTGTTCCGCACCAGCAGCTGATAACTGAGCAGGCAGACGATCAGGGTCGCACCGCTGGCCAGCATGAACTTCATCCACCAGGCCATTTCCATGTCCATCAGCAGGTACTGCAGCAGAAACAGCATCGGCAAATGCAACAGATAGGTCCAGTAGGCGCTTTGCGACAGATAGCGAAATACAGGATCGGGGCGAGTGAGCAGGCCTCGTCCGAGTTCCAGGCAGACCACGGTGAGCCAGACACTCAGGCAGGCCTCGAGCGATGCGACCAACCAGGACGCGGTCGGATGCGCTGCGCCTGGCGGCTCGACGCCCAGTCGCCAGAGAAATCCGGCATAGAACACCGCGGATGCCGCGAGCATCGCCGGTACATAGGGTCGGGCGCGCTCCAGCCAGTCGGGCTGCCCATGCAGCAAGGCGCCCAAGGCAAAGAACGCGCCGTAGAAGGCAATCGCCCAGAACTGCGGCAGCAGACCTTCCGGTGCCGGATGAGGTGCACTGACCGAGGCCAGCGATGGCACCAGCAGCAGGGGAAGCAGCACCAGCAGCATGGCCGGAGAGCGACTCAGCAGCCACACTCCCACGCGCCCGAGTTCGAGCGTCCGCAGCACCCAGTGAAGCACGGTGAAGAGCAGCAAGTAATAGAGAAACCACAGGTGCCCGGTGCTCGGAGGCAAACGGGGTGCATCGGGCATCTCCATCCATTGTCGAATCAGCAGCAACACGGCCGAGGGGTGATCGACATGTGTCGCAGCCCAGGTCGTCGCGGTCGACAGCGCGAGAAAGCACAGCGGCCATGCCAGCAGGAAGGGCAACGCGATCCGACGCAGCCGCTGGCGCATCAGGGCTGGCTGACCATTCCGGGAAATGACCAGCGCAGCAAAGAACCCCGCCACGGCAAAAAACAGTGGCATGCGCACCAGATGCAGCAGCCACAGCGGGGCATCTATCAGCGCCGAGCTCTGCCGGTCGGCGGTCGGAAAGAAAGGCTGCATCAACGGGCTGTAGGCCAGCGCGGCGTGGAAGAACACCCCGGCCAGCATCGCCAAGGCACGCAGGTGGTCCATGTAATGCAGGCGCTCGGGCGGGTTTGCCAGAGACATGCCTGGTCAGCCTTCAGTAGAACGCGGGCTTGCGCGCGTGGACCCACGAGGTAATCCCTATCACCAGCAGGCTGACCAGAGCCAGACCCACCAGAATTCCGACGGCCGGCGCACTCCAGACGATGGCATCTTCGCGTACCGTGCTGTTGATGGCCTCCACCTGCGACAGACCCATGATGAAGGGGTTGATAAGCACCATGCTGCCGATCATCGCAAAGGTGCTCCAGCCTTCGGATTCCACCGACATCGCCACCGCCAGTGAGACACTGTAGGCAAACAGGATGTAGGCAAAGATGAGCAGCGAATAGACCAGCAGGCCGTCTGGCAGCGGGGTGAACGCGACCACGGCGACCGTACCGCCGGCCATCACCCCAAATGGCACGAGAAAGGTCACCAGATTTCCCATCAGTTTGGCCACGGTGAAGTCGAGTGGCGACACCGGCAGGCTCATCACGAAGGCCAGGGTCTGCTCCTTGCGTTCGACCATCAATGAGGTGGAAATCGAAAAGCAGGCGGCCGAAACCATCACGATGATCAGGGTCAGCGAGCCTAGATAAAAGGCCCAGGGCTTGGCGAGGCCAAGCAGGCATAACGCAGCAATTCCGGCCAGCACGTAGAAGGCCAGCTGCTTCTGGAACAGCTGCCAGTCCTTCGCGACCAGCAGGCGAATCACGGGCGTGTTGAGGGTCATGACAAGGCTCCCGTACGAACCGCGGTTACGAAGATGTCTTCCAACGCCATTGCGTCGGTTCGCTGGACGCGCAGGCCCTGCGTGGCAAGGCGTTCTGGCAGCGTGTCGCTCCAGGCTCGTACCTTGAGTTCAATCAGACTGCCATTGACCCGCACCGCGGCAAGTTCCGGCCAGCGATCCAGACCCTCGGGAACGGACCCTTCACAGAGAACGCGACGCCAGCTGTCCAGGAACGACTCCTTCTCGGCGCTGGCGACCAGGCGGCCCTGGTGCAGAAAGGTGATGGTGTCGGCGAGCTGTTCGATATCGTGGGTGTTGTGCGAGGAGAACAGCACGCTGCGGCGTTCGTCGCGCAGCACGTCGGCGAGGGCTTCGAGCACTTCGATCCTGGCCACCGGATCCAGCCCGGTGGTCGGCTCATCCAGCAGCAACAGGCGTGGACGTCTGGCAAGGCAAAGCAACAGCAGGGCCTTGACGCGCTGGCCATGCGAATAGCCTCCCAGAACCTGATCGGCTTTGAGGTCAAAGCGGCGTAGCAACTCACCCGCATACACCTGGTCCCAGTCAGGATAAATCCGCCGCATCAGGTCCATGTGCCAGCGAAGTGACTGGCGGCGATAGAGCCGCATCTCTTCTGAGGCGAAACCAATCTCGCGCTTGGCCGCGACCTGGTCGCGCGGCATCTGCAGGCCCAGCACCTCGACTTCCCCGGCATCGGCACTGGCTATGCCGGTCAGCAGACGTAGCAGGGTGGTCTTTCCCGCTCCGTTGACTCCTACCAGACCCATCACCTGGCCCTCGGGTAGTTGTAGCGAAATATCCTGCAGCGCGAAATGCGGGTAGCGCTTGGCGATGCCAGACAGGGAAAAGGCGAGCGTCATGGAGTGGATCCTGGTGGAGTTTGTGGTGTGGGCGTGTTGCCCGCTTCGTGCAGAGCGGCCTCATCCAGCAGGCGATGCAGCTCGGCGATGCTCAGTCCAAGGCGAGCGGCGCAGGCAAGCAGCACCTGAAATTGCCGCTGCAGCTCTTCCTGCATCAGGGCCTGAGGCAGGTCAGAGCGCTCGGCGACCACCGATCCCTTGCCTTGGCGCGTCGCGATCACGCCTGCGCGTTCCAGCTCTTCGTAGGCGCGCCGCACAGTAATCACGCTGACGCGACTGGCTGCAGCCAGTTCTCGGATCGATGGCAGGGCCTGTCCCGCCGCCCAGTCTCCCGCCATCACCTTGGCGGTAAGCTGGTCGACGATCTGCTGATACATCGGCCGCGGATCGCTGGAGGAAAGAAACAGTTCGGTGCTCACTGGCCAACTGTGCTCTGTTGATAGGCACAGTATGCACAGTAGCCTTGGTCTGCGCAACAGACGAAGCAACCCGTGACGCAGACACGCCTGTTTGCAGGATTATTCGCTTATCAGGTTCGACAGCGGTGGCGGCCTCGTCGCACAGCCTGGTTCGCGCCCTGGGCTGGCGGTTGCGCGGTTTGAGCCGGTGCCTGCGGCGTTGCCTGCAGACACCGGCGGACGATCTTCGCGGACCTTTTCAGGTCAGGGTTGCATCATCCCTATGCGGCTCATGCCGGCGTTGCGCGCATTAGCCACCAACTGCGCAAAGTTCTGGTACTGGCTATCGACATGCGCTTCGATACGCAGCTCGGGCTGCGGATTACGCGCGGCTTCAGTCCGGAGAAGGGTGATCAGGGCGGCTTCGGACAGCGGTGCCCCACTCCACCACACCATGCCGTCGGCCGCGATCTGCAGCTGCAGGGGATCCACTTCGGGCGGAGGCGTTACCCGGTCTGGTGGTGAGGCCTGCGGCAGCTCGAATGGTATGGGTCGGCTCAGGATCGGCGTAGTGACCATGAAGATGATCAGCAGCACCAGCATCACGTCGACCAGCGGGGTGACATTGATCTGGGAAAGGGCGCGCTCGGGTGATGCGGTAGCGGAAAAGGCCACGGTCGCTGTCTCCGGCTTGCACGATGGTGTGCAGGCTCAATCCTGCTCTTTCGCTATCGCGCTGGACAAGACGTCCAGGGGCCAAAATGAAAAACGCCGCCCGAAGGCGGCGTTTTCGTTTCAACGCGATTCAGGCTGCGCTACATGGTGTCGACGAAGCCAATCTTCTTCATGCCCGAGTTCTTCGCCAGTGCCAGCACCGCAGCCAGGTTCTGGTACTGCGCATCGGCATTGGTTTCGATCTCCAGCATCGGCTGCGGATCACGAATCGATTCCACCCGCAGGGACGGCTCAAGTGCCGACTGCGGCAACGGACTGTTGTTCCAGTACAGCGCACCACCCGCATCAATCCGCAATCGGATCGGCTCGGGCGGATCAACCGGCTGCGGCGGCGGATTGCGCGTCGGCTGCGGCAGATCGATCTGGATGTTGTGCGAAGCCACCGGAGCGGTAACCATGAAGATGATCAGGAGCACCAACATCACGTCGACCAGCGGCGTGACGTTCATGTCCGACATCGAGCTGCCACCACCACCTGTTGTAAATGCCATGGTCGTCGATTTCCCGGATCAGCGTTCAGGGGTGGATACGAAACCGATCTTCCGAAAGCCGCTGTTCTTCGCGGTTTTCATCACTTCGGCAATTACCCGATAGGGCGTGGTCTTGTCGGCCCGGATGTCGATCTGGGGCTGCGGCTCACGCAGCGCGTCAAGTGCCAGCTTCGACTCGAGCATCGGGGCCGAAACCAGCGTGTCGTTCCAGTACACCTCGCCATTGTCCTTGATCGACAAGGTGATCGGACGGCCGTAGTCCTCAACGTCAATCAGAATGGTGGCGTCCGGAAGCTTGACCTGCACCTTGTGTGACATCAGGGGTGCAGTGATCATGAAAATGATCAACAGGACCAACATCACGTCCACAAGGGGCGTGACGTTGATTTCCGCCATCGGCCCACCGCCGCTGTCGCCAGAACTCATCGCCATGGTCTAACTCCGACTGGTGCGCGTGGCATCAACGCTTGGCGACGGGTTCACCAACACGGGATCCGGTCGCGAAGAAGTCGTGCAGGTCATGCGCGAACGTATCGAACCGGGAGTTGGTGTTGCGGTTGATGCGGTTGAAGAAGTTGTAGGCGATAACCGCAGGGATGGCGACGAACAGACCGATGGCGGTCATGATCAGCGCCTCGCCCACCGGGCCGGCTACGGCGTCGATGGACGCCTGGCCCGTCTGACCGATCTTGATCAGGGCGTGGTAAATGCCCCAGACGGTACCGAGCAGACCGATGAAGGGCGCGGTCGAACCGACCGAAGCCAGCAGGGTCATGCCGCTTTCAAGACGCGAGCTCTCGCGCGATACGGCCTGACGCAGCGCCCGATCGATGAACTCGGAGCGGTTCAGTGCCTCGACCAGACGCGAACCCTCGTGGCGCTGGTGGTGGGCGGCGGCCTGTGCGCAGTCGAGCGCAATCTTGGAGAACGGCTCGCTGCCGGGCTGCTCTTCCATGAAGCGGATCGCGTCCTGCGCGTTCTGGGTTTCCCAGAAGGTACGCACTACGCGCTCGGCGCGCGACGAGATGATACGGCTCTTGATCGCGTTGACGATGATGAAGTACCAGGAACTGGCGGACTGCACCACGAGTGTGATCAACACGATCCAGCCCACCACATCAAGCTGACCGAGCAGCTGATCAAATCCCATCTGGCTGAGGGCAGCCGCGTCGGAATCACCGACAAAGCTGCCGCCGGCGGCGGGATCAAAGGCGGGAGCCGGGGCAGCGCCTGCAGCAGGTGCTGCGTTGGCGGTGGCGTCAGTAGCGACCGCCTCGTTGAGCGGCTGGTTGGAAGCTTCGTCTTGCAGCATAGCGCTAACCCTTCGTTAAGCGTCGGAAAGTCGGAAATTGATGGGTACAACAACCCATCCCTGGATCGGGCGTCCATTGCGCATGCCCGGGTTGAATCTCCAGCTGCGCACGGCATCCATGGCCGCACGATCAAGGACTCGATGGCGGCTGGACCGCTCGATCTCGATCTGGATTGGTTCGCCAGTCTCGCTCACCAGGATGCGAAGCAGCACTTCGCCTTCCTGTCGCTGGCGCAACGCCTGAGGCGGGTAGCGCGGCGGACGAATGCGCCTGAAACTCTGGTCCTCGCTCGGACCGTAATCCGTGGGTTCTGACGGCGGTGCCGGAGGCGCAGGTGGCGGCGCGGGAATCGCCATCTCGCTCGGCTCGTCGAACACTACCGGCGGCGGCGCCTCGGGCGGCGGTGGCCGCGGGGTCGGCCGTTCGATGATCCGCGGCGGCGGACGCTTAGGCGGCTCGGGCGGCGGCGGCGGCGGCGGCGGCGGCGGCGGCGGTGGTTCGATGAAGGTGACTTCCACCACCTCTTCGGCCTCTTCGCCCGGCGGCGGGGCCACCGGTGGGGCCATCAGCATCATGAAGCCGGCAACGTGCAGCGCCATGGCGAACGCCAAGCCGGAAACCCGAGCCCAGCTGAAGCTTGCTGCTTCTTCTTCGTAATTGTGGGTGATGTTGGTCATGCCGGATCATCGTTCATCGAAGCAACGGTGCGCCCCATTTGCTGCGGGGCTGGAAAGCTTATCCCATGTTCCCGGGAAAACCCAGCGTGGGCCTTCACATGTTCCGACTCTGGCGCAGCCATGTCTCGGCCTGTTCCTTGGTCTCGGGGAACTTCGCGGCCTCGCGGTAGGCGGCGATGCCTCCGGCGCGATTGTCCATGCCGAAGTATTCGGAGTTGCCGATGATCACCCAGGCGTCGCCGGGCCGCTTGACGCCCTTGTCGATTGCGCGGCGCGCCGAAGCCTTGGCGTCGGCGTAACGCTCTTCGTTGTAGTAGGTACGCGCCAGATTCAGGGCCACTTCGCCGTCGGTTGCGAAGCTGTCGGCCTGCTTCCATGCCTCAATCGCTTCGTCGACCTTGTCGGAGAAGTAGTAGGCCTGGCCAAGGATGTTGTAGACCTCCAGGTTGGGCTCGAGGATCTTCTTCTCGAGGCCCTCATTGATGACCTCGACCGCGGCGGCTTCCTGACCGTCGATGTTGAGATACAGCCGGTAGAGCTGGCGATAGTCGCGATCCTCGGTCAGCAACCCCTGGGTGCGCGCCCGGGTCAAGGCACCAGCCGCTTCGTCGTAGCGATCGGCTTCGATGTAGATCGAGGCCAGATTCATCAGCATCTGCTTGTCGCGCGGATTGCGCTCAAGCTGGGCCTCGGCGATCTTGGCGGCCTCGAGCGGCTGCTCCATTTCAAAGTAGGCTGCCATGAGCAACTGCGACCAGCTCGGCTGCGGGTCCGTGGAACGCGCCAGCACCATCTTGATGATGTCTACCGATTCCTGGAACCGATCGAGCTGGAAGAGGGTGTTGGCCTTGAGGATGGCGTAGTCATCGCGCTCGGAGCGGGTCTCGGTTATCAGCCGGTCAATCCAGATCAAGGCGCCTTCGAGGTCTTCTTCCTGGGCTTTGATCTGCGCCAGCTGCGCCATCAGCTGGTAGTGAATGTCGTTGTTCAGTGCGTCCTCGGCGATGGCCTTTTCGAGCCGCTCCGCTGCCTCCGGATCGCGATTCTGCTCCATCAGGACGAATGCTGAATTCTGGTGCGAGACGGCGCGCTCGTATCGCCCGGCCTTGGGGTGGTTGATCACCTTGTCGGCGAGCTCGATCGCGAGATCGTGGTTCTCGTCTTCCGCTGCGTCGAACATGCGCTGCATGTCCTTCTGAAACCGCTGTTGCGCGCTCATTCCCGGATCTTTGCGAGTCGCGTTGGGGAACAGCGATGCCTTCTTCTCCTCATCCTTCTGTCGACGCGCGGCGTCTGCCGGGACTACTGAAACGAGCAGCACCGCCGGGATGAGCAGCAGGAGCAGAATTCTGGTCACGCATGATGGCTTCATGACGGATCCTCTACGTGGGGCGCTGCCTGAAGCAATTCGGCAGCGGGAACCCGATAGGCTATATGGAATTAGTGCCTTTACTCAAGTGCCTGGGCTGGCTTGGCCAAACCGGGTGAACCTGGAACCTGTTGATGGTGCACTTTGCAGCATGGCTGGTCGCTATCGGCGCAGGGTGCTGCGCCTTGCATGAGTATCAACGCCGTGGCGGCGGCGCAGGGGTCAGATCGTAGCGAAATGGGTGCGTGCAAATGTAACCCGCTGTTCAGGATCCTTGGACAGCTCTCCACGGGCGGCCAGATCCTCTACCTTCTGCAAACGCAGCTTCAGACCATTGCCATTGGCAATCTGGATCGACAGGCCGGGGCGCGCATTGAGTTCGAGGATCAGTGGCCCGTGGGTCCGGTCCAGCACGAAATCGACCCCTACATAGCCCAACCCGGACAACTCGTAGCAGCGCGCCGACATGTGCAGCAATTCCTCCCACCGCGGGATCTCCAGGCCCACGATGCTGCGCTCGGTGTCCGGGTGCTCGCGCACTATCTCCGTTCCCCACACACCGCGGCAGGTAATGCCGGTAGGGATATCGATGCCGACACCAATGGCGCCCTGGTGCAGGTTGGCCTTGCCATCCGACAATCGCGTCGGCAGGCGGATCATCGCCATCACCGGATATCCCTGGAAAACAATGATGCGGATGTCGGGCACACCCTTGTAACTGACCTGGTCGAAGATCGGGTCGAACTGCACGCAGTACTCGACCAGAAGATGATCCGGCTGCCCGCCCAGGGAAAACAGGCCTGACAGCCCGTTGGAAAGGTGGTGCTCAAATTCATCACGCGTCATCAGGTGGCCGTTGCTGCGCCTGTACTTGTCACCGCGCCGGCCGCTGATCACCAGAATTCCGTCTCCGCCAGAGCCACGTGCCGGCTTCACCACGAAAGCGTCATGCTGCCTTATGCGTTCGTGCAACTCGGCTATCTCATGCTCTTCCCGAACCACGGCGTAGAGTTCCGGCACGGGCAAGCCTGCGGCAATGGCAAGCTGCTTGGTGATCAGCTTGTCGTCAACGCGCGGATAGAACTTGCGCGGATTGTGCATCAGGACGAACTCGGCGTTGCGCTCATTCAATCCGACCAGGCCGATCCGCTTCAGCCGCTGCCAGGTCTTGAACAATCCCATCATGACTCAGGCCACCGTCTTGGGAACGGTATCGGCTTCGCGTGCCAGGGCCCGGAATCGCAGGAGCTCAGTCAGCCGATAGCCGGAGTAGCGCCCAAGCAGCAGGGCCATGCTGAACAGAATCAGCAGCACCTCGGGAAACACGAAGACCAGATGCACGGCGCGGTCCCAGCTCATCAGCAGATAGGCCAGGCAGGCGACCACGAGTGAGCCCAGGCCCTCCTTGATGGCGGTGCCGGGACCGCGCTCTTCCCAGGACACCGACATGCGCTCGATGGTCATCGCCATGATCACCATGGGAAACAAGGCGATTGAAAGTCCGACCTCAATTCCCAGGCGGTTGGATACCACGCTGACCAGCGCCATCAGCAGCACCACCAGAATCAGCACGGCCGTCAGGCGAGGCACCAGCAGCAGGCGTAATCGCTCCAGATAGAAGCGCACCAGCAGGCCTGCGGACACCACCATCATGAAGAGCGCCACGCCAGCAGTAAGCCCGGTGTCACGGAATGCAATGGCTATCAGCACGGGCATGAAAGTGCCGAAGGTCTTCAAGCCGATGATGTTGCGCAGGATCAGCATGACGAACGCGCCCAGCGGAACCATCAGAAGGACCTTGTAGACCTCTTGGGTCTGCAGCGGCAGCGACAGCAGCGAGTAACGCACCAGGTTGGCGTTCTGCACCTCGAGGCGTCGTTCCGCCACCGCCATGGCGTCAGCCAGGTTGCGGCTCACCGAATACTCGACCGTGGCGCGCGGGTTCTCGTCCACCAGCAGGACCGGCTGCGGCGAGGCGCTCCACAGGAAGAGGTTGTTCGGCCAACCGCTGGAAGCGGTGCGCAGATCGATCGCATGCCATTGTTCGCCGTTGTGCACCATCAGCCAGGGCAGCAACTCCAGGCTGCTTTGCGTTTCGCCAAGCTCCAAACCATGGACGACACGCGCCGGGATATTTCGCGTTGACAGCAACTGCGCGATGAACTGGGCGCGCGCTTCCGGGGTTGGAGCATTTTCGACCAGCAGCGCAACTTCCTGGCTGTAGGGCGTCTGGGCGAAGCGGCGCACCAGCTCGCGCGCGTAGGTGAGGATGTCGGCCGAGCCTTCGCGTACGTCTTCCAGCAGACTTTGCGCCGCCGTCAGGTACGGCTCCTCCAGTACTGGGGGATTGCCCACTCTCACGTCGGCATCGAACTGCGGGCTTTCGGTTCCGCGTACCACCGTTGCCCGGTAGTAGAGCACTTGCGCGCCGTTGGCGCGTCTGATCGCCCACTGCACTTCACGACCGTGACGCGTGGTTTCCTCGAGCTGCGAATAGTTTCGCGCAACGAATTTTTCATCAAGGATGGCGAATCCAGGAGGCTGCCGGGGGATCTGCAGAACGACGGTGTTGGCGCCACGCCTTGGCGGATACTCAACGCGCGCCTGCAAGGTCCAGACCTCCACCTCGGACACCGGTTGCAGCGGAAATTGCAGCACTTGCCATTTGTAGACGATGGCTGCCAGACCCACCGCTGCGATCGCAGCGGCGAGGAAGTACAAATGCGCTTTTTTCATGGGTCCCGAACGTCCCCTGCGATGACCGATCCGATCACGCTCCCGTGCTTAGTATAGCCAGCCGGCGATCAGGCAATGCACGCAAGGCTGCTGCCTGATGCAGGTCTGCTGATAGCGGTGCCGCGCTCGTTCCGCCTTGCCAGGGTCCGGGCTTGCACCGCTCCCGAGGGGTGGCACTCAGGCCCGCCGCGCTTGAAACTGTGCGCTATCGAACCAACGGTCTGTGCGCCCTGGAACGCCTCGCGCTGCAAAGCCCGAGGCCGGGGCTTTGGCGAGCGAGCGAGCCATGCGCGCGAAGCCGCCGCGCGCAGCCCGCGTTGCCGCGAAGCGGCCGAACGCAGGACGCGCGAGCTTCATGCCGACTCGAGCCGCGAACCGAAGGTCCGGGCTACACGTCGAGATTGGAGACCTTCAACGCGTTCTCTTCGATGAAGGCCCGACGGGGTTCGACCACGTCCCCCATCAAGGTGGAAAAGATCTCATCGGCCGCCACGGCATCTTCAATCCGGACACGCAGCAGGCGACGGGTTTCCGGATTCACCGTGGTCTCCCAGAGCTGCTCGGGATTCATTTCACCCAGGCCCTTGAAGCGCTGGATCGTGCGGCCACGCTTTGCCTCGTCGAGCAGGAAGCCGTACACCTGATCGAAGCGCTCGACCGCCTGCACGCGCTGACCGCGTTGCACCTGCGCGCCGGCCTGCAGCAAGCCATCCAGCTCTGCCGCCAGTTCAACCAGCGGGCGCAGTTCACTGCCCTGCAGATGCGCCGCCGGCAGCACCTGCACACTGGTCAAGCCGTTGTGGCGCTTGTCGATGCGCAGCGAGCCGCCCTGCTCTGCGTCTGCCGCCTCGGCAGTGATGCTGTAACGCGGTCGACCCAATCCTGTCGCATTCACCATGCCTTCGAGGCGGCTTGTCCACTCACCCAGTTGCTGCGCATCGGCAAACAGGTCAGGCCGCAGCGGTGGCAGACGCAGCATGCTCTCCAGCAACTGCGCATCGAGGCGGTGAGCCAGGCGCTTGATGCTGTCCTGCACGGTCGCCCAACTCAGCATCAGTCGCTCAAGTGCAGCGCCAGTGAGTGCGGGGGTGACATCGGAAACGCGCAGTTCTGCGCCTTCGATGGCGTTGTTGACCAGGTACTGATTGAGCGCGCCGTCGTCCTTCAGATAGATCTCGGTCTTGCCCTGCTTGATCTTGTAGAGCGGCGGCAATCCGATGTAGATGTGGCCGCGCTCGATCAGCTCGGGCATCTGGCGGTAAAAGAAGGTCAGCAACAGGGTGCGGATGTGCGAGCCGTCCACGTCGGCGTCGGTCATCAAGATGATGCGGTGATAACGCAGCTTGTCCGGGTTGTACTCGTCCTTGCCGATACCGGTGCCGAGCGCGGTAATCAGGGTACCGACCTCGGCTGAGCCCAGCATGCGGTCGAAGCGCGCGCGCTCAACATTGAGGATCTTGCCCTTCAGCGGCAGGATGGCCTGGGTCTTGCGATTGCGGCCCTGCTTGGCCGAGCCACCGGCGGAATCGCCCTCGACGATGAAGAGTTCGGAAAGCGCCGGATCCTTCTCCTGGCAATCCGCCAGTTTGCCGGGCAGGCCGGCGATATCCAGCGCGCCCTTGCGACGCGTCAGGTCGCGCGCCTTGCGCGCGGCCTCGCGGGCGCGGGCGGCATCGACCACTTTTTCAGTGATGGCGCGCGCCTCGGCGGGATGCTCTTGCAGGAAAGATGACAGCTTTTCGGCGACGATCGCCTCAACTACCGGCTTTACCTCCGAAGATACGAGCTTTTCCTTGGTCTGACTGGAGAAGCTCGGGTCCGGTACCTTGACCGACAGCACGGCGATCATGCCTTCGCGCATGTCATCGCCAGAGAGCGTGATCTTGGCCTGCTTGGCGATACCGTTCTGATCGATGTAGCCGGAGAGCGTGCGCGTCAGCGCCGCGCGGAATCCGGCCAGGTGGGTACCGCCATCCTTCTGCGGGATGTTGTTGGTGAAACAGAACATCGTCTCCTGATAGGAGTCGGTCCACTGCAGGGCAATTTCCAGAGTAATGCCATCGCGTTCGCCGCTCACCGCGATGACATGCGGATGCAGTGGCGTCTTCAATTGCGCCAGATGCTCGACAAAACTGCGGATGCCGCCTTCGTACTCGAACAGATCCCGCTTGCCGTCGACTCGCTCATCGATCAACTCGATGCGGACTCCGGAATTGAGGAAGGACAGTTCACGCAGGCGCTTGGCGAGGATGTCGTAGTGGAACTCGATGTCGGTGAAAACCGTTGCCGCCGGCATGAAGCGCAGCAGCGTGCCGCGCTTTGCCGATGCCCCGACCACGGCCAGCGGCGCCTGTGGCACGCCCATCAGATACTCCTGGTGGAAGTGCTGGCCATCGCGCCAGATATCCAGCCACAGGTGTTCCGACAGCGCGTTGACCACGGAAACGCCAACGCCGTGCAGACCGCCTGAGACCTTGTAGCTGTTGTCGTCGAACTTTCCGCCCGCGTGCAGCACGGTCATGATGACTTCTGCCGCCGAAACGCCCTCTTCCTTGTGGATGTCGACAGGAATGCCGCGGCCGTTGTCGTATACGGAGACCGAGCCATCAGGATGCAGGATCACGGTGACCTGATCGCAATGTCCCGCCAGCGCCTCGTCGATGGCGTTATCCACCACTTCGAACACCATGTGGTGCAGGCCGGTTCCATCATGGACGTCACCGATGTACATGCCGGGGCGCTTGCGCACGGCATCCAGGCCGCGCAGCACGGTAATTCGGCTGGAATCGTAGCTTTGATCGTTCGAGTTGTTCTGGTCGCTCATGCGGTGCTTAGGCTCCTGGGACGGCGAGTCAGCCAAAGCTGGCTGACAGAAGTCCCGGCCGCAATTGACGGCCGGACTTCGAAAGGGGTTCAGCGGACTGGCTTCTGCTGGATGGTTGAATTATAGCAGCCGGCTCACCCTGCCCTGTTCCACGTGGAACCGAACAGTTTGGTCCCGCTGAAGTCCAGTCAATCCGGAGGTACCGGTTACCCATCGCTGTACCGGCATGTTACCGATGGTCACCAATGCGCGCTCAAGGTGCTCGGCGTCCAACTCTGAGCCGAGGTCATCCAGCAATAGCAGGGGCCAGCTTCCGGTTCGATCTGCATGCAAACGAGCCTGAGCGAGTCGAAGGATCAGGGCAGTCAGCTTTTCCTGCCCTCGGGAATAGTGTTCCCGAGAACCCAAGCCATCGTAAGCCTGGGCCAGATCCGCTCGATGTGGCCCTACACTGGTGTTGCCCTGTTGCCTGTCGCGATCACGACTCAACTCCAAGGCATCAGCCAGGCCCATGGTCTCCGAGCGCCAACCCGACGCATAGCGGATCTCCAGGCGACCCAACTCAGGCACCAACAGCTCGGTCAGTGATTCCAGATGCGGCTGCAGCGCCCTCGTGTAGTTGCTCCGAAGTACATCCAAAGCGCCACCCTGCTCGCAGAGTTCCGTGTCCCAGACACTCAATTCCGGTAGTGAGCCGGACTGTTTAAGCAACGCATTACGCTGCTTCAAGGCGCGTTGATAGCGACGCCAGACCCCGAGAAAGTCCTGTTCCACGTGGAACAGACCCCAATCCAGGAACCGCCTTCGCTCGTCTGCCGCTCCAGAGATCAAGGCGTGCGAGTCGGGCTCGAAGCAGAGTACGGGGGCACGCTTGAACAACTGTCCCAAACTCGAGACGGTTTCCCCATCAATCCGGGCCTGCCAGTCACGTGCCGTTCTCGTCAGCCCGATGCGATGGGACCGCTCCCCCATTTCGATCTCGGCAAAGACACTGAGTCCCGCCTCTCCTCGGCGAATCAGTGCATCACTGTTGCCTCGGCGAAAGCTTCGGCCGTGCCCAAGGAGGAACAAGCCCTCCAAGACCGACGTTTTTCCCGAGCCGTTCGGGCCAACCAAGCTGTTCCAGCCAGATCCTGGCTCCAGCTCCACGCTTCCCAGGATCCGCAGCCCTTCCAGCCGAAGCCGCGTTACCCGCATCGTGGGTTCACCGGGCTCAGAGGCGCAGCGGCATCACGACATGACGGCAGCGATCCGAACCAACCTCGCGAACCAGGGCACTGGAATTGCCATCGCGCAGGGCAATAACCACCGACTCGCTGCGCAAGGAACCCAGAGCTTCCATCAGATAGGTGACATTGAAACCGATGGAAAGACCGTCAACCACGGTATCGACTTCCAGCTCCTCGACAGCCTCTTCCTGCTCCGGGTTGTGGGCAACGATGCGCAACTGCCCCGGGCTGAGGTCAAGCTTGACGCCGCGGTACTTTTCGTTGGAAAGGATGGCGGCGCGAAGCAGGGCCGAGCGCAGGACCTCCCGATCCAGCGAAAAGGTCTTGTCCGCTCCGATGGGGATCACTGCTTCGTAATCGGGGAACCGGCCGTCGATCAGTTTGGATGTGAAGGTGACATCGGCGCGATGCATGCGCACATGGTTTCGCCCTACTTCCAGCTCGAGTTCGGCATCTCCGCCTTCCAGCAAACGCTGCAACTCCAGTACACCCTTGCGCGGCAAGATGATCTGGCGGCGCGCCTGGATGCCGGTTTCGAACATGGCTTCGCACAGTGCGAGTCGGTGACCGTCAGTTGCCACGCAGCGCAGGCCGTCTTCTCGCACGTCGAACAAGAGCCCATTGAGGTAAAAGCGCACGTCCTGCTGCGCCATGGCAAACGCAGTTCGATCGATCAATTCCTTCAGATCAAGCTCGGAGATCTTGATGCGTTCCACCACATCGATGTTCTCGATCGACGGGAACTCGTTGGTCGGCAGGGTCGACAGTACAAAGCGGCTACGTCCGGCCTTGACGGTAACGCGCTCACCGGTGCGCTCAACGGTGACGCGACTACCGTCTTGCAGGGCTCGAACCAGCTCGAAGAACTTGCGTGCCGGGATGGTGGTTTCACCATTCTCGCTGTCTTCGACCGAGCAGCGGGCAATCATCTCGACCTCAAGATCAGACCCGGTCATCGAGACCTTGCCGTTCTCCACCTGAACCAGCAGGTTGGCAAGAACGGGCAGGGTCTGGCGCCGTTCCACCACGTTCACGACCTGCTGAAGCGGCTTGAGAAGAACCTCACGAGGCAGAGTAAAGCGCATGCCAAAACCCCTAAATCAATGTTGATAGATTTAAAAGACTTGTCGTTGTTGTCTCTGTGGATGACCGAGAAATCAACGCCAAGTACTTGAAATATTTAAGCTTATTCGGTTTCAAACACTGTGGATCTGCGAGGGTGCCGCTGTGCAATACCTGTGGATAAAAAAGCAGTTTTGAGGCATCAACAGCTTATCCACAAGAATCCCTATTCGGTCAATTTGCGGATCAACTTGTCCCAGTCCTCGCGCAACTTCCCATCGGTTTCCAGCATTCCCCGTATCACCCGGCATGCATGCAATACGGTCGTGTGGTCACGGCCACCGAAGGCAACACCGATTTCCGGCAGACTGTGCTCGGTGAGTTCCTTGGCCAGTGTCATGGCGGTCTGTCGTGGCCGCGCCAGGGAGCGGCTGCGTTTGGGAGAAAGCAGTTCCTTTACCTGCAACTGGTAGTAGTCTGCCACGACGCGCTGGATGTTCGCGATGGAAATGGCCTGTTGCTGGGCCCGAAGCAGGTCGCGCAGAGTTTCCTGGGCGAATTCCTGGGTAATTGGCCGGCCCGTAAAGTGGGCGCGCGCCGCCAGGGTGTTGAGCGCGCCTTCGATGTCACGCACGTTGGAACGCATCCGTCGCGCAATCAGGAAAGCAACGTCTTCCGGCAGGTCGATGCCGCGGTCGGCCGCCTTGGCCAGCAGGATTGCTGCGCGGGTTTCAAAATCCGGAGGCTCGATAGCCACCGCCAGGCCCCAACCGAGGCGCGACTTGAGCCGCGGCTCGAGGTTCTCGACCTCCTTGGGGTAGCGGTCACAGGTAAGGATGATCTGCTGCTTGGATTCATGCAGCGCGTTGAAGGTATGAAAGAACTCGTCCTGGGTTCGGTCCTTGCCGGCAAAGAACTGGATGTCGTCGATCAACAGGGCGTCGACTTCACGGAAACGCCGCTTGAAGTCGTCCATGTTCTTCTGCTGCAGCGCGCGCACCATGTCGCCGACAAACTTCTCCGAGCGCAGGTAGAGCACCCGCATGCCCGGGTTGTTCTGACGCATCAGGTTGCCAGCGGCGTACATCAGGTGGGTCTTGCCCAGCCCGGTGCTGCCGTAAAGCAGCAGCGGGTTGTAGGCGCGCCCGGGGTTGGTGGCAACCTGGAAGGCGGCGGCGCGGCCAAGCTGGTTGGAATGACCTTCGACGAAATTCTCGAAACTGTAGTGCGGGTCGAGGTGGCCGTCGTAATCAGATGCAGGCGGCCTTGAAGGAGCGGGAGAATTGCTGCGCTCCGGTGCCGGGCTGCGCTTGACGCTGCCAACTTCCAGTCGCACGGCGATCGGCCGTCCTGCCAGATGCGCAAGAACTTCCTCGATACGCGGCAGGAAGCGCTCGCGCACCGTTTCCACCACGAAGCCGTTGGGCGCCAGCAAAAGCAGGCTGTCCGGAGATTGCTCGGCCTGCAAGGGCTTGACCCAGGTATGGATCTCCTCAGCGCTGAACTCGGCCTGGAGGCGTTCCAGGCAGCGGTGCCAAGGGGATTCCATTGCGCGAGGATCGACTCTGGGAAAAGGGCTGGTGGATGCAAGAACCCCAACTCCGTCGGGCGACCAGAGCGGACAGGAGCAATGCGGACCGCGCGAGTCTACCGTTCCCGGCAGACGGCTGCCACCCGCCATCACTTGACTAGGCGCCCGTCTGGCTCGTATCCTCGTCGACCTTTTACCCAACCGGATTCACCGTCATGAAGCGCACTTTCCAGCCCAGCAACCTCAAGCGGGCGCGCGACCACGGCTTCCGCGCGCGCATGGCGACCCGCAGCGGTCGCAAGATTCTCTCCGCGCGCCGTGCCAAGGGCCGCAAGCGTCTGATCCCCTGATCGGTTCGGTTCAGCGGCCGGTGAATCCAGCCGCGACCGAGCAGCAGAGCCCCATGCCGACCCCGGACCCATGTAGCCGGGGCAGCATCCAGGACCGCGCAGGCAGCGCCGAGTCCGAGCAGTGTTTCCCGCGCACCGCCCGTCTTCTGGCCAAGGTTCAGTTTGATGCTGCCTTTGCCGACGGGCGACGCTGCGCCAGTCGTTTCTTCCGCGCCAGTGTTGCCGACGCCAGTTGTGGCGAGGCAGCGCTGGGTCTGGCGGTTTCTCGTCGCGTCTCCAAACTGGCCGTGCAGCGAAATCGTCTGAAGCGACAGGTGCGGGAATCCTTTCGCCACGCACGAGCGAGTCTCCCGGCATTGAACATTGTCGTCAGCGCCAAGCCAGAGGCCGTCACTGCCGCCAGTTCGGACTTGCAGCAGGATCTCTCCAAACTCTGGCAACGCGTCGCGGCGTTGAAGGCCCCGGCACATAGCGGCACAATGCGCGGCGCGTGCTGAAACGGCGCGACGCGGCACGGCCGCCCCCTCACTCTTTCAAGTCCTGACCTTCACGTCTCAGGGCTGCGCCCAAACCCTGCCCATGAATCAAGCACGCTCCTTCCTGCTCATCGCCTGGCTGCTGGTTGCTTTCCTCGCCTGGGAAGCCTGGCAGAAGGATTACGCCGGTGGCGGTGCTCCCGCATCAGGCGCAAGCAACACGGACTCGCCCGCAGAGGTTGCACCCCCAGTCGACGCCTTGCCGGGCGCAGAGGGATTGCCCGAAGCAGTGCCAGCGGCGGGCGCGGTGCCGACCCCCGCGCCAAGCGTCGAACAGACGGCCGCGGGGCGCCTGGTGACGGTGACAACGGATGTGTTGCGTCTGGTCATCGATTCGCGCGGCGGCAGCGTGGTGTCGGCCGAGTTGCTGGATTACCGCCAGAGCACCGACAAGGATGCCGACCCGGTACTGCTGCTCAGCCGCGCTCCGGATCGTTTCTTCACGGCGCAGAGCGGAATCATCGCGGCAACGGCCGGCGCGCCGGCACCAACCCACCAGACCACGCTTGAAACCGCGGCCGACAACTACAGCCTGGCCGACGGTAGCGACACCTTGGTCGTGCCCATGCAGTGGCGCGATGCGTCCGGTCTGAGCATGACCAAGCGTCTGGTCCTGACCCGCGGCGCCTACGTCATCGATGTGCAGCACGAACTGACCAATGAAGGCACATCCGCCTGGCGTGGCAATCCCTATCGGCAACTGCTGCGCGTTCCGCCACCGAAGCCGGCGGGCAGTCAGTTCACCAATCCGGAGCAGTACAGCTTTGTGGGTGCGGCCTGGTACAACCCGGTCGACAAGTTCGAGAAGCTGAAGTTTGAAGACTTCGATCCCGCCATTCCGCTCAGCCAGGACCAGCGCGGCGGCTGGACCGCGATGCTGCAACACTACTTTTTTGCCGCATGGATCCCGGCAGCCGAGGAAAACGTGCGGGTCAGCTCGGCCGTGCTGCAGCCCAGCGGTCAGTACCTGATCCGCGAAGTCAGCCCGGCCATCGAACTGGCGCCTGGCGCCCGAGTCGAGCACAGCGCACGCCTCTACGTCGGCCCCAAGCTGCAGGACGACCTGGCCGATATCGCGCCGGGCCTGGAGCGTACCGTCGACTATGGCATCTTCACCATCCTCTCGCAGCCGCTTTACTGGCTGCTATCCAAGTTGCATGCGCTGTTCGGCAACTGGGGCTGGGCAATCATCGGCCTGGTGGTGTTGATCAAGCTGGTGTTCTTCAAGCTGTCCGAGGCGCAGTACAAGAGCTTTGCCAAGATGCGTGCCGTGCAGCCACGCATCGAAGCACTCAAGGAGCGCTACGGCGACGACAAGCAGAAGTTCCAGATGGCGATGATGGAGCTGTACAAGAAAGAGAAGATCAACCCGATGGGTGGTTGTCTTCCGATCCTCGTGCAGATCCCGGTGTTCATCGCACTCTACTGGGTGCTGCTCGAATCCATCGAACTGCGGCATGCGCCATGGATCCTCTGGATCCAGAACCTCACCGCGCGCGATCCGTACTTCGTGCTGCCGATCATCAACATGGCGACGATGTACCTGACCCAGCTCATGACGCCGATGGTCGGCATGGATCCGATGCAGAAACGCATCATGCAGATCATGCCCCTGGCCTTTGGCTTCCTGTTCGCATTCTTCCCGGCGGGTCTGGTGCTGTACTGGGCCACCAACGGGCTGCTCGGTCTGCTGCAGCAATGGGTCATCACGCGGCGCCACGGTGCGCACGGCAAGGCGCCGGCCAAGGCCTGAGTCGGCCACGGAGCGTTGCGAAGCGAAAGGCATGCAAATCGCGACGCCCGCCGACACCGACACCATCGCCGCCGTAGCGACTGCAGCTGGTGCTGCGGGTATTGGCGTCATCCGGGTGTCCGGTCCGGCCAGTCGTCACATCGCCGCTGCATTGTGTGGTGGAAAGTTTCAGCCGGGCCGCAGCCGCTATGTGCGCTTCCGCGACGCACAGGGCGATGTACTGGACGACGGACTGCTGTTGGCCTTTGCGGCACCACGCTCATTCACTGGCGAGGACGTGGTCGAACTGCAGGCGCACGGCAGCGCACCGCTGCTGCGGCTACTGATGGCTCGCGTGTGCGAGCTGGGCGCGCGCCCGGCGCGCGCCGGCGAATTTACCGAGCGCGCCTTTCTCAACGGCCGGCTGGATCTGGCCCAGGCCGAGGCGCTGGCTGATCTCATCAGCGCAGGCAGCGAAGCCGCCGCTCGCGCCGCTCGCCGCTCCCTGGATGGCGTGTTTTCGCAGCAGGTCGATGAAGTCGTGGAACACCTGACCGGGCTGCGGGTGTTCGTCGAAGCGGCGATCGACTTTCCCGATGAGGAAGTCGATTTCCTTTCCAGCGACGAACTGGCGCATCGTCTGCAAACGACTCTGGCAGCGCTGGAGAAGTTGCTCAGCCTGGCCGAGCAAGGCCAGCGGGTTCGCGACGGCCTGCACGCGGTGATTCTCGGCGCGCCGAACGCCGGCAAGAGCTCATTGCTGAATACCCTTGCGGGCGCAGACCGGGCCATCGTGACTGAACTGCCCGGCACTACCCGCGATCTGTTGCGCGAAACCCTGCGCATCGATGGTATCGAACTGACCCTGGTGGACACCGCCGGCCTGCGACACAGCGAAGATCCGGTCGAAAAGGAAGGCATGCGCCGCGCGCGCGCCGAGCTGGACCGCGCTGATCTGGTGCTCGCCGTTATCGATGACCGCATGCCGGAGCAGCTCGCCCTGCTGCGCCAAGAGATCCCCGCGCCGGGGCCGCGCGTACTCTGGCTGCACAACAAGATCGACCTTAGTGGCGCCCGAGCGGCGCTGGAGCAGCGCGCGGACGGACCGCACATCTTTCTCTCTGCAACGACAGGCGAAGGCTCTGACTTGTTGCGGACCGAGCTTGCCGAGGCTGCAGGGCATGGCGCACTGGCCGGCGGATTCAGTGCAAGACAACGCCACGTCGATGCCTTGAGACAGGCTCAGATCGAACTGCGGGATGCCGAGCAGCAGCTGCGCCTGGGTGCCGGCGAGCTGGCAGCCGAAGCCCTGCGTCTGGCGCAGGATCGTTTGGGAGAAATCACCGGACGGATCACGCCGGACCAGCTACTGGGGCGGGTGTTCTCCAGCTTCTGCATCGGAAAGTAGAAAGCCAGTCTGTTTTCGGGCCAGGGAGCCACGCTCGAGGCGGCTGGCCAGAGGCGGCGAAGCGCGCATATCGCGCTGCGGCGGACGGTTCGAGCGACGTGACGTCTGCCCGGTTCCGGCCTGGCCGTTCGGCGCGAACAAGGCGCCACAACCCCCGCAGGGCGGCAACTCGGCGCGCTGAACGGAAGCCGGACAAGGTCACAGTTTTGTCGATTGGCATAATAATTTACACGTGAAAGTAGACTTGCCTCGCAAAACACGCGATTGTCTTGCCTGCGTCACGGACCTTTCATGACGTATTCTGACCGCTCTGATCTCGGGGGAAACAACGTGTCCACTGCTCTGCCTAACGACGTTTACACGTCTTCACGAACCGCTTCCGGTCTCCGCCTGAGCTTGTTGTTGGTGACATCGCTCGGCTTGGCGGCCTGCGGCGGCGGCGAACAGCCGGCCCCGCCTGCATCCACGCCCGCCGCAACGCCGGCGCAGCCAGCTGAACCGGCGCCCGTACCGGAAGAGACGCCGGCCAAGATAGAACGAACCTCCGCCGAATTGCTCGAAGCTGCGCGCGCGGCAATGAACAGTCAGCGCATGTTCTCGCCACCGGGCGACAATGCATTTGAGCTCTACATGGATCTGGTGGACATGGAACCCGACAACCGGGTTGCCAAGAATGCCCTGATCGAACTGTTCCCCTTCGTCATGATCGGCATGGAACAACGTCTTGGTGCGTCCGACACAGCCGAGGCACGCCGCATCCTGGGCCTGCTGGAACGCGCCGACGCGCAGGCCCCGGCGCTGCCACGACTGCGTAGTGACCTGGCTGCCCTGGAGCAGCGTCAGAGCGAGGCCGAAACGCGTCGACTTGCCGAGGAAGAGCGCCGGATAGAGCAAGAGGCCGCCGCGGCACGGGCCGCAGAGGAGGCCGCCCGAGCCCCGACACCTGCCCCACCGCCTGAGCCAGCTCCAGCGGAGCCACGGCCAGCTGCCACGACGCCTCCGCCCGCAGCGGCCACGCCTCCGCCCACCCCGCCTCCGGCCCAGCCTGTCGGTCCAACCAGCGTGGATCAGCTGCGCGTGCTGAATCAGGCCGCACCGCGCTATCCGCCACAGGCCTTCCGCCGGCGTCAGGAGGGCTCGGTGGAACTCGAGTTCGTGGTCAATCCCGATGGCAGCATCGGTGAGGTGACCGTGCTCAGTGCAACCCCGCGTGGCGTGTTCGATCGCGAGGCGGTCAATGCCATGAAGCAGTGGCGCTTCGAGGCACCGGGTCGCGAACTGCGCGCGCGTCGCGCCTTCGACTTCAAGATGGAATGAGCCAGTCACTAACTGGCTGACAAGAAAGGGCCGCGCAAGCGGCCCTTTCTTTTGCCGTATGCCTCGGAATCAGGCCGAGATCGCCAGCTTCTCGCGATGGTAGAGACGTGCGGCCATCAGCCACAGCAGCAGGCCCAGGCCAAGCCCGGCACCGAAGTAGGTCGCCCACTCCAGGGCACTCGATACTTCCTGCCGCAGCACCTTCATGATCATCTGGTTCTGTGCCAGGAAAGGCACGCTGAACATCCACAGCTGGTTCTTCACCGGGTTCACCATCAGGATGATGGTCGGCACCATCGGCGCCAGCATCAGGATGCTCATGTAGCTCTGCGCCTCCTTGACCGATTTGACGCTGGCCGAGATCAGGGTCAACAGGGTGGTGCCGATCAGCAGCATCGGTACGAGGATCAGCAGGATCTTCACCACCGCCAGCACCGAGACATCCATACGGCCGCTGACTCCTGGCGCCACCATGAAGGCGATCTTGAAGGCCGTCATGGTGAGCACAAGGCTGAGCAGGCCGAAGGCGCAGGCCGCGGCGATCTTGCCACTCATGATGGCCTCGCGCGCAGCGGGGGTAGCCAATAGTGGCTCCAGCGACTGGCGTTCGCGTTCGCCGGCGGTCACGTCGATCACCAGATAGGCGCCGCCGAGAAACGCGCTGAGGATCAGCAGATAGGGCAGGAAGATCAGCAACTGCCCCATGCGTGCCTCGGGAGTCGACAAATCCTGGCGAGCCACCAGGATCGGCTGGGCCACCGTCGGGCTTACGCCGCGAGCCAGCAGGCGCAGGGCGCCGACGCTGCTGCCATAACCCTCCAGCAAGCCCTCGACCCGTTGCACGGGAATCTGGGAATCCTGCCGTGAGGCATCGAACAGGATCTCGATCAGCGCCGGCTTGCCGGACCGCCAGTCTTCGCCAAATGTCGGATCGATGCGCAGTGCAACATCGACTTCCTGCTCGCGAATCGCTGCCTCCACATCCTCCGGCGGGGTTTCCACGGTGATGTTCTGGCCTTCGAGCCAGGCGATCAGGTTGGGCGCGTGTTCGGCACCCACCACCGGCAGTTCCAGGGTCTTTTCCAGCTGCGACGAGACACGCTTCTGCACCAGGGCGCCCATGCCCAGGATCAGTACCGGAAAGATCAGCGGCCCCAGCAGCAGGCCGATGGCGACCGTGCGACGGTCGCGGAACATGTCGCGCAACTCTTTCACCATTACCGCGATCATGGTGCTCATGCCGACAGGCCCTCCTCGGAACCGATGATCTGGACGAAGGCGTCCTCCAGGTTCTCCTGCCCGGTCTGGCCGCGCAGTTCATCCGGCGTGCCCTGCGCCACCACGTGGCCCTTGGCAATCACCACGATGCGGTCACACAGTGCGGCGACCTCCTGCATGATGTGGCTGGAAAAGATCACGCAGCGGCCTTCGCTGCGCAGGCGACCAAGAAACTCGCGTAGCGCGCGGGTGGTCATCACGTCCAGCCCGTTGGTCGGCTCGTCGAGAATGACGTTTCTCGGATCGTGCACCAGGGCGCGCGCAATGGCGGTCTTGGTGCGTTGGCCTTGCGAGAAGCCTTCGGTCTGGCGATCGGCCTCTTCGCGCATGCCGAGCGCATCGATCAAGGCCTCGCTGCGCTGAGTGATGGTGGCGGCATCCATGCCGTGCAGCTGGCCGAAGTAGGCGATGTTCTCGCGTGCGGTGAGGCGCTTGTAGACGCCGCGTGCATCCGGCAGCACGCCGAGCCGGCGGCGCACCGCTTCCGCATCGCGTGCCACGTCGAGCCCGTCCACCTTCACCCAGCCCCGGTCGGGCTGCATCAGGGTGTAGAGCATGCGCAGGGTGGTGGTCTTGCCGGCGCCGTTTGGGCCGAGCAGACCGGTGATCTCGCCATCGCGCGCTTCGAAGCTGACGCCGTCGACGGCCTTCACCGTACCGGTCTTGGTCTTGAAGGCCTTGTGTAGATCGTGGACCTGGATCATGCAAATCGTCCGTCAAGAAGGGGATGTGGAGACGCCTGCGTCATCCGCAAGCCAAGCGAGGAAAGTCGGTGCATCACGGCTCCCACCCATAGAAGCCGGCAAACGGCGGCGTGTAGGCCAGCTTGTCGAGACACTCGGCGTCCAGCTCGGCGGTATCCAGGGTGTCGATGAAGCGGGCCACCAGCTTCGGGGTGCAAGCCACCGGCAAAACGTTGTGGCCCTGTCCGCGCAGTACCAGATGGCGGCCCTTGGACAGGCCGGCGACGACCTCCTCGCCATAGCGCGGTGGCGTCACCGGATCGTATTCGCCCGACAGCAGCAGCGTCGGTACGTCCGACACCAGCGCGGTATGGAAATCATCAGGCCGCGCCTTCTTCGGCCACACCTCGCATTGCGCCTGCGAGAAGGCAATGAACTCGGTGCCCAGCACGCTGCCCTCGTCGGCGGGGTCGACGCGCAGCAGATCGGCGTCCTCGGCGCACATCACCGACAGCTGCATGCCGTGGTTGATGCTGTTGCCGACCTGGCTCATCAGCAGTTCCGCTTGCGCCATCAGCAGCTCGCCGCGGCCCTGCTCGGCCTCGTGCAGGGCCAACGGCAGCAGCGCCGCAGTGACCGGGCTGTAGGAAAACAGGCGCGTTACGGCGGCCAGATGGCCGAAGCGCAGGGTTTCGACCTTCGACTCGCCGCTGACGGGATCGCGGTAGCGCACCTCACGCGGTTCGGCACGCAGCTGCGCCGCAACCCGGCCGAGCAGCCCACGCGCATCGCCAAAGCGCTCCTTGCAGGCGGCGTCTTCGTTGCAGCGGGAAAAGTGCAGATCCAGCGCGGCCTCCAGGTTGCGCGCATGTTCCTGTCCCAGGTGAAGCGTGTTCGGCACCACGCCATCGAGCACCACCGAGCGGGTCTGCTGCGTGTAGCGCTTGGCGTAGTGCTGCGCCACGCGAGTGCCGTAGGAAATGCCGACCAGATTGACCTGGTCCGCGCCGATCGCACGCCGCACGAAGTCAAGGTCATCGATCGCGTCGAGGGTGCCGTAGTGGCGCAGGTCGGTGTCCTTGGAGAGCGTGTCGCGACAGCGCTCGGCGAAACCGCGCGCCGCGTCGAGATCTTCCTCGGCATCCGCCTCGGAGAAGTTCGCATTGCCCTCACTGTCGAGACATATCAGCGGCTTCGAGGCACCGGTGCCGCGCTGATCAAGCAGCAGGATGTGGCGCTTGCGGCGGACGTCGCGAAATGCCGGGGCAATGCCCGGATAGCTGTCGCGCGCCGATTGACCCGGTCCGCCGGCCAGCATGAAGACCGGATCGGGTTCGCCATCGCCGTCGGCCGGCACCCAGGCCAGGGCAAGATCGATGCGGCGACCGTCGGGCTCGGCATGGTTCTCGGGCACGCTGATCGTGGTGCATTGCGCGGGAACCGTAGAGGGGCTGCCGGCCGTGGCCAGGGTGCATGGCTCGAAGTCCACCCCGCCAAGCGTACGAGCCTCGCTGAGTGAGGGAATGGTGGCAGCGATGGCCAGGTACAGCAGGATTCGCTTCATGCTTGATCTCGATTGCGGGCCAGTGCCCTACAGGCTAACGGACGATGGTGTTGCGAAGAATGTGACCGGAGACCGGCCGGCATTGAAGCGCGCATCGGTGAAACGATGCAGGGACCAAGGCCAGCCATCGACTCAGCGGCTGCTGACGGAACTAAATTCTACCGGAACGCTATGCGACCGTCGTAAAACGTACGCTGGCCGTCACATAGCAATACAACGCTATGTGAGGATGCGCCAATGTTCGTTGTTGGATGCAGTATTCGCATAGCGTTTGCGTCCTGAGTGTCGGCCGCCGATGGATCAACTTTTGGCCTTCCTCGCCTTCGGTGGTGAAGGACACAAAGCCAAGACAGACTCGACACTAACAGCCAGTTGCTGGTCTGAAGCAAGGCCCTGCAACCGCAATCCGGCAAACCGACTTGCAAGCAATTCTGATGAAATCTGCTGCCCTCGGGATTGCTCGTGAGCACGAAGGATGTCGCGAACCTGCGCGAAGTGAGGCTCAAGTTGGCGAGCGATGTCCGTACCCATCGCCACCACGCGCCGGCCCGGCGAGTACAGGCCAATCTCCTCCGTGGAACGAGGAGGAGATGGCGGAAGGTAGATCTCGATCGCCTTCGACTCCCCCAAGCCATCGTCATGCGCAATCATCCAATTCCGGCAACGATTTAAGTACTCGTGCAACTCCAGGCCGTCGGGCCCCAGGCGGTCCTGGACGAACTGGCTAGCCTTGAAAATCGCTCTGGCGTTGTTACGCCCGAAAGGCTTCCAGTACATAACGATCGCCGCGTTCCAGAGGCTCTCTTCCAGCAAAGGGTGAACATCTTCGAGGTCGTCAGCGATGCAGGCTTCAACAAAATCGTGAGCTTTGTCGAGATCACGACGGGCATAGCCGATTTCGGCAAGCTCTTGAATCCGATCATCCTGAACGCAGTAGCGCGCTCCTTTTCGAATGGTGTAAGCGCCGTCCTCGTCAAACACGTCCCGAGGAAACTGTTCACTTTCATGGTTCATGGCGTTGACGACCTTTGCAGCAGCTTGCGGACTTGAAGTGATCACGAGTCCACTTGCCAACGCCATTAGCGCTCGGTCCGCTTTGTGAGTTGCTGATGAAGCCGCTGGGGCTCGAGGGCAGACCCGGACGTCGTTCTGACGGCCGGCTAGGGAGCCTTGAAAGGCTTTGTTGACTGAGGCGTGTCCAGCTTCCGGATATAGGCCTCAGTCGTTCTGCGCGCCGTATGGGACACGTAGAAAGCCATGAGTACGTTCGCAACGTAGCGCTTATGGGCATCTTCCAATAGGAGCTGACTGAGATGCTGCCTGCTCCGCTCGTCACCACTACCATTCTTCATGGACCTCTCCTGCGAAGCTTGGTGCTTGATTCGGTGCGCTATTCGGCATTCGGGGTGCGTCAGGGACATCTTAAGTGTGCGGCGCGTACTGTGACAAACAACCGCTGTTTGCCAGTCGTGAGCTAGGTGGCAGTCAAACGCGCCTCCTCCACACGAACAGCACTTTCATCGTCGTGAATGCGCACCCCTGTCCTGGCTGGCTTCTCAGCCAATGGTCCAATCCAGTGTGGGACGGGTGCGTGCCCAATGGGCGCGTTGCATGGCCCGGGTCGCTTCGCTGTCGCCCGCACACGCGATCTGTGGAAAACTCGGAATCCGCCGAAAGACCTAGCGGAAAACAGGGGCTCGGAATGCAAGTACGTCAGCTGAGGGTTGAGAACTTTCGCGGTATTGCTTCGCTCGACTGGTCGCCGTCGAATTCCTTCTGCTGTCTTATCGGCTCGGGTGACTCCGGCAAGTCCACCGTGCTGGACGCTGTAGAGGCTGCTCTCTCGTCCCGCTGGTTCTCTTTCTCGGAACCGGATTTCCTAGGATGCGACACATCACGGACCATCAGGATCGAAGTAACGATTGGCGAGCTCTCGAAGCCTCTGAAGTCTGACGAGCGCTTCGGGCTCTACATTCGCGGCTGGACGACGGTGGGCACGCTACGCGATGAACCGGAAGATGAGGACGAACCTGTGCTGACGGTTCGCCTTACCGTGGACGCCGCCATGGAGCCAGTGTGGGAGATCGTCTGCGACCGCACGACGGATACCCGAACGCTTTCTAATCGCGATCGAGCGCTTTTCGGACTGGTCCGGCTTGCAGGGGAAGACGCAAGGCACCTGACTTGGGGCCAGGGCTCCGTCCTCTCGCGGCTCACCGGCGATGCGAAGGAAGCTGCATCGAAACTGAGCGAGGCATACAAGACCGCGCGGTCTAGCGCCAAGCTTGACGAGATCAAGGCGCTTACCGACGCCGCGACGCAGGCCGAGGGCTTCGCCAAGGGACTCGGTGCCTACGTCCAAGGAGCCTATGGACCCGGATTGGAACTGGGTCGCTCAGGAATGTCGATTGGTTCGATCGCGCTTCACGATTCCGGTGTTCCGCTTCGACTTGCAGGCCTAGGCACAAGGCGTCTGGCGACACTGGCTATCCAGAAGTCGGCTGTAACTGACGGTGCCATCGTCTTGGTCGACGAGATCGAGCATGGCCTGGAACCCCACCGAATTATCGGCGCGATCTGCCAGTTGAAAGCTGATCAGGCGCGAGCATGGACGGCGGCCAAGCCTGTTGGCCAAGTCTTAATGACGACTCACTCTGATGTCGCGCTCGGTGAAATTTACGCGGAAGGCCTCCGCGTTGTGCAGATGCACTCGGAAACGCGGCACGTAGTCCTCAATCGTCCGACCTCGCCAGAACCTGTCCGCGCCCTCCTTCGCTTCACTCCCAGGGCGCTGTTCGCTCGCCGCATCCTCGTATGCGAGGGATACACTGAGCTAGGGTTGCTGCTCGGCCTGCGCGAGAACTGGCCTGCCCGTCACGACGGAAAGCCGATTGAGCAGCTCGGCGCGGCGATAGCCGATGGCAATGGCGCACAAGCCTGCTCGATTGCCGTCTCACTGGCCCACCTGGGATATCAGGTCGCGCTATATCGTGACTCGGACGTTCCCCTGACAGCCAACGAATCGACCGCCCTTGGTACAGCGGGTGTCCACGTCATTGAGTATGGCGCCACCCTCAACACCGAACAGGCGCTCTTCCTCGATACCACCAATGAACACGTGCAGGAACTGCTCGATCATCTTCGCACCGAGCATGGCGCTGATGCAGTCGACAACAATCTGGACATCGCCATCTCGGACCTGGCGCTGGCTGATATTCGAGCGCCGTTTCACTCGTGGAACTTGATTACGGCTCTTAGCGAACGAGAGCAGCGAGAAGCCATCGCCGCGGTCGTCCACAAGAAGAGGTGGTTCAAGAGCCAGCACGCTGCGCGTCAGATCGCGCCGATTGTGTGGAGGATCGCCGGAGCATCTCCGACCGCCCCACTGACTTCGTGCATTCTGCGCGCAGAGGGCTGGCTCTATGGTTGATCCGGCCGAGCTGCTGCGGGGAGGAAACTCGTCGGTTGTTGCGCCCGCGGGCCATGGCAAGACAGAGGTCATCACCAAAGTGGCCGCGCTCGGAAGTCGGACCCTGATTCTTACGCATACCCACGCTGGTGTTCATGCGATTCGCGCAAGGTTGAAGAGGCTCGGCGTTCCGTCCGCCCGCGTTGCCATTGAGACGATCGCTAGTTGGTCCACGCGTTATGCACACGCGTTTCCCGGCGTGGCGCAGCCCCCAGCCGCAGAGCCACAGAACAGTGCTGAGTGGGACCAGCTATATGTCGGAGCAAAGCAGGCCCTCGGAGTAGCTGCTGTTCGGCAGGTGGTGGCGTCGTCCTACGATCGCATCCTCGTCGACGAGTATCAGGACTGCAACGCGTTGCAGCATGAGTTGACCGTCGAGCTATCAACCATTGTCCCGACGACCGTCTTTGGCGACCCCATGCAGGGGATTTTTGAGTTTGCCGGCGCGACGCTGGACTGGAACGGGGAGATCCACCCGACGTTCCCACTCTTCGGCTCCTTGGACGAGCCACACCGCTGGAGGGACAAGAACCCTGACCTCGGAGCCTGGGTTGCGGAGACACGGCTCAAACTAATGCATGGCGAGCCCATCGACCTGATGGACTCCAGGATCACGTATCGTCCGTCAACAGACGCCTTCGACATGGGCGTGTTGTTTGATGGGATCGACACTAAGGAAGGCAGCTTCGCCGCCATCCACTGCAATAAAGGAATCTGCTACAAGCTCGCGAGCGCTGCTAACGGAGGCTATCAAGCAATCGAGGAGATTGCGGCGAACCGACTTGGAACCTTTGCAAAGGCTTGGGATAGCGCCCCGGATGCCAAGTCGAAGGCTGAAGCCATTATTTCGCTGTCGTCAGATTGCTTCCACAAGCGGAATGCAGCACAAGGGGAGACGGTGACCGCGGAGGAACTGGCCGTTAAGGAGTCGCTCCGTACCGCGTACCACGACATGATCGAAGGAAAAGGCACGGAGGCAGCGTTGCAATTCATGGGGCTGCTTCGAAAGCAGGCCCTGTGGAAGCTATACAGGAGCGGCCTTTGGCGGGATGCTGAACACTCCACCGTCGAACTTGCAGCCGGCCGGGCCGAAAACATGGTGGCCGCAGCTGAGAGGATCAAGCAGCGCGTGCACAACATGGGGCGCCGGCTTCCGGCTCGTACGGTCTCGACGCCGCTCCTGTTGAAGGGCTTGGAGTTCGATCACGTCGTCATTCCCGATGCCACTCACTTCACCCGCGAGAGGCAGGCTCAAGCGAAGCTGTTTTACGTCGCAATCTCCCGCGCGACCCGATCGCTGACGATCGGCTGTTCGTCACGCGTTCTGCAATTCTAGGAAGCGTTGGTGCGTCAACTCGTTTGGCTACACGCGGGTCCAACAAGCGCCGCGATCCTAGCGATGGAAATTGGTGGCGTGCATGAACCACTAAGTCGACTGTCCGCTCCCGGTCCTCTGCAGTCGCTCGAGAATGCACGCGGCATCGCGCAAGCTCGGACATTGGTAGCCTCGCAGCTTCGAGCTCAGATTGAAGACGGTCTTGCATCCGGCCCAGAGCGAGTCAGTTCGATCCGGGTGGGACGTGATCCGCTGTTCCTGAGATGATCGCGGCCTAGGCAGCTCAACGGGCCGCAATAGCATCTCTAGCGGTACCCAATTGCACCGCTGGATGCGGCGCTACGAACGAATCCAAGATGGAGCAACAATGGCAATTGCTGACAACACCGACCTAACTCGTGCCGAAGTTCTTTGGAAATCGGCCGACACACTACGCGGTCAGATTGACGCTGCGGAATACAAGCACGTTGTCCTTGGGCTTCTTTTCCTCAAGTACATCTCCGATTCCTTTGCAGCGCGACGAGATGAGCTGGAAGCCGAATTGCAAGCCGACGGCATCGCCGGCCCGCAGCTCGAAAGCTTGCTGGAGAACCGTGACGAGTACACCGCCGAGCGAGTGTTCTGGGTGCCGCCCGAATCGCGCTGGCAGAACCTGCAGAACCAAGCCGCGCGGGCCGATATCGCGACCCTGATTGACGACGCCATCCTCGCCGTCGAGCGCGACAATCCGAACCTCAAGGGAAAGCTGCCGCGCGACTACGCGCGCCGCGGCATCGCGCCGGAGAAGATGAAAGGGCTGATCGACTTGATCGCCGACATCGGCTTCAAGGGCGACCGCGCCAAGGCGCGCGACACGCTTGGCCGGGTCTACGAGTACTTCCTCGGCAAGTTCGCGCAGGCCGAGGGCAAGCTCGGCGGCGAGTTCTTCACCCCGCGCTGCATCGTGCGCCTGCTGGTGGAGATGCTCGAACCCTACCAGGGCCGCGTGTATGACCCATGTTGCGGGTCGGCCGGCATGTTCGTGCAGTCCGAGCGCTTCGTCGAAGCGCATGGCGGGCAGACTACCGACATCTCGATCTTCGGTCAGGAGTCCAACCCCACCACCTGGCGGCTGGCGCACATGAACCTTGCCATCCGCGGCATCGAGGCCAACCTCGGCGCGCAGCCGGCCGACACCTTCCTGCGCAACCTGCACCCCGACCTCAAGGCCGACTACATCCTAGCCAATCCGCCGTTCAACATCTCGGACTGGTCGGGCAAGCTGCTGGAGAAGGATGTCCGCTGGGAGTACGGTCGGCCGCCGGTCAACAACGCCAACTACGCCTGGATCCAGCACTTCATCCACCATCTGGCGCCCGCCAACGGCAAAGGCGGCGGCGTGGCGGGCTTCGTGATGGCCAACGGCTCGCTTTCCACCGGCTCCAGCGGTGAGGGCGAGATCCGCCAGCGCATCGTCCAGGCCGACCTGGTCGACTGCATCGTCGCCCTCCCGGCCCAGCTCTTCCTCACCACCGGCATCCCGGCCTGCCTGTGGTTCCTCACCCGCGACAAGAGCGGCAGGAACCTCAAGCACGGTGGCCGCGACCGCAAAGGCGAGACGCTGTTCATTGACGCGCGCAAGCTCGGCACCTTGCAGACCCGCACCCTGCGCGTGCTGACCGGCGGCGACGATGGCCAGAGCATGCTGGCCGACGGCATGGGCGACCCGAACGCCGAGTCCGACCTTGGCCGCATCATCTACGCCTTTCGCCAGTGGCGCGGCGAACCTGCGCCCGACTGGTGGGACAAGGCCGAGCACGGCGCCTGGGTCTACCGCGATATCCCCGGCTTCTGCAAGGCCGAGACGATCGAAGGCATCGGCAAGCATGGCTTCGTGCTGACGCCGGGACGCTATGTCGGCGCAGAAGAGCAGGAGGATGACGGCGAGCCGTTCGCCGAGAAGTACCCGCGGTTGCTGGCAGAGCTGGAGGAGTGCTTTGAAGAGGGTGAGCGGTTGACGTCACTCGTTAGGAGCCGACTTGCATCCGTTCACGAGGAGGGCGCTGCTAGTGAATGAGAGGCATGCAAGGTTCAAGTCGTCCGTGCTCGAAGAATGCATGTCTGCAATCATCGACTACCGGGGCAAAACGCCCCGGAAAACCTCGATTGGAGTTCCGCTTATCACCGCCAAGATCGTTAAGGGTGGTCGCATCGAGCCTCCGAACGAGTTCATCGATCCAGATGAGTACGATTCGTGGATGCGTCGGGGTATCCCGAGAATTGGTGATGTCCTTTTGACCACCGAAGCACCACTAGGTGAAGTCGCGCAGTTGTCAGATGATCGGATCGCTCTTGCTCAACGCCTCATTCTTCTCCGGGGTAAACCCGGCGTACTCGATAACACCTACCTCAAGTTCCTCTTGATATCAGAACCGATTCAGTCCCAGCTCCATGGGCGCGCTTCGGGAACTACGGTTGTTGGCATCAAGCAAAGCGAGTTGCGGAAGGTGATGCTCCCACTTCCGCCAATCGATGAACAACGCGCCATCGCCGGTGTGCTCGGTGCGCTGGACGACAAGATCGAGCAGAACCGACGGACCACGCAGGCGCTGGAGCGGCTGGTGCGGGCGATCTTCCGGGCGTGGTTTGTGGACTTCGAGCCGGTCAAGGCCAAGGCCGCCGGCGCGACATCTTTTCCCTCCATGCCCCAGCCCGTCTTCGATGCCCTGCCCATGCGCCTCGCCGACTCCGCGCTCGGCCCCGTGCCGGAGGGGTGGGAGACCAGCATGATTCGTGATCTTGCAACGATCTCGAAGACACAGGTCAAACCGCAGGAACGCCCGGAAGAGGTTTTCGACCATTTCAGCATCCCAGCATTCGATGCAGGGATGCGTCCTGCCGCAGAGCCGGGAAGCGCAATCAAGAGCAACAAGTTCTTGGTGGTAGAGGGAAGCGTTCTTCATTCAAAGCTCAACCCGAGAATTCCCAGGGTGTGGCTCCCACCAAAGTCTCGCGGTCGCAGACAGATCGCTTCGACGGAGTTTTTGGTCTTCGTCCCAAGACTTATCTCGGACCGGCACTACCTCTACTGCCAGTTTCAGCAGACGGGGTTTCGCGAGGATCTCGCTCAAGGTGCGTCGGGCACTTCAAACAGTCACCAGCGGGTGCGACCTGACGATGTCCTCAATCGAGTGGTGATCGCTCCACCGAAGTCAGCTCGGGTGGCCTTTGCGGGAGTCGCCGATTCGCTATTTGCTCTTGCGGCAGCGGATCACGACGAGTCCGCAAAGCTCGCCGAGCTCCGCGACTACCTCCTCCCCAAGCTCCTCTCCGGCGCAGTGCGCGTGCGTGAGGCCGAGCGCCTGGCCGCCGCGGCCCTCTGAGCATGTTCCCGGTCCACCGGATTCGCGCCTCGGCAGCAACTGCGGTCGAGTACCTCGGCACCAAGTCCAAATTCTGGTTTCGAGAGGGTGACCGGCTGCTGCTGTTCAAGGCCGAGGAGCGTGGCACCGGCGAGGACTGGGCGGAGAAGATCGCCTGCGAGTTGGCGGCCTTGCTCGGGCTGCCGCACGTGCATTACGAGATGGCCTACGACGACGAGAACGAGCGGCCGGGTGTGGTCTGCGAGACTTGCGCGCCGGCACCGCTGTCGTTGGCGCATGGCAACCAGCTGCTGCTGGACCGGGATCCGGCCTATCCGGCGAACGTGCAACAGCGGTATCGCTCCAGCGCGCATACGGTCGACGCGGTCTTCGCCTGCCTGCGCGGTCTGGATCGACCGCGACCAGAATGGTGCGGCGCGTTGCCGCCGGGCATCGACAGCGCGGTCGACGTGTTTGCCGGCTATCTGCTGCTCGACGCCTGGGTCGCCAACCAGGACCGTCACCACGAGAACTGGGGTGCGATCTGGGACGAGCAACAGCTGTCGCTGGCGCCCAGCTTCGATCACGGCGCCGCGTTGGCGCGCAATCTTTCCGACGAGGAACGCCACGAGCGGCTGACGTCGCGCGATGTCAATCGCCGCATTCCCCATTTTGCCGGCCGGGCGAAATCCGCGCTGTATGCCGACGTCGGCGCGAGCCAGTCGCTGTCAACCGTGGCGGCATGGCGGGCCTTTGCCGAGCGCGCCCCTACGGCGGCGGCCTGGCAGCGGCAGTTGGCGCTGATTTCCCACAGCGCGGTCGCGTCCATCCTCCAGCGGATTCCGCCCGAGCGCATGTCCGCCGTGTGTCGCCAGTTCACGCTAGACTTGTTAGGCGAGAATCGCCTACGCCTTCTGGAATAAGTCTGATGAACCCGTCCCTCTTCATCGCCTGGCGCAGTGGCACGCCCGAGCGGGGCGAATGGTCCCCGGTTGCCCGGTTGGATCGCGAGTGCGATGGCTATCGCTTCGCGTATACGCAGGGCGCCCGGATGCTGGCGGGATTCCGGCCTTTTCCCGGCCTGCCCGATCTGAACGAGGTGTACCGCTCGAACGAGCTGTTCCCGATGCTGGCCAACCGCTTACTGTCGCGCTCCCGGCCCGAGTACGAGGCCTGGCTGACCTGGGGCGGATTCGACCCCCAGCAAGCGCCTGAGCCGCTGGCGGTGCTGGGTGTGACCGAAGGCATCCGCCAGACCGATGCGCTGGAAGTGTTTCCGTGTCCTGCACCCGATGCGGGAGGCAACTACCGCACGCGTTTTTTCCTGCATGGGCTGCGCCACGCTGCGCCCGAGGTGCTTGAGCGGCTTGGTGAGTTGCGCGCTGGGGCGAAGCTTCGCCTTGAACTGGAGAACGACAACGCACGCGATCCGAGGGCGGTGGCCGTGCTGTTCGATGGTGCGCAACGCCTGCGCCTGGGATATGTGCCGCGCTACCTCGCCCGTGATGCGCGGACCCTGGTCGACCGTGGCGGCATGCAGGCCATCGATCTGCGCGTGGACCGCATCAATCCGGCCGCGCCGCTGCAGATGCGCGTGCTGTGCAGCCTGAGTGCGCCCTGGCCGCGGGAATTTGCGCCCTGCACGGCATCGGAGTTCCAGCCGATCGCCAGCGTGAGCGCGCCTGCAACCGCTGCCCATGTTGCATGAGGCGGAAATTGAACTCGCTGCGCTCGACGCGTTTTGCACGTTGGGCTTCACATTGCGACACGGGCCGGAACTCGGCCCGGAAGCGGCGGCTTCGGAGAGAGCGTCATTCGCCGACTGCCTTCTGGTTGAACGCTGCCGTGGGGCGCTTGGCCGGCTGAACCCGGGGCTGCCTGACGAAACCATCGAAGCGGTGGTGCGCACCCTGGCCCGGCCGCCGCATCCGTCCCTGGTGCAGAACAACCGCTGGTTCCATGCCCTGCTTACCGATGGCGTCGAGGTCGAGTATCGCGATGCGAAGACCGGCGAAACGCGCGGCGGTCGAGCCCGGTTGGTCGACTTCGAAGACCCGGTCGCGAACGACCTGATGGTCGCACACCAGCTCAGCTTTGCCGGTGCGTCGGGCAAGCTGATCCGGCCAGACCTGACGGTGTACCTGAATGGCCTGCCGATCGCGGTCTTCGAGCTCAAGGATCCGACCAACACTCAAGCCGACCTTGGACTCGCAATCGATCAGCTCGACCGCTACATGCATGGCGTGCCCGACCTGTTTGGGCCGAACCTGCTGCTGGTGGTGTCAGACGGCATGCTGACCCGCGTGGGTTCCATTACCAGCGGGCGCAGCCGTTTCATGCCCTGGCGGCCGCTGCACGACGAAGGCGGCGGCGCGCCGACTTTGGAGGCGCTAATCCGCGGCCTGTTCGAGCCGCGAGCGCTGCTGGACTATCTGCGCCACTGCGTCGCCTTCGAGGAAGACGAGCGCGGCGAGATCGCCAAGAAGATTGCCGGCTATCACCAGTTTCGCGCGCTGCGCAAGGCACGCACCAGCGTGCTGGCAAGCCTGCGCCCACCGTCCGGCGATGGCGACGGTCGCGGTGGGGTGATCTGGCATACCCAGGGCTCGGGCAAGTCGCTGACCATGCTGATGCTCGCCGGCGCGTTGATCCGCGAGCCGCGCCTGGCCAACCCCACCGTGGTGATGATCACCGACCGCAACGATCTGGACGACCAGCTGTTCGACACCTTTGCCGCCGGGCGCGCGCTGCTGCGGCAGGCGCCGGTGCAGGCCGCAAGCCGCGAACATCTGAAGGCGTTGCTCGACCGCGCGGCCGGAGGCGTGGTGTTCGCCACCATCCACAAGTTTGCCGAAGCGCACGGCGTGATCTCCGAGCGCAGCAATGTGGTGGTGATGGCCGACGAAGCCCACCGCAGCCAGTACGGCTTCGTCGAAGGAGGCGCGCGCTGGATGCGCGAGGCGCTGCCTAACGCCAGCTTCGTGGGCTTCACCGGCACGCCGCTGGAACGCGACGACAAGAACACGATGCACGTCTTCGGTGAGTACGCCGACGTGTACGACATCCGCCAAGCGGTCGAGGACGGCGCCACCCGGCCGCTCTACTACGAGTCGCGCATCATCAAGCTGAAGGTGGACGAGGAAGGCGCGCGCATCGCCGAGGACGAACTCGAATACGTCACCGGCGCCGACCGCAGCGGGGAAGCAGCGCAGGATCGCATTCGCGTGCCGCTGGAAGCCTTGGCCGGCGCCCAGGAGCGAATCGAGCGGCTGGCGGCCTTCATCGTCGAACACTGGGACAAACGCCGTGCCGCGATGGAAGGCAAGGCGATGGTGGTCACCATGAGCCGCGACATCGCCGCGCGACTCTACGAGGCAATCCGCGTGCTGCGCCCCGATTGGCACGACGCCGACGACAAGCGCGGCGCGATGAAGGTGATCGTGACGGGAACCAGCGACGACCCGCAGCCACTGCGCGGTCACGTGCGCACCAAGACCGCGCGCAAAGACCTGGCCGAGCGCTTCAAGGCCCCCGATGACGATCTGCGACTGGTGATTGTCTGCGACATGTGGCTTACCGGCTTCGACTGCCCGCCAGCCCACACCATGTATCTCGACAAGCCGCTGGCCGGGCACAACCTGATGCAGGCCATCGCGCGGGTGAACCGCGTGTATGGCGACAAACCAGGCGGCCTGATCGTGGACCTGCTGGGACTGGCCGATCAGCTTGCTGACGCGTTGGCCACCTACACCCAGGCCGGCGGCACGGGCGAGGCGGTGCGCAAGGTGCAGGACGAGGCAGTGCCGGCAATGCAGGCGGCCTTCGAAAAGCTCCGCAGCTTCTTCCACGGCTGCGACTACGAGCAGGCGCTCGATGCCAAGTCCGCCAGTGTCCTGCCGGTGTATCTGCGCGCCATTGACCACGTGTTCGGCCAGAACGACGGCTGGAAGCGCCTACGCACCCTGGTAAAAGAACTGTCAGCGGCCTTCGCACTGGCGGTGCCGCGCCCCGAGACCGAGGCCATCACGTCGCATCTGGCCTTCTTCCAGCGCGTCGTCGCGACGATTCGCAAGCGTCTAGCCGACGACAGCGGTGCCAGCACAGTCAACGCGCGCCAGCGCGACATCGACGCGGCCGTTCGCCAGGTGATCGGCGGCGCGATCGATGCCGACGAGGTGATCGACCTGTTCGCGGTTGCCGGCCTGGAGGAAGCCCGCCTCGACATCCTCAGCGACGAGTTCCTCGGTCGGGTCGCCGCGCTGGAACAGAAGAATCTGGCGCTGGAGACGCTACGCAAACTGCTGAACGACCAGGTCCGCATCACCGAGCGCAGCAATCTGGTGCAGAGCAAGAAATTTCGCGAAGCGCTTGAAGACGCCATGCTGCGCTACACGAACAAGGCGATCAGTACGGCCGAGATGATCGCGCGGCTGATCGATCTGGCCAAGCATCTGCGTAATGCTCAGGCGCACGGCGAGGAGCTGGGCCTGAGCCGCGAGGAGACCGCGTTCTACGATGCGCTGGCAGAGAACGAGTCGGCGCGCGAAGCGATGCAGAGCGACACGCTGAGGCTGATGGCGCGCGAACTCACCGAGATGGTCAAGAAGATGCCCAAGCTGGACTGGACCCAGCGCGAATCCGTGCGGGCAAGCCTGCGCCGCAACGTGCGACGGATGCTGGCCAAGTATGGATATCCGCCGGACCTTGCTGAAGGCGCAACGCAGCTCGTTTTGCGACAGGCGGAGTTGTCTACAGGACACTCAGAGTAGCGAGTAGGTTTGCACTACCAAACTGTGGAACGACAACGCCAATATGAAGGCGTTCTCGTCTTATCTGCCCCCATGCTCAGTCTCTGTACACCCGTACACTCAGTTATGCCGACCTTACTCGAGCGGCCGGGATGTGTTCGCCGCCCAAGTGTTGGGCTCGGTTACCCAATAGTCCTTTTCGATTGGTAGGACACAAGTGACGAGCACTTGTGCGAGTAGCGACCAAGGCTTCGAGTTGCTTGGCGCGAACTGCCCCAAACCAGCCGCACCCGTTCGAACCATCTCGGCCCGTTTGAGGTACTCGCCATGAATAGCCTTCCGGGTGCTCTCTTGGTTCCCCCGATTGCGAAGGAACTCCGTAGCACCGCGTCGAACGGCTGCCCATACAACGTACCGCCACTTGGCAATCGGCAACCGGCCCACTCCCTTCCTCACCCAGTCCAGGTCTCGTGCCCACGCAGGATCGAACTGGTGCTCGGAGAGCTGACGTTCCGCGTAGGAGAAGACTTCGGCATAGGCGACGTCACACCAGAGTTCGATTCGACTCTCAGGCAAATCCCAGTACCAAGGGGTCTCGGTCAGTCGGTCTTCCAATGCCTCGTCCAGTTCCGCACTGTCGTTGTACGCAGGCCATGCATGACGCCAACCAAGCATTTCATGTGGAGTTGTGTCGCCATGCTGTGTGGCGTCCCAAGAACCATCAGGACCAGGCAGCTCGACCAGACCTCGGTCGGCCAGATGTCTCAGCACCTGTCCCGTGAATCGCTCGGAGGGAGTTACGACGAGCCAATCGTTTCGTGATCGGCGGAGCGCAAGTAGGCATGCCGCCTCATATGGAGACAGCGAGGCCACCGAACTCGGTCTCACCAGGGCCCTGACGGGCGCGGTCTCCGTCATCTTCCGTTCCGAGCAAATACTAAGGAACTCTTAGTATCGCATTGGGAGCACGGCAAGCAACCTAGATGCTTTCCTAGACGTCTGGATACGACTTGCCACGCCGCTCCTCTGCTGTGAATCCACTGCCTCGCAGGCTCGCTGAAGCGCGGGCGCGGTCAGGGCTTTCGCAGAGACGCTTGGGTGAGTTGGCAGGGCTGGATCCATCCGTTGCGAGCCCGCGCATCAACCAATACGAGCAAGGGGTTCACGAACCGAAGTTCCAATTGGTTATGGGCTTAGCGCGTGCACTGGATGTACCCACTGCATACCTTTACTGCCAGGAAGATGCACTTGCGCGGGCAATCTTGGATGAGTGGCGCCGATCGCCTTAATGTCTTGCCTTTCGGCGAACCTGCGATAACGCGCCTGTGCATGATCAAGTGCTTCGATCACCAAGGGCGGCGATCACGCCTGAACCGATCAACGCGCTTGTTTCGAGGTTAGTGAATTCGGCTGGCCGAGTTGAAGATGGGGCCCATATCCACGTGGAGGCTCATGATCCGTTTCAACACGTTCTTAGAGATCGAAGCGCACACCCAGTTCCGTGCTGACAACCCGCTCACTCAGGCTACTTACGCGGGGATCATCGGCTGGTATGCATTCGAGCAAGGGCATGATATTGCCTGCTGTGTGCAGCAGCCAACCGGCTATCTCTGCCGTCACTTGCATCGGAAAGGTTGGGTTGTTCTGCTGACTGATCGCTCGATAACCGTCATCGGCGGCGATTGCGCTCGAGAAAAATTCGGCGTCGACTCAGTCATGGGGCAAGATCTCGCGCGCGCCGAGAGTTCCCTTGACGCGGCCCAGCTCAGAGCCCGACTCGACGTGCTGTTGGCTCGCCGTGAGGAGCAGCTGAAGGCCCTCCACGGCTGCAAAGTCGCGCTTAGGGAGCGTGACGAACAGATGGCCCAGCTACAAGGTTCACTACCCAGCTCTGCATGGCGAGCCTTGAGTGACATGGCGCGTCTGGGCAACAGCAGAATCATCGTGATCGGCGTTACGCCCGCCAAGACCAATTCCGACGGCGATATCGTTAGAGACCGTGTCGAGATCCAAATCGTCGCCGGGCAGCTGTCGGGAATTGCTGGAGCAAGTGAAGTACGCCGGGCATCGGCGCGAAAAGAAGTGGACCAGCTTCATAGCGACATCAGCAAATTCACTTCTACTGATGCAGACAGCATGTCTCGCGGAGAGCTAAAAAAGCTGACCGCTATGCTCGACAACGTACCGCGAGCCATCGCCACTTTGAATGCATACATTTCGGAGGTTGACCGGTTCCTCGCCAATGACTTTCGTGCCCTGGCACTAGCCTTGCCTGATGCTAATGACCAGCTGCACACTCTGACGCGCGCAAGCGGTCGCGCCGGCGGGCCGCTGACCAAAACTCAAGCTCGGGAACTGCTGAGGGAGATGTCATCGGAGCTTGCAGCCCGCCACCGCGTGACCAGAATCATTGCGCCTTAACGCGCTATCGCCCGCCTAGGTCTACCGCAAATAGGATGCTGGCTTCTGCGCGCTTGCTCCCGGCGTTACCGCACTTCGCGTTCGCACCAGAGAACTCTGCTATTTGGCCAAGGTGCCACGCATGAATAAGTTTCCCTGGATTGAAATTGAGGCGCTCGCACAGATGCTGGAAGTGGCTGCCGACAAGATTGAGCGCGGTGAACCCCTCACGACCGGCGATGCCGGCGGTGGAGGGAAATACCTCGAGCGCGACGTCGTGGTGGAAGTCTTACGTGCGGCGGCCGCACAACAGCCACTGGGTCCGATCTTCCGGAGTGGCCGACCCCCTCATCGAGAAGACTGGAAGCTATGGCACAAAGTGGCCATGGAGGAGCGCCGGCTTGGGTCGAAAGCCAAAGCATTCGCGGCCATTTCGGTCGCCACCCAACGATCCCCTGCAGCCGTCAAGAAGGCCTACCAACGACTGGTGACCAAGGAACGTGAGAGCTTCCGAGAGACGTTCCTATCTGGGCATTGGCCCGGCGACTGCTGGAACATGACTGACGCCGAGATAGATGAGATGGTGAAGGAGGACGCCTTTCAGTACGTCGACGCGGAACGACGCCCGATTGACATGGGCGCGCATTGGCGCGCCCGTCGCCAAGCAGAGCTTGATGAAATCAAGAAGCTCACGGGATGGAAGGAATTGCCTCCCGTCCCGGGACAATAGTCCCGCGGCTTTTTTGTCCCCGTAGAGAAGCTGCAACCTGCGCTTGTCTTCACGAGGAGCGTAGGCATGAAGGGTTTCGGTGAGGTTGTTGCGAATTGCTCACGTCAACTGTCTGGCCACTGGCGACGCTTGAGTGCGCAGCGCCAATGGTCGTCGCTAATTGCACAGGTGGTCGCGCGCATCGCGGCTGTGAGGGCTCTAAGGGCCAGGATGAGATGCATCCGGCTCCAAGCCGGCGGCGCTCCCCAAGGTGTCGTTTGTAGGAAATTTCTTACACGTCAATGCGACGAACTCCGACTGCACGAAATCAATTCCCGCGTCAGACTGACTGGCATCACACACCAAGGAGCCGGCATGAACGACGTAGGAGGAGTCACGCAGAGGCTGAGGCACATCAGCGAATTACAAGGCATAGAGCGACTTGCCCTGCAGTGGGGCGATCAACAAAGTCTCTACATGGCGCGGTGGATGCGCTCCGAGATCACCAGGATAAGGGCCGAGATTCTGGGCAAGTCCTCAATCGCAGGAGAGCCTCAGGAAAGTAATGGCTCGTCTGCCTCGGGCCACGCTGAAGTGCCGCACTGCATGCAAAAATCGCAGCGCTAGGCGCCGGCGCCAAACGGCAGCAGCATGACAGGCAACGTTGTCGGGGGTATGGGATGGCCAGGGCCAACCTCACCAGATCGTCGCCTTCGACGTCGGCCCACTCGGTCTCAAGAAACAGTCGGAACAGCGATGTGAAATGTTCGAGACGATCCGATGTGATGGTGATGCCACAGCCTCATCTTGCGTACGCTTCAACGCTGTCGTCAATCCGGCGCACGGCGTCAACGACGCGAGCCTGAGCGATCCAAGCCTCGAGTGCTTGAGCCCTACTCAAGCCTTGTGTCAAAGACCCACCATCGCGCCCGCTCCATGACCTCGATCCGAGCCTGCGACGCTGTGATCTCGGTCAGCGCGCGGTCGATCGCTTGGCTGGCGGTTTCGGTCGTCTTCATCACCTGGTCGAGCAGCCCGCTCAGAAGTTCGTCGTCATTCTTTGGCCGAAAGCAGCTCGCGGCACGCCGAAGGTACTCACCCATCGAGAGACCGGCCGTCTTGGCGGCTTTCCTGATGCGGGCTTTCTCCAGCGGAGTCACGAGGACGAAGATGCGTCCGCTCGCGGTGGGCATCGACACTCCTTGGCGTGGGCAGGTGCATGATAGCGCGACCAATTCGGTCCGGTTGATCAAGTCTATCGGTGCGAACACGCACGGGAAAACCTGCGGCAAGGAGACTGAGGCTATCCTGTTCTGCGGGAACGGAGAGGCGTGAAGCGATGTCCAACGAAATTGCTGTGCCATTGCTTCGAGAGAAGCGGAAGCCGACCCGGCCGTCAGAACCCTTTGCATACCCCGGCGATGCAAACACGAGCTCCAGACCGAGTGACACTTTCGCTAGAATCGATGCTTGGGTGGCGAGGATGGACTCCGCAACTCCGATGCAGCGGATTGAGGCGGAGCTCAGAGGGGTTCCCGCTGTCCTTCTTCGCGATCTTGCCGTGCGAATGAATATTCCGTCGCGCCAGATCTGCAGCATGCTGGGGGTGTCTGAGGCGAGCGTCGCGAGAAAGGCCAAGTCGGGCGCGATGATTGGTGGCAGCGCAGGACAGGCAGCACTTGGACTGGGCAAGCTGCTAGCCACGGCAAGGACAATTGTTGCGGACTCGACCGCGCCTGAAGCCAAGGACTTTGACTACGCAGTTTGGCTGGGCCGGTGGGTGAACTGCCCGCAAGCAGCTCTCGGCCAACTGAAGCCTGCAGAGATCATTGCCACTCCAACGGGAGTGTCAGTTGTCGCCAGGCTGCTTGGCGCACTTGAGAGCGGTGCCTACCAGTGATTGCGACGTTCGCTGGGTCGTTGAAAGTAGCTTCATTGGACCTGTCAGCCAGTAATGACGCTAGCGTGTGCAGTCCAGATCACTCGACCGGCTGAGCTTAGTCGACCGACCGGGACAGTGGATCAGCCATCAGTTGCTTCCGACCGGCCGACCATGGCCCGAAGCGGACGCTTGCCCACGGGTCCGGCCCGCGCCGCTGGCATCCGGGAAAGGTGCCAGGCTTAGACGCCATAGTTTTCCGTCATGGCAGATTCAACCGCTTGATCGAGCGACCACTGAGATTCGCCAGCCACCCTGCGCCAAGCCAGCCATGTGCGCCAGCGCTAGATCCGCGCGGCAAGCAGCCGGACGAGACGCTCAAGGCCCAGGTGATCGCCGGCGAGATCACCGCCGAGGAAGCCCACGCCCGCACGCTCGAGCACTTCAGAAAAATCGCCGCAGAACAGCGGTAATCTATTTGCATGCCCAAGAAGCCCCCCAATGCCGAGTCGCTCGCCGAGCTCGTCGCGCGGTTCGACCCCGCAGTGCACGGCGGCGAGTTTCCGCAGTCTGTGACGGCCCTGAAGGGGCTCATTCCGCGCCCGGAGCGGCCCGTTGATGTCGCAGCGATGCGCCCGCGCTACACGAGCGACGAGCTGCTGGCCCAGTGCGACCCGGACGCGCCGATGCCTGACGAGCTCCGCGACTGGGAAGCAGCGCCGCCCGTCGGCAGCGAGTTCGGCGCCGTACGCACGCTGCCGGTGAGCCGCGTTCGACGCGAGCTCGTGTCGATCATCCGCCGCGGCGAAACGGTCCTCGTTAGCCGGCGCGGCCAGGCTGCCGTCGTGCTCGGCCCGACGTCGAGCCAACCGGCTCGACATGGCTGGGCAGAGGCAAGCAAGCAGATCCACGACGCCGGCGACGACGCGCTCGAATAGCGCTACGCTTCCGCGAAACCGGCAACCGGGTACAGGTAGTCGTCGCCCGAATCGTCGACCACGCGGAGCATTCCGCGCACTTCGGCTACTACCTCGTACAGCTTGCCGACAGTCAGGTCGTCGCCCGACACATCACCGAGGGACTTGCTCGTGCACACATCAAAGCGACGCATACCTGGTCTGATTGTCCTCACCCGGAAAGGCTCGCTCTGGCTGATTGATTTGCTCGACAATCCGCCGCCCCGCAATGCAAAGTTCAAGGCCGCACAGGCGCACTACTAACTGTCTGTAGCCAACGCCATTCGTTCAGCCCGACGCGATGGCTGAAATCATTTCGGATCCTGTGCTGCGCGCCGAGCTCGGATCCGCTCGCCGACTTCCTTTTTGCTCTTCCGCAGCAAGTCGAGCTCGATGGGTGTCAACATCCGGCAGCCAGGATTCTCACCTATCATCTTGTTCAGCAACGCGGTCGAAGGGGTAAGCGAGCCGACGTGCGCAACGAGCGAGCGAGCAATTTCGGGCTCGTCGGTGCTCAAGAGCACAGCTTCCTCGAGCAGGGCTTCCGCGAATGCTGGTTCACGGGCGGCGCGTTCTCTGATGGTGAGAAACGCATCCCTCGTGCTCGGTTTCGAAGATGGCTATTTCATTCGCGTTCACTCGTCCTGGATCCGGGCGAAGTCGGAGTCCTCCCCGACGTTCGGCATCGACGCCAGCACCTCGACAAAGGGGCGCCGATCCTCGGTGGCCTTCCGGGAGGCGGCTTCGAGCCGCGCGGCTTCTTCGGGCGGTAAACCGAGGTCGAGGAATACGTTTCCGTCGGCGGGCGTGATGTGCGAACAGCCGAGTTCGGTCGGCTTACTACGCTGCTTCGAATCGTTCATGTTGTCCCGTCGCGTGCCCGGCGATGCATGCGCATGGACTGACGAGCGATCCGGCACGTATCTCGGACTCGCTCGATCGTGGCAACCTTCTTGTGCCAAGGCAGGTTGCGGTTCCTCTCCCTGCGGGCCTCCTTGTCCAGGAGTACCCTTTGCAGATGCTCTAGTTCTGCTGTGTAGTCGCGCTCTGGACCGGCCATCTCGGGTCATCCTCCTGCCACAGGCTTTCAGTATATGCCCCGCAAACCGCGCTCCGAACGCTGGCTCAGACTTCGCGATGCCAAGCGTGACATTGGCCAGGAACTGCTCGAATCGGTCCGGCAGATCAAGGCCGGCAACATCGGCCGGGTTCACCGCGTCCCGATCCCGGCCAAGGTCGCCGGCGCCAGCAAGGGCGTCCTCGGGCATGTCCGGCCGGATCCGCGCTTCACCGACGACGAGTCGCTGCAGAGTGCCGTCGATGCGGAGGCGCTGGGTTCTCTCCGTGCGCTGCCGGCCAGCCGCTTGCGACGAGAGCTGACGTCAATACTTCGGCGCGGTGAGCACGTCGCTGTGACCGCCCGCGGGCGGATTGTTGCTTCCCTTGTGCCGGCACCCTTTGACAGCCTGCTTACGCAGATCCGCACGAGCACCGCTAACGCGAGCTCCGCGATCGACGATGCGCTGGCCAAGGTGGCTGAGTCGAACGAGCGGATCGAGGCGATGGAGCGGCAAAAAGGGCGCCCACCCGGCAGCTGAGGCCGCATTGTGGATCAAACAGCCAGCGACTTGCCCATTTCCAAAAAGCAAATGACCAGGTCGGCCGTGCAGCTGACCGGTCGCTATCGACCCATTTCGGCCGTTCGTCTCGGGATTGAACGGTCTGACAGGGCACACTGGTTGTTCCTGACTGTTAAGGGCCCGGCTATCGGGTTTAAGCCGGATCGATCCCCGAGAGTGCTTGGCCAAAGATCTCAGCAAGGTCGATTGTGTCGCCTTGCAGTACTGCGGTATCGCGTGCCGCGCAGAGGCGATCTCGCGCGGCGCCATCGGCGGCGATCGCGGACCAGTCGAAGCGATGCCCCGCGCGCTTTGCAAGGTCTTTTAAGAACTGCCGCAGCGTACGGCTGTTGCCGTCCCGGAACGGATGGATGGCATCGATCTCGCTGTAGAAGTAAGCGGCCCGTTGCGCGAATTCACCCACACCCAATCCCGTTAACTCGTGCTCCTTGGTAAGTGCGCGGAAAACCCTCGCAAGCTCGCGGGTGATGTTCACCGACTCCCCATAGATGATGATTGCGCCGCTCTCGCGGCGTTTGGTCATCAGCCCAGGCAGGCGGCGAAACTCTCCCGCCCAGCGATACACCCCGCCAAACAGCAGACGATGCGTTGTTCGCAGGCGCGATTCATCAAAGACGCCAGTGATCGGGCTGCGAGCCAGCAGTGCTAGACGGAACGCGACCATCTGCGCCTCGAACATGTCCAGCTTCGCTTGATCACGAAGCCCTGCGAGGTTTTCGAGAATGTCGGTGCCGGGGTAGCAGTCAGGATCCTGTTGGACCCGGGCCATCAGGACGCACGGGCGGTGAAGTGCGCGGCCAAGTTCTGAAAGTGCGCGAGCGTCGCCGCCTCGGCTTGTTCGATGCTCAGTTTGCCTGCAATCACCTGAGCCTTCAGCGACTCGTAGGGCTCGCTGCCGCTCGGATCCAGGTCTTCCAGACGCAAGCTGGCCTCAGCTTCGCGAAACGCTTCCTGTTGGTCTGTAGCGGTCATTGCTGGATCCTCGCGTGCGGCATCCTCATGATAGCGAACTTCGCATCTCAAGGCGGGTGTAAGGCCTCGGGTTGTTTGGGTGCGGTTAAATAGCTTGGGGAATACCGGCGAACTGCTGGCACTTCAGTCGTTTGTGCTGGATGCTGCAGCCTTACATGCAACTGCCGTCTCCTGATCCATTCAGCAGTTCATCACGTATCCCAATTTCATCGCCGAACCGCATTGCGAGGTAGCGTCGCCGGGAGGCGCATTGGGGTAGGGCCTTTCGCAGCAGGCAAGGACCGGGCGCTGCACTGGTACTGTTACCAGCAACTCGGGACGCTCTCGTTTGACCGCTCTTGGCCGCATCGCGTCAGTCAGGCGGCGGTTGCGGATCTCGGACGGCTCGGAGCGCTACTGACGGGCGGTGACCGACCCAAAGCGGACGGAGAGAGGGCTGACACCGACAAGCATCCTGCAGAACTTCTGGGCCCACGTAGGTTTGCAGCGATCCATCTAAGTTCAGGCAATTCGCACCCCGGGCATGCTGCGCAAGTACCGAGATTCAGGCCAGCATGCTGAGCGGAACGAAGTGCAATCCCTGTAGCGCGGGATTGCTGACCACCGCGAAGTCCCGCCACACGATCAGATCACAAGGACCATTGCGTCCTTCGCCCAGATAGACGGATGCCTTGGGCTCCAGGGATTCGCGATCCAAGCTGACCAGTTCGCGATTGTGACGGTTCACGCTGAGCAACAGCGAGCCAGTAATCGCTTGGCGCAGCGGGTCCACCCAGGGAAACGGCGTTGTGTTTTTTGAGGTGCGTTCAAACCGCACGTCCCGGCGCCACGCGCCCGTGTCCGGGTCCAGGACACAGATGCCACGACGCGACTGGAACATGCCTACGTACACCCGTTCGTAGATGGCGTCGTAGGTCAGGCACGCCGGCGTCGCGTCGTCGGTCTGGCCATTCGTGACCTCGGCCAATTGCGCCGTGCTGATGTAGTCGCGTCGCGCGAGGTCGTACGTCGCGACGTAGCTGTTCGCATGTGGGTAGGTCCGCCCCGCGATGCGGCCACCGCGCGATATGCCGATGTAGAGCAGCGGTTTGGTTGGATGCCGCAGTAAGGACATACAGCCGCGTCCGCCCTGTGGGTAGGGCATCGCCTCGAACGCGTAGGTGGCACTGTCGATAATGAAAAAGTGGCTGGTCTTGTTGCTGGCGAAGTAGACCGCCTTCTGGTCTGGCGAGACCGCCATCTCGCCTTCGCCCCCACCGGGCACCGGGATGCGCTTGATGATCGCTTGAGTAGCGAGATCAATGACAACCACGACCTCGGAGAACACCTGGCCAAGGAAGAGGCGGCCGTCCGCGAGTACCAGGTTGCCGGGCGGATGCGTTCGAATCACGCGGGCGCCGTCCTGCGGCGAAACCGCCTCGTACTTGTCGAGTTCGAAGGTACGCGTAATGACTTTTCTCGCCGGGTCGACCAGCGAAATGCTGCCGTCTTGCCAGTTGGCCGTGATTAGAGTGTCTCCAACCAGGAGCAGTTCGTGCGGCGCGTGCTGTGGAAACCGGTAGAACGGAATTGGATCGGAGGCGCTGACCAGCGCCAGCGGGGCCTCGGACGTGGCCGCCAACGCGGTGCGCTCGAACTCTTGCAAGGAGGTCACCAAGGTGATGTTCGTCCCGCGGGCCGCATCCTGCGCCCCGGACTGGAAGCCCATTTCGCTAATGATGATGCCGCGATCCGCGCCAACGTCCTCGAGGATGCTCTTGAGGGCGAGCACCTTTTCCTTGGTCACTCGTGACTTCCATAACTTGCACTCGATGATCCATGTGCAAAGGATGCCGGCGCGGAGAAAGGTGGCGTGGACGTCGATCGCGTGCGTCGCTCGCACGCCCGCAACCGGCAGGTCCTCTTGCGCGTTGCAGCCGAGCCGACGGAAAACGTCGGCAGTGGCTCGCTGGTAACGCTTCCACTCCGGCTCGCTGATCAAGCGGACACTCTCGAGGCACTGGCTGCATTGCGCCTTCGTTGGCCTTGGTTACCGAGCCGGCGGGCCGGGACCTTTAGGGGCACATCTACCAGTTGAAAGTGCGCCAACAGGTTCAAGTTGCGAGACTCTCCGTTTAATTCTAACCCGCGCTCAGTTCCGCGCCCCAGCCTTTGGAGCGCCGTAGTCCCGTCCGCCGCGCCGCGATCCTTAGGTTGGTCAAGCACAGCTTAATGCGTCCGACCCGAAGCGGACTATGCCTCATCGTTCGGTATTTCATGTTTTCTATTACACGGGCGGCCTGGCACCTTCGAGCGTCGCAAACATAGACAGCCTGATCGGGATAGGATTGGAAGCAGGGCGGTTGGCCAGTGCTTTCCTGACAAGCAAGGCACGGTGACGTTTCAGGGGGCTAGATGCCAGTAGTCGGACAGGGCTCGGCTAGCCGGTGAAAACGGTACCGGGCTGGGACACTACCGGGCAGCGGAGCGGCAGCGATGGGTGCGGTGCACGACGAGTATTTTCGATTCTTGCAGTGGCTAGAGGCCAAGGAAGAGCCTGCTGACGCGAAGCGGATCGCGCGGATCGTCCAGGACAACCTAGATGCCCTGATCCCTACCGTAAACAATGGGGGGCAGCGGGCGACTGTGCTGACGCCCATGCTGCGTCGGGAACTGGATAACGCGCCCGACGTGATTGAGCCAGCGCAGACCGATGCGGCCGTCACCCAGCTCCCTTGGACACGGTTGAAGAAGCTGACAATCGGACCATTCCGTGGGTTCCGGCGCGAAGAAGAATTCGACCTATCGCACAACATCGTCCTTTTCCAAGGGCCTAATGGCAGCGGCAAGAGCAGCCTGTGTGAGGCCCTGGAGTTTGCACTGCTGGGCTATGTCGAAGAGGCTTCTGCAAAGCGCATCGAAGATCTCGAGCACTATTTCAACAACATCCACGAAGGCAGATATGTCGCGCCGCAGCTTCTGGCAGCGGGCGGCGCCAATGATGTCCCCGTCGCGTCCAATGCCGAGCTGCTGCGTTTCGCCATCGTGGAGAAGAACCGTATTGAGGGCTTCGCGCGTTTGGCCGCACGCACGCCAGCGCAAGCCGGCGCCCTCATTGCCACGTTGTTTGGTCTGGATGGCTTCAACAACTTCGTCGGCAACTTCACCACCACCCTAGACAACCAGCTGCGGCTGGGCTCCCCCAAGCAGGACACGCTGACGTTCAGGCGCACGGCACTTGAGGCAGCACGGCAAAAAGTCGATGGAAATGCCGAGACGCAGGTTGCCTTCGATGTCGAACAATCCCAGCTTGCCAATAGATTTGAAGAAGGACTGACCTACGGGCTGCTTTTTCGCCGCCTTGGCATGGACGGGCAGCAAGGACGGTTGCAAGAGGTCAATGCCGCCCTGCAAGAGCAGATTCCAGCGCAATCAGGACTGACGGTTGCCTCGTTTTCGGACCTGCGCAAGAGCATTCGGAAGAAACATGCCGAGGTGACAAGGACACAGGCGAATCTGGATGCCCGGGCCGGCGAGGTCTCGTTCCTTGCGCTGTATCGAGCGGTGGTGCCGCTAGCGGAAGAGACTCCCGACAAATGCCCTGCCTGCGACACGCCATTGGCCAGCGTGGTGCGGGATCCATTCGTTCGCGCGCGTGACGGGCTTGAACTCCTGGCAGATCTTGCAGCGCTTGAGGCATTGAAGACGCGTCTAACCCAAGAATGCAGTCAGCTGTCCTCGCAGTTGCATGGGAAGGTTGCGGCAGCGCACGCCTATGCGCCCCTGGATGATAGGGAACTTGAGCCATTGGTGCAGTGGCTGGAACAAGAAAAACCCATCGAGGCTTGGTCAGAAGGCTTGCTGACCAAGGCCAGCTGGAAAGCGCTGTTGGCGAAAGTGCACGCACTTGAAGAAGGCGACGCGGACATTCGTGCAAGGCAGGCGCGGCGTGCGCCACTTAGGGAAGAGCAGCAGGCACTGGAAGCGATCAAGGAACAGGTCGATGCAGTTCGACTTCGCCGTTCGATGCATGACCAGCAGGTCGTGGAAGCGCAGGCCAAGATCGACGGTTTCGATGAAGCCAACGCGGTGCTGATTGCAGAAGCGGCCGCAGAAGCGGCTGCCGTGGCCTTCGAGAAGCGGATCCAAGACGGATATGCGCCTTTCCTCGACTGTCTGAGACGGTATCGCGACGGGCTGCCTGAAGGTCTGTTGGCAGACTTGAACGAGACGGCCCAGGATCTCTACAACCTGTTCAATGTGGACGACCACGACCATGACAAGCTGGCCAAGCTTGATCTTCCGCTTCGTGGGGGTGATCGGATCCGGGTTGCCTTCGTGGGAAGCCAAGACCAATTGCACGATGCGCTGCGCGTATTGAGCGAGGGGCATCTGCGATGCCTGGGGCTGGCTATCCTGCTGGCCAAGAACATCAAACTTGGCTTGCCGTTGCTTGTGTTCGACGATGCCGTTAATGCCATCGACCACGACCATCGCAAAGGGATACGCGACACGTTGTTTGGCGATGCCAGACTCAATGGCAAACAGATCTTGATTACCTGCCATAGCCCGGAGTTCATCACCCAAGTGCAAAACGGCCTGAGGCAGGGAGCTTCGAAGCTCTACATCCTCAAGCATCATGGCGGCGACCATCAGCCCATCGTAAAGAACGGCAGCGATCGTCACTATCTGCGCCGCGCCCAGGAGAGGCTAGACGAAGCTGATCAGCGCCAGGCATTGGCGTCCTGCCGGCAGGCACTGGAGAACCTGACGACCCGGGTCTGGAAGGCACTCTGCAATGCCGACGATTCACTAGGACGCGTATCGTTGGTTTTGCGCAGGCCTGATGGCGATCCCGAGCTGCGCAACCTGGTGGATGTTCTGTCCAGAGCCGTCAACAACGGAGTTGATCAGGGGCGGCTGGCAACAGCGGCCTGGACGCAACGCAAGGAGGCCTTCCAGGAGTTGCTGGCTGTTCCTGAGGCCGCGCTGGCGTGGAAGTATCTGAACAAGGGAACGCATGACGGGGATGGGGAAGACTTCGAAATTGGCATCGTTCAGCAGATCCTGGCGGCACTGACGAAGCTGAGCGCTTCCTTCGGCAACTAGCTTCATGCCTTGGAAACGCCGTCTCAGCCCATAAATTTGCTTCAAGCCACCATCAGGATGCCGAATCCAAAGCGGGATTGCATAAAATGCAGGGGGCAGAGTCGGCTTTTCACTCAGCGTCCGCTTCTGGCCGAACTGAGCCCGTCAATCATGAGCAGCGAACCAAGTGCGTATGAGGTCGGACTGGCTGCTCTCAACTCCCCAAACACCAAGCGTCAACCTAGCTCTACTGTTGCCACAGACCATTGGCCTTCAAATAGCCGGTTACCTCGGACCGCAGGGGCTCATTGAGTTGCTTCGCGTCCATTGACGAACGATGGTTCTGGCTTGACGCGCTCTCCCACCTTCGAATCCACTCGAACGCGTCCTCGCTCAACCAATCACTGTTCGGCAGAGTGATCGGCGCACCGTAATCCGGGAAGGCGACACCGTTGGTGCGAATCAAGGCAACCGACTGCATCAGTGCGGCGAGTAGCGATACCGGGGATCCCATGCTTGCCGCGTCACGAACCTCCTGCGCCATGACCGCGTTGAACAGTCCCCGGAGCGGTGCGTCGTCGCGTACCTCCTCCCAGGCAACGTCTAGGTAGCCGAAGTCCGTTGCCAGCCTCCAAAGCGCGGCTACATCGCCCGTACCTTGACCCCAGTCCATCGGCTTTCCAGACTCAAGATCGGATATCCAAACCAGCTGCTCGGCCAGGAGTTCTACCAAGCCGCCGCCAAACTCAGTCCCATCGATATCACCGCACTGGTACTGGTCTCGCAGCTCACGTGCACGCGTTTCCACACTGGTCATGGTCCCTTCTCCTTGTCGATACATCGTGCCCAAGCGGTAGTGGGGACGGCGCCCCTCGTGTATGAGTAGCATTGCGGCTTTGAATCTGCACCAGCAGGTTGACCCTTACGAAAGGGCTGCCCTTCGCCAGTGTGGTTCGGTCAGCTTGTCGCCAAGCGCGGGTAGCTATTGGGGCATTGCCTCGCAGGCTCGATCGAACTGAAGTTCACAGCTCTGACCATGATCCCGTTCAGATGATCACGACGCTTTGGTCCGGCTAATCAGCTCGATCGGTGTGCACACAAACCGTTTGGTTCGCATCAAGAGCAAAGCCGGTCAGCCGCCGAGTGAGGTTCTGTATCGCACGGCGCAGCAGATGGCTGGTCCCAATCAACACCACAAGTGAGCGAGATCGGGTGATGGCGGTATAGAGCCACTCGCGCGTGAGCAAGCGACTGTCTTCCAACAAGACGATCACCGCTTGTGCAGAACTGCCCTGCGATTTGTGGCATGTGATGCCGTACGCCAACCCTATGTCGGCCAGGCCTTCGTCACACAGCGACCGCGGTCCCGGTTCCCCGTCCCATGTGATCAGCACCTCGCGCTCGCTTATCACGCGATCAACGATGCCCAGCATCCCATTGACGATGCCGTCCGCGTATCGATTTTGACGACAGACCACCGGATCGCCCTGAGTAACAGTGGCGTACGGACCTAGCCTGATCGGGTCGGGCGCGCCGGCCTGTTGGCGCCGCAGCGTCGCCGCTTCGGTATTGAGCCATTCAACGCTGCGCGTGAGCGCAGCAATTGCCAAGACTTCTGATGATGGATGGACTGAACATAACGAGCGGTAGGTCTGAAGCCACGCGGGTAGTGCCTCGCGCCCGTCAGACTCCAGCAAGTAGATGCCGCTCGCCTGCCCGTCATAGAGAGGCAAGTGAGGCATCGTGCCACGTCGAATCTCTGCGGCGACATGTGGAATCGGCGAGTCGCTGGCCTGGCGCAAAACCGTATTGAGATGGCTCGCCCAGCGTCCGTCATCCACCAGGTCATGGAAACAGCGACCGATGCCGATAGGCGGGAGCTGGCCCACGTCGCCCACCATCAAGAGCTGACTACCCGGAACCAGATGAGTGATGAGCTGGCGTAGCGTGGGCGTGTCGATCATTGAGGCCTCGTCGACAATTAGCAACGTAGAACCATCAATTGTCGGCCAATCAGCCGGCACCTGTTCCATCGACGACTGCGCATCCAGCATGCGCAGCAGGCGTGCCGCGGTGTAGCCCAAGCGCGGCGCGTTCTGCGTCGATGCGCCTCGCATCAACTGCAGTGCGGCCTTACCCGACAGTGCGGTCAGCACCACATTTCCCCCCATGCGTTCCCAGGCGCCGCAAACCACCGCAGTGACCGCCGTCTTGCCCACGCCGGCACCGCCTTGCAACACGCAGACAGGGCGCGACAGCAGCATGAAAACGACGGATCGCTGCTCGGCAGTCAGCCTGAAGTTCGCTGCATGCTCGGCCTCCGCGATGATCCGATCAAGTTCATCAGCGGAATAGCGCGCAGAGAGAGAAGGCACAGACGCGATGCGCTGAATGCGCTCAGCAAGATCCGCTTCCAGCCACGCTGCTCCCGGGGCTCGGAAAACAGCGTCACTTTCAATCAACGTCCCAGTCGTCCGGCCCTGCTCGATCGCGCGATCCGCGTCAACGCGTCGCCTCGCCAATTGAACGCGCAGTTGCCGGTGCGGTATTGCGGTATCACCGTCGGCCAGTACGCCGCGCCAAACACTATCGAGCGCGCCCAGCAGACGTGCTTCATGGCTATCTTGGTCACCCGAATCTCCCCGCGCACCGAGCAGCCGTCTGCCAACTTCATCGACCGTCCTCCATGGGAGCAGAGACGCTGCGAGGTAAGGATTCGCTAGCAGCTTGTCCTCGGCATCCAGAGCGCCGATCAATCGCCACAGTTGCTTCGCGACTCGAGGGTTGTTGAGGCCAAGACCTTCCAGGCGGGCGAGGAATCGTGCGCGTGCCATCGCGACGGTTTGCTCGCCCTCATGCAGGGCGGTTGCGGCCATCACCACGGTGGCGAGCTTCAGCGCCAATGCGGGTCGTTGTGGATCGATCACCACGGCGACCCGCTCGATCGAAGTGGGATCGGAGAGCACATCAAGCAACCCATCGCCAAATGCATCCAGAAGCCTCTGGGCGCGCACGGGGCCCACGTGCGGCAGTTGCTCCAGCCATGGCCCCAGCAAGCGTCCTGTGACCTTCAGTCGCTCAATTCGGTCCGCCCGAATCTGGCGGTGGGCGCGGCCCTGCCCATCGATATAGGTTTCTTGCTCCCCGTGGGCCAGATAAGCGCCGCCCACAACGATCTCCATGCCATCCATTCGCGGCACATTGATCCGAACCCGCACTCCGCCATCAGACAGCGCGGAAAAAATCACACCGGTCGTCGATCGGGCCAAGATGGACGTGGCGACAACCCGCATCAGCGAACCCTTACCGCGATCCCTTGGTGTATCAGGTAGAGCTGCTCCTCAAGGGACTGGACCTGCAGACGTAGCGACACCATCTCCCGTTCTTGAGCCGCGATTCTGGCCAGCGCCGCCTGCAGCGCGGCGCGAGACTCGACCGCAGCCTGGGCGTCCGCCTTGGCGGTCTTGGCTATCGCCACGACTCGGTCTTTGACTACCTGATCTGCCATCCCTTGAGTGCGAGCGCCGCATGGCAGAAGCCCTTGTCCTTCGGCGAACAGGTCAACGAGCGATTGGAGTTCGGGATAGTCGTAGAGATAGGCCTTGGGGCAATTCAAGGCCTTGGCGACCGAGGTCACGTTGACCATGCCGTCACTTGTACTCGGCAACGTGGCTCTTCGCTGTCCTTCCCACTGTGCCCGATAGGCCTCCTCCTGTTCGTTGAGCCAGGCTTCGAGCTTTGGCTTCCAGTTGGCGACCACGCTGCTGGGCCGAGGCATTAGCGCTTCCTCTTCGGCATCTGGACTACGCGACCTTCGGACACAGCCACCTGTAGTCGCAAGATCTCCGCCTCCAACTCCTGAACGCGCTTCGTCAGTAGCGCGTTCTCTTCGTTCAAGCGCGGGATCTCGTTTTCGCGGAGCTGGAAGTGCGCGGCGAGTTCTCGCAACTCGTCTTCTGCGTTGCGAGCACGCTTGGTGACCTCCGCACGCACCGAGCGCTTGCCGGTGATTGTCGAGTTCTTTACCTTCTCCAACCATGCAATCACCATGGGCTTGGTGGTGGTCTTGTGCGCGGATCCTTGCATGGTGATCGGATGCACGCCCGCTCGCCGGCACACCTCATTGAGGCTAAGCCGGCCGCTGATGTACACGCCGTCATTCTCTGCTATCTCCAGTTCCATCAGCTCCATAGCCGCCCGTATCTTGGAGACCACCAGGGCGCTTCGCGCCTGAGCCGATGTTTCGGCGAGCTTGCTGGTCTTGCTCATGGCGCCACCAAGTGCACCGGGATGAATCTATGGCCCAGCGGATGTGTCGCGACATGTTGATCAATTTCAAGCCATCGTCCCACCAGCGACCTGATTTGCCCGGCAAACGTGGCAACCACCATATCCTCGTTCCTCGCTTCAGCCTCACCCAACTGACGGAGCAGGTAGTCGGCGGTGTTCAGCGCGTTGAGGATGGCGTCCTCAACCTCAAATGTATCGACGCTTTCATACGTTGGGCAGGCCACCTGATGCTCGCATTGCGGACTGCAGTGCTCCGGGTTTGGCTTTCCACCACCGTATTCGTTGCAGCGGCCGCCCTTGGTAAAGCTCGTGCAGAGAATGCCCGGTGCAATCACAGCGAGCGCCTGCCCACCCTCAAACACTGTCTCAACGAACTCCCGAATCGTCTGCGGCTCCAACGCGCTCTTTCCGACCAACTTGGCGTGCTGGGACCAGCGCTCGCGCAGGCGCTGCGCGCCCTTGCCTTGCATTGCGTCGAGGTTCTCGATTGTCCAGATGCCCTTCAGTACCAGTAGCTCGCGGGTGATCTCCTGAATTTCCTTGAGCAGTCCAGCGTCCGAGAGGATGTATCGCATCACCGTCATCTGCTCGTCGCGGTGGCCAAACACCTCCATCAAAATCTTGGGAGCGTGTACGAGCGCTAGCGCGACGATACGCGCCAGCGTTTTGCGAAAGCGGTGCATATGGAGATTGGAGTCGCCCAATAGTGGCTCTAGCCGAAACGCTCGCACAAAGGCATCGAGAGTGCTATCGAAACTCTTCAAGGAATTGCCGCGTTTCCTGGCGATCTGCACCCATAAGTGTTGCCCGCTGATCCCCTGAGATTTCTTGAGAAAGCGCGCCAAGCGCTCCTGCTGCAGCACAGCTGCTTGCACGGCGGCAGGCAAGGGCACCTCGTGCTCACGCCCGTCGTTGGGGTCGATCTTGCGCGTTCGGCTGGTCAGGGTTGGTGCATCGGTTTCGCTGCGCCCGAGCGCGCCTTCCTTGACCGACAGGATCTCACCGTGGCGGCCGCCGTCGGCAAGAGCAATCAGGAACAGATGCGCGCCTTGCAGCACCATCAGCGCCGCCACAGCTTGTGCGTAGGTGCGCGGCGGCCACGCAAACTCACCTTTTTGGTTTTGAGTAAAGAAAACGTCGTAACGCAGCGCGGCCAGTGCGTGCCCATCTAAGTCCTGCCAGGCCCATCGGGCAATGATGGGATCCAGAGTGCTTGCCTTAACAGCCGCTTGCTGACCGTTACCGAGCGGCTCGCCGCAACCGGGCGTGCGAGGATTCTTGTTCAGGCGCCGCAGCGGCACCGTAGCGCAGTGCTCCAGGGCGCTTAGCAGCGTAGGACCGACCTGCTCGGTCATGTACAGGGCACGCTGCCCTGCCGCGGCGGTGAATGGGTCCGGCAGAGGAAGATACTGCGTGTCCAATTGCGGTACCTGAGTGTCCTCGGGCTCGCCCGTGCGGTGGCGAGCTGGGGCGGTTCCCTTTGGTTTCTTGCGCCCTGCGGGCGCATCAACAATCGCGCCCAATACGCTGAGTTGTCTCAGCTTATTGGTTAGGCTCGCGCCGCTCTTCCCACCGAACCAAAGCACCATCTGGTCGGCAGTGCAGCGCGTCCAGAATCCCGGGCCAGGATGTTGCGCGAACTGCCGCGTCGCCATCCCCAGTAGCCGAATCTCTGCAAGCAGCGTAGAGAACCGAGGCCGCTTGGAAGTTCCTTTTCCGCGCAGTGGAAAGCTGCGCCGAGCAATGGCGTATCGCATCAATTCCGCCCAGACGGCGTGCGCATTGGCGCAGGTTGGATCCATGCCCGTTGGAACGGTGAGGTCGATGCGATATATGCGTCTGGAATCGACGATTTCATGGTCTGCGACCAGATTTGCGGCAACTTCCCACACGCCCCATACCGTCCCCATCAGCAGTTGCCCCTGCAGTTGCAGCAACTGGGCATGATCGGCTGATTTCAACTGTTGTGGCGTGAGGCCAGTCTGCTCCATCACCTGCAAGGTGATCTGCTCCACCTGCGATTGGCCTTCTTGGTTAACTTTAGACTTAGACATGCGCCCCCCCCAAAATGAGTGGACGGTGCTCGCCGGTGGTCAACAACTTTCGCCACCGATCAAGGTGCGTTTTTACTTCCGCAGGCGGCCACTGCTGGAGTGTTTCACGCAGTGTGCGCAAATCCGCCGCGGCGCTGCTGTTGTCCCACCGCACAGCGCCCAAGCGCTCCCTGCGCCACTCCAGCTCGGCGACACTACGGCAAATGGGATCAAGGCTGTCCGGCAGCACGGTGGCGACCGGACAGCCCCGTGACACGCAGGCATGGCCCTGCGCGCACAGCGTTCTGCCGTCCCGGGGGTTTTCTGGATCTATGTGTTTGGGCGGATCGGTTGGCGTTTCGCACCTGACGCCAGCGTAAGTGCGCTGTGATCGGAATGCGTCCAACCTCGCTTTGGCGTCCGTCGTGACCTCGATGCCCTCGACGCGAGCGCGAGTCAGCGTTGGGTCCATCTGGCCGGTCTCACGGGCCTGATCGAGAATGTCCCCCACCACCATGACTACCTGCCGGTGCGATTCCTCGCGCGAAGCATTCCTGTATCCGTAGCGGATTGTCGAACGCTGACTCGCATGCCCAAGCAACAATTGCGCAACCCACATGGAGTATCGGCTATCGCGGAACATCACCGCTGCAGCCAGATCACGAAAATCTGATACGGTCATATCCCGCACCTGCAACGCACCGGGCTGCGCGTTGTGTTCCTGGATGCATTGGCGCAAACGTCTGTTGACGGCGTGGTCCCCATCGCGATTGACGACGAAAACCGGCGCTCCTGGACTCATATTGACGCCCACGAAGGGGCTCCGCTGGACAATGCTGGGCGTGGAGTGAGCGCTCGGGTTTTGAGGGACCCAAGCGCGCAGCGGGGCGGAGCGCGCGATCAGGCGATTGAGTACCGAATACGCCCCGGTTCGTTGGTTGGTCTCGCTGACGCCATGCTGGAAAGCACCGCCAGCACGGGCTTTGGGTGCGTAGACCCATTCATAGCGATCGTCGTACGGACCGTGCCAGTTGGCGATGTCGATACTGAACAGTGTGCTCGGGTTCCAGGCCAACCGCCCCATACACAGGAGCGCCAAAATACATACGTCTTCGGATGTGGGGTGCTGCCCCTTGATCAGGTCGATCCAACGGACGTTGCAGGGCCACCCGCTGACTTTTTTGAGCCTGCGATCTTGAGCGTATCCTAGTGACGCCATGAAGTCGGATGCAGACGGAGCCGGAGTCCCCACTTGTTCTGCAACGGCTCGATACGTTGCATGGGCATCCGCCTCGGAGATCAGCCCGAGTGATTTAAGGCCCTGACGTCCGTGTTGAAGATAGATCGCGGCGAGGTCTCGTCCCTGCGCCGCCAGCGCATCCGCCCGTTGCCATCGGCGGAAGATTTCGATGCTGCGCCCGCGCAGGTAACGGATCAGCGCGACACCTTCTTCGTCGCTGACCGTGTCCTTGGGGGTCAACTGAGGATCGCTGATGGAGGCGGTGTGAATGGGATCCAGGTCCCTTTCATGAAGCGCGTCTTCGATGATGGGGCGCAGGGATCTTCCATACGTCGGACACGCTGCCTGCCATGCTCCGTCGGGCCCCCCTTGCATCCACGAGTCAAAGGTCACGCCGGTGATGTGGTGCAGGCGGTTTACCTTTTGGTGTGCGATTCCCCTCGACAAAAAATAGGATTCGCGAGCGTCAAGGTAGCGCCAGAAAGCGCGTAGAGGAGTCCTACAACAATTAATTGCACCCTTCGGTGTGAGGCCTTGGACACTGACTTTCAACGAGGGTAAGAGGTCCGCCAACAGCCCAGGGCGACCACTGAATCCGCCGGCCCACATGTTGTTGCCTTGCTCTGACGCGCCCACCGCGAACTCGCTGAGGTCAAAGCTCGCGTTCGGGAAATCCTTGTGCAGCAACTGGACCACCCATGGGCCAGTCGACGTTTCGTCAGCCATGCGAAGGCTCCTCCAAATCGGCATCGATGATTTGGTTCCAGCGAATAAGCGGATGGCCGAACTCGCCGAGGAGCCTAGCCCTCGCTGCGCGCAGGTAGCGCTCACTGGTTTTGTCGTCTACATGCCCCAGCAACGGCGACAAGATCAGCCTGACCTGGCCCGCCATGAGTCCATGCAACCATCCAACTCCGCTGCCCGCCAACCCTTCTTGCAAGCCGTTCAGAGCGAGAAAATTGCGCGTCGACTCAACAATCTGCTCCACCGAAAAATAGTGCCGCGCTGCATGCGGATGCCAGTGGTCTGGGCAATGCGGACACGTTGTCCATGCCTTGTATAACGTGGAGTAGGCCACGGGCTGGTAGGTGGACTCTCCAAGCCACAGTCGGTCAGTGCGTGCCTCATCCTTGCGGCCGCCACGGTGATAGCGCGCGAGCAGATTGGGCCGAACGAAGCTCAGGTAGTGCTCGATGCGTTCCGCCAGATCGATCGGCACCTGGATCGTACGGGATCGTGTGCTGAGGTCCGAACTGGGCGATACCTTGGGGCCTTTGACGCCATACCGCAGCAGGACCGGAACCCACCCTTGTTTGCGCCATGGATCCGTCCACTGATTTTCCCGCCGAGGGAAACACGCCAAACGCAGGTGGTGGGCCTCGGAAATTCGGCACCCGGTGCGAACCATCAGCTCGAACTCTAAGGCCTTGATGGGGTGCCGCTTACGCATTACGCCCATCCAGCGCTCGATCTTTGCTGCTGTGGGCAGGATATCGGGCTCGAAATCATGCACTTGTAGCGCGCCTTGCCGTGTGCTGACGACGCGTCCTTTGTGGCTATGCGCGTGTGCTCCGCGGCTCGCGCTTGCGATGCGTTTTCTGCGCCTTGGAACCTTAAAGCGCCCGCGCAACCCGCGCACGGCTGCCCAGTTCAGGAAACCGCACGCCTCGTCAACGTAAGCGTTGACGGACGCTTCCTTCAGCGGCCTCGCACTGGCATTCGCAGTGCCCAGTTGCAGGCCCAGTTGGTAACCAAGCAGGTCCGAGTAATCGAGTCGCCGCCAGTCCCGCTGGTCTTTCTGGTCGAGCCAGAAGAAAAACGCGCAGAGGCGCGTCGCTAAATTGGCTCTCGACTTCAGCGTGAGAACGGTGGGGTCGTCATCTTCGTCCATGTCTGGCGCCCATTCGCCAAGACAGCGCTCTATGACGTAACGATTCGCCTCCAGCGGAAAACTGCCGGCATCCAGCAGCAATGGGACATGCTGCAGCTTCGGAAGGTCACGTTCAACGAAAAACCCATCAGGCGGCCAAACAAAGCGCATAACGAATCTGCCAGTTCACTCTTCTGGACAGGGTATGCCACTCTGGTCCCGACGCAACTTCCGGTGATTTAGCGTTTTTGACCGGCAGAGCTTACGTACTTTTCGCGGCGAATATGCGGCACCGGCAGGCCCAACTCCTTCAGCGTCTCGAAGCAGGCGTCGACCATGTTGGGGTTGCCGCAGAGGTAGGCGATGTCGCGCTGGGGATCGGGCGCCAGCTCGGTCAGCGCCGCCTGCACATAACCCTGTCGGGTGTCGGCGTGTGCATCGGCGGGCAACTCGCGCGAGAAACACGGAATGAAACGAAAGCCCGGCGTGGCAGTGGCAAAGGCGCGGAACTCGTCGCCATAGATCAGCTCGGCCGCGTTGCGCGCGCCGAACAGCAGCACCACCTCGACGCCGCGCTCGCGGATCTGCCTGGCCAACTCGGGCAGCATCGCGCGATAGGGTGTGACGCCGGTGCCGGTTGCGATCAGCAGATAACGGGCATTGCTGTCGTTCGGCATCAGGCAGAAGCGCCCGAACGGGCCGCTGGCTTCGATGTTCTCGCCTGCCTGCAGGTTTTCGAACAGCGCAGTCGCCGCGCCACCCGCCACATAGCTGACCGCGATTTCCACGGCATCACCCGGTGCCAGGCTGTGGTCGTGGATCGTCGCCAGTGAATAACTGCGCTTGGTGGGCTTGCCATCCGGATAGTGGAAATGCACCTGCACGAACTGGCCAGGAATGAAGTCCAGCGGCGCGCCATCGTCGCGCAGGAAGGTCAGATGCGCGACGGTTGGCGCGATCATGCGGCGGGCGATCAACCGGAGCGGGAAATGGACGGGCACGTTGGGAAGGATCCTGAGTTGGATTGAAACAGCCGCATGGTGCGCGAGGCCTGCTCGAGCTTGCTCGCAACAATCAGCAAGACCGGAAGGCCAATGCGTCGCTGCTGGTGCGCCAACCCACACCCGTTCGTGGTGAGGAGCACCGAACGAGACCGCAGGTCGAGGCGGTGCGTCTCGAACCACCGGCGCACTGTGGTTCGAGGCGCCCTCTCGACCGCGCTTCGCGCGCCTCGACGGCTCCTCACCACGAACGGGTGACTGGACCTACGGGCATCGGGTAGAGCGGGACATAAGTCAGCAAGGCCACACGACAAGCGCAGATATACTACCGGCTTCGTCGAGCCAACGCGTCGGCCGGCCCATTCCTGGAAACTCCATGACATCCGTTCCCGCGCTCGACATCGTCGAGCTTCGCAAGACCTATGGCGGAAAAGTGGAGGCGCTGAAGGGCGTCTCGCTGCAGGTCATGCTCGGCGACTTCTTCGCCCTGCTCGGCCCCAATGGTGCCGGCAAGTCCACCCTGATCGGCATCGTCAGCTCGCTGGTCAATGCCAGCTCGGGCCAGGTGCGGGTCTTCGGTGTCGATCTGCATTCAGACCGCACGGCCGCGATGCGCCTGATCGGCCTGGTGCCGCAGGAGCTGAACTTCAACATGTTCGAAAAGCCCTTCGACATCCTGGTGAACTACGCCGGCTTCTATGGCGTGCCACGCGCGGTGGCGATCGGTCGCGCCGAACGCGAGCTCAAGCGCGCCGGGCTGTGGGAGAAGGCGCAGAGCATGTCGCGCACCCTGTCGGGCGGCATGAAGCGACGCCTGATGATCGCGCGCGCCCTGATGACCGAACCGCGCCTGCTGATCCTCGACGAGCCCACCGCCGGCGTCGACATCGAAATCCGCCGCGGCATGTGGACCCTGCTGCGCGAGATCAACGCGGCCGGCACCACGGTGATCCTTACCACGCATTATCTGGAGGAGGCCGAGAACCTCTGCCGCAACATCGCGATCATCGATCACGGCCGCATCGTCGAGAACACCACGATGAAGGCCCTGCTCGCCAAGCTCGACGTCGAAGGCTTCGTGCTCGACCTCGCCGAGCCGCACGCCGGCGCGCTGCCGAACATCGCCGACGTGCAGCTCGTGCTGCGCGACGACCACACCCTGGAACTGGAAATGCCGCGCCGCGCCGACCTCACCCGCGTGTTTGCCGAACTGCATCGCGCCGGCATAACGGTGCGCTCGATGCGCAACAAGGCCAATCGTCTGGAAGAGCTGTTCGTGAAGCTCACCGGCAAGGAGGCCGCCGTATGAGCCATCCCAACCTGACTGCGCTCTACACCATCGTGCGGCGCGAGATCATGCGCATCCTGCGCATCTGGGGCCAGACCCTGGTGCCGCCGGTGATCACCATGACCCTGTACTTCCTGATCTTCGGAAGCCTGATCGGGCGCCGCATCGGCGACATGGGCGGCTTCAGCTACATGGATTTCATCGTGCCCGGCCTGGTCATGATGAGCGTCATCCAGAACGCCTACGGCAACATCTCGTCGAGCTTCTTCGGCGCCAAGTTTGGCCGCCATATCGAGGAACTGCTGGTCGCGCCGCTGCCGCCCTGGGTGATCCTGCTCGGCTACGTGCTGGGCGGCGTGCTGCGTGGCCTGATGGTCGGCGCCATCGTGCTGACCGTGGCGATGTTCTTCACCACGGTGCGCATCCCGCACCCGCTGATCACGCTGAGCACGGTGCTACTGGCCGCGACGGTGTTCTCGCTGGCCGGCTTCGTCAACGCGGTCTACGCCAAGAAGTTCGACGACATCGCCATCGTGCCGACCTTCGTGCTGACCCCGCTGACCTACCTCGGCGGCGTGTTCTATTCGGTCAGCCTGCTGCCCGACTGGGCCGAGCGCCTGAGCTATGCCAACCCGATTCTCTACATGGTCAACGCCTTCCGCTACGGCCTGCTGGGCAGCAGCGACATGAACCTGGGTCTGGCCTTCGGCGTGATGCTGACCTTGTGCGTGGTGCTCGCCGTGGCTGGGCTCGAGTTGCTGCGGCGTGGGGTTGGCTTGCGCAGCTGATCCACCTGTCGGCTCCACCGCTGCGCGGCTTGAGCCGACCTACGTGGTCTTCGTTGCTGCGGCGCGCGTTGCGTTGGTAGGTCGGATCAAGCGCCGCCCTCGCGAGGGCAAGGGCGATAATCCGAATCGGCGCGGATCCGACATGCGGCGAGGTTGAATAATCCCGCACTGGTCCTTCGACTTCGGCCCCGCGGGCTTACGCTCAGGACGAACGGAGTTGGGTTGATGGCGTTACTTGTTCGGTTCGCGAAGCGCGTGGGCGCGAGCGGCGAATCCTGCACCAGCTCGGACTTGCGCGGCTGAGCGCATCACGCGTTCGCGCGCGGCAGTGTACGAAGACGCTCGGCCACTGCATGCTCCAGCCCGCCTTCGGGATCGGCGCGGAATCCGGCCAGTGCACGCGAATCCCAGTCGGCTGCGATGCGGCCGTCTATCAGCAGCACGGCGCGATCCAGGAAGCGTTCAGCCACTTCCAGACCATGGGTGGCCAGCAGCACGGCGCTGCCGGCCTGGCTGCGACGCCGCAGTTCCTGTTTCAACGCATAGGCTGCAAGCGGGTCAAGGCCGTTCAGTACTTCATCGAGCAGCAGCAGCGGCGGAGCGCCGAGCAGGGCCAGCAGCACGCTGAGCTTCTGACGCGTTCCCAGCGAATAGTCGGCGACCGGGCGGTCCAGCCATGGCGCGAAACCCAGCTCTGCGGCCAGCAACACGCTCTCATCCACAGCAGCCGCATCGAGCGCGCGGGTGCGCGCGACCAGCTCCAGACACTGCCGACCGCGCAGTGATAGCGGCAGGCGTTCGGGCTCCACTGCGTAGCCGAAGCGCGACTTGGCGGCGAGCGGATCGGCAGTCAGATCGATGCCATCAATCACGACCTGGCCGGCGCGCGCGGGAAGCAAGCCGGCGCAGACCCGCATCAGGCTGCTCTTGCCCGAACCATTCGGGCCGATCAGGCCGACCAGCTCGCCGGAGCCAAGTTCCAGATCAACGCCGCGCAGTACGGCGTTGCCGCCCAGCATCAGTTCGACACCCTGCAATTGCAGCCGATAATTCATTCGCGTGCGACCCGACGTGAAAGCCAAAGGATTTGTCCCAGCCAAACCAGTGGCAGCAGTGGCGGAAAGGTACGCGCCACGACCAGCAACAAGGCGAGCTGCACCGCAAAGAGAAGCACGATGCGGCGCGGTCGACGTCGCTCGACCGCGCTGCACAGCAGATGCAGCAAGCCGAGTGCGCCCAGCGTCAGGCTCGCCAGCCAGGCGATCGGCCCAAGCTTTGCGGCCAGGCCAGCCAGCAGCAACAAGCCCATGCCGAGCAGCAAGAGCAGCAGCGGCAGCCGAGCACTTTCACGCAGCAGCTGCATGCCGGACAGCGGCTGTGGCGCGAGCCAGAACTGCGCCGCCACGATCACGCCCAGACTGCGTCGCCAGGCGCTTATCAACGCGGCGCACAGCAGGCCAACCAGCAGGCAGGCAAGGGTGAGTGCCAGGCCGCTGCCCATCGGCACCAGCAGCAGGGCGAACGCACCCGGCGCCAAGGCCGGACCAAAGCGGGCCGCGCCCGCTTCGATCCATTGCCAACGCATCAGGTGGCCCTTGCCTGCGCCCTGCGGGTGGCGGCCGCGCACACCGACGGCAGTGAGCACCGCTGCGCGTTGCGGCACGCACCAGCCGATCAGTGCCGCCAGCAGCACGATGCCCAGCAAGCCAAAAAAGTATTGGTGAATTGCCACGATGCCGAGCAGCAGGCCGACACCGATGAAGAGCTGCGGCAGGCCTTCCTGAATTACCTGCCCGAGGCGCTCGCGACGCTGCAGCTTGGGAGTGATTGGCTGACCGGCAAGCCAGTCGCGCGCGCGCAGGCCAGCCAGTCGCTGCAAGCCGCGCACCTGAATCACGCTGCACAGCACCAGCAGTGCCAGTCCGATCGCGAGCGGCCAGCGTTGCAGCGCGTCGCGCAGGTCGTCGGCGATTGCGCCCACCACAAAGATCGCCGCCCAGACAAAAACCGCCAGCAGCGCAGTACCGGCCAACGTATGAAACGCGGTTTCGCCGGGATGCCGTCGCAGCTGTTCCAGGCGACTGCGCAGCGCCAGCCGTCGCCAGTGCGCGTAAGGATTGAAGTCGTCGGTGGCCATGGCGGATGCAGACCCGCCATGGACCGACAAGGTTCCGCCTCAGAGGGTGATAGGAATTCGCCCCGCCTACTGCGGCCGCCTCCGGACGTTCGTGACAAGGCGCACTGCGCGAAAACAAGGAAGTTTGGCGAGCCAAATGACTGCAGTTTTTGCGCAGCGCGCCGCCGGCACGGGCGTCCGGAGGCGGCCGCAGTAGGCGGGGCGATTTCCTCTCACCCTCTCAGCTCAGGGGTTCGTCCGACAGGTAGGTGTAAGCGGTCAGCCCGGCTTCCAGGTCGGCGGCGAAGCGCGCGGCCTCCTCGGGTGCTAACGCGGCGGCGGCAATCTTGTCGCGATAGATGCCGCGCAGGGCGGCGAGGTCGTAGCCGACGTAGTCGAGCATCACGTCGGCGGTGTCGCCGCGCCGCGCACGCTCAAACACGTACCCCTTGCCGTCGACCCGCACGTTGACCGTGTCGGTGTCACCGAACAGGTTATGGATGTCGCCCAACGCATCCTGGTAGGCACCGATCATGAAGAAGCCAATGCGATAGGCCTCGCCGGGAATCAGTTCGTGCAGCGGCAGCGAGCTGTCGAGATCGCCATCGTCGACGTACTGTTCGACCTGTCCATCCGAGTCGCAGGTCAGGTCGGCGATGATGCCGCGCCGCGTTGGTGCCTCGGCGAGGCGCTCGATCGGCATGATCGGAAACACCTGATCGATCGCCCAGGCGTCGGGGATCGACTCGAACACCGAGAAGTTGACGAAGTACTTGTCGACCAGGCGCTCGCTGAGGTCGTCGAGCAGGGCGCGCTGGCTCTTCTCGGCGTAGTTCAGGCGCAGCCGCACCTGCTGGGCAATCAGGTAATACAGGTCATCGAGGCGCGCGCGCTGCAGCAGGTCGAGCTGGCCCAGGGCATACAGCGACAGGCCCTCGGCGTGGTGATGCTGGGCCTCCAGATACAGTTCCGAAGCCGGACGTGTGTCCAGCGCCTGCGCCAGTTCGCGCAGATGGCGGATCACCGCAGGTTCTTCGAATGCCTCTGGTGGCATGCGGCCGTCCGGTGCCGGCTCGACCTCCGAGACATTGGCAACCAGCACCGCGTGGTGCGCGGTCATGGCGCGGCCCGATTCAGTCAGCACCATCGGTGGCGCGATGCCGTGTTCGGCGCAGGCCTCGGCCAGTGGTTGCACGATATTGGCGGCGTACTGCTCGAGGCCGTAATTGATCGAACAGACGCCACGCGAGCGCGAGCCTTCGTAGTCGACGCCAAGGCCGCCGCCGACATCCATGTAACGGATTGGTGCACCCAGCTTGCTGACTTCGACGAAATAGCGGGTCGCCTCGCGCATGCCGTTGGCGATGTCGCGCACATTGGAAATCTGCGAGCCCATGTGGAAATGCAGCAGACGCAGGCAGTCGAGCTGATCGGCGGCATTCAGCGCGTCGATCAGGTCGATCAGCTGGCGCGGCGACAGCCCGAACTTGGCCTTGTCGCCACCGGAGTTCTGCCACTTGCCAGCGCCAAGGCTGGCCAGACGCATGCGCACGCCGAGCCCGGGCTTCACGCCCAGCGCGCGCGCTTCTTCCATCACCAGCGGCAGTTCGCTGGCCTTCTCGATGACGATGAAGGTTTCCAGGCCAAGGCGGCGGCCGATCAGGGCCAGGCGAATGTATTCGCGATCCTTGTAGCCATTGCAGATCACCATGGCACCGGGACGCGACAAGGCCAGTACCGCCATCAGTTCGGGCTTGGAGCCGGCCTCCAGGCCGAAGCCCGCTTCGGCGGAACCGCCGCAGGCAGCCAGCTCGCCGGCCACGCCAAAATGCTGGTTGACCTTGATCGGATAGATCGCGGTGTAGCCGCCCGGGTAGTCCTGCTCGCCCATGACCTTGGCAAACGCCGACTGCAAGCGGCGCAACCGGTGTCCGAGAATGTCGGAAAACCGCAGCAGCAAGGGCAGTTTGTAGCCCTCGGCGCGCGCCCGATCGACCAGCTCCGGCAAGGCCAGCGAGGCGCCATCGGCGCCTTGTGGCAGCACCCGCACGGCGCCACTGGCATCGACGTCGAAGTAACCCTCGCCCCAGTGTGCGACGGAATAGGTTTGGCGGGCGCGATCGACGCTCCACTCGCTCATGCGGGGCTCCAGAATGAATGAAAGATCCCGGCTCTGTTCCGGTGGCGGGCATTGTAGCGGCGCCAGGCTGTATTCAAGGTGATAGCGGGCCGGTCATGTACAATTCGCGACCCGCTCCCGGATTCGGAGCGGTCGCCGCATGAACAGGGGGATTTACATGTCTGAGCCGCAGTGGTTCACCGAAGCGTTTGAGTTGTCTGGCTCGTCGATTGGTTTTCGCGTGACCGGCAAACTCGAGGAAGTGCAGTCGCCATTCCAGAAGATCGAGATCTGGGATACCACCGACTGGGGCAAGCTGATGGTGATCGACGGTGCCATCATGCTCACCACGCGCGACAACTTCCTGTATCACGAAATGATGTCGCACCCGGTGCTGTTCACCCACAGCAATCCGAAGCGCGTGGTCATCATCGGCGGCGGCGATTGCGGAACCCTGCGCGAAGTGCTCAAGCACAAGGAAGTCGAGAGCGCGGTGCAGTGCGATATCGATGAGCAGGTGACGCGTCTGGCCGAGAAGTATTTTCCGGAACTGTGCGAGTCGAATGGTGATCCGCGTGCCGAGCTGTTGTGGGACGACGGCATTGCCTACATGCGCACCTGTGCGCCGGACAGCATCGACATCGTTATCGTCGATTCCACCGATCCGGTCGGTCCGGCCGAAGGCCTGTTCAACGAAGCCTTCTATGCGTCCTGCCTCAAGGCATTGCGGCCCGGCGGCATCCTGGTACAGCAAAGCGAAAGCCCGCTGGTGCACATGGAGCTGATCAAGGCGATGCGGCATCACATGGCGGCGGCCGGCTTCGCCGATTTCCGCACCCTGCCCTTTCCGCAGCCCTGCTATCCGACCGGCTGGTGGAGCTGCACCCTGGCGCGCAAGAGCGGCGAGCTGTCCGGCTTCCGCGAGCGCGGCGCCGCCACCAAGAATTTCGCGACGCGTTATTACAACGCCGATATTCATCGCGCGGCACTGCTGTTGCCGGAGTTCATGCGCGAAGGCTTGCGCGAGGACTGAAGTCCGCGGCGCAAATTCGACACCGTAGGGCGGCATCCCATGCCGCCGTTGCGGGGTGGTTGGCGTGGCAATGTCGGCACGGGGGTGCCGACCTACGCAGGAACGCTGCCGTAGGGTGGGCCTTGGCCCACCGCGCTTGTCGTTGCTGTCGGGCACACGGTGGGCCAAGGCCCACCCAACCGGGCTGTCGGACGCGACTCAGCGATTCGTCAGCTGTATCTCGATGCGCCGGTTTCGCGCCAGCGCCGTTTCGCTGGAGCCGCGATCCAGCGGACGGTTCTCGCCGAAGCCATTCGCCGACAGGCGCTGCGCGGGTATGCCTTGCGCAACGAGGTATTTCACGATCGCGATGGCGCGTGCCGAGGACAGTTCCCAGTTGGACGGAAAGCGCGCCGTGCTGATCGGCAGGCGATCGGTGTGGCCGTCGATGCGCAGCACCCAATCCAGATCCGCGGGTATCTCGCGCTGGATCTGCTTGATGGTTTCGGCCAGGTGCCCGAGCTGCAGCAGGCCCTCCTCGGAGAGTTCGTCCGACGCGCTGGGAAACAGCAGCCCCGAGGGCAGCACGAAACGGTCGCCGACGATCTCGATATCGCTGCGCTCACCCAGCACCTCGCGCAGCCGGCCGAAGAACTCGGATCGGTAGCGCGCCAGCTCCTGCACACGCTGTGCCAGTGCCAGGTTCAGCTCGCGGCCGAGGTCTTCGATCTTCTGATCCTTGCTTTCCGCTTCGGCCTTCGCGCTGGCGAGTGCCTGATTGAGCGCGTCGAGCTGTTCGCGCAGCGCCGACAGTTGCCGGTTGAGCAATTCCACTTGCGCCAGCGAGCGATCCGAGAGTTCGGTCTTGGCAGCCAGCTCATTGCGGGTTTCATCCAGTGCGATCAGGCGCGCGGCGATCTCGGCTTCAAGCTGGGCTTTCAGTTCGTTCAGTGCGGCCAGATCTGCGGCCAGCCTGGCGGCTTCGCTCTGCGCGCCTTCCAGGGCTTCGCTGGTCTGGCCCAGGTTGAGACTGAGCTGGTCACGCTCCTCGCGCGTGCTGGCGAGCGAGGCCGACAGTTCGTCGGCGCGCGATGTGGCGGTGATCTTGGCATCGCGCTCCATCGACAGTGCGCGCGCCAGCTCGGCCAGTTCGGCATTCAACTGGGTGAGTGCCTTGTCGCGACCGGATATGGCGTCGGCCAGCGCGAACTGCCCGACTGTGAAGACCAGCAGCAAAAAGACCAGCACCATCAGCAGGGCGGCCAGGGCATCGACGAAGCCCGGCCAGAAATCCGTGGCGCGGCGGCGGCGGGCAGCCAGCCGACTCATCCGCGCTTGCCGCCTTCGACCGAAGCGGCAATGGTGCGCGACAGCAATCGAAACTCGGCCCGCAAGTCATCGCTCATGCCACCGCCCTGCTGCGCCATCGTCTTGAGCACGGCGCGCAGCTCATTCTGGCTGTCCGCCAAACGCACCAGCTGTGCATTGAGCTCGCCGAGCTGTTCGGTGCCGAGGCGGCGTTCGCGCTCGGACTCGACCAGGGCGCGTTGCATGCGCTCCAGGCCGTCGGCGGTCTGCTCCAGCAGGGCCTGCACATAGGCCGGTACCGAGCCTTCGCCATCGCTGCCCAGCGATCCTGAGCTGAGCCGTGTAGAACCGGACAGCCACTCTTCCAGTTCGTTATAGAAGCGATTCGCCGCGCGCCCCGACTGCAGATCAAGAAAGCCGATGACCAGCGAACCCGCGAGGCCGAACAGCGAGGTCGAGAAGCTGGTCGCCATGCCCGACAGGGGTTCGCGCAGCTGCAGCTTGAGCGCCTCGAACATGGCCTGCGCATCGCTGCCGGCCGACAGCCCGGCGATGATGTCCGAGACCGAACCGATGGTGCGCAGCAGACCCCAGAAGGTACCCAGCAGGCCGAGGAAGATCAGCAGGCCGATCAGGTAACGGGACAGGTCGCGTTGCTCTTCCAGCCGCAGGTAGACGGTATCGAGCAGGGTGCGGGTCGAGGCTGGCGACAACGCGAGTACACCGCGATCCCGACCGCCCAGCATCTTGGCCATCGGCGCCAGTAACACCGGGTGATCGGCTGGCGGTCGATCCGCGGGGCTGCGCCGGAAAGCCTCGATCCAGCGAACCTCGCCCTGCAGGCGCAGCACCTGACGGATATTTACCGCAATGCCCACCGCGAACACCGCCAGGATCAGCGCGTTGAAAACCGGTGTGGCGGAGAAGGCCTCGCTGAGCGGCAGGATCAGCACGGCGCAGCCGGCGGCCACTATGGCGAGGAAGCCCAGCATCCAGACCAGGACACGGATCGGTTGGCTCATGCGGTCTCCGGGGTAGCGTGTTGCGAGCGTTGGAGGATAGCCCGCATCGACCGGCATAAAGCCGGCCCCGTTCCCCGATCCGCGCCAGCGCGTCAGCCGCGCTTAAGGCTGGAGAGTCTCGAAGCCGTCGCCGTACACTCGGTCGGGATCGGTCTGGCTGGCTGCAACCAACTGGTCGGACAACCAATTCAGATAGCACTCGAGATTGGTATAGCCGGCCACGCCAGTAAAGGGTATCGAGAGTTCACTGCCGTTATGGTCGGCCAGCAGTGGATCCAGGCCGAGGTGGGCCTGTGCCAGTTCGAACGCATCGGGCATGCCGTCGGCATCGCTGTCGGTCGGTGGAGTGGGTGGCTGCAGCGGATCGAAGTTCAGATCGAATGCGTCCTCCGCCTCTGGCAACGCGTGGTCGAGTGCGCTGATCTGGCCGCTGGCCAAACGCGCGAGGATGCGGCGATCCATCGGATCGTGTGGAAAGGCGCCGATGCGTCCAGGCAGGTCGACGTGAAGCTGCGTGCTGCTGTCGTAACTGATCGCAGGAAACGCGTGACGCACGGCAAGCAGCTCGGCGCTGCCCAGGTCGGTGTTCGGGCCGTACTGGTCGAAATCATTGCAGCAATAGGCGAGCTGCCAGTCGAGCCAGACTGGCCAGCGGCTCATCCGGTTGTCGGTGGCAAACAGGCGGTTCTGCGCAACCTGCAGCAGGTCGATCGAGATCAGCCCGAAACCATGGCTGGGCCGCACTACGGCGTAGTTGCCAATCCAGTTGAGATCGATGCGATAGGGACCGTTGGCCGGATTGGCGTCGACATCGGGCGTGTACCAGATGTTGATGCCCGGATCCCATTGCAGATTGTTCGAGAGTTCCAGGCGCAGCGGATGCGCGGCGCAGTCGGCGAAGGAGCCAGGTTCATCCGGATAGCTCGACGCCTCACAGCTGATCTCCGGCAGGCGCCCGCCCAGGCGGAACCAGAGGTTGTGATGGATCGACAGTGCGTCCTGCGGCAGATCCGGGTGCGAGTAGTTGAGCAGCATGCCGCCGAGCTGGGCGTGGCTGCCGACTGTCTCGGCGAGGATGGAATTCTGGATGGTTCCGTGCGAGGCCCAGGAGATCTGCGCAACCTCATCCTCGGCGTGGGCAAACGAGCTGCGATCGATGATGAAGTTGACGATGCCGTCCAGGCGCAAGGCGTCGTCGAGTGCTTCGCCTCCGGCCGGCACGGCGCGGTGCGGCGCCGGTCGTGAGCGCAGGTGGCGTACGATCAGGTTGCCGCAATCAAGCTGGTCGAAATGGCCGTCACAGATCAGGCCGCGCACCGTCACCCCGCCTGGCGAGGTCTGACCGGCTATGGTGACATCGCCGTGTACCACGCGCGCCGGCGCGTGGATCACGCCACTGACGCGGAACAGGATGTAGCGCGGGCCTTCCTGGCGCAGTGCCCAGTTGAGGGACCCAGGAATCAGGCCGTTGGGGTCGGCCTCCAGCGTGGTCACAAATAACACCTGGCCGCCGCGTCCGCCGCTGGCGAGAGCGCCGAAACCCTCGGCCCCGGGAAACGCCGGCAGTGCGGGCGGTGGCGCGGCCTGCAACGTCGCGCTCAGCAGGAGGCCAGACAACACCGCCAAACGCCCGATCCAGCCTTTGCGCGCAGCGGCTGGACCAGGTGTCGCACTCGATTCAGTCGCTGCCACCGTCGACACTCAGGTCTGGGTCCGCGAGTGGTTCGCGCTCTGCGCCTGAGCGGCCAGTCGAGGCACTCTTGCCGGCGGCTTCCTGCTCTCGCTTGCGCCGCATGCTTTCAGCGATCAGGCGCATTTCAGCGGCCGACATCATTTCCGATTCGCCCCGCGCGCTGAGCGCGATGCGCGCAGAGACCAGGGCAAGCGCCCCGGCCAACATTAGGCCGAGGGCAGCAATCAGGGTGATTGCCGCAAGCGCCATAGAATGGGTGCGAAACGCTACGGTAAAACAGCCCACCGCGAGGGCAAACATCAGCCAGGGCATGGCCGCTCCGAAATTCCCGTGAGAGCGAAAGTCTAGCAGCCTGTTGGCGGGCGTTGGCGCCTGGCGATGTGCGGCATCCAGTCAGGGCCGCCGACCAGTCAGGCTGGTCAGGGCCGAACCCGACACCACCAGCAGGGCGCCCAGCCAACCCAGCCAGCCGATCTGCTCGGGTTGGATCAGCTCGGGCCAGACTGCATGGGTCAGCCAGACGCAGCCGACCGTCAGCAGCGGCGTGAGTGCCAGTACCACGCTGACGCGCGAGGCCTCCCAGTGGGCCAGCGCTTCGGCAAACGCGCCATACGCCAGCAGGGTGTTGAACGCGCAATACATCAGCGCCAGCCAGTGCAGGGCATCAAGCTGCAACAGGCGGGAAGGCGTGGCCGTGGGCAGCAGCAGCACACTCGCGCAGGCGTAGATGAACCACAGGATGGCGGGTGAGGACAGGGTGTTCAGCAGCTGCTTTTGCGCCATGGCATAGGCTGCCCAGACCACAGCGGCGGCCACGATGAGCAACGCACCGACGACGTAGCCGGGCGCATCACGCATGCTGCCAAGCAGCTGGTCGCGGAAGAAGATCAGCAGACCGCAGGCAACCACCAGCAGCCCCAGCCATTGCCAGACCGTGAATCGCTCGCGGAACACGAAGATCGCGCCGAGTGCCATCAGCAGGGGCGCGAGCTGAATGATCAATTGGGCATTTGCCGGCGTGGTACGCGCCAGTCCAAGCAGGTAGAACAGATAGTTGCCAATGAGAGTGGCCGCGGCGATCGCCAGCAGCTTCCAGTCGGCAGCGCCCAGGCGGGCAAACGCAGCCAGGCCGTGGCGCATGGACAGCCAGCCGCCGATCACCGCGAACGCGATGACGAAGCGGAACCAGGTCAAGGTATAGGGATCGACCTGCTCCAGGGCGATCTTGAGCGCCACCGGCAGGGTGGCCCACATGGACGCGGTGGCCAGCGCCAGCAGCAAGCCGAGCTTCCAACGACCGGAGGAGATGTGCAGGGCCATGCCGAAGGCGCATGATGGGAAAGGTCGTGCACGCTACCACCGAGCGGGGCTCAGGTGAGCAGCGCGCTCGAGGCCTCGTGCAGTCGGGGCGTCCGGGTGCATGAACGAACCGCTGAGGCACCGTTCAGTTGTTCAGCCAGGGCACAAAAAGTTCAGGGGCAATTCACCGCGTCGGGCCAACACTGCCACTACTTAGCCTGCAGGGGATCCGCTATGGTCACTCGTCTGATGCTGCTCATGGCCGTGCTGCTCTTCTCCGCAGGCTGCGCCACTTACGAGACCCGTTACGTCTACGAAGACGGTTATTACGCGGACGATGCGGCCTACGTGGATCGCGGCGACAGCCGCTATGGCGACTACTACGTCGGACAGCGCGACTACCGCTATGTCGACAGCTATTACTATCCCGCCTATCTCGAATGGCCTGCTTACCATTCGCTGTTCTGGGGTTTCAACCGCTGGTACCACGACCCGTTCTTCTACCCGGGCTACTATTACGGCGTCACCTATTTTCCGCGCAATTACCTGAGCTTCACCGCCCGGCGGGGCCTGTTCGCGTTCGGCGTGGGGCATGGGTATTTCCCCTACTCGCCGTATCTCTTCGCCTGGCACGACAGTTACTACGATTGGTCCTACTGGCACCATCACTACCCCAGCCATCGTCAGCACCATCGAGGCCCGCGCTACGGAAGCGCCCGCAACGAGGCTGAACGTCTTGCCTGGCGAAATCAGACTGGCGATGCTCGCGTCCTGCGACAGGCCGCCTCGGACTCGACACGCACGGATGACCGTCGCCGCGCCGACTACGGAAATCGGGTGCCGGCACGCGATGAGTCGCGCGTGCGTGGTGCAGGCGCTCGACCCCAGCAATCGGTGCGCAGCGCGGAAAGCCTGCCGCAGCGCGGGTCGATCACCTCGGGCAGGACAGGGCGGCCCGTCAATGAGCGGCCCTCGGATCGATCGCGCGCAGTGGCCCAGCCGGCAATGCAGGAACGCAAACCGTCCAGCGAGCGGAAACCCTTGCAACGCGCCGCGCCAGAACACCGCGTCTATCGCGCTCCGCCCGTCGCCAACCGAACTGACACAAACACCGGCGAAGCGGTAGCACCCCGCACACGCGAACCGCAGTTTGCGCCGCAGGTTCGGCCAGTTCAGGTGCGCCGAGCCTATGCAGGCAACGAAGGCTATCAGCGCCCTCAATCCGCCCCGCAACCTGCTCGCGCCCAGGAGCGTTATCAACGCGCGCCGCATAGTGCGCCGGTCGTAGCGCCCGCGCCCTATGAGCGGCAGTCGCGACCGGCTTCCAGCTATGGGCAGCCGGCGCCGCAGGCCTACTCGCAGCCACCCAGCGGTGTGCGGCAACAGTCACCGGCGCCCCCGCAATACCGCGAGCCAGCGCGTGCGGAACGCAGTTCCAGCTCATCGCGCAGTGAGACTGTGGAAAGCAAAAGGAAGTCAGGCGACGAACGCTGAAAAAAGGCCTGCCGCGAGAAGGGTTGACACAAGTGTTAATTCTTTAGTCGGGCACTTGCACTGGGCGCAACTCGGGAGCATGATCGGCATCAAGTGACCATTTGGGTCGCTTTTCGACGCAAAGTGGCGCTGAGTGAAATCAACCACCTAGCAGTCGCGCCGATTTCCCAGTTGCTCGGCGCCCGGCACACGGTCCCCTGGATTCCCCCTGTTCCAAAAGACCGCCGGGCGCCGACCTCCCTCTCCGCTGAATTGAGCCGGGCCCCTTGCCCCGGCGGGCTTCCTCGCGTCGCACGTGACCGGCCCCTGTCCTCCGGTCAGCGCCTTGCGCCTGTCGGCGCGAGTGCCAGTTTCGCTGCTGCAGGAATCGCGCCAGACCCAGGAGTGCCTCCGGGTTGGTATGTAAGTTGCTGTTGTAAAAAGCTTTTTAGCTTCTCCCCGAAGTGCTGGCTGGCTCTCTGCGAAGCCGGGTGCTTGACGCCACGAGGCGGATTTTGACCCTCAGGGGTAAAGCAAGACACATTTGTGAACTTTCCCGCGAAGCCGTGCCGTACGCGATTGGCCCAAGTCGCCTCGAGCCGCATGGAAACTTGCAGCGCAGGCTAAAACCTGATTACCCACGTGTCTCAACCATGCTTGCGAGGGAGGCTCACCACACCCTCATCCCGTTCGCCCTGAGGAGCCGGGATCGAGGTCGCAGACCGAGGCCCGGCGTCTCGAAGGGGCCGGCAGGGGTGGTTCGAGACGGCCCGCATCGACCTTCGGTCTCGCTCGGGCCTCCTCTCCATGAACGCGTGCCGTAAGCCATTGAATCTCCGTGAATCCGGCAAGCCTTGCCCCTCTCCCCAGCCCACACCCCGACCGACGCGCCTGCATGCGAGTCGGCGTTCGCGGGCTCGTCGCTGCGCGACTCGAAATCCCCACTCACCCCGTGGGGAGAGGGGCTCAAAGCCGAACCGCTCACCGATTTCTTGGTCTGTGGGCAGGTCTGCAACTGGCAGACAGGAGGCTCACCACGAACGGACAGGGAGTCCAAATGTTCGCCTCTATATCAACGACTTATCCAGCGTCCCGTAATTGTGGCTGAGATACATGGGTAATCAGGAGCTAAAATTGCGCCATGAACAACTATGACGTCATCGTGGTGGGCGGAGGGCATGCCGGCACCGAAGCCGCGCTAGCCTCAGCCCGCTGCGGCGCGCGCACCCTGTTGTTGACCCACAGCATCGAAACCGTCGGCCAGATGAGCTGCAATCCAGCCATCGGCGGAATTGGCAAAGGTCATCTGGTGCGGGAAATCGACGCGCTGGGCGGCGTCATGGCGCGTGCCGCCGATGCCGCAGGCATCCAGTGGCGCACCCTCAATGCCAGCAAGGGCCCCGCGGTGCGGGCGACGCGCTGCCAGGCCGATCGAGCGCTTTACAAGGCCGCAATCCGGCGGGTGGTCGAGTCGCAGCCCAATCTCGACCTGTTCCAGGCGGCGGTCGACGATATTGAAATCAGTGGCGGCCGGGTGCAGGCAGTCCACACCGCACTCGGTCTGCGAATCGAAGCACCCTGCGTTGTGCTGACCGCCGGAACCTTTCTTGCCGGGCGCATCCATGTCGGCGAGAGCCAATCCGACGGCGGACGTGCCGGTGATCCGCCCTCCACGGCGCTGGCGCAGCGCCTGCGTGAAGGGCCCTTCCAGGTCGCGCGCCTGAAAACCGGAACGCCGCCACGCATCGACGGCCGCTCGCTGGATTACAGCGTGATGGGCGAGCAACCCGGTGACTCGCCGCGGCCGGTGTTTTCCTTCATGGGTTCGCTGGCCGATCACCCGGCCCAGGTCTCTTGCTGGATCACCCGCACCACCAACCAGACTCACGACATCATTCGCGCCGCCCTGCATCGTTCGCCGATGTATTCAGGGCAGATCGAAGGCATTGGCCCGCGTTACTGCCCCTCGATCGAGGACAAGGTGGTGCGCTTTGCCGACAAGGACTCGCATCAGATCTTCGTCGAACCCGAAGGCCTGCACGCGGTGGAAATCTACCCCAATGGCATTTCCACGTCCTTGCCATTCGATGTGCAGGTGGAGCTGGTGCGCAGCATCGTGGGTTTCGAGCAGGCCCGCATCACCCGACCCGGCTACGCCATCGAATACGACTTCTTCGACCCGCGCGGATTGAAGGACTCGCTCGAAACCAAGGCGGTCGAAGGCCTGTTCTTCGCCGGCCAGATCAATGGCACCACCGGTTACGAAGAAGCCGCCGCGCAGGGCCTGGTTGCCGGCATGAATGCAGCGCGCAAGACGCGTGAGCAGGAGCCGTGGAGCCCGCGTCGCGACCAGGCCTACATCGGCGTGCTGATTGACGACCTGATCACGCACGGCACCACCGAGCCGTATCGCATGTTCACCTCGCGCGCCGAGTACCGTCTGCAGTTGCGCGAGGACAATGCCGACTTGCGCCTGACCGAAACCGGGCGCGACCTCGGACTGGTCGATGCAGCGCGCTGGACGGCTTTTGCGGCCAAGCGCGAAGCCATTGATCAGGAAACTTCGCGCTTGGCGGCGCTGTGGGCCGGCCCTGGCAACGCGCTCGGACGCGAGGTGGAAGCGGTTCTGGGTATCGCACTGAGTCGCGAAACCACCGCGCTGGAACTGATGCGGCGGCCCGAAGTGGGTTATGCGGATCTTTGCCGCCTGCCGCTCCTGGGTGGCGGAACCGACGATCCGAAAGTCGCCGAGCAGATCGAGATCGGCATGAAGTATGCCGGCTATCTGCAGCGTCAGCAGGACGACATCGAACGGCAGCGGCGCAATGAAAAGACGCTCATTCCCGTGGATTTCGACTATGCCGGCGTGCGTGGACTCTCGAACGAAGCAGGTCAGAAGCTGGCGGCGGTGCGGCCCCAGACCCTGGGCCAGGCTATGCGGGTGCCCGGGATAACTCCAGCGGCGATCTCGCTGCTGCTGGTGCACTTGGAACGCCAGCGGCGACTTCCCAGCGCAGCCTGATTCCACATCGCACACCCTTGTTCATGGACGAAGCCCTAAACTGTCGGGCGCGCGGTGCGTGGCCGCGATCTGGCGATTTCGCATGAGCAAGGAACTGGAGGAGCACCGGCACGAGCATCGCGCTCGCCTTCGCCGATTGCGCCGCCTGCTGCGACCCTTGCCCCGACGCGGCAACATCGCCCGCTATCCGATCATCAAATGGTTTGCGAACGCGGCGCGCAGTCGCCCCTATCTGTGGTCGTTCCGACGCGCCCACATCATCCCCGCGCTGTATGTAGGCTCGGTACTGTCGATCGTTCCACTCTACGGAATCCAGTTGCCCCTGGCTTTCATCGCGGCCTTGCTGCTGCGTGGCAACCTGACGGTCATGGCAGCCATCCAGTTCGTCAGCAATCCGCTCACCGTGGCCCCCATCTACTACGCGAACTTTGTGGTGGGAGCCTGGCTGATCGACGTGACCGGTATGGGCATGGGTCACGACACCGTCGCGACCAAGATCAATGCCATGTTCATAGGCGGCACCATACTGGGACTTGCCATGGCGGTAGCCATCGACATGCTCTGGCGCTTCGCCGAGTGGGAAGCCAAGCGCTTCAAGTCGCGCATGGAGCGCCTGCGGCGCGAGGCTGCTGGTCTGCCACCGGAGTCCGAACCATGAAACGATTTGCCATCACCCTGTTGTTGGTCAGCCTGCTCACCGGTCCGGCTTCGGCCATCGACCTGCAGCCCTGGAGCATGCCGGTTGATACCGCTGCGGCGCAGCCGGGATTGCAGCCTGACCCCGGCGGCAGCCTGCTGCTCAGCTGGGTGGAGCGGGACGGCAAGCGCAACGAACTGCGTTACGCGCGTTGGCACGCCGGCGCCTGGACCTCGCCCAGGCAGGCCATGACCGGCGAAGACTGGTTCGTGAACTGGGCCGACACGCCATCGGTACTGCCGTTTGCCGACGGCGGGCTAGCTGCCTTCACCCTGGTCAAGAATGGCCCTGGCACCTACGCCTATGACGTCAGCCTTGCCTTGTCGGCGGATGGCCAGCAGTGGAGTGAAGCTTTCACCGTGCACAGCGATGGCAGCCAGACCGAGCACGGTTTCGCATCGATGTGGCGCGAGGACGAATCTGCCCTCGGCATCGCCTGGCTTGATGGGCGAAATACCGGTGGCGGCAGCCATGATCACGGCGGGCACGGCGGCGGGGGTGCGATGACCCTGCGCGCCGCGCTGGTTGGTCGTGAGGGCAACGTGCGGAAGGATCAGGAGCTGGATGCTTCGACCTGTGACTGTTGCACCACCGCCGTGGCGCATACGGCCAATGCCACCTGGCTGGCTTATCGCGGCAGGACTGCGGACGAGATCCGCGACATCCTGGTGGTGCGACGCAGCCCTGATGGCACGTGGCACGCACCGCGCGTCGCCTTTGAAGATGCCTGGGTGATGCCGGCCTGTCCGGTCAATGGGCCGAGCCTTGCCAGTCACGACGAACGCGTTTACCTGGCCTGGTATACCGCTCCAGATCGTCCGCGCGTGCGACTGGCGCAACTCGACGAAGGTGGGCGGGCAATGGCGGCGCCAGTGGAAATTGGCCAGGACGATGTGATGGGACGAGTGGCGCTGGCCGCGGACGCCGACACGGTTTGGCTGGCCTGGATGAGCGAGGACCGCAGTTCGGCGAAACTCTGGCTGGCCTGCTTCGATCCCCAGTTGAGCGAGCGCAGCCGCCGCGTAGTGGCCGAATTGCCGCGCGGCCGCGGCACCGGATTGCCGCGCCTGGCCATCAGCGAAGGTCGCGCGCATCTGGTGGTAACCGACATCGTGCAAGGCAAGCCACAGCTTCGGGGCTGGCAGGCCGACTGTGAAGCCACACCGGTCGCTGCAGCCCCCTGACTCTTCGCGCGCGCTGCCGTCAGCCCTGACGCTCGTCAGGCGACTTTTTTCGTTGTCGCACGGTTCCGGTAGGGCGGCATCCCATGCCGCCGCTGCCGCATGATCGGTGTGGCAATGTCGGCACGGGGTGCCGACCTACGCAATTCGCTGCTGCACCTCACGAGGCAGTTCAGCGGCCCAGCACGGCGCCGCGCACCGACTCGGCGATCGACAGGGTTTCGCCGCGTTCCGCTTTGGGTACGCCGAGTGCGCTCAAGGTATCGCCCAGGTGTCCCAGCACGGCATCAAAGTGGCCGTCATTCAGTCCGTGACGTTCTGCGACGCGGCGATGCGCCGAGCCAAGATCGCGCCCTGCATAGGCATTCGGACCGCCGAGCGCAAGGCTCAGAAAACGCCGCTGATGCTCCTTCAGGCGTTGCATGTCGATACCGGCGAATACCGCTGCCAGCTCGCGGTCATGCAGCACACGCGTGTAGAACAGCTCGACAGCAGCGTTGAGCGCCGACTCTCCGCCGATGCGTTCGAACAGGGTGGTCATTGCAGTTTTCCTCTGGCGTACTCCGTGGACTTGAACCGGAGTACGCAGCACAAGGCCTGAAACGACAGGCGGCCGTGCGAACCTCAGTGGAGGGTTGGTGGCGGTTCGTCGCCTTCGCGCCTGGGTCGGAACGGCAGCACCTGGCCGCGTTGCTCCTCTTCGCGTTGCCACAGCACCGGCACATCACTTGGCCGCGCTGGCTCGTACATGTCGGCGTCGCGCTGGTGCTCCAGTTCGGCCAGCTCTTCTTCCAGCTCCCAGCTGTATTTCTTGCGCGGCGGCAGCGGATCCAGCCGGCGCCACAGGATCGCCGCCAAAACGCCAGTCAGCGCGCCGCACAGGTGATATTCCCAGGACACACCGGGCTCGCGCGGGAACACCGTCAGCAGCATGCTGCCGTAGAGAAAGAACGCGATGAAGCCGGCCGCAATCGAGGCGCGATCGCGGCGCAGCAGGCCCATCAGGAAAACGAAGAACATCAGGCCATGGCCCAGCCCGCTGGCGCCCAGATGAAACGAGGGTCGGCCTATGAACCACACGCCGACGCCCGAGGCGATCCAGATCAACACGACCGCGCGCAGGCTGGCCTTCGGATAGAGCGCCAGGCTCAAGGTACCCAGCACCAGCAGCGGCAGGGTATTGGCCAGCAGGTGTTCGATCGAGCCATGCAGCAGCGGCGCAAACAGCACGCCGGCCAGTCCATGCAGCTCGCCCGGGTAGAGCGACAGGCCCTTGAATGAAGCGCCGAGGGCGCGCTCGATCATCAGGATCCACCACAGCGCGACAACGAACAGGCCGCTGCCGAGCAGTCCGCGACGGAAGCGCTGACGGTCGCGTTTGGCCTGCAGGCGCGGGTCGAGTGAGGGAGAGAAAGGAATGTCCATCGTGCTCAGATTGGGTGGTCGGCAGGCCGATGCAAGGCCCCGGTACAATCGCGGCATGAACGAATCCGCCCAGCAATCCGTCACCCTCAAGATCGAACGGCGCTCCAACCATCCCTGGATCTTCCAGAAGATGGTGGAGAAACCTGCCGCCAAGCCGCGGCCCGGCAGCGTGGTCGATATCACCGACAACACCGGTGCCTGGGTAGGACGCGGCTTCTACAACGGCCACTCGCGCATCAGCCTGCGCGTGCTGACGGCCGATCCGGACGAAGCCATCGACGAAGCCTTCTTCGCGCGCAAGATTGCCGCCGCAGTGGAGCTGCGCCGCGACTTTCTCGGGTTGGATGCAATCTCCGACGCCTGGCGCGTGTTCCACTCCGAAGGCGACGGCATCAGCGGACTGGTGATCGACCGTTACGGTGACTTGCTGGTCGTGGAGTTCTTCTCGGCCGGTGCCTTCCGTCATCGCGAATGGATCTACAGCGCGCTGCGTACGCAGTTTCCTGGCTGCCGCTTCTACAGTTTTGCCGAAGACCACGTGCAGAAGCAGGAGAGCTTCGACTTCCGTTCGCCCGAGGCGCCCGAGCCATCGATCATCACCGAGCACGGGGTGAAGTTTCGCGCCAGCCCGGGTAGCGGACACAAGACAGGCTTCTTTGCCGACCAGCGCGACAATCGCGAGTTCCTCACCCGCTTCACCCAGGGCAAGCGGGTGCTCGACCTGTGCTGCAACTCCGGCGGCTTCGCGCTCTACGCCGCCGCGCGAGGTGGCGCCGCGGAAGTGATTGGTGTCGACCTCGACGAAGAGATCCTCGCCATCGCAAAGCAGAACGCCAAGCTCAACAACGTGCGCCCGCGCTTCGTGCAGGCCGACCTGTTCCACTGGTTGCGCGACGCAAGCAATGCCGGTGAGCGCTTCGACGTGGTGGTGCTGGATCCGGCCAAGATGACCCGCGATCGCGACCAGGTCATCCCGGCATTGAAGAAGTACCTCGACATGAACAAGCTGGCGATGTCGGTGGTGGCGCCCGGCGGCCTGCTGGCGACCTTCTCCTGCACTGGCCTGGTGGCCGAAGACCAGTTCCTCGACATGATTCGCCGCGCCGCCTTCTATGCGAATCGTGAAGTGCAGGTGCTGAAAATCGCCGGCGCCGGCCCCGATCACCCCTTCATGGCGCACGTGCCGGAGAGTCGCTATCTGAAAGCGGTGTTCTGTCGGGTGTTTTGATAACGATGCGCCAAGCCCGCTCCCTTGCATTGATGCTCGCCGCGGCGCTTGTTCTGGCGGCCTTGGTGTTTGCCTGGTGGCAGCAGGCGATGCCCGAAACGCAAGCCGTCGCGCCTGGTACTTCAATCACGCAGGCAGCGCAGCCGCATAGGGGCTCCGGCAACGCCGCAATCCCAGCGAATCGTGAACCTGCAAGTCCGTTATTGCCGGATCACACAAGGGACGAGCCGCTTGCTGAAGTGCCCGGCGCGCAAACCCAGACACCATCGCCGGACTGGCTGCCAGCGGAGTCGGTGTTTCAGATTGGCGACGCCATGCCCGGCAATTGCGCCATGGGCGAACTGATGGGTGAGGCTTTCAGTGCCCGGGCACTGCGACTGCAAGAGGAGGCTGCTGAGTTGACCGCTGCACACGCCTTGCAGGAGGTAATTACCGAAGCCTATCGGACGGCCTTCACGCAGGCGGGGTTTGACGGCAACGTCTCCGCACTGGTCTGCGGGCTGCGTTTCTGCATGATTGAACTGCACTTGGTCGACGACGCTACAGAAGATGCGATCTGGCAGTCGATCGCGACCTCCTTGCTCGGCCGGGACATGCGGGTCGGTGTCAGCGTGGTTTTGCCGCAGGAGGACGGTTCGCGACAGTTTCGCGGGGTGTATTCGGTGACGGAGGCAGTCAGTCGTGTCCAGCAGGGTGCGGTGGAGTGTCCCGGCTGACGCTGCTCGGTCCGGCGTTCTGTTCCTGCTTGGTATCCGATTCACAGCCCGGCCGGCCGGCGACATGCTTCTGAAGAAATTCCTCGACCCGGTCGAAATGGTCCACCACCGAGGTGTGGCCGCCTTCCACGACTTCCAGCTCATGGCCGTGCGTGAAGCCCGCGCGATCCAGTCGCTGCATCAGGCGTCGCGACATCCGCACGGACGGCCACATCTCGTCCTCGGTCGCGGCCACCAGCAGGATCGGGCCGGTGATGCGTTCCGCTTCAATCGTTGCCGCATCGGCCGTCTCGCCGGCCAATGCCTGTTCCATCACTGCGTGGATGTTGCCCAGAATGAGATCAAGCGTGGCTGCCCACGGGATCGGTGCGAATGGTAGCGGCTCCCCGTGATGCGACCAGGACGAGGTGTTCATGGCATCGGTGTGCGCGGGAAATACGGTGTCCCCGGGCGCCAGCGCGACCACCGCATCGATGTCCGGATAGCGCGACGCCAGCACCAAGGCCAGCTCGGCGCCCTTCGAGCCGCCCAGCAGGATCACGCATTCATCGCTGACTGCGGGTTTGGCCTGCGCCTCGCGTATCGCGTCGTGCACGCCTTCCAGCGCGATTCGGTCCAGTTTTTCGGGCGTGTTGGGCAAGCCAAAGTAGCCGACTGCCAGGAATGCGTAGCCCAGCTCGTGGAAGCGTTCACGCTGCGCCTCCCAGCGATGCCGGGTCCAGCTGTTGCCGCCTTCGGCGCCGCCCAGTCCGACCAGCAGCGGTCGCTCTGGACCAGAGGGTGCATAGAGCTTTGCGTCCACCTGGCCATGATGCTCAGGCGGTGTTTCGGTATCGAAGCTGTGCACTACCCAGGCGATCCAGACGATCCCGACGAGCAGCAACAGCATGGCGATGCCCAGCAGCCAGGCAACGAGTCTGAGAAACAGGGGCACGGTACGAGCGGCCATTTCAGGGCACCTTATTCAAGAAGCATTGAGAAAATCAGGGGAACAGCGCTGGGCGTCAGCCGCTTGCGTCGCCGGTCCAGAAAAACACCTCGTCGACGCTGCGCCCGAAGCTGCGCGCCAGCCGCATCGCCAGTTCCAGCGAAGGCGCATAGCGGCCGCCCTCGATCGCGATGATGGTCTGCCGGGTCACACCCACGCGCCGCGCCAGAGCCTCCTGCGACAGTTCGCCGTGCTCGAAGCGCAGGCGCCGCAGGTGATTGCCGATGGGTGGGGTGCTCACTGTCGAGCCGAGGCCTCGGCCTCAAGCGCATAGGCGCGCAGGCGGGTGAAGCCGTCGATTAGCACGCTCAGAATGATGGTCAGGATCAGCGCGTGCGCGATGGTCGGGCGCGAAAGTTGGCTGACCCAGCCGTGCTGGACGAATCCCAGTACCAGGATCTGCACGCCCAGCGCCAGCAACAATCCGTAGTACGCCCAGCGCATGCCGGCAGCGGCGATGGCATCGTCGCGCTCGTCCTCGCGCCCTTGCGGCTCCCGCACGATCCAGTACGACAGGATTGCCCCGCCAACCAGAGTCCAGCTATCCACACCCAGTGCGTGCACGACCGGCGTATGCATCACCAGGCTCGGTCCAATTCGATACAGCGTGACCAGCAGGTGCGCCGCGACCACGGCATTGGTCGCCATCGACACCCACAGCATGCGTTCCGGCGAACCCGGCGCCGCATCCGCCAGCAGCCCCCAGCGCCGGCGCACGGCAAGGGCGACGCCGACCATCAGCAACACGCCCACCAGACCCGGGCGCAGCGGCCAGACAGCGGCGCCGCTGGCGAGCAGGGCGCCGAACAACAGGGCGCCGCCAAGAACCACTACCACTCGCCACATGTGTCTGGTCTACCTGACTAAATGTAATGTATAGCGTACATACTGTTTGGAGGGATGACAAATCACCGGTTTCGATCCTGGGACGATGCGATGTCGTCGAGGGAGCGAAGCCCAGCCCATCAGGACGCTCATCCCTGTTGGCGACTAGTCGTCTCCTTCAGCCAACTTCAGCGACACGCAGTCCATCTTTCCCTCGAACCGCAGACCTTCGACGCGCTTCATGTCGCCGAAGCAAACACTGTCGCGCTTGAGACCTGCGGATGGATGCGTACTGGCTAGCCGCTTGGCGAGCTCGATCATTTGATGGGCGCGCGCCTCGGCAAGCACGCGCTGCTTCTCCGCACGCTGCCACTGCAAGGCGATGGCAACGGTGCCCGTAACAAGGGAAAAAAGAAGCAGTGCAATAGTGCCGCTCAGCGCCCGGTGGCGCATGGCGAGTCGTCCGGCCTGAGCCACCGCCCCCAACGGACGCGCGGACACCGGCAGTCCGTCAAGGAAACGCAGGAGGTCCCGCTCTACGCCGCCGGCGTCCTGATAGCGCATCTGCGGATCGAATTGCAGGCATCGATCACAGATGGCGGCCAGATCGGCAGGGACCCTGGAATTTCGCGAACTGACCGGCAGAATGCCACCGGCCTTTGCTGTGGCGATAACGCGCTCGGGTGTCCCCTCTCCGTGCGGAGAGTGCCCGGTCAACATCTGGTAAAGGATCGCGCCCAAAGCGTAGACGTCAGTCGCGCGAGTCAGCACAGCGCCGCTCCCCTGCGCCTGTTCGGGGGGCATGTAAGAAGGAGTGCCGGACATGTCGAAGGCTTCGGCAAAGCCATTTTCGTTGACCATTCTTGCAAGCCCGAAGTCGGCGACCCTTGGACGTTCTGATTCATCCATCAGGATATTTGCTGGCTTGAGGTCGAGGTGAAGCAGACCGAGGCGGTGTGCGTATGCCACGGCCCCGCACACCTCAGCCAGCAGACTGACGCATTCGCGCACTGAAAGCCGGCGGGAAGCAAGCACTTCGGCCAGCGTGCTGCCTGCCATGAGGGGCATCGTGAAGTAGTGCAGGGCGCCTGCCGTACCGAACTCGAAGACCGGCACGATGCCGGGATGGTGCAGCCGGGCGGCGTTCTGGGCTTCGTCCCTGAACCTTGAGGAAGACGTGGGACCCTCTCCGCGGACCAGCATGAACTTGATGGCGACCTCGCGGGCAAGGCTGGCCTGACGCGCTCGAAACACCACACCCATGCCACCCTGGCCCAGCTTTTCGAGCAGCTGGTAGTCGCCGAAACCGCTTTCCAGTGGGTTATCCAGATCGAGCTCGGCCCAGTCCGAAAGAGCCTCCATTGAAGACGTCATCTCGGCAGCGCGTTGAGCCAATACAGACGTTGCCGGATCGAAGCGATGCGTGGTTTGAGACACGTTGCCTCCAGGGTGCTCCAGGCAAGTTCAACTCAGTGTCGCGTAATCACCAAACCAGATCATCCGGTACGGTGAACTGCGCGTAATACGCATCGTCCTCGGAACTGGTGGCCGATGGCTCGCTGCCCGCATCCTGCCCATGATCGAGCACGATCATGCGCGCGTCGCGTTCGCGCACCTTGTCGGCGGCCGGGCGCGGCAACAGCTCGTAGCGGTCATCCAGGCGCACGATCACCAGCGCGCCAGAGGTCAGTTGCTTGCGCAGGCTGTCGTTGACCAGCACGGCGCGGATAACGCCGTCGGCGGTAAAGCGGTACTCACTCTCGCCCGAGCGCGGCACTTTCCGGTCTTCGATGATCTGTCGCGCCTGGGCACGCAGTTCATTGGTGCGCGCCTGAACCTTGCGCTCCGCGGCGAGTGCGCGATCCCGCTCGACCTTCTCGGCCCGCGCCCGCTCCGCTTCCAGCTGGATATCGCTGGCAGCGGATGCGCCTTTGGCGTGGCGGGCCTTGTTCTGCTCGCGCGCTACATCGGCAACCTTGGACTTCTTAACCAGGCCCGCCTTGAGCAGCTGTTCCTGAAGCGGATTCGCCTTCGCCATGTCGCGGTTTCTTGTTCGGCAGATCCGCTCCATCATACCTGTCGTCCCCGCCGTCTTTATCGTTTCTTCGATGCGTGCCTTGAAATACCTCGCTGGCTACCCGCCGCACATTCAGGCCCGCGTGCAGGAGTTGATCCAGCAAGGGCAACTCGCCGCGATGCTGACCGACCGGTATGGCCAGTCTCACAGCGTGCGCAACGACAGCCAGCTATACGCCTATGTGCAGGCGCTGAAAGACCGGCACCTGCGCAAATCGGTGCCGCTGGGCAAGGTGATGTACGACAGCAAGCTGCAGGTGATGAAGCACGCCCTCGGCACCCACACGAGCATTTCCCGAGTGCAGGGCGACAGGCTCAAGGCCAGCCGCGAGATTCGCATCGCCAGCCTGTTCCGCGATGCGCCCGCCGAGTTCCTGAAGCTGATCGTGGTGCATGAACTGGCGCACCTGAAAGAAGCCGAGCACAACAAGTCGTTCTATCAGCTGTGCACACACATCGAGCCGGACTACCACCAGCTGGAGTTCGACCTGCGACTCTATCTGACGCAGCGTGATGCCGATTAGCGAGTGGATCTGGACTCGGACCTTCCCTGCGACACCCGATCAGACCGCGGGTTCGGTGCGAATCAGGTACTCCGCCAGCTCCGGATCGACGCCGGGCACCTTGTTCCAATCGATGAAGTCGATCTGCTCAACCGCGAGGAACCGGGTCGCGTAATCCAGGTACACGCGTTCGCGCAGGAACACCTCGAACAGGTCTGGATCGATGTGGTGCTCAAGCTTCATCCGGCCGAGGATACCGATCGACTCCGACAAGGTCTTCGCAGGCTTGTAAGGCCGGTCAGCTGCGGTAAGTGCCTCGAACACGTCAGCGATGCCCATGACCCGCGCCGGGACGCTCATTTGCTCGCGGGTCAGGCCTTTCGGATAGCCCCGGCCATCCATGCGCTCGTGGTGGCCACCCGCGTACTCGGGAACGTTCACGAGATGCGCCGGCCATGGCAAGCCTTCGAGCATGCGGATGGTCATGACGATGTGGTGATTGATGATCTGGCGCTCGGCCTCGTTGAGCGTGCCGCGACGGATGCAGAGGTTCATTTCCTCCTCTTCGCTAAGCAAGGGCTGCAGTTGGCCGTCCGGCGCACGCCATTGCAGCTTCGCCAGCGCGCGGATCGCCGCAATCTGCTCGTCGGCCATGAACTCGCCGCCGAGGTTGGAGCAGCGCACCATTTCGCGACCAGCCTGCAATTGGCTCACACGCGCCGCATAGACAGCCTTGTCGATCTCTCCCTTGAGCAGCGTAATCTCGGCGTCGCGCAACACCACCTCGATCCGCGTATCGATCAGGTGAATGCGGTCGAACAAGGCCTCAAGCTTGGTCGACTTGTCGACCACGTGCACCGGCGTGGTGATCTTGCCGCAGTCGTGCAGCAGCCCGGCGATCTTCAGTTCGTAACGGTCGGTTTCGTGCATCTGGAAGCCGGCCAAGGGGCCGTCGCCGGTGCGTGCCGCCGCCTCGGCCAGCAACATGGTCAGCACCGGAACCCGCTCGCAGTGGCCACCGGTATACGGGGACTTTTCGTCAATCGCTACGTTGATCAGATTGATCAGGGACTCGAACAGATCAGCCATCTGCTTGACCAGCAGACAGTTGGTCAGTGCGACCGCAGCCTGGGAGGCCAGTGACTCGACCAACTGCTGGTCCTCGCGGGAAAAGGATTCGGGCTCGCGCTTTGCGTTCCATGCGTTGAGCAACTGCAGCACACCGATTACCCGGCCGGTGTGGTCCTTCATCGGCACTGCCAGAAACGAGCGTGACCGGTAACCCGTGCTGGCGTCGAACGCGCGCGTACCGGAGAAGTCATAGCCCTCCGCGATATAGGCGTCGGCGATGTTGACGGTCTCGCCGGTCAGCGCCGTGTGTGCCACCACGGCACTGTGGTTTGGGCTGCCGTCCACCAGGTACAGCGGAATCGGCGGCAGCTTGATCGGGGAACCATGCCGGCCACCCATGCGGTAACCGAGCGTCTCGTTGCGCACGACCTCGAACACCAGCTGATCGTCTTCAACCAGATACAGGGTGCCGCCGTCGGCACCCGCAAACTCGCGCGCTGCCTCGACGATACGTTCCAGAAGACAGGAGATATCGCGCTCAGAAGACAACGCGGCGCCGATCTGGGTCAGCGCCTCCAGGCGGGCGAGTACCTCGGATTTGGCGGACATGCAGTTTCCTCCTCCGAACCAGTTGCCCTGGGTTGGCGCGCGGCCTGAAGACAACTCTGCGCGGCATCAGGGGCCATGCGCAAGAATAATCCGCCTTCTGCGGAAAGCCAGCCCGGGGCATGACTTCGGTGTCACGGCATCTTGCGGCCCCAGGTGGGTGAACACGATGGCTTCGAGCGCGATAGATCACCGAATTCAAGGACTTCACTGCGGCTCTATGGCTTCCCCGGGGCTTTCCGAATGGCCGATGCGAGATTTCAGAGCCCCGGTTCGCCGTCGTCAGTGTCATATCCGACCCGCGGGACAGGAAAACCCGACCGACTCTGACAGCCCGGATTGCTAATCACAGCGACCGGCTGGTCGAAAGCTCTCGACTCGAAGCGGAGGTTCCGAATTTCCAAGCCGCCCCAGGATTCTGATTCTGGATGATCGCGTCAGAGGTAGGGGATCGATTGGGGATGGCCGTCGGTGTCCGTGGGTTCCATGGTCGATGGCCGGTGACAATTGCTGTCGGGCCGAAGCCGACGTTGTCAGGCGCCAACTTGCCCGCCGTTGCCCTGCTGTTTCGTTTCCATGTTGGTCAACTGCGCCCGCGTGGAAGATGGACCCGACCCAGTCGAGCCGCCCCTGCGCCTGCGGCTGCAAGGATAGAATCCGAATCCCCTCAAACCGTCTACTTGCGAAATGAAGGATACCCCTGGCTGGGCTGCTGATCGCTATATCACGTTGTTCGACGATGATGATTCTTCGTTCGAAGGGGTAGTCGAGCTGCTGCGCCGTTGCGTCGGCTTCGGCAAGGAGAACGCGCAGAACTGGGCGCGACACATCACAAGGAACGGCAGTGCCAAGTTGGGACCGTGGACACCGACTATCGCTCGATCAATAGGCGACGAGATCGTGCGCTTGGCGCCCTCCTACGGGTGCCACAGGCTTCGTTTTGAATTGGAGGACGAGACGGAACAGGCCGCACCTGTCGCCGTGCACTGTGTCCAGAAGGCTCACCACGTTCTGACCGACCACTTCGCTGCCTGGCCCGCCGATGCTCTGGTGATCGTCAAGCGAGAGTTTCCCGCCTATCTGCGCGTGGATGTTCAGAAGGCGATCGACTCGATGACGACTGGCGCTCGTCGCGTAGGCATTCACAGCCGGAATCAGTACGACGCCTCCGACATGGCGTCGCTCGTCTCGGGACGCGATAACGCGAAGTTGGTGGGAGCGCTGCAGTTCGAGGATATCGATATCGGAGAAGCGCAACCCGTTCGTCTGGCGACGAACTGTCTTTCGCTGATAGACGACCAGGCCGCACCTTTGGCCGTCTGGGTGAACCTGCGCTCAGAGCACACCGGAGGTGTCCAGTTGAGCGTGGAGGTTCTCGCGCCGCCGGGCGCGGCCGGGGCGGCGAAAACGAGCGAGATGCTGGAGGCAATGGAGTCCGCCGTGGCCCAGGGCAGAAGCTATCGTGGCAAGGTGCTGTCACTGGAAGCGAGCGAGACCTATCGTGGCCTGGCTGCAAACTCCTTGACCGTACACTTTCGTGAAGTGGTCGCCGAGCACGAACTCATCCTGCCCGAGCGGGTGAAGGAGTCGCTCGAGCGTCACATCATTCGGTTCGCCGCCGAGCGTAGCGCGTTGAAGGCACTCGGCCAGTCGGGCCGCAAGGGCGTGCTCTTGTACGGACCGCCCGGAACCGGCAAGACCCACACGATTCGATACCTGGCGCAGCGATTGCAGGATCACACCACCTTCCTGGTCACTGCCGAGCAGATTGGTCTGGTCGCCCTCTACTTCCGTCTCGCACGGCTGTTCGCGCCGTCGATCATCGTGATCGAGGACGCGGATCTGATCGCACGTCAGCGCGACGACATGAATTCGTCGTGCGACGAAGTCATGCTCAATCGTTTGTTGAATGAAATGGATGGACTGCGGCCCGATACCGAGATGTTCGTCATCATGACTACCAACCGACCGCAGACCTTGGAGGCTGCATTGATCCAACGTCCGGGTCGCATTGACCATGCCATTGAAGTCCCGGTTCCGGACGCCACCTGTCGAACCCAGCTGCTGCGACTTTACGGTGGGTCGCTGAACTTCGAGCCGGGCGCATTCGAGCAGCTCATCGAGCGTACCGAGGGGGTGAGTGCAGCATTCATCAAGGAAGTCGCTCGTCGCCTCGCTCAGCAATCGATCAGCGCAGGGCATCCAGGACGAGTCGAAACCGAGGACTTTCACGCCGTGCTGAACGAAGTGTTGTCCGAGCGCGATGGTTTGAGTCTGCGACTGCTGGGTGGTGGCAGGGATGAGAGCGCGGCAACCGAATGATCGCTGGGATTACTCGTCGGCATCAAAGAGGTGGCGAAAGTAGCGTTCCGGCGCATTGAGGAAGTCCCTGGAGAGTCTGAAGTGTTCAGTGCTCCGATAGTCGACTTCTTCGATCCCGTCATCGCTGAAACTCATCACACGCGCACCGGGAAGCGTCAGCAGAATGGGTGAATGCGTGGCGATGATCAATTGCGCCGCACGGGTCCGGGCAAGATCGTGAAGTACCGAGAGAAACGTCAGCTGGCGACTGGGTGACAACGCCGCCTCTGGTTCATCGAGCAGGTATGTCCCGTCTTCAAACCGATTCTGGAACAATGCCAAAAAGGCCTCGCCGTGCGAGCGCTGGTTCAGCGGGATGCCATCGTAGAGCCCGAACGGGCTGCCCGCGTCCTCCAGGTATCGCGCGTAATTGAAGAACGTCTCGGCGCGCAAAAAGAAGCCGCCGGAGACTCTCTTGCGCCATCCAAGGGCCAGGGCTCGACCCAGGAGGTGGCCGTCCGCACCATCGACGTAGGAATTGGCACGATCGCCACCCTGGTCGCTGAAACCCAGAGCCCAGGCGAGAGCTTCGAGCAGAGTTGACTTGCCAGAACCGTTCTCGCCCACCAGGAACGTCACTGGCGTGGTGAATGTCAGCGGCAGCCCACGCATGATCGACCGTAGCGTGAACGGATAGGTGTCTGCCACGACGCGTTCTTCGTTCAGTCCCATGGTTTCGAGGAAGGGGCTGCCGATGATTGAAGCCTTGGACGGACGAGGCATGGCGTCGGATGAAAGGAATGGCATCAAGTCTATTCGAACTCTTCTACGACCAGGCAAGTAGCGGGGTCGTGTGTGTTCCGAAGCCTTCGCGGCCGAAGATGGACCTTCATCAGCGCCCGCGCAGTGTGCCTGCGCACCATCGCATCACCGGGAATGATCGGGTTTGGCGCATGAAGCGCGCGCCAGCGAGTCTGGTCGAACTCGCCTCACCGGCTGCGTCGCTGCACGACTCAAGCGCTCGCAGCAGAAGCTTCAATCACCCAACGCTGTGCCAGTGCCACCTCATCGCAGTTCTTGCCCGGCCCGGCACGGTCGATGACCAGGAAGTCGCTGATCAGGTCGAGCGCAATCAAGGGGTGGTGCCAGACGCCCGGGCGGTAGTTCACGCCCTGGCCGGCGTCGACCAGGAAGGCCTGCGGTTCGGCTTCGGGATGCGCGGCCACTACGACGATATAGCGCGCACCCCTTAGCGGCACGAAGGCCTGACTACCGAGCGGGTGACGCTCGAGCATTTCGATGGCAAACGGCAGCTCGCGCGGCTGGGCGCGGAACAGGCTGAGCGCGGGATGGCCGCCCTCGCTGGCGGTGTCGATGCGGGCCAGGTCGTGGAAGCGCTGCGCAGTGCCGTCGTTGATCTGGAACCTGTCGCGTGCGGAAGCGGCTTCGATCACATCGCCGAAGGCGGCGAACGCCTCGCGGCTCAGCGTCCGAAGTGGCAGCTTTTTCACGCCGGTCGGCCGCGCAAGCGCAGGCGCGAGACGCCGCCATCAGGATGGATGTTGAAACGCACGTGGCTGACCACGCCCAGTGCCTGAATCTGTTGGCGGTACTGGTGCTGCGCGTCGGCCGACAGCGGTTGGGCAGGCAGCAGGTCGGGCCAGAACATCGACTGGGTGATCAGCGACGTGGGCGTAGCCTCACGTACCTGTGACGCCTGGATTGAACAGGACGCCGGGAAGTTGCCCTTGAAGTGAGCGGTGTCGACCTCGATCGCCTCGATGATCCCCGGTCGCGCCAAGGCCAGAATGCACCAGTCGCTACCCGGCTCGCGCCGGCGCCGGGTTTCCCAGCCGTCGCCCATGTCCACGCCACGACCCGGCAGCAGCAGGCTGCTGGCGAGACCGAAGTGCTGATTGTTCGCCGCCACCACGGTGCCGCCATTGAGCGCCGCAACCAGGTCGATCAGATCATCTGCACCGCGAGCTGCGGCGTCGAAGCGCGGCACGCCATACAGCCGCAGGCGGGCCAGGCCGCCGTCCGGCAGCAGATTGACCCGCACATGACTCACCTCGGAATCGCTATCGAGCGCGTGATAGTGGTGCGCATTGCCCTGCAGCTCCACCACCGGCAGTAGCGGAAACCATGTGGTGTTCACATCCGGATCGCCGTCCGCGACACAGCAGGCTTCGATCGAAGCCGCCGGCGGGTAATTGCCGGTGAAGTGGCTGGTATCGAGATCGACGCCGCGCAGGCGTGCCGGTCGCGCCAGACGCACCACGCACCAGTCGTGTCCGGGTCCGCGTTTGCGCCGGCTTTCCCAGCCGTCCATCCACTTGCCATTGCTGTCGTACTTGCCGGGAACGAACACGGCCGGCTGCGGATTGAGCATGCGCTGGCGATCGGCGAAGAAGTCGTCGCTGCAGTCCAGCGCGGCGGCGCCGAGGCGGGCGTCGGCCAGATTGACGTACTGCTGCACGAAGGCGGGCGCGTCGGGATCGAGGATGGTCAGGGCCATGCGTGGAGTTCGCTCAGGTAGTGCTGCGCATCATAGCTGCGAGACGGAAGCCGGCGATGCGTTCGATCTGCTGCAGGGCCTCGTCGAACTCGGCTTCAGCGTCACGGGGCAGACGCTCGCGCATTGCGGCCAGGATGCTTTGTCGGGAATGGCCCTTGACGGCCACGATGAAGGGGAAGTCGAAGCGCGCAACGTAAGCATCATTGAGGCGGGTCAGTTCGGCGAACTCCTCCGCCGAACAGCGGTCCAGTCCTGCGCCCTGCTGCTCGCGCGCCGAGGATTCGGTGAGCTCGCCGGCGATCGCCGCCTTGCCGGCCAGCTGCGGATGGGCGCGGATCAGGTCGAGCTGCGCGGCGTGCCCTTCGGCGCGCATCGCTGTGCACATGGCCGCGTGCAGGGCTTCGACATTGGCAAATGGGCGCAGCTTGGCGACGCGCTCGGCGACCCAGGGTGAGTGTTCGAAGATGTCGGCGAGGGCGGCGATGAAGCCGTCGCGCGGCAAGGCATTGAGTTGCTGCAAGGTCATGTGGCCTCCGGATGTAAGCCACGCCCGCGATTTGCCTCACCGCGGTTAGTTTCGATGAAGGGCAAGAACGAGGCCGTGCGCAACGGTGCGCCAAGGCGCACCCTACGGGCCACCGTCGTAGGGTGCGCCTTGGCGCACCGGCTCTGGGGCTTTGAACTCATGCCGGCGGCGGAAAATGTGCGCGCCAGTGCCGCGCGATGTCGATGCGGCGGCAGACCCAGACCCGATCATGTCGCGCCACATGGTCGAGGAAACGCTGCAGGGCGATGAATCGCCCCGGCCGGCCAAGCAGCCGCGCGTGCATGCCGATCGAGAGCATGCGCGGCGCGCTGTCGCCCTCCGCGTAGAGCACGTCGAAGCTGTCGCGCAGGTATTCGAAGAATTGCGTGGCCGTGTTGAAGCCCTGCGGCGTAGCGAAGCGCATGTCATTGCTGTCGAGGGCGTACGGCACCACCAGATGCGGCAGCGCACGACCGTCGCTGCATTGCACCGTGGTCCAGAATGGCAGCTCGTCGCCGTAGTAATCCGAGTCGTACTCGAAACCGCCGTGCTCGACCACCAGACGGCGCGTGTTGGGACTGTCGCGCCCGGTGTACCAGCCGAGCGGTGCGCTGCCGGTGACTTCGGTGTGGATCTGCACGGCGCGGCGCAGGTGTTCGCGCTCCTCGTCCTCGGGCATGGTCTGGTAGTGGATCCAACGCCAGCCGTGCGAGGCGATCTCGTGGCCCAGTTCGGTGCAGGCGGCGGCCAGTTCCGGGGTGCGCTGCAGCGCCATGGCGACGCCGAACACACTCAGCGGCAGGCTGCGGCGTTCGAACTCGCGCAGGATGCGCCAGGCTCCGACGCGCGTGCCGTACTCGTAGATCGACTCCATGCTGAGGTGGCGATCCGGAAAGCTGGCAGCGCCGATGATCTCGGATAGGAACTGTTCGCTGCCCGGATCCCCATGCAGGACGCAGTTCTCGCCGCCTTCTTCGATATTGAGTACGAACTGCAGGGCGATGCGCGCCTTGCCCGGCCACTGCGGGTGTGGCGGGTGGCGGCCATAGCCGCGCAGATCGCGAGGGTAGGATTCTGAAGAACTCATGCGGGCATCCTGCGGCAGAGTGCCCAGTGTCGCCAGCAGGGCAGGCCCGCGGCAAGCGCCCCGAGCCAGCTTGAGTCCCGATAACGACGTCGGGACGCAACTGAGCCTAGAATCATCCATGCGCTCCAAACAGGGCCGACTCTGGGCGTACAACCTCGCGCTGCTGGCGCTGACTGCCGTGCTCGCCAGTCTTGCCCTGCCGTGGCTGGCGCAGTGGCCGTCGCCCTGGCTGGTACTGGGATTCGTGCTGTTCCAATTGCTGGTGTGGAACTACGGTTTTCCGGTTCCCTCGATGGGCATGATCTCGATGGAGCGCGTGCCGCAGATCACCGCGATCCTGCTGTTTCCGGTGGAAGTAGCGGCGACCATCAATGCGCTGCCTGCGTTGCTGTGGCCGTTTCTCAATCAGCGCTACCGACAGGGCTCCTGGCATTTTGGCCTGGTCCGCGCCCTGCACAACAGCTGCATGATCGCGTTGATGACGGTGGCAGGCGGTGTCGCCTACCTTTGGGCAGGTGGGGAATTGCCGCTCACCGCACTGAGTCTGCAGACGCTGTTGGCGGTGCTGGCCACGGCGCTGGCGGTGCAACTGGTGAACATGTCGATGATGGTGCTGTTCCTGCTGTTCGATGGTCGCGATGTGCGGCGACTGGTCGATCGAACCTATCTGCTGGCCGACATGCTGTTCGTGCCGCTGGGTCTGCTCGCGGCCTTGGTCTGGAGCCAGGGCGATTCACTGACGTTCGGGATGTTCGTTGCTTTCGTGGTGTTGACCGTGGTCAGCCTGCACGAAATCGTCGAGTCGCGACGTACCGTACAGCGTCGCGTCGAGGCGCTCGATGCGGCCTCCAGCACCCGTCAGGCGCTGTCGGGCAGTCATCGCATCGAAGAACTGGCTGAGCGCCTGATTTCGCAGATCGGCGCCTTGTTTGAGTACCGTGTGGCTTTTGTCGCACTGCACGATGTACCGCGTGGCGAGTTCGATGTGGTGTTGCAGGTCAACGATGGCGAGCGCCTGCCGCGCTTCTCGCGACCGGTGCGTCAGGGCGTTGCAGGGCATGTTCTCAGGACCGGACAGCCCCTGCTGATCGACGACTGGCGGCACGCCCCTCAGGCGGTGCGCGAGGTCGCCGTGCTGGAGCCTGGCGAAGAGCCAGGCAGCGTCATGATCGTGCCGATCAAGCAGAACGGCGATGTGCTGGGTCTGGTGAGCGTGCAGCACGACTTGCCCAACCGCTATAGCGAGGCCGACCAGTTCGCGCTGCTCGCCATCGCGCAGGATCTCGCCCCGGTGCTGGCAGATGCACGCACCTTTGAGGAGCTTGATGCTTATCGCGAGCGCCTGGAACGCCTGGTGGACGAGCGCACCGCCGAGCTGCAACGCGCGGCTGCGGAACGCGAACGCCTGCTCGCCGAAGTTCGCGTGCAGGGCGAGCTGTTGCAGCGACAGAGCCGGGAAGACGTGTTGACCGGGCTTTCCAACCGCCGCCATTTTGACGAGTGCATCCTCACCGAGATCGCACGCGCACAGCGCTATGGCCACGAATTGAGTCTGGCCCTGATCGATATCGACCACTTCAAGCGCTTCAACGACCTCGGTGGCCATGCCCTCGGCGACGAGGTGTTGCGCCGCATCGGCGCGATGCTGCGCGGTCACTTTCGCGTCGGTGACCTGGTCGCGCGCATCGGAGGCGAAGAGTTCGCCGTGCTGCTGCCAGAGACCAACCGGGCGGGCTCGCTCGCCAGCCTCGAACAGCTGAGGGCAAGGGTTGAGCTGGATGGCCCGGATGAACTCAGCGCCGGGCTGTCGATCAGCATCAGCGTCGGCCTGGCCTTGTTGCGCGAGGATGAGACGCGCGATTCGTTGATGCAGCGAGCCGACCTGCGCCTCTACGCGGCCAAGACCGCGGGTCGCAATCGGGTGCATAGCGAGGATGTGGACGCCTGACTGCGGCGCTCGTTACGGCGCGTCGCGCGCGTTGCGATCCCCGTGCGCCTCGCGGGTCGGATCACTGCGCAAGGGGACCGTTGCGCGCCGGGTTACCACCCAGGCCCACCGGTCTGTGGAGCCTGGGCGAGTGACACGTTTATTGCCGGGGTTCTCGCAGGCGCGGCGCGCGAGCCAGTGGATCACTGCTGCGGAACGGGTTGATATCGATGCCGCCGCGTCGCGTATAGCGCGCATAGACGCTTAGACGCTGCGGCGAACAACGCGACAGCACGTCACAAAAGATGCGCTCGACGCAGTGCTCGTGAAAGTCGCTGTGCTGACGGTAGCTGATCAGGTAGCGCAGCAGGCCGGCGTGCTCGATGCGCGGGCCGCTGTAGGCGATCTGCACGCTGGCCCAGTCTGGCTGGCCAGTCACCGGGCAGTTCGATTTCAGCAGGTGCGAGACCAGGCACTCGGTAACCGCCGAATCGGAGTCTGCGGCAAGAAAGTCCGGTTGCGGCGGCCCATAGCAATCGATGTCGATCGGCAATGCGTCGATGCACACTCCGGGCAGGCCCGCCAACGCGATCGGAAACTGCCGCGGTGCATACAGCGTTGCCTCGACCTTTGCGCCCGCCGCCGCGCTGAGGTCGCGCCGCAGCACCGCGGCAAGCTCGGCGACGCTGGCGTAGCGCTCGCTGGCGAAACCATTGAGATAAAGCTTCCAGCTCTTCGATTCGATCAGGCAGGGTGAGTGCGCCGGTACCGCGAACTCGGCAATGCCGATCAGCGGCTTGCCGCGCGCGTCCAGCCAGCTCAGCTCGAAGGCAGTCCACAGATCCTCGCCGTGGAAGGGCAATCTGCCCGGCACAGCCAGGCTCGCGCGCTGCGGTGCGCGCGGAATCGGGAACAGCAGGCCGGCATCGTAGCCATGCGGAAAGACTGTGGTCTGGCCGAGCGGGGAATGTTCTGGAGAGGTCATAGGCTAGGCGCGATGTTCGCGTGCCAGATAGGATTCGGACTGCATTTCGATCAGGCGGCTGGCGGTGCGTTCGAACTCGGGCGCCAGGCGGCTGCCCTGATACAGATTGGTCGGCCCCGCGGCAGCGGTGAGAATCAGGTTGACGCCGCGATCATAGAACTCATCAACCAGGTGCACGAAGCGCCTCGCTTCGTTGTCCTGATCGGGACCGAATTGCGGTACGCCGGAAAGCAGCACGCTGTGGAAATCGCGCGCGATCTCGATGTAGTCGGCCACCGAACGCGGCCCGCGGCAGAGCGCGTCGAAATCGAACCAGGCCACGCCTTCGGCTGCATCGCGCAGCGGAATCTCGCGGCCGTTGATGCGTAGCGGACCGGGTTCGGCGAGCGATTCGCAGGTCAGCGCTTCAAAGCGCTCGCGCAGGAAGGCGTCGGCGGCATCGTCGAGCGGGTGGCGATAGATCGGAGCCTGGGTCAGCGTGCGCAGGCGGTAGTCCTGCGGGCTGTCCAGTCGCAGCACCACGCAGTGTCGCTGCAGCAGGGCGATGGCAGGCAGGAAGCGCGCCCGCTGCAGACCGTCGTGGTAGAGCTGGGCCGGCTCGGTATTGGACGTGGTGAGCAGCACAACGCCCTGGTCGAACAGCGATTCCAGCAACCCGGCCAGCAACATCGCGTCGCCGATATCGCTGACGAAGAACTCGTCGAGGCATAGCAGGCGCACCTGGCTGGCGATGTCCTCTGCGATTTTCGGCAATGGATCGCTGCGTTCCCCAAGCTCGGCCAGGCGCGCGTGGATCTCCCCCATGAATCGGTGGAAATGCACGCGTCGTTTGGCGGCGGTCGGCAGGTGCTCGAACAGCAGTTCGGCAAGGAAGGTCTTGCCGCGGCCGACCTTGCCCCACAGGTACAGTCCGCGCGGCGCCGGCTTCGGCGCGCTTCCCGACAGCAGGCGCGCCAACCAGGGACGCGGTGCGCGGGCGGCGTCCAGCAGCTCGTTGAACAGGCGGTCGAGTTCGGCGAGCGCGGCGCGCTGTCCGGAATCATCCTGCCAGCGACCCGCGGTGACCCCGTCGGCGTATACCTGACCGGGCCGCTTGACAGCAGTTTCAGGCTCCCGCGTCACGATCTGGCGCGGGTCAGGTGCGCGCCGGCGGCAGGTTGGCGCGCACGCCGTTCTTGATCGCGCCGCGCAGGTCCATCAGGCGACGGTGGAAGAAATGCCCGGTTTCCGGCATGCGCACCAGGGTCGGTGGCTCGTCCATTGCCTCGATCCAGTCGAACACGGCCTGTGGATCGACCACATCATCGTCCTCGCCCTGGACAACCAGCCAGGGGCAGGTCGGCACCAGCACAGCCGAGAAATCCCAGCGTCCTGCAGGCGGGGCGACCGAGATCATCTGCTTGACCTGCAGATGTCGCGCCGCCAGCAGGGCCACATAAGAGCCAAACGAAAAGCCGGCCAGCCAGAGCGCGTCGTTGGGGCGCTGGCGCTGCACCCACTCGGCCACCGCCAACAGGTCGAGGGTCTCGCCGCGCCCTTCGTCGTACTCGCCTTCCGATTGCCCGGTGCCGCGGAAGTTGAATCGCACCGTCGCCAGCCCAAGCTCGTTGAGCGCGCGCTCAACCATGGTCACCACCTTGTTGTGCATGCTGCCGCCATGCACCGGGTGCGGGTGACAGATGATCGCAACGCCTGCGCGCTCCTCGCCCGGCTTGGGATGATCGATGGCGAGCTCCAGCTGGCCGGCTGGGCCGGGCAACAGCAACTCGGCCTGGGTGTCGGGAAATGCAGGGTCACTCATGCAGGCGCAAAGCCGTACCGGAAAGGCCCCGATGATACCGGAGGGGCGCGCCGCCGGCTGCGGCGCCGGTCAGGGCCGGACAGGGCGACTGAAGTCCAGGCCGAGGATCAGCGGATCGTGGTCGGAGGCCCGGTAGGGGTCTTCGCGGTACCACTCCGGCCGGCGCTGGCGCCGCGAGTAATCGAAGGCTTCCGACTCGTCGGCGTTGGCGTGCCACTTGACCAGGCCGCTCACAAACGGCGCCAGGGCGGGGCTGACCAAGGCATGGTCCAGACGGCCGGCGCGGCCCTCAAAGACATAACTGTGCGCCAGTTCGCCTGCCTTGGGCGGGTTGTCCTGCCAGCCCGCTTCACGCAGCAAGCGGAGCGGGTCTTCCTGTGAATGGGCATTCAAATCGCCGATGATGACCGCATGTTGCGAGCCGATGGCAGCTGGATCGCCAAGGACCCACGTGCTCAGCTGGGCCGCCGCCGCACGGCGTGAGGCATTCCAGCACGACTGTCCGTCATCCATGTCCTGATTGGCTTCATCCGCTTCGTTGCAGCTGCCCTTCGACTTCAGGTGCACGGCGACAACAGCAAACGCCGGGCCGCCGCCGGCTGGCCGAAACCCCTGCAGCAGCGGCGGACGGTTGCTGCCGGCGAAGTCGCCGCTGACAATGCTCTGTGATTGCCCCAGCGCCTCCGCGCGCGAAACGCGATAGATCAGGGCAACCCGAATTTCGTCATTGCCGGGTCCTTCTCCGGCATCAACAAACCGGTAGTCGCCCGTCTCACCTATGACGGTGTTTAGCTCTTCCACCAGCCGAGCCAGGCTGCTGCGCGGGCCAAAGCCGTCGTTCTCGATCTCCATCAGGGCCGCGATGTCCGGCTCCAGCGCGACAAGGGTCTGGACGATCTTGCGGCGCTGCCGCTCCAGTTCGGTCACGTCGGTAGCGCCGCGCGCGGTGGGAAACCCGCCGCCGCGTCCATCCCCATTGAACAGGTTGAGCACATTCATGCCGACGATGCGCAGGCCGGCGGGCGGGACAGGCGCTGCTGGCCGCGGCGCCTGTTCGACCCGTTCGATGGCTTCGGTAAGCTGCAGGCGATACTGGCCGTGGCGTTGGTCGAGTACCCCGCGAATGCCGTGCAAGCGGCTGCCTGCGCGCAGCGGTGCGTCCGGCGAGAGCGGCTCGGGCAAAAACCACAGTTCGCGCGGAAACTCGCTATTGCGGGCATCGTCGATGATCAGCTGACGGCGCAGATTGTCCAATTCCAGTCGCCGCGCGGCTTCACCGGGCGGGTGCAATTCTGTGGCATGCTCCAGGCGTGCATCGAAGCTCGCTATCATTTCGCCGAAGCGCAGCAGGTTGCCATTGCCGCTGATCACCAGTGGCGCAGTCACCTCCAGCTGCATGCCTTCGAGGCGCTCCCACTCGCCTGCCGAGGCGGGTGCTGCCGCGACCTTCAATGTGGCGGCCTGTCCGCGCCCGCGCTGCTCCACGCGAGCCTCGGTGAGTGCCGTGAGGGTAGCGTGGCCCCTGCCCAGTTCGGTTACGCGGCCGTGCACCAGCACCCGGTCGCCGCGTTTCGGGCGCGGTTGCTGGTCGCGCGGGAACTCCACGAACAGCCCATCCGACGTGGCCGGGTCGCCGTCCTCGGCACCGATCGGCGACTGGATGAAGAAGCCGCCCAGGCCACCCACGAAATTGCCGGTTACCACTCCCTCGACCACGACCAGGCCATCGACCACCGGGCTGCGCTCTCCCTTGCCCTGCACCTGGCCGATGCTCAGCGGCTCATCTTCGCGCGGCGCGTCACCCGCCGGGCGCGATCCAGGGCAGCCGCTCAACAGCAAGGCAAGAAAGAGTAGCGGTAGCCGGGTAGCGCGCATGCAGGATTCCAGAAACGCCAACGCCGCCCGCAGGCGGCGTCATGCAGCGGAGTGTTCGAAGCTTACTTCAGGTTGTCTACCATCCAGGCCACGGTGACCTCGACCTGTTCGTCGGTCAGCGACGGGTTGCCGCCGCGCGCCGGCATCATGCCGGCCGGACCTTGATAGCCCTCGGTGGCATGCTGGGTCAGCGTATCCATGCCCTGCGCGATGCGGTCGGTCCACTGTGCCGCAACCAGGGTGGGTGCGCCGCCGGCGCCGGAGGTATGACAGGCGCCGCAGAGTTGCTGGTAGATATACCCGCCGTCGGTGCTGCCGCCGTAGGCGACCTGGCCGGCAGCTGCCTCGCGCGCCGCTTCCGCGGCTGCGGCCATCGCGGCGCGTCCGGTGTCGCCGGCGTACACACCGCTGACTGGACGGATACGCTCCTCGACACGGGCTTGCGCCACGGCGGACTCTTCACGCGGCTGAGTGCTATTAAGCCAGATTCCCAGCAGGATGAGGATCACGGTCAGCAGCACGAGGCCGCCGATGACCATGGAGAATTGCCGCATGAAAACCATGTCGTGATTGCGCTGCACGTCAGCCACCTTGAGTAGGATCGGGGACACTGCCCCGGGCATAAAGACGCGAAGTATAGCCGCGCACGGGTTGCCGACAAAGCATCAGCCCACGTTCCCTACCCTTCGCCAGCCCTGAGACAGCGTCGGAAGAATGCCGCGCTGCTGCGATAGCGGTGCAACAGGTCGCTGCCGCGCAGTCCGTGTTTGGCGCCCGGATAGGTCATCAGGTCGAATTCCAGCCCGCGTTGCTGCAGTTCGCCCATCAGCCGGGTCGCGTTGGTGAACAGCACGTTGTCATCGGCCATGCCGTGAATCAGCAGCAGGCTGTTGCTGCGCAGACCATCGAGGTGGGCAAACACCGTGCTCTGGCGGTAGCCCTCGGCATTGCGGCGCGGATGGTCCATGTAACGTTCGGTGTAGTGCGTGTCGTACAAGGCCCAGTCGGTGACGGGCGCGCCAGCAATGCCGCAGGCGTAATCCTCCGGCGCCTGGGCCAGCAGCATCAGGCTCATGTACCCGCCGTTCGACCAGCCGTGCACGCCGATGCGGGTGCCGTCGACCCAGGGCTGCTGGCGCAGCCAGGCGACACCGGCGCGCTGGTCGGCGACCTCCACCTTGCCCTGCTGGCGAAACAGCGCAGCCGAGAACTCCACGCCCCGACGTGGCGTGCCGCGGTTGTCGAGCGAGAACACCACATAGCCCTGCTGCGCCAGGTACTGGTTGAAATAGTGATCGGCGCGCCCCGGCCAGGTGTTGGTGACGGTTTGGGCCGCCGGTCCACCATAGACGTACACCACCACCGGATATCGCTTGGCAGGGTCGAAACCCAGCGGTTTGTAGAGCCGGTAGTACAGGTGCTTGCCGTCCTGGGCATCCAGCGTGCCGAACTCGGCGGGGCGGTGCGCGGCCAGGTAGGGCTGGTAGGGGTGGCCTGCTTCGATCCGGTTTTCGACCAGCACAGCCAGCTCGCCGCCATCGGCGCTGTGCAGGCGAGTCTGCGGCGGGTTGTCGCTATCGGACCAGACGTTGACGAAGACTTTGGCGTTGTCGCTGAAACTGGCATCGTTCCAGCCGGCCTGCCGGGTGATTTTCTCCACCACGCCGCCGGCGATGGGCACCGAATAGACCTGTCGCTCCAGGGGCGAGTCGCGGGTGCCGCTGAAAAACACCTGGCCGGCTTCGGGGTCCACGCCCAGCACCGACTCGACCATCCAGTCGCCCGAGGTGAGTTGGCGCAGCAGGCCGCCATTGGCATCGAACAGGTAGAGATGCTCGAAGCCCGAGCGCGCCGAGCTCCACAGGAAACGATCGTCGGCCAGGAAGCGCAGATTGCTGTGCAAGTCGATCCAGGTGTCGCTGCGCTCGGTCACCAGGGTGCGGTAAGCGCCGTTGGCGAGGTTCACCCGCACCAGATCGAGACGGCGCTGGTCGCGGCTCTGACGCTGAAACGTCAGGCGCTCGTGATCGATCCAGTCGACCCGCGCCAGGTAGACATCGCTGTTGTCGCCCAGATCAATGCGCAGCGGCGCCGGCGGGCGAGGGCCCTCGTGCACCACGCTGCCGTCGGGCTGCTGCACGTAGGGGCGCGGCAAGGTCTGGCCGATCTTCACCACCCACAGCTGCACGGTGACATTGGCCTCGCCAGCCGACGGATAGCGCTGGTCGACCACCTCGGTGCGGTCAGGATAGATCTCAAAGCGACGCTGGATAGCCACGCCGGATTCGTCGATCCGCGCATAGGCTACGGCGGAATCGTCCGGCGCCCACCAGTAGCCCGTGTGACGATCCATCTCTTCGTCGGCGACAAACTCCGCTACGCCGTTGCCGATGGTGTCTGAGCCGTCGAATGTCAGGCGTTGCTCGGCGCCGTCGGCCAGGTCCACTACCCACAGGTCGCGGCCACGCACGAAGCTGACATAGCCGCCTTTCGGCGAAACCTTCGGGTCGGTGGCAAAGCCCTCGCCCGAAGTCAGGCGACGCGCGCCGGCCTCGGGCGTAGTGATGTCGTACAAATAAAGCTCGCCGCCAAGCGGAAACAGCAGGCGACGGGCATCCGGTGCCCAGTGGTAGTCGACGATTCCGGACAGGTCCGCGATGCGTTGGCGCTCGCGTCGCGCTTTCTCTTCATCGGACAGTTCGCCCTCTTCCGGCACCAGCTTTGCCGAATCCACCAGCATCCGGGTCTGCCCGGATTCGACGTGGTACTCCCACAAGTCAAGGCGCCGGCTTTCGTCCTCGCGCCCCCGCAGGAAGGTGACACGCGAGCCATCCGGGGCCACCTGTGGCAAGTGCAGACTGTTTCCCACCAGGGTCACGTCGCCAGTGAAGGCTTCAAGGCTGAGACGCTGTGGCTCGGCGGGCGATTGGGCGAAGGCGGGGCTAAGGCTCATGGCAAGGACAAGGACAAGTGCGCGCATGGATGAGGGTTGGTCAGAAGCCAGACGACAGGATAGCGGGAACGGCTGCACGTAAACTGGACACTGGACCCGCTCACAACGAATGCCATGCTGATCCTGCCTTTGCACCATCCCGTGACGCGGCGCAATTTCCCGTTGATGACAGCGGCCTTGGTGCTGGCCAATGTGTTCGTTTTCCTGTTCCTGCAAAGCGGCGATGCGCGGGTACAGAGCGAGGCTGCACGCCATCATGCCGAGTCGGGTCTGGCTGAAATCGAAGTCGCGCTGTACGCCGAGCATCTGCGCAGCAGTGAGGACGAATCCACGCGCCAACAGTTTGAGTCCGTGCCGCCTGCGCTGCGCGATGCCTGGATGAGTCAGGCCGCCCAGCATGACGAGGAATTTCGCGCCCGGCTGGGGCGCGGCGAGTTGTTTGATGATGAGCAGCAGCGGGCAAGCTGGACCCCGCTGGCCAACAGGTTCGAACAGATTCGCCAACGTGCCGTCATCCTGCGTTATGGCCTGAGTTCGTCTGCCCCAGGTCCGCGCGGGTTGCTGGGTTCAATGTTCCTGCACGGCGGGTTTGCACACCTGTTCGGCAACATGTTGTTTCTCTGCTTTCTCGGCCTGCTGGTCGAAGGAACCTTGGGCCCCTGGCGCTTTCTCGGCCTGTATCTGCTTTCCGGCGGTGCCGCCGGCCTGGCCTGGCTGGCCTGGCAAGGCAGCGCGCCGGCCCTGCTGGTTGGTGCCTCCGGTGCTATTGCCGGCCTGATGGGTGCGCTGGCGGTCTTGTGGGGCCTGCGCCGCATCCGATTCTTTTACTGGTTCTTCGTGGTATTCGACTACGTGCACGCGCCCGCCTTGCTGCTCTTGCCGGCCTGGCTGGGCTGGGAGCTGCTGCAGATGTTTGCACTGTCCGATTCGCAGGTGGCGTACTCGGCGCATGCCGGCGGCATCGTGGCCGGTGCCCTGCTGGCCTGGGGCGCGCGCAGCCTGGGCTGGACACGCGAGGAGTTCATGGAGGACGAACCTGACGCGCCAAGCAGCAAGGATGGCCTCAATGCTGCCCTCGCCCATCTTGGCCAGATGCGCTTGAACGAGGCCGACGCCCTGCTCGCGCCGCTGGCAGCAGCAGAGCCCCAGCGCCTCGATGTGGCGATCGCGCGCTACCGCGTGGAGCGCTATGCGCAGCGCAAGGACCGCAGCGAACTGATCGCGCGCGCGCATGCGGTGCTAGACGCGCGCAGCAGCGGCGGCGAAGACAGCCGCACGCAGTGGGGAATTCTGCAGGATCTGCAGAAGCTCGGTGAGCAACCCGACGCCGCACACCGCGCTGCCTTCGCGGCGCGATTGGCCGCCATCGGCGAAAGTCTGGCCTCACTGGAGTTGCTCGAATCGATCGACGCGCGCGAGCTGCCTGAGTTGGACCTGGCCCAGCAGTGGCTCGGCCTGGGCATCGAACTCAGCGATCGCGGCAACGCCACCCTCGGCAGCCGCGCCCTACGCGGTTTGATCCAGCGCTTTCCCGGATCGGTGCAGTCGGGCAAGGCGCGGTTTCTGTTGAGCGAGGGCGGCTGATGCGACTACTTCAAGCCTTGCTCGGACACTCCAGGAACACCTTTTCGGCACGCGCCTACGTCGACGAGCGGTTGCGTTTGGGGGACAAGCGGTCGTAGTGTGTCATTCCAATGGAAGTGTCTCGACAGGGAGCGCAACAGCATGAAGTCCCGTTTCGTAAGGGCGCAGGTCTTCGCGCTACTGCTCACGAGCTGGATACCTGCAGTTACCGCGCAGTCCTGCGGGGTGATTCCCAACGACATCTTTCGCAGTGGCGTGGAATCCACCGACCCGCTGGTCTTTCCGGATTTGCGCCCGGTGCCCCTGCCCCAACCTTCCGCCTCCCTTAGCCTGAGTCTGGATCCTCTGCCTGATCCGCTGATCGCCGATCAGGGTATCGCGCTGACGGGCAGCTATGAGGGGCCGCCAGGGACGGCGGTGACGGTCGACGGCCGCGCCGCGCGCATGGATGGTGGACGCTGGTGGCTTCCCTACGTCGGCCTGGAGCCGGGACTTAATGCCGTTCGCATTGTTGCCGCCACCCATGCCGGGGAGCGCATCGAAGAAACCCTGTCGGTCAATTCCGACGCAGACCTGCTGCCATTGCCGCGCCTTGAAGTTGAACGCGCCGACGCCTTCCTGCCTGCCGCGCTATCCCTGCGGTTGCTGCTTCCGCCCGACTCGAAGGTCAGCGAAGTGCGCGCCGATCTGGACGGTGACGGCCAGTTCGACTACGTCGGACTACCGCCCCCGACACTCGACAAAGTCCTGCTCAATCCGGGACCCTTCATCGCGCGCGTAGAGCTTCACCAGGTTGGCGAACCGCTTGTCGTTCTCTCCTTGCCCGGGGTGGTGCCACGCATTGGCTTGACCCGCGTCACTCTGTGTCATCTGTTCGAACGCCTGCGCAGCCATTTGATGGCCAGCGACATCGAGGCAGCGTTGGCGCTGATGCATCCGGAACTGCACGATTCCTATCGCTCGATGTGGCAAAACCTGGGAACCAACTTGCCGGCGCTTGCTGCATCCCTGGGGCAGGTAGCCGATGGTAGCCTCGGCTTCAACGAGGCCGAATTGTTCGTGCTGCGCGAGGAGAACGGCCGCAGCTTCGGCTACCCAGTGCAGTTCTCGCGTGATCGCGAGGGCCTGTGGAAGATCTCCGGCCTATGAAGCCAGCCAGGCGTTTTCGCCACCCGGCCCGCCCGTTGGCAGGACGCTCTCTTGCCGTCGCCTTGATGCTGGTGCTGCTGGGCGTGACACTGTTGCAAGCGCAGACGCCAGCGCATGGGCCGACGCAGATCAGGACTTTCGACCAGGCCTTTTCACCCGGACCGATGCCTGCGCCGGAGTCGCAACTTCCGCCCCCCGAAATCCCGCTGCCGCCGCCGCCGCTACCGCCGATCGAAGATGGCGGTGATGACTGGAGCGTGCTCACCGAATCCGAGATCATGCAGGGGCTGGATGGCCGGCCCGCCGATATGGTGGCGCCCTGGCGCGAAGGCCTGGCCGGGATGGTGGCCTGGGGCGGCATTGGTTTGCTCCTGCTGCTGGGATTGCTGGCGCGGATGTTCTACATGGCGCGCAAGACACGCTCGCTTCGCCCGCGCTTGCACTGGGCCCTGTGGCCGCCGCTGCTGGTATTTCTTCTGCCTTTGCCCGTTACCCTGCCGCACTTTTTCATTGAGGCGGATATGGAAGTGCGCACGCGCTGGCTTGAGGCCTCTCGTGAGCCGCTGGTACTGCAGGGAAGCGTGCAGCACAGCGAAACCGGTGAGCCGCTGGCGGGGGTCTGGGTGCGTTATCCCTGGCATCCGACAGGTCGATACTACGCTGGCGACACCAGTTGCTGGATGGACTTGATCCTGCGCACCGACGCTGATGGACGCTGGCGGGTGGAGTTGCCGCCAAGCGAATTCGGCCGTTTTATGGCCGAGCGCGGCGAACGCGATCCCACGCCACGACTCTACTTTGCGGGGCTGCGCGAGGATTTGAGTTCCATGCATGGCGAAGCGGCGCGCCGGTACGGCAATACGCCATTGCGGATGGTCACTGACGATCAGGATCCTGCGGCAAGATTGTGGATGCTGTCGAGTGCACCAGGGACCTGTCAGGGAGACTGGGTGCGGGCAATCGGCCCCCGAGGGGCCTATTTCCGCTCATTGTTGAGGGAGCAAAGGGAACTCATTTGTGCCGGGACGAATGACGGGAAGCCGTTCTCCAGATACGGCGGGGCGACGGCATTGAGGCGCTTTCCGGAGCACGATAGCTATCGGTGGGAGAGGTTGAATGGACTGCGCGCTGAGTCCCACGAGTACGACCGTGCCGAATGCGTGGTGCTGATGGAGATCGGCGCGTGAATCGAACCCGCCCGAGCATGCATCTCTTGGTTCCCCTGTTGGCTATCCTCTGTGCTCAGGTCGAAGCCTACGAGGTCCGGACACACGCTTCGATCACGGATGCTGCTTTTCGACGCAGCGTTTTAGCTAGTGACCAAGTCCCGGCATTGTTGGGCCTGGATCGATTGGAGGAATCAACGCCGTTTCGTCCTTGGTTTGGATCCGCGTCGTTGGGAGGCGCAGATTTCTATTACGACATGGCTCCCGATTGGACGTCTGGAACTTCGTCTCCGCCGTCGGCAAGAATGGTGATGCCATACGAAAACGGTCACATCACTCAGCAACTGGTTCTGGGTCGCGAGGACCAGATCGACGGCTTCGAGTTCGTTCGACTAAAAGCGTGGTTGATGCGTGGCGCGATCCGCGAGGACGATCTGACTCAACGAGAGTACCTAAGTCCACCCCGACCAGATCCGGACCCGCATGGTGAGTTGAATCGCTCGATCCATCATTTCTACGATCCGGTCAGCAACACCACCTTGCTACCCGCTACCGGCATTGCGAGTCGTTCGATCGACTGGGCACTCGGTGTGGAAAATGCACTCTCGCCCTCCTTCAATCCACTACTTTCGCGGCGCAATCATTTTTCCTGGGTGGACGCGCGGCGGCAGTTCTGGCTCGCCATGACCTACAAGCCGACGCCGGGCACTGGCGAGGCCGATGGCACGGCCGCCCAGGCTCGGCTTGGGTTTATGGCGACGGCCTTCAAATCGCTGGGACAGGTGCTGCATCACCTGCAGGATGCTGCTCAGCCCCAACACAGTCGCAAGGACCCTCACAACCACTCGAACGACTGGCGCTTCCGTCTGCTGAACTCCAGCATCGCTCGCCGAACCTTCGAAGTATTCACCGAGTTTCGCGCCATCGGTGGGTTCGATGCCATAGTTCCGTTTCATGGTCCCGAGGGAGAGCGGGAACGTTTCTCCGGGATGTTTGGTAACCCGCCCGCGACTGGGAATAGGCAGCCCCCATGGAACACCGACTACCCGATCCCGCAGTTCGCCACGCCAGTTGAGTTCATCACCACTCGCCATCAGGACGGCAACGTCCTGGCGAGGCGGGGTATGGCCGACTACAGCAATCGCGGCTTCTTCAGCGAAGGCACCCTGCCGCGACCGTTTTCAGGCTTCGCCCATCCGCCGGACGATCTGTCGGACGCTGGATACAGCGTGACCGAGGTGGAATCATCCTTGCCCAATGGCGCAAGCGTTGTTCGCAAGACCATTGCCCGGCAGGTGCCCGACACGCTGCATCCCGAGCGCACCGAGTTGGTGACGCTTGGGACTGTCGGCATTTTCAGCCCGCAGGGTCTGCCGCCCCAGTACATTGGCAAGATCGCGCTAGAGGACTACGCTGCCCAGGCCGACAACCTGATTCCCCGTGCGGTGGCCTATTCGGCGGGCTTGATCGACTACTTCTTTCGCGGCCGCATTGAAGTTCAACTTCCAGCCAATGGTGTGGTCGCTGTGCTCGACCATGGTCAGCCGCACCTGGTTGACGGGCAGGGCTATCCGCGCCGCTTCAGCGATGCGCAGATCTATGGGTTTCGCTACCTCGACCTGCGTATGCGCAACAACAGCCGCTACATCGACGGTGCCATCGAGTCGATGGGCCTGGGCGAAATAGTGGCGGTGGCGCAGTACCACCGTAACCCGTGCTATTCCCCGGACCTGAGTCACGAACCCTCAAGAAGCTGGCCGCAAGATATCCACCTTCCAGGCGAATGTCCCGCCGGCATGAATCGCAGCGCGTTCCCGGAGACTTCGGTTTCGGCACCGGTGGCAATCGCTGGCAACCTGGATGGCTCCTCGTTGCAGCCACAGCGCTTCGACTTCTCGGCCGATCCGATCCCGGTAAACGCCACAGACCTCATCGTGCGCGTCGTCTATCGAGGAGATCTGGGTGAAGAGCGCGGCGTCGGAATGGCCATCGGCATGATCGACCTGGCCGAGCCCACGTACTTCGCCATCATCAACATGAGCGACTACCGTTGGTTCCAAGGTCAGTGGTGGCGGCCAGAGGCCCTGGCGCAGTTACCCACCTTCCCGGACTCAGAGGCAGACCCGCTGACCCTCAATGATGTGCTCGTGACACGCGGTGGGCAGGGCGTGTTCGGCGGTACCGGTGTGGAGCCGGAGCATTTCCTGCGCGTGGCTACCCTCTTGAGCAGCACGAACCAGAACTTTGCCGTGCAGTGGCGCTTCGACAACACCGAGCTGGGCGGGTTTACAACCGCCTTTGGCGGCCGGGTCAGCCAGGCGCCCAAGGCCAGGCTCGCGCCGGGCGAACCATTCGAGACCCCACCGATCTGGCGCTTCCGCAGTCTGCCGGCAGGCGATCACTTCGCGTGGATCATTCGAAGCCACTCATCCCAAGGACCCAGTCAGCAGAGCTACCTCGATCTGGACCCGCTGACTCCCGGTTTGGAAGGCATCTACCTCCCCGATTCGGCAACTTTCCCCTCCCAGTAGATGGCATGCCGCGCCCCGATCACGCCAGCACCACCTCCACCAGCACGGTGATCAGCAGAAAGAACGCGACGATCTTGAAGGCCGCCACGGCGCGGTCGGTGAAGCGCGCGCCGACCTGGGTCTTGGGGCTGAGATCCAGCAGATAGCGATGTGCGCCACCGAAGCTTTCGACCGGGTAGGCGTCGGCTGGCTGGAACAGCGTCACGTCGCGATGCTTGAGCGGCAACAGCAGTACCAGACCGGCGCCGAAGCCACCGAGGTGGGCCCACCAGGCGACCTGCTGCTTGTCGTCGGCGAACAGCGCCATCAGCACATCCAGGCCGATGCTGAGGCCAACGAACAGGCTGGCCGGCGCGATCACCGGAAAGCGGAACGCCGCCAGGATCAGGATGCGGGCGCGCGGATGCATCAGCAGGTAGGCCGCCATCACCCCGGCGATGGCACCGCTGGCGCCGACGATGGGCAGCTCGGGTGAGCTGGTGAGCAGCGCCTCGGCCAGGCCTCCAGCCATCGCACACAGCGCGAAGAACAGCAGGTAGCGGGCATGACCCATGGCGTCTTCGACGTTGTCGCCAAACACCCAGAGCACGATCAGGTTGCCGAGCAGGTGCCAGATATCGGCGTGCAGAAAGGTGTAGCTGAGAAGACGCAGCGACCAGTGCAGGCCGACCCAGTCATCCGGCACGCTGCCAAGGCCGCTGATCTCGGCCGGCAACAGGGCGAAGCCCGGCACCGACAGGCCCAGCAGGTAGCCCAGCACGCAGAGGGCGATCAGCGCGTGGTTTACCCAGGGGCGACGGATATGGCAGAGCGGATTTTTGTCGCCGATGACCAGCATGACGGGCCTCTCCCCAGGGCTTGAACCCGCCGCACATAAACCTCGCAGGCCCCGATGCGAAGACTGCGGCCAGATCCACTCCTGGGCAAGTCAGCCTTCAATCCCGTAGGGTGGGCCTTGGCCCACCGCCGGCGCCGTGATTGATGATCACGAACACATGGTCTACCCAGGGCAGCAGGTGCGCGGGGTGCATCCGCGGTGGGCCAAGGCCCACCCTACGCCTGCTTCTAATGCAGAAGACACTTTGACGCGATCACCCGAAGCGACGGGTCCTACTCCTCGCGCGTCACCCGCAGCACTTCCTCCACCGAGGTGATCCCCGCGCACAGCTTGTCCCAGCCGTCGTCGATCATTGCCGGAGTGCGGCTGCGGGCGTGGCGGGTGAGCTCGGCTTCGGGCGCGTTCTCGTGGATCAGGCGGCGCAGGGTTTCGTCGGCAAAGACCAGTTCGTACAGGCCGGTGCGGCCGCGGTAGCCAGCTTCGCGACCGACCAGGTCGGCGCGCGGGCGGCGGAAGCGCAGGCTTGCATCGAAAGGCTTGCCGAAGGCGGCGCACTCGGCTTCGCTTGGGCTGTACTTCTCGCTCATTTCGGGATCGATGCGACGCACCAGGCGCTGCGCCAACACGCCAAGCAGGGCCGAGCCGATCAGGAAGGGCTCAACGCCCATATCGCGCAGGCGGGTAACGGCGCCCACTGCCGAATTGGTATGCAGGGTAGACAACACCAGATGCCCGGTCAGCGAAGCCTGCACCGCGATCTCGGCGGTTTCCAGGTCGCGGATCTCGCCCACCATCACCACATCCGGATCCTGGCGCAGGATGGCGCGCAGGCCGCGCGCGAAGCTCATGTCGACCTTGGTGTTGACCTGGGTCTGGCCGATGCCGTCGAGGTAGTACTCGATCGGATCTTCCACCGTCAGGATGTTGCGCGTCGCGTCGTTCAGGCGGCTCAGCGCCGAGTACAACGTGGTGGTCTTGCCCGAGCCGGTCGGACCGGTGACCAGCAGGATGCCGTGCGGCCGATGGATGAGTTGGTCGACCTGGGCCAGGATCGACTCGCCCATGCCCAGCTGGGCCAGGTCGAGGCGCCCGGCCTGCTTGTCAAGCAGGCGCAGTACCACGCGCTCGCCATTGCCGACCGGAATCGTCGACACACGCACGTCGACCGGACGGCCGGCCAGGCGCAGGCCGATGCGGCCATCCTGCGGCAGGCGCTTCTCGGCGATGTCGAGCTTGGCCATCACCTTGATGCGGCTTACCACCGCGCTGGCGATGGCCTTCTTCGGTTTGAGCACCTCGCGCAGCACGCCATCGATGCGGAAACGCACCACCAGGCGCTGCTCGAAGGGCTCGATATGGATGTCCGAGGCGCCCTGTTGCACGGCTTCGGTGAGCAGGGCATTGATCAGGCGAATGATCGGCGCATCGTCCTCGCTTTCCAGCAGGTCTTCCGGCTCGGGCAGGGCATCGGCAATCGCCGACAGGTCGGCGCGCTCATCGAAATCCACCGCCATCGCCGAGGATGACTCACCTCCTGACTCGTACAGATCGCGCAGCAGGCGCTCGTAATCGGCCGTGCCGTGCTCCTCCAGGCGCAGCGGTGCATCGCAATGACGACGCAGCTCGGCGAGGGTTTCCAGCGCCACATCGGCGCGATGCGCGACCAGCGCCGCGCCATCCTGCCAGCGCACCAGGGTGGCGCCGTTGCGGCGGGCGAAACCGTAGCTGGGTCGGGGCGGGTGGGTGATGGTCATGCGTTTACAGGGCGATAGGCATTGCCTGGGCTGCAAGACAATACAGCAAGGGATTGCTGTTCACCGCCCGATGCGAATCCTTGCGGCCTCGGCGATCAGTGCTTCGAGGTGTCGGCCTTCGTCGTACGGTGCGGCCACGGCGCGTACCGCGTCGAGGTCTGCCTCGGGGTTGTGAACCAACAACTGCGCCACATCCGCCAGGTCGGTGAGGCCGCCAGCGTAAAGTTTCAGCGCGACCAAGTCTTCCAAGGTGACGCAGCGCAAGCGACCGCCTTCGAGAGTTGCTGCCCGGGTAATCGCATCCCTCGCGGGATTGCGGCCGGTCCGCCCAGGATTGAAGAAATTGACGACTTCGACGATGCCAGCCGGCTCGCCAGCCTCATCGTCCCAGGCCCACACGCTCAGCACCCCGCCAAGGGGATCCTCATCATCCGGCAGACGCAATCGCGTGTGCAGGCCCGCTCCCGCAAGCACCTGTGCGAGTGCGCTGAGCTGGGTCGAAGGGATTACCGAAACGGCAAGATCGATATCTTCCGTGCCGCGTGTATAGCGATGCACCGCCAGCGCCGCTGCGTCGATCAATGCCGCATCGAAGCCAAGTCGCTTCGCGGCTGCTGTGACCTGCTCAGCGAGGTCGAGTGTCGCGACCGGATCGAGCATGTTCGCCGATCTTGCGCAGCATCTGGCCCCGCTGGCCAAGCGCGAGCGCGCGCAACACGCGCTGCAGCGCCGTGCTCGGCCCGCCCGCAGGCAGGAACGGTGCGCTGGCGCTGGGGCGTCTGGCCGGAAGCGTCGTGTTCATGACGATTAGCGTGGGCGCCAAGTGTTGACGCGTCAAGTCGGGTTGGCTTTGCGGTCTGGTGGGCATTGGCGCTCGCAGTTCACCGGCATGCGCAGCGCGGACCTCCGAGCTTGAGAGGAACTCGGCCACTTGCACGGGCGTCCGGCGACGGCTGACTCACGCCTCAGCTGGTGGTTCGATCGCTACGGTCTCGTTCGGCCGCCAAGGCGGCTACGAGGCGCTGCACGCCTTCGGCCTCGCGGCCGCCTCGACCTATGCGCCTCACCACGAACGGTATTGGTGGGATGGCCCAGAAAGGCAACGAAAACTGACTGCGCGAAGCCGAGACCTAGAAAGGAACTTGCACATGCCAAAAATGCACGTTGCACTCCTCGCTCCTAGTCGTCCTGCTGCACCGGCGGCGGCCGCTGCATCAGGTCGTCGGCCGGCAGGGCCGGCAGCAAAGGCTGCTGGTCGCCGCGGTAGCGCATTTCCTGGTTGTCGCGCAGGCGCTGCTGTTCGGCGCGCAGCATGTTGTAGCGCTCGCCTGAAACCGCCGATTCGACTGCGGCGTCGCGCAGGATGGTGGGGCGCAGGAAGACCATCAGCTGACGGCGTGCCTTGCTGGAGTTGCGCGATTTGAACAGGTTGCCGAGCAGGGGCACGCGGCTGATGCCGGGCACGCCCTGGGTGTTCTGGCGCACTTCGTCCGAGGAGAGGCCGCCCAGCACCAGCAGGCCGCCGTCGGCGACCAGCACGCTGGTGCGCAGCTCGCGCTTGTTGGTGATCAGGTCGACTGCGCCGGCCGAACTGGCGGCAATGGCCGAGACCTCCTGGCGAATGTCGAGGCGCACGCTGTCGCCTTCGTTGACGTGCGGGGTAACGGTGAGTATCAGGCCAACGTCCTTGCGCTCGACGGTCTGGAACGGGTTGGTCGGCTGGTTCCTGCCGCCGTCGGTGGACGTGTTGGCATAGCTGCCAGTCAGGAAGGGCACTTCCTGAGCAACGGTGATCTCGGCCTCGTGGTGGTCGAGCGTGACGATGGAAGGCTGCGACAGCACATTGGCGCGACCGTCGCCGCGCAGCGCCTTGACCAGGGCGCCAACCTGGAACACGGTGATGTCCTCGCCATTCGGGCCCGGAATGGTGACGCGCCCGCCGATGTAGCCGAGGTTGAGGCCCGAGCCACCTACCGCACCGAGCGGATTGGTGAGCGCGCCGACAATGCCGCCGCTGCCATTGGCGCCGGGAAAGTTGGTGCCGCCGAGGTAACCACTGCCGGTGCCGTCGTAATTGGTGCTCTGCCACTGCACGCCAAGCTCGTCGGCAAGGTCGTCGCTGACTTCCGCGATGATCGCCTCGACCAGTACCTGGGCGCGGCGGATATCGAGTTGGCGGATGACGCCCTGCAGTTCGCGGTAGACGGCCGGTGCGGCGGACACCACCAAAGCATTGGTGTCACCGTGGGCAAGAATGCTGGCCTGGGCGCCGGGCTGGCCGGCTTCGACGCCGGTCAGGGTGGCGGCGACGCCCTGCAGGATCGGAACCAGGTCTTCGGCGCTGGCATAGTTGAGATACACCACGCGGGTGTTGTCGCCGCCGGCCAGTGGCGTGTCGAGGTGCGCGGCCAGGGTGCGCAGGCGCAGGCGATCGGCGCGCGAGCCCGAGAGCAGCACCGAGTTGGTGCGGGTGTCGGCCACCAGGCGCGTACTGGACGCCTGCATGCCCGGCGCTGGCGGCGCGGCCAGCATGCCGAGGGTGCGAGCCACTTCGCTGGCATTGGCGTGGCGCAGCGCGATCACTTCGACTTCGGCATCCGCGGCGGTATCGATGCGCGCCACGATGCGGCCGATGCGCTCGGCATTGGCGGCGCGGTCGGAGATCAGCAGGCTGTTGCTGTCGGCGTGCGCGGTGAGCTGGGCTTCGGGTGCCAGCAGCGGACGCAGCAGGGTGACCAGTTCCAGTGCTGAGACATGCTTCACCGGGATGACGCGGGTAACCAGGCTGTCCGAGGTGGCGGCATCATAGGGCGCTTCGCGCGCGGCGATGGCGTCCGGCACGATGCGATCGATACCACCCGAACGCATCACGGCAAAGCCATGCGTGCGCAGCACCGCTTCAAAGGTGCGATAGATCTCGTCGGCGTCCATCGGCCGCTCGGAAATCACCGTGACGCGGCCTTCAACGCGCGGATCGACGATGAAGCTGCGGCCGGTGATCTCGGCCACGGTCGAGATCAGCACATTGATATCGGCGGCCTTGAGATTCAGGGTGTGGCGCTCGCCATTCCGAACGACCGTCGCGGCAGACTCCGTCGCGGCGGCATCGGTCTGTCCGATGCGGTCGACTGCGCCGGGTGCGGCCGGAAATACGCGCGGTACGTCCTGCGCCGAAACGCTGAAAGAGGCCAGCAGCAGCAGACAGGCGGAACGAGGCATGGGAAATCTCATGGCGAAAGGCGGATGTCCTGGGTGCCGCCATCGCGGCGCACGGTGATGGTGACCGAACGGCCGCCGCGCAACGATTCCAGCAGTTCCTGCTGGCGCTGCGGTCCGTCGAGTGGAATGCCGTTGACCTGGGTGATGATGTCGCTGGTGCGCAGGCCGTAGCGCTCCAGCAGGTCCGAATCACGGCCCACGGTAAGCCGCACGCCGATCATGCGCTGGTTCTCCAGTACCGGCAGCACACCGACCTGGCGGGCGAGTTCGGCCACATTCGGTACGCTGGCTTCGCGAAACTGGTCGAGATTGGGCACGCCCAGGCTGAGTGGGCCGATGGCGAACGGTTGCGGCTCGCCCGTGGCACCCGGCAGCGGCGCGCTGCGGCGAGCGCCGGCCAGCCCATCGCCGCCGCTCACCGGTCTCGCCGACGGATCCACATCGCTACGCAAGCTGAGACCTTCGCGACGTCCTCCGCGATCAATCAGCACGCGGGCCGCATGCACTGCAACGAGCTTTGCCTCGCCCGGCAGCATCTCGCCAACCCGGTAGGCCCGCTCGTTGCCTTCAGCGTCGCTGATGATCGCGATGCCCTGCTCCGGCACGCTTTCGTTCAGGGTGCCGCGCAGAAACAGGCGCAGTTCGGTTTCCGGCGCGCTGGTCACGGTGTCGGGCAGGCTTTCGCTGCGCCCGAACAGGTGCCAGTTGGCGATCGAATCCGCCACCAGCGGTGAGCGTGTCGCTTCGAATGGCTGTGCTGGTGCGGTGTCGGGCACCGGCAGGGTAGGACCGGCGATCAACAGCAGGACCAGCCTGACGACGGCAAAGGCGCAGGCGGCAATCGCCAATGCCAGGCAAAGCCGGCCGAACTGCGGCGCCCAGCGCGCCAAGGCATCGAAACGGATCGCCGCCGTCATCGCCAATCGTTCAGCGCGGGCTGGAACTGCGGCTGCGTCCGCCACCGGGACGGCCACCGCCCGGTCGGCCACCCGGTCGACCACCGCCAGGACGCCGACCGGCAGCTGGCGGTGGGCCGGATGCCACCGAGCCGTCGTCGTCGTCCGGTTCGTTCTGGCCAGAAGCGATCTCGGCCTCGCTGCGCGGCGGTGCCTTCGGCATGATCAGCAGCTCGGGGGTCATCTGCGCCACCGGGATGCTCTGCTCGATGAAGGCTTCGATTTCCGGCAGGGTCATGGCGTACTTGTCGCAGGCGAAGCTGATCGCGTCGCCCTCGGCACCCAGTCGCGCAGTGCGGCCGATGCGGTGCACGTAGTCTTCGGCGTCCTGCGGCAGGTCGTAGTTGAAGACGTGGCTGACATCGGGAATGTGCAGGCCACGCGCCGCCACGTCGGTTGCCACCAGCAGGGCCAGATCGCCACGCTGGAACTTGGCCAGCAGGCTCTGGCGCTTCTTCTGCGGCACATCACCAGACAGCGTCGCGACGCGATGGCCATAGCGCGCCAGGCGGTTGGTGACGCGCTCGGCGGCGGCCTTGGTGTTGACGAAAATGATGCTGCGGCTGGCATCGATGCCGGCCAGCAGGTTCAGCAGCAGCGGGATCTTCTCTTCCGTGGACGGGTAGTAGACGGTCTGGCGCACCCGCGCCGTGGTTACCGATTCGGTTTCCACGGTGAGCTTGATCGGCTCGTTCATGTGCTCGTAGGCCAGCTCCAGCACGCGGTGGCTGAGCGTGGCAGAGAACAGCAGGCTCTGGCGTTCCTCGCAGGAGGGCATACGACGCAGCAGGAAGCGGATGTCCTTGATGAAGCCCAGGTCGAACATGCGATCGGCCTCGTCCAGCACCACCATTTCGCAGGCGTGCAAGGCGAAGACCTTTTGCTTGTAATAGTCGATCAGGCGTCCGGGCGTAGCGACAATCACGTCCACACCCGAGCGCAGTTGCTCGCGCTGCTTGTCGTAATCGACCCCGCCGTAGATCAGCGCAAAGCGCAGTCCCAAAGCGCCGGCAAACTTGGCGGCGTCCTTTTCGATCTGGATGGCCAACTCGCGGGTCGGCGCCAGGATCAGGGCGCGCGGATCGGATTCAGCGCGATTGGCCAGCGCCGGCTGGCGCATCAGGCGGTTGATCACCGCGACCAGGAAGGCCAGGGTCTTGCCGGTGCCGGTCTGCGCCTGGCCGGCCACATCGCGGCCCTGCAGGGCGTGCGGCAGGGTCAGCGCCTGGATCGGTGTGCAGCGGGAGAAGCCAGCCTGTTCCAGCCCGTGCAGCAGATCGGGGTGCAGATCAAAGTTGGAGAAGGCAATATCGGTAAGCGGTTTGTCGGTCATTTACTCGGTCATCGGCGTCGAACGGACGCGCTTGCTTGGCCGCCCGGCTGCGGCCACACTCGGGACTTCCCCGGCCCGGCGGCTTGTTCTGGCATCCGGTCGGCCCCAAGTGTAGCTGAACCAGCGGCCCAGCTTGCCGCTACCCACTTTTCCAGGAGTTTGCCGTGAGCGACAAAGTCATCCATGTCAGTGACGCCGAGTTCGATAGCCAGGTGCTCAATTCCGCCGAACCCGTTCTCGTGGACTTCTGGGCCGAATGGTGCGGCCCCTGCAAGATGATCTCGCCGATGGTCGACGAAATCGCACAGACCTATGAGGGTCGCCTCAAGGTCGCCAAGATCAATATCGACCAGAACCAGCAGACCCCGCGAACGTATGCGGTGCGCGGCATCCCCACCCTGATGCTGTTCAAGGACGGCAAGGTGCAGGCCACCCAGGTTGGTGCGGTGAGCAAGGCGCAGCTGACCCAACTGATCGATCGCGCGATCTAGCAGCCTGTCTGACGCGACCGGCGCCCAGGCGCCGGTCACCAGTAAAGCAGGCGGGGCACCTGCCTGAATGCCGACGCAGCGCAGCCCTTTACGGCGCGCGCGGCGCGGTGTAACGTGACTCGCAATTCCGGGGTTTCGCACCCCGATGTTCTGTACCCATCCCCTCCGGTTCTAAACCGCACTCGCCCTTCGCGAGGAATTCTTAAAGTGTCTGATAAAGAAACCGATAACGGCGAAATCGTCGAAAAGGCGCCGCGTGCGCGCCGTGCGCCGCGTGCCCCCAAGGCCGAGCCGGCCAGCGAATCCAGCGCGCCTGCCAGCGACGTGACGCCAGCCAAAGCTGCGCCGAGTACGGCCGCAGAACCTGCGCCGGCTGCGGTTTCCGCGCCAGTTGAAGCAGCGAGCCCCGCCGCAGCCAGGCCCGTGGCCGAGGCAAGTGTCGAGTCCGCGCCGGGGCAAACGCCCCAATCCGCAGCACCGCGCCGCCACGAGAATCAGCCATCTGCGACGCAGCCCGCGACACAGGCGGAACCATCGAATGCCGCGTCCGGCGATTCCGGCGGCAACGAATCCGGCAACGGCCCCAGCGTCGGTCCGGAAGGCGAAACCGCCGAAGCACGCGAGGCACGCGAAGGCCGCGAAAGCCGCCGCAGCCGGCGCGAGCGTTTCCGCGAACGCCGTCAGCGCGAACGCGCCGAACGCGGTCTGCGTGACGGCGGTGGTGGCGGCGGTGGTAGCGGTGGCGAGGAGCAGGGCGAGAATTTCGAGCCGCAGCCGCAGCGCCCCATGCCGCGTGTGCCGGAAGGCTTCCAGATGCCCTCGTTGGGCGATCTCAAGCGCATGCCGGCGCACAAGCTGCTCGAATTGGCCGAAGTGCTCAACATCCATGAGGGTGTTGCGCGCATGCGCAAGCAGGAAGTCATCTTCGCCCTGCTGAAAGTGCTCACCCGCCATGGCGACGGCGTGCCGGCCGATGGCGTGCTGGAAATCCTGCCGGATGGCTTCGGATTCCTGCGCTCGGCCGACATGAGCTACCTGGCCGGTCCGGACGACGTCTACATCAGCCCCAGCCAGATCCGCCGCTTCAACCTGCGCACCGGCGACCATCTCGATGGTCGCATCCGCAATCCCAAGGACGGCGAGCGTTACTTCGCGCTGTCGGTGGTGATGACGATCAACGGCGAGCCGCCGGAAGCGTCGAAGAACAAGGTGCTGTTCGAGAACCTCACCCCGCTGTTCCCGCGCAAGCGCTTCACCCTGGAGCGTGGCAACGGCAGCACCGAGGACATCACCGGCCGTATCCTTGATTTGATGGCGCCGCAGGGCAAGGGCCAGCGTTCGCTGATCGTGTCGCCGCCCAAGGCCGGCAAGACCATGCTGATGCAGCAGGTCGCCACCGCCATCACGACCAATCATCCCGACACCCATCTGATCGTGCTGCTGATCGATGAGCGTCCGGAAGAAGTCACCGAAATGCAGCGCACGGTGCGCGGCGAAGTGGTCAGCTCGACCTTCGACGAACCGGCGGCGCGCCACGTGCAGGTTGCCGAGATGGTGATCGAGCGCGCCAAGCGCCTGGTCGAGCACAAGAAGGATGTGGTCATCCTGCTCGACTCCATCACCCGCCTGGCACGTGCCTACAACATGGTGGTGCCGAGCTCGGGCAAGGTGCTGACCGGCGGTGTTGACGCCAATGCCCTGCACCGCCCGAAGCGCTTCTTCGGCGCGGCGCGCAACGTTGAAGAGGGCGGCTCGCTGACCATCATCGCCACCGCGCTGGTGGAAACCGGCAGCAAGATGGACGAGGTGATCTACGAGGAGTTCAAGGGCACCGGCAATTCCGAAGTGCACCTGGATCGCCGCATCGCCGAGAAGCGCGTCTACCCGGCCTTCAACATCAACCGCTCCGGCACGCGCCGCGAAGAACTGCTGATCGAGGCCGACTTCCTGCAGAAGATCTGGATCCTGCGCAAGCTGCTGCATCCGATGGACGAGCTGGCCGCGATCGAGTTCCTGCTCGACAAGATGAAGAACACCAAGACCAACGACGAGTTCTTCAACTTCATGAAGCGGCCCTGAGGCCGGTATCAGCGCCGCGTCGATTCACTCGGCGCGGCGTGATTAGCGGTGCATGCCGCAGCGGACATCTGATTGAACCGGTGAAACGATGACCATTGCGCTCAACGAGATTCCCGCCGAAGACTTCGACGCCCTGGTCGGACAGGCCCTCACCTGCCGCGCCGATTCGGCCGCGGTCGAACTGCAGCTCGAGCAGGTCTGGCGCAGTCCCTATCCGACCGGACGCGAACTGCCGGGCTACTCGCTGTATCTGCGCGGCTCGGGCCAGACCCATCTGTCGCAGGGCATCATCGAATTCCTGCATCCGCAGCACGGTGCACTACAGCTTTTCATGACGCCGATCGGCCGCGATGCGCACGGCTTGCGCTACGAGATCGTGTTCAACTGATTCGCAGCGTTGTGGAGCGCACCTGCGTGCGCGACCGCGGTCTGTGGTCTTGCCATAGCCTCGTAGGGTGCGCCTTGGCCTGAGGTCTCCCCACAAAGATCACGCGGCCAGCTTTCGGATTTGGTCCACCTCGGTGAGGATGATTTGTCTGAGCGTGAGTCGGTTGCAGGTTAGGTAGCGATGCGGGTCCTTTAGCCAGGCCAGGCCTTGGC